>CANQVA010000004.1 GCA_947627175.1 uncultured Ruminococcus sp.
TTGCGTGCTTCTCTTATCTGTGCAATTTATAATCTTCAGCACTCTACAAATTAAAGTTTTAGAACAGGTCTAATGTAAAAATGAGTGGTGAGTTAAAACTTCCAGCAAGTTTGAAAACAATTGGAGAAAATGCTTTTAACCAGTGTTATTCCTTGACTTCTTTGGAATTTGCACCTGACAGCCAATTAGTAACAATTGGTGACAGTGCATTCAGCAATTGTACGGGATTAAGCGGAAATTTGACGATTCCGAAGAGCGTAAAAACAATCAATTATGGTGCATTCCAAAGTGCATACTCTACCGGAACTTTGAAATTTGAGGACAGCGGTGCATTGACAACAATTGATAATTACGCATTTGCTTATTGCGGATTTACTGCTGTGGACTTTGGAAAGGGTACTCAAGAACTTACCATTGGAGAGTCTGCATTCAGAGAATGCCAAAATCTGAAAACTTTGACATTATCTGACAATATAATTTCAATTGGAAACGATGCTTTCAGAAATGGTGATTGGGAGGCAAAAATTTCAGACTTCCTTAGTTGTGAACTTAACCTGCCAGTATCTTTGCAGAAGATAGGAAATAGTGCGTTCAGATGTGCTAATATTACTAAACTTACATTTAATGGAAATAATTTGACTGAAATAGGTGATTTTGCATTTTACAAAACAAATATTCAAGGTAATTTGGCAATACCTGGTTCTGTTAAAAAAATAGGAAACAACGCATTTGAAGGAACACATATTTCTGCGTTGACGTTTAGTGGTGAAAATCTACTTGAAATTGGAGAAAGTGCTTTCAAAAATGGTGATTGGAGTGCAAGCGATCCAAACTTCCTTAGTTGCGAACTCAATCTGCCGGCATCTTTACAGAAAATAGGAAAAGAAGCGTTCAGATGTGCCAATATTACTAAACTTACATTTAATGGTGACAATCTAACTGAAATTGGCGATAATACATTTAGTTATTGTAAAAATCTTACAGGCGATTTGAAAATTCCTAATAGTGTAACAACTATTGGAAATAATGCTTTTGAAGGTTGTTCAGGTATTAGTAATATTGTGGTCAGCCAAAATTTGACTACATTGGGAGCTGGCGTTTTCAAGAATTGTAATGGTTATACAAGTATTGTTCTTCCTGAAACACTTACAACAGTTGGAGAAGCAGAGATATTCTATGGCTGTAATGAGTCATTGAAAGGACATATTTACGCTCCTAATAGCTTAAGTGAAGAAGGCAAAAATAGTCTCGGCTATTATGTAGGAACAATCAGTATCGTTTTCTATGATAGTTATGATGATTTGAGAATAAAACTTAAAGATGGAGACACTTTCCCTGAAAGTTGGAAATAATGTTTTCATTCATACAGAAAGAAGGTCTGATCATTGAAGAAACTGGCGAATATCGTGACAGATTTGCTGATACTGGTGTTGTTTATTGCACTGGCAGGGATACTGATTCTGAAACTGGTTTACGGCATGGAGATGAAAGCCGTGCTGACGGGTTCAATGGAACCGGAACTGCCGGTAGGAAGTCTGCTGATGATTTCGCCCGTTCCTTACGAAGAAATACAAATCGGCGATGACATTACTTTTGTCAGGGACGAAAGTCTAACATTGGTGACACACAGGGTCATCAAAAAAGATGATGAAACACGGCACATCACCACGCAGGGCATTGCCAATAACACGCCTGACAATCCGACGAGATACGACAATATTGTGGGGAAAGTCGTGTATCACATACCGTATCTGGGGTATCTTGCCATCTGGACATCAACGTTACAGGGCAAGATTATCGCAGGAATAATCATTGCTGCACTGGTGGCGTTCTCCTTGCTGTTTTCGGACGATAAAAAATCCGACAAGAAGAACGCACCGGACAGCCCAACTATTGAAGGAGGAAATCATGATGAACGCAAAAACTAAAAAAATCCTGACAGGTGCAGGCGCACTGGCACTGACCGCAGCCATTTCCATTACCGGAACAGTGGCTTATCTCACGAAATTAACCGAACAGAGAGCGAACAATTTCACATTTGAAACTGAAGGACTTGACGCAATGCTCACCGAGCCGGAATGGGACGGTGTTGTCGGCTATGAATACACCGATGACGGAAAAAGCATTATTCCGGTATTTGGTTATACTTCTGAAGGAAAATCAATATACGGCTATAC
Organism: uncultured Ruminococcus sp.; assembly: GCA_947627175.1. Classification (GTDB taxonomy): domain Bacteria; phylum Bacillota; class Clostridia; order Oscillospirales; family Ruminococcaceae; genus Ruminococcus. Next base: position 2,178 of record CANQVA010000004.1, read on the forward strand.
AAAAGACGATGACACAGAAACTCCGATTACTGAATCTGATTCTTCTGAATTGACGGGTAAGACTGTTGAACAACTTCGCCCGACAAAAAATGAAAAAGGTGAGACAATTGAATATGGTGATACAGAGGCACAGAAAATGGTTCCGGGAACTTCAGCAGCGAAAAACCCGATTATCACCAACACAGGCACAATGGAAGAATGGGTTGCTGCTAAGATTACCTTTGTTTATGGTGAGGGTGCGTTTGAAGATACAAACGGAAATGGAAAAAAAGATACCGGTGAAGCAGATCGTGCCGGAAAGCCGCTTTCAGCTACGGATATGGCAAAGGTAACAAAAGCAATTGACATTGATTATGATGCTGACAATGCTGAAAAAGTAGCTGCTAATAAGTGGGTTCGTCCGTCAGGTGTTACTGAGGTAGATTCTGCTGAAGATGTTAGTCAAGTTTTCTATTACAATACGTCACTTGCAGCCAAAGAAAAAACAGATTCTATTTTCAGCACAGTTACAGTAAAAGATGATGCAACAACAGAAGATGTCAAGGCATTAGAAGACATAGGCGGTTTTGCAATCTGGATTGAGGGCTATGCTGTACAGAAGAGTGAGTTTGGAAGTGGTACTGAATGGGTAGCTGCTGCTGGTACTGCTAAGGACGCTGTATTTGAAAACACACCTTCTGATAAAGATCCCGCACCGGTTGCACAGCCCGGTATTATCGGCTCAAACGGTGAAACAGCAGCTATAAAAGGCAATAATAGCAAATCCTGATAATGGGAGGAAAAAACGATGAAACGCAGCAAAAAAATACTTGTCGGAACACTGGCAATCTGTACCGTGGCTGCACTCGGTATCAGTGGAACGCTGGCGTTTCTGACGGATTCCGAACAGGTCACGAACCATTTCAGCATGGGAGATTTGGATATTACCATTGACGAACCGCATTGGGACGATGATGGTACGCCCGAAGATGACGGTGGAACGCCTGACGACCCCGGAGATGATACTCCGGGGACACCGGGGGACGGTGAAAATCTTACTCCCGGCGATACAAGGGACAAAGACCCGACTGTTTCCGCTGTTGAGGGTGACAGTTATATGCGAGTTGTTATGATGGTGGAAGATGCGGACGGCAATGTTATCACGGACGAAACTCGCCTGAACCTGATTTTACAGACAATTCGTTATGCGGAAGATGATGCTCTGAAAGAAGGTACGGGCTATTCCATTGACGAAATTTCTAAATACAAAACCGTCAATGAAACGCTGTACACACTGGATACGAAAAAGTCCACCGCAGGAATTTATTACTACAACTACAACGGAATTTTCAAACAGGGCAGTAAAGCGGAATTGTTCAGTGATGCGGTAATTCCTACCGACTGGAATCATGCAGAAGTGACAACAGTGGGCAAATATCAGATTGTTTTGCAGGCACAGGCAATTCAGTCCGCAGGATTTTCGAGTTCAGCCGCTGCATTTGCCGCAATGGACGAGGAAATTTCCGCTATGCCGGAATCCATTGTTGACCAGAATTACAAGACAGTTGACGAAGATTCGGATTCCATATTTACCATTGCCGGAAGAACAGTCTCTCCGGAATAAATGACGAAATTTTTGTATGAGGAGGTGTGCTGATGAAAAAATCTGCTGTGTATTCTTTTCTGTGTGCGGTTTCTGCCTGTACGTTTCTGTTCTCCACGGGAATGACATACGCCTCGTGGAAAGTGCAGGACGACACCATTAACAAAATCACAATGGGCAGTGTCCGTGGACAGATTGTGGAAGAATTTGCACAAGATACCGTTGTTTATCCCGATGCGGACGTGACGAAAATTGTTCAGGTGAAAAATACCGGAACGATTGATGCCATACCGAGGGTGAAAATTGAAAAAGTCTGGGGCGACAGCAGAGATGAAAACGGCAATCTCCTTGTCAACCCTGCACTGAGTACGGAAAATATCGAAATCACTTACAACACAGAAGACTGGACTTACAATTCCGATGACGGTTATTTTTACTACAAGGGCGTACTTTCGCCTGACGAAGTGACCAATTCCCTGTTTGACAGTTTCCGAATTAACGGCGAAAAATCCGGCAAAGAATATCGAAATAAATTTGCGGATATTATTGTCACAATGGAAATTATTCAGGCGGCAGGCGATTCGCTTTCTTACTGGGATATGTCCTATGATGACCTCGGAATTTCCTACAAGCAGGGAGAACAGCAAGAAATTACTACTTCTGTTACATTCCAGAATCCTGAAAATGGGTTTACATTCGATGTCAACGGCGGTGATTTGTTTGCCGATTTCAAAAATTTAATTCCGGGTGAATCAAGAAGTCAGATTGTGGAAATCACCAACATCTGGGATTATGATGTAGAAATTTATTTCTGGGCGGACTATGTTGACCAAGAAAACGCCGACCCGAAAACAATGGAACTTGTCAATCAGCTTCTGCACAAATATGCAAATATTATTATTACAGATGAAAACGGTGTTTTGATTTATGACGGACCTATATGGGGCAATGTCGACAAGGATATTTACGGCACGGATTCAATGAAATTCCCCTATTCTTTAGGAAAATTCAGTAGTGGTGAAACGAAAAATGTCAACATCAGCCTGTATCTTTCACCGGAAATGGACAATGAATATCTTGATTTGCTGGGCTTGATTAAATGGGTGTTCAGTGCTGAGGGAGAACCTGCACCAACGGAAACAACGGAAAATGTTCAGACTTCTCCGACAGAAACGACTTCCGAACCTATTCAGACAAATACAACTACAGTCACTACTGAAGAAGAACCGATTCAGTCAAGCACAATAAATGTTGATATTGGCGGTGGAGAAGAAACACGTACTTCAACAACTGTCCCGAATTTGGTACAAAGTGCGGATCAGACTGCCACAACGACAAGTGCTGTTTCGTCAGATGAAGAAACAATTCAGACAACAATGACAACTGATGTTGGCGGTGGAGAGGAAACACGTACTTCAACAACTGTCACAAATTTTGTACAAAGTGCAGAACAGACTGCCACAACGACAAGTGCCATTGCATCTGGCGGAGAAACAATTCAGACGACAACGACAACTGATGTTTCCGGCGGTGATACAACACAGACAAATTCCACAACAGAAACAGTTCAGACAAACACAGAGACATCAAATTCATCTTCTTCAACGGATTCAAATTCAACAGAAAATAAGGAAACTTTAGCAACAGATAAATCTGTTTCCACAAGTACAACAGTGCGTAAATCGTCCGGAACGATTACAAATACAGATTATGATTCACCGAAAACAGGTGATAATTTCAATCTGAAATTCTACCTTTCTTTGATGATTGGTTCGCTAATCATGTTGCCGATTACATTCAAAAAGTCCAAAGAAAAATAATTAAAAACTCTCCATGCAGTTGAATTGAATTTCCTGCATGGAGAGTTTCATTAAGGTATGGTTTGTATTTTCGGGTCAGCAGTCAGTCTTCTGAACACCATGAATTTGTTCAACATAACGCATAATGTCAAGTATGATTTTTAAATAGATGTTGCGTGAAATGAAGTGTTGTCATCCGAAGATACAAGTATATTGACAACAGCGACAGGAAAAGCCGACTTTCCATAGTATTTTTAATTTTCATGCTTTTTTGCAGGCATATATCTTATTTTGCATGGTTTGTAAATCATATAATTATATTCACATCAAATTTGAAATAAGGCATAATTATTTTTAGTGTATTATACTTTATTGAGACAATTTACCAAAAATTGTTGTAATCATATTATTAAAATGCAGTCGGATAATGCAGACTGCTTTTTTTGTGATAAAATCGTGAAATTTTTGTTTTCTCTGCAACCTGATGTGAGAAAAGCCCTGACTTTTGGACAAATTTGTACAAAAATAGAAAAACAGTTTTTCAAAATATAAATGATTTATCTATTATCTGCAAAGTGTTTGTTCAATTCCCGGTCATATTGCTGAAATTACGGAATTTTCGGCAAAAAAGCTTGCATTATATTTGGTTCTGTGATATAATTTGTGATATAATTATAGAATAGCAGAGTTCTGCAAAATTATAATTAGTTATTCAGATAAATTGGAATTTATATGGGGAAAATTTATGGAAAAAGTCATAACCATTCACAATTGTTGGGACGGTTCTCTTACCGGTCTTGCCTGTTACAACGGTCTTATGTGTATCTATGAAAGAGTATTTGATGAAGATTTGGATGAATATATTGATGAATACTATTTAACGCCTGTCACTGACGATGAAAGGGATGAAATAATGGCAAATTGGCAGGAATGGTGTAATGCCTATTCAAATGGCAAATTAGAATTGTATTACAAAAATTATCTTGAGAATAATCCTATAAATAGAATTGTCATCAATTCTAAATTAAGAAGAAAATACAGAAAAAAAGCAAAATTTGAAGGAAGATTTGAAGGCGGCAGTATTCATGTTGATTATTGTGTAAAATGGTACGACTGAATTTTGATTTGTTGAAACAGAAAAAATAAGCTTTAATATAATTTCATTGACTTTTTCAGTATTATATGCTATAATTAAAAAACGGTTATATTTAATAAAAAGGAGAAAAATTATGGCATATGGAAAATCAATTGAATTATTCCTTGTGAATGGTACTGCTGACAGCATTATTACTGCGGAACTTTCAAACTGGAACGGCAAGGCAATAAAAATTCCTCGTATTGAGGTTGCAAGCTGTAAACGAGATGATATTATTCAGGCAGGTGTATATTTTCTGTTCTGCAAAGAGGACGACGGTTCAGATTCTGTTTATATTGGTGAGGCGGAAAATGTAAAGGAACGTCTTGTACAGCATATTCGTGATTACAATTCAGAGAAAGAAAAGTATTATTGGAGTACGGCGGTTATTTTTATTGGCAGAGACCTGAATAAAGCTCTGATTCGCTATCTTGAAAATCGTTTTGTAGAAACTGCCAGAAGTTCAAAAAGGTATGTTGTTCTGACAAAAAATACATATCATAATACTGTAATGAAAGAATCACAGATTTCAGCAATGGAAGAGTTTATAGAAAACGTTAAAATTCTGTTGAATGCGTTGGGTTACAAAGTTTTTGAACCTTTAGATAAGCAGGATAAAGTTGAAAATGATATATCAGCTGATAAACAGCCCGAAGAAGTTGTATTTCATCTGGAGCGTAATATTAAAGATGTAGGCAAAGTGGAAGCTGACGGAATGCGTACAGCAGAGGGATTTGTTGTTTTAAAAGGTAGTCATATATCACCTGTTGATGATGACACAATTTCAACGGCATTAAAAGAACGGCGGAGAAAAGCAAATATTGAATCCAAAGTTTTAAAAGAAGATATGCTGTTTTCAAGTCCGTCATATGCAGCAATGTTTGTTATTGGTAAAAGTTCTAACGGTTTGACAAGCTGGAAAACAAGTGATGGTCGCTTGCTGAAAGATATTGAAAACAGTGAGATGACAAGTGAATTATGAGAAACCATAAATTTAAAAAAACGCTGTCTGTCTCCCGTACAGGAACAGACAGCATTTTTCATCAGAGAATGTCTACTTCAGGGAAATATACCACCCCGGTCTTCTTCTTTCTCATGGGTTAAAATAATTGTAGTTATGGGATAATTGCAGTCAGATATAATAATTTCAAGTTTACATTATTGATAAGAATACTGAGTTCATTATTTGCAAGGTTATCTTCAATATATTCGCCATAAGTTTTTTTTCAACTTCAACAACTCCTGCACAGTTGTTTATCTCTCCCATTGTATTTATAGTGCAATCTTTTATTCATTATATTATTACAGGTATCACATAATTTTATCATACTTCCCATTTCTTTATCTGTAGGAAATTTACATAAAATCCATGAGCCTTTTATTTTCGCTTATAGGTGAAATGCTGTCTAAAGCGATACTTCTGTCACCAATTGAACTTTTGCCGTTGCCGTCATCGTCTTTATAGTCAAGGATTGCGTCAGGCTCAGGTGATGTTGTTAAAATTTCTTTGCCATATGGGAGAATTTTGTCATAGATATTGTCTTTTATTCTGCCGTTAACATCTTCCATAAAACTCTTTTTTTCTTCTTTTTTGTTTTCTATAATTTTGTCTGTAAGGGGGTATTTAATAGTTCCATTTTCCTTTCCGAAGCAAATGCTTCTAAATTTAACAGTTAAAAAATTTCACCTCTCATTCATGTAAAATATCTATATAAACTCCATTTTTCAGGAGGAATTTTTTTATTTACAATATTTTTCTTTATATTCTTTCATGATTTTAAGTGCGTAGGATTTACAACGTTTTTTATCAATTTTTTTATAGAAATTAAACAAATCTATAATTGACTTAATGATAGAATTTTCATTGATAAACAAAATCCTGTAGCCGTCCTCAAAATTAAGTATAAGTATCATTTTGCCATCTGACCAGATATTTGCACCGTGTCTGCAATCACCGAAGAAATAGTCTTCAGCAATATGAACCGAAACAGCCTGTCCTCTTTCAGAATCATTGATAAGTTGTGAAAAAGTCTCATATCTGAGTTGTTTTGGAATTGACCTGTCAACATATTTATTATATTCGTAGTAAATATCATCTTCCATAAATTCTTTTAGCCCTTTTTTGGAAAATATGCTGTAAAACTGCTTTACAGGCTCAACTGTATTTTCAGACAACCATTTCATATATTCCTCAAAAAATGCACAGTCAACAGATTTATCACAAATAAGCTCTTTCATAAAAGTAGGATTTTTCTCGATAAACACACAAGGATTTCTTTTTAAGATATAAAAATCACATAGTGCGGAATTTTTTTCACGTTTGAATAATTCAAGTGCTTTGCCCACAAATTCAGAAATATTCATGAAATTTTTTGTCATCACTTGTGCATTGAAAAATTTTTCATCAAAGAAATTCTCGTATTTTCTTTTAACGTCTTTATCCGTAAAACATACAGCGGAATTAAGGTCTTTTTCAATTATAAGCATTCCTTTGTCACCTTTAACCATAATCGGAAATGCAGGAAAATCGCTGTAATATCGGGATATATCTATTTTACAACTCCTTACATTCACATTTCCGGTGATTACGCAGGGGATTATTTCAGCAAGTGCCTCAATATTTTCCGCACAAGTTTTTGTATTTTCATTTAAATACAGCAGTATATCAGAAATTACTTTTATATCTTTTGAACGATATACAAGTTGCAGCCATTCAAAAATCTCCTGATTATCTGCAAAAAATATCAGTTTTGCCTTATCTGTACCGTGCATAATATGCATAAAAGCTCTGCGGACATTTTCTTTTCCTGTAATAAGACTGCCATTTTCAGGAAGTGAAGTCCTCTCTGATATATTGTTGTTGCATATAGTTTGTGGGTAGGTTAATGTAAATATTTTGTGCAGAGCTTTTTCAGTACGTTTCAATTCATCACTAAGTTTGCCTCTCATGTAGGCTCTGTAAAGCTTTCCGCTGTCTTCATCGTTCAAGTTCATTGCTTCCATAAGCTTTTCCAATACACTGCAATCGGGCGGAAGCATTAAACCTTTTTTCATTTTGCATAGATATGATTTGTTTAATCCTGCTTTTCGGGCTATGTTTGAATCAATCTCATCACATATTGTTATGAGGTCGTTTAACACTTCCGAGAAAACTTTTTGTTCCATTTTTATTACTCCTTATTCATAAATTTTTCTATATACTTAAAATTGTATCGACTTTTAAATATAAAGTCAATGAAAAAAACAGCGTTTCCATAATTTATTTTAGTTAAATAAACTTTTTTTATATTGTGTTTTATCTTCATTTTTTTAATAATACAACAAATTTTTCAAGATATTTGACAATAAAAACAGCAGATTGACTATAAATCTTTATAACCATATTTTTTATTATCATAAATAAAAAATGAGAATTTTAAATTGAATAGCTTGCAATTGTTATATGAAAGATGTATAATATATTTAAGTAATAAAAAGTAAAGGTGAAAAAGCAGATGCGATATAATTCAGATTATGATATTTATCAATATATTGATGAGCAGGCGGATATTTATATATCATTTAAAGATTTTCTGAAAAAGCATAATATTACTTTCGATAAAGCGTGCAATTGTGTAAATATATTCAAAGAGAAATTTAATTATCTTCTGTCAAAATATTCTATCGGAAGTCAAAATCTTGTTGTTACTTGCTATGACCTTATGGAACGTATTATTCAACAGTCTGATAACCCTGATTTACAATATCTTTATTTTTGTATTATGACCGACTTCGGATTACTGAATGATATAAATTTCTCTGACCATACAAAAGAGCAGGATATCAGAAATTATTTCCGTCAGCAGGAGCTTATACAGGAATTAACGGCATTTCTGAAATGTCAGACAGAAAGCAATAAAAAACTGTATGAAATCAGAGAATATCTGAAAAAGCCGAGACGTGAAAAAAATATTAAGTGTGTAGAAGAAACAGACTTTTTGTATAATCTGACTACACAACATACTTTTTTGCATGATAGTATAAAAAATAAAATATACAAAGATAATTTGGAATTTTTACTTATAAATATTAACAGCGATGAAAAATTAAAATCAGTAAAGCCGTATATAATATTTTCAGCAATTGCAAGAAGAACAGGCAAGATGCAGAAAAGGGAAAATTTTTCACCAAATCTGAAAATAATCTTTCAATATCAAGATTACAGTATTTACCGAGATAACGGCAAAAATTTCAATATGTATCAGTCGGAACTTGAATTATATGACCATCTCAAAAGAAGCTATATTGAATATGATTACATAGATATTGAATTATGTGATTTTTGCTTTGCGAATCTCTCACCATTGAGTGAATGGTATTACACAAACTGCGAGCCTGATGAAGATATACCGATGAATATAAAGAGAAAAATTGTCACAGTAATTCCGGAATCATTTCCTGAACTTCTGAATTATCGTGATTATGCAAGACTTGACGAGACTGAAATTCAGCTTTATTCCGATGCAGAGGAAAAATTAAAAAATCAAATGCTTGATATTACTGATTATATGATATAGAAACGTGTGCCAATAGTACACGTTTTTTATTTGTCAAGATAAAACAGTTCCGAAATTTTTTATTTTTTTCGGAACTGTTTTATATTTACTATTTCGTCTTCATACGATAAAATAAAATTATAAAATTATTCGGGAGGTGATATTATGGTGATAACTCTTATTTATATAGCACTGAGTTACTGGGCAACAGGCAGGACAATTTATGCAGACAAAATACTAATCGGTGACGGAAATGCTATTTTTGGCAGGAGACTTGCTATGGGGTTTTTGTTCGGTTGGGCGTTAATTCCGTGGGCTATAATTAAAATGTTTTTTTGAGAACTTATTTTATTTACAAGTCAAGTATTTCTGCAATATCAGATAAATTTTATTGATGAAAGAGGTGATTTTGTGGATAAAAAATTAGGTGTTACGCAGGATTATGACCGTTCAAACTATGATTCGGAAGATGCCAAACAATCATATAAGAAAAAAGTTTTTGGTGATAAAGCAACTATAATAGACCCGATAACAGGAAAACTTCTGCATAAAAGTCAGACGGCTGCACAGAAAAAATATCGAATGAAAAATGCTGACGGTGAAAATATTTCTAAAAAATATGCAGAACATTCAGCAGAAACAGACCATGTAAATTCACTGAAATCTATTCATGACAAAGTAAAGAAAAATCCTTTTCTTTCAGATGAAGATGTAAAAGAAATTGCAAATTGTGATGCAAATTTAAGAATACTGCCTAAATCATTGAATGCTTCAAAAGGCGAAAAAAGTGACTACAATGTTATTTTTGATATGGACAACGGGCTTTCATCAAAAGGCAGAACACATTTAGCGGGAGAAAAAATTAAAGCCGATGTTGTGCTGACAGAAAAATTCACATCTCGTACAGTTAAAAATATCAGCGATTTAACAGCAAATTCTGCTAAAAAAAGCATTGAAGAAAATGCAATGAAATTTGTAAGATATGGAGTTGAACACATTGTAAATATAGCAGCAGAAGAAGAAAGCTTTGAAGATGCTGTTGCAGATTTCGGAGAACTTGCAGTGGAAACAGTCGGAAAAGATGTCATAAAAGATGTTGCAGATGTTGCACTTGCGAATAATGCTATTTATCAGTCATTGAAAAATAATAAGGTGTTGGGACAGCTTATACAAGTAGGTACAATTGTTGCGGATTCAGTATCAAGACTTATCGATGGCGAAATTACGGCTGAAGAATTTGTTCTTGAAATAGGCGATAAAGGTGCTACAATGGTTGCTCAGATGGTAGGCGGTGAAGTAGGTGCAGTTGTGGGTGAAATAATCGGCATATCAGCAGGAGGAATTTTAGGAGCAGGTGCCGGTGAAGTTATCGGACGTGCCATAGGTACAATGGTTGCTACTGTTGCTTGTAATATTGTTATTGCAATAAGAACGAATATTATAAATAATCTGAAATCACTCGATGACTATAAATTAAAGGAAAAGAAAATCCGCAGACTTGAAACAGAAGCAATTGTGGAAATGGAATACCAAAGACAGAAATTCCGTAGTATAGTTGAAAGTGAATATCAGAAATGGGACGAAAATATTGAATCGGGATTTGATATGATAATTGTATCAGCATGTGAGGAAGTATATAATTTGCAGGGAATTACTGACGGACTTGACAGAATTTTATCTGTTTTCGGCAAGTCTGTTATGTTCAGAAATCTTGATGAATACGAATCACAGCTTGATATGACATTGAAACTTAATTTTTAAGGGGGGATTATTTTGCTTATAGAATTGGCATTAGTCGGCACATTGGCATACAGTGCGGACAAGTCCAACAAAATGGACGAACAGGCACTTGCAAAGCGTTCAAAGGCTTATACAAGAGAAGCGGAAGCACGTGAACTTGTTTATAGAAAACGCAATGCGGCAGATAAAAAAATGCAGATTGTTGCAAAGAGAAAACGTGCTGTAATTGAATCGACACTTCCGAAATTTATTGAAGTGTATCAGAAAATTCAAAAAATTGACCTTAATATTTCCGATAAAAATGACCTTGTGGTATATAACAATTTTAATTTATGTAACACGGTTAAGTCAATGGAAACTGTTATAAAACAGCCTCTGACCGACAAACAGCTTATAACAGAAGTGATTTTCAAGGGAATAACAGGCTATATGATTGCAGATTCAAAAAGAAATCTCTCAGCCGCAAAAAGTCAGTTAAGTGCCGCAAATGTAGTATATTCACAGGCACAGTCTGTTGCAGAAGTCTACGATGCAATTATCGGACGTTCTGAAAGAATATCAAATCTCATCATGCGAATGAATGCACTATTTTTAGGTTCAATTTCAGAAACTGAAAAAGTAATTTCAAAAAATGGTACTGATGTAAGAGCATATACAGAACATGATAAAGGCATACTTATGACTTGTGTAAATATTGCGGCGGCAATGTCTGATATTATAAATATTCCCGTACTTGATGAAAACGGTGAATTATGCAGGTCTGCTGTTGAAATGATTCAGACAGGCGAAATTTATCTTGAACAGATGAATGAAATGATAAATCAATAAGAAAAAGGAGTTAAAAAATTATGAAACAGATTATTATCAATGAAAAATGCAACGGTTGCGGAATGTGCGTTGTCAAGTGTCCGAATTACTTTGAAAGTAATGACGATGGCAATGCACAAGTTATAAAAGGCGTACTTGCCGGAAATGACGCTGTACTTAATACTGTAATTTCTGAATGTCCTGTAAAGGCAATCAGTTTCGGCGGTGAAGTCAACATAAAACAGTCTTTACAGGAAGAAGTCAATAAACTCAAAGCATTCGCAAACGGTCTGAACGTTAAGAGAGAAGATATAGCTTTTACAGATGCTTATTGTACTGTAACTACATTTCCGTATGTCGGTAGCAGTAGTTATGAATATAGCAGTTCATCATCGGCAGAAAGAGCAGGACTAAGTAAATTCAGGGATAGAGCTTATTCACAGATTGACAGCAAAATTCTTGATGTCATAACAAGTTATCGTGTGAATATAATCAAACCGTATTATTCAACTGATGAAAAAAGTGTATACACACAGTTAAATAAAAAAATCTCTGATGTACTTACCGCTGTTTCTAACCTCATCGGAAAAAATAAACTTCCCTCTGATTTCTGTAATGTTGATGTTTACCCCGAAAGAGACACAGTATGGAAAATGCTTGAAAAGGGCGAAATTATCGGTGAAAATTTTGTAAGCATAGTAAGACGTGAATTTAAATACAGTGCTTCCGATTATCAGACATACATAGATTGGGACGATATGGAAGATTACCGTGGCAAAGATAAATATTGCTATCGTGCACAGGAAGCTGTTGAAGAACTGCGTAAAGATGTTCAAAGTGCAGTACGCTGGGCAAGAAGTGACATTGAAGAAAATTCACTTGGATATGTAAACGGTATTGTTAATGATTACAATAGGAAACTGAAAACTTTCCTTGATAAAAAACTCTCAATAATAGCGAAATTTGTTGTCTGAATTATTTTTCCCGAAATAAATCTGACCCTGCTGACCTGATTACATGATTCTGTATCAATTGAATTTGAGTATATTCTGAAAATATATTGACATTATATTAAATATATGATACAATAAAAAACAATATAAGAATATTATAAAATTCCTGACAGGAGAAAAAATATGTGGAATATATTCAGAAGAAAAAGGAAAACACCGCACGAAAGAAAAATAACAATTTATGTTTCTTCTGATGTGGGAAAAATCCGTGAAAACAATGAAGATAATTTTTATTGTGACTATATAGGATACAGAAAAGAAAAAAATTTTACTTTTATGAAAAGCGTAAACAGCGTAAGCGGTATTTTTGCCGTATGTGACGGAATGGGCGGTGAAGCATATGGTGAAGAGGCTTCATATATAGCTGTGGAAACACTTGAACAGTTAAGCGGTGAAATAAATTCTGTTTCGCCCGAAAAACTTCATGATGCAGTAAATAATTATGCAAATGTTGCAAACAGGCGTATATGTGAAATGGTTGAAGAAAAACTATGCAAAAGAAGTGGCAGTACTCTTGCAATGGTACGTATTGTCGGCGAATATGTGTATACTTTCAATATAGGTGACAGCAGGGTTTACTTTTTTTCCGATGGAAAAATACAGCAGATAACACAAGACCAGACACTTGCAATGCAAAAACTTAAAGCAAATATCTATACAGAAGAAGAAGCACGAAACAGTCCCGATTCACATAAAATTACTTCATTTTTAGGTGTGGACGACCGCAGAATAGGTCTTAATTCACTGAAATATGAACCGTTTGAAATCGGTGACAGAAAAATACTGATTTGCAGTGATGGTCTTACAGATATGTGCAATGATGATGAAATTGCGGAAATACTCTCGTCTTATTCTGAAAATTATGCAGAACAGCTTGTACAGAAAGCACTTGAAAACGGCGGAGAAGATAACGTTACTTGTGTTGTAATTCAAAAAGCTACAGAATAAATTAAAATAAATATTATAGAGATTTATATTTATTCAGTTTTCAGGAATTATGAGTGTATATATATCTTCATCGGAATAGTGCCACCATTCACCCCAATATCCGTTGAATCCGTATTTATTCATTATTTCTTCAAGCATATTGGAATTTTCAGCTGCTTCTGCTGAAACGTCACTGTATTCTCTGTCCGCAAGTAATGAAAATTCGTCAAAATCCGACGGGAGTTCAACTTTGCTCCCGTCAGTATAAACAATTCCTAAATCTATTGTATTTCCCTTGTTGTGACTTGAACCGCCTTTTTCCGGGTCGGCTACATATGTAGGGTCAGGGCATACTTCCCACAGTTTGTATTGTGCTTCTGATGACCTGTAAGCGTCCCATATAATTATACTGTATCCTTTTTCTTTAAGTTCGTTCTGAACTTTTGCCAGTTTTTTTACTGTACCATAGCATAAACGGGCTTCATTATCATTATCATCATATATAACAGTTCCTGTAAAATTATTTGTTGTAGCATAACGCAAGTCTATTACTGCATCGGGGATATAATCGAGTATGCGGACGAGTTCACCGTCGGGCGGGTTCTTTTTTTCAACAGTTTTTACAGTTACTTTTCTTGTAGAAACGGAATCAGTCGTGATAAAAGAATCAGCATCATTTTTCAATAAATCAGTAGTTTGTGTAGTATTATCTTCTGTTGTATCTGTTTCATGAGAAGTTTCATATTCATAACTCATCTGATTTTCTACGGTTTTATCAGTACAGGCAGTGAGAAATAAAACTATTGTAAGACATAGATATATAAATTTATTATTCATTTATGACACCCTTTTCATAACAAAAAATGTTAATCGGATTATGATTTACCGAATTAACATTTTTTTGTTTATATTTTAGTTAAAATATATAAATTAGTTCACTGAAATTTCTGAAATACACGTATCATTGTATTTATTTCCGGAATATACGCTTAGAATGGTAATTTTAATATATTCAGTGTCAACCGGCGGACTGAAAGTTATAACATTTGACTGCTCAGAATATTCACCAAGTAAAACCACTTCCTGAGATGTGCCGTCTGAAAATTCAAATCTACAGTTTTTCACTCTGTTATTCTTATAAAAAATATCCTTATCCTTATAATAACCGTTTGTAATAGAAATTTCGCTTACGTGTTGTTTTTCGTCAGCGGATAAAAGAATACTTTCGTTTATTCCTGCATCTGAACTACCTTCAGCCCAACAGGTATAATAATCACCGTCAGCAATATTTGAAATATTATAATTGAAAGTGCCATCATTATTTGTAATTGAAGCAAGTTCACTTGTTGATGAAAATTCATCAAAAACCGGAGGAGAATTGCCGATTTCCGTTTCTTTAACAGTTTCTTCATGTGTTTCTGATACATCGGAAGATTCGTAATCATTTTTATTTTCTTCTTCTGAATACTTTATAGTTGTATTCTCATCTGATTTATTGTCATTATTGTTTTTTCCGAACAGAATAAAACCGGAAATTCCTACAGTGGCAAGCACTATTAAAACAACAAGAATAATAAATATTGATTTTGCAGTATCATGTGCAGGTTTTGGAGGCTGAACAGGGATAAAGTTAGGAACCGGAACAGGGACGGGAACAGGTATTGGGTTAGGGATTCGGACAGAAGAAGTATTTTGTGGCTGCATAGTCTGTTGACTGCCCATATATTCCGTTCTGCTGTCTATTTGTATTGGCGGTTGAACCGGTATAGAATATACATTTTCCAAATCATAAAGCATTTCATCTATTGAATGATATCGTTCTTGCGGGTTAAAAGCACAGGCTTTTAAAATAATATATCCAAATTGTCCGGAAGCGTTTTTTGGCGGTATCAATGGAGTTCCGTTTAATCTTTGGTTTACGGGTTCTTCATATTCTTCAAATGGGAGTAAATAGTCGTTCATCATCTGATAAAGGCATATTCCGAAAGAATATATATCAGCTTGTTTGTTATAGTCAAATCCCCTCATAACTTCAGGAGCCATATATTGGGGAGTTCCTGCTATGGTTCTTGTGAATGTTGCCTGTTTTGAAATATTGAAATCGCCGAGTTTATGTACTCCTTTTTGTGAAACAAATAGATTTTCGGGTTTTATATCTCTGTGTATAATATTTATGTCATGTGCTGCTTTTATGCCGTTGCCTATTTGTTTTGCAAGTTCAAGGACATTTTTTTCTGATAATTCAAATTTTTTCTTTATTATCAGTCTGTGTAAATTTTCAAGTAACTCCATACGTACTAAAAAATAATAACCTTGAAATCTTCCGTCTAAATAAAATTCACGCATATCTTCTTCTTGGTAACCTACTATATTTGGGCAATCTTTTAATCCGCACATAATATTTGTTTCATTTTCAACCGACAGTTTTCTTTTTTCGATATAACTTTTTTTTCTTTCTTCATTATTACAAAATTTTTCTTCTGCTAAAATCGGCTCTATTTTAAGGGCGGAAACATCAGTTCTTGTGGTTCTTCGTGCCTCAATACGATATACATTACAGAAAGTTCCCGAACCTATTTTTCCCTTTATGTACCAATTTTCCCATATAGGCTGTTGTCCTATTATTTTATCTGCAATGAATGTGGCGGCTTCGTTTGCTTTATTTGCAGTGAATACGGTTTCTCTGTTTATTTCATCTGCATTCATAATTATCACTCTCTCTTTTATTCTGATTTTACTTCAAAATCGAGGATTTTTATATTATAAAAATTCTACTTTTCCGCTGTCAAGATGATAAATTGCTCCCATAACACGCAAGCCGTATTTTTCTTCATCTTTTTGAATTTTTAGGCTTTTTTCTATTATCTCACAGCTATGTCTGACGTTAATGCAACAGGCATTAAATTCGTTCTTTTCATTGCCTATAGCCTTTAATATTTCATCTGTAATATATTTAATATATCCGTCGGGGTCATGATTCATAGCAGCATCAACAGCTCCGCAATGGTCATGACCGAGAACAACTACAAGCCCCGTTCCGAGGTGTTCAACCGCATATTCAATACTTCCGAGTTGGTGAGAGTCTATTACATTACCTGCAACACGAATGACAAAAAGTTCACCGATACCGGCTGAAAAAATCATTTCAGGAATTACTCTTGAATCGGAACAAGTGATTATTACAGCATACGGTTTTTGACCATGTTTACTGAAATTTATAAGCATCTCCTCCGAAACATCAAATGACAATTTTTTTGCATCAACATATTTTTTATTGCCTTCAATCAGTCTTGCCTTTGCCTCATCGGCTGTATAAATATAAGAATCCATTATTATTATACCTCTTTTCTGTCTGTATCCCGTCAGAGATACGTTTCAAGAATTTTATATAACTGTTCAATCTGAAACGGCTTTGCAAGGTGGTCATTCATTCCCGCATCAAATGCCGCATTTTTATCTTCCTCAAATGCATTAGCTGTAATTGCAATTATAGGGAGTGAGGCGAGATTTTTATCTTCAAGTTTACGTATTTCTTTCGTTGCCTGGTATCCGTCCATAATCGGCATCATAACGTCCATAAGCACAAGGTCAATTTCTCCCGGCTTTGAATTTTTTACAATTTCAACTGCATCTTTACCGTTTTCCGCCATTTTTACAACAAATCCTGCCTCTTCTAAAATTGCTACGGCAATTTCACGATTGAGTTCAACGTCATCAACAACCAAAATGCACCTACCTAAGAATTTTTCGGGGTCAACCTGCATTTTTTCTTCTTTATCTGATAATTCAGCCTCTTGCAATATATTGTACAAATCTGACAAAAACAACGGTTTTGCACAAAATGCCGTTACGCCTGCTTCACGTGCTTCCTGTTCGATTTCGCCCCAGTCATACGCCGTTAGAATAATAATGGGGACTTGTGTGCCGATTTCTTTTCTTATCTGACGAACGACTTCAACGCCGTTCATATCAGGCATAAGCCAATCAATTATATATACACTGAACGGGTCATTCTGTTCAGTGGCATATTTTGCACGATATACAGCCTCTTTGCCTGACGTTGTCCATTCGGGACGCATACCAATAAGACGCAACATTTTTTCAACGCTTGTACAGCTGACCATATTATCATCAGCCACAAGAGCACGGAATCCCTCAAGGCTTTTGATGACTGTAACTGTTTTCTTTTCGCCTGAAAGTTCAAAACGCAATGTAACAGTAAATTCTGTACCTTCTCCGAGTTTACTTTTTACAGATATATTTCCGCCCATCATGTCTACAATATTCTTTGTAATTGCCATGCCGAGCCCTGTACCCTGAATACCGCTGACTGTAGAATTTTCCTCACGTGTAAACGGTTCAAATATTTTATCTACAAAATCTTCACTCATACCGATACCCGTATCACGTATTATGAATTGATAATCAGCATACCCTTCGGGAGCGTTTGACAGTTCTTTTATACACATTGCAACAGTACCGCCCGATTTCGTAAATTTTATTGCATTTGACATAATATTTATCAATATCTGATTCAGACGTAATTTATCACCGATAATATTTTCATGTTCAACGTCCATTGTGTCTATATAGAAATTCAGCCGTTTTGCCTTTATATCGGCTTGAAGAATATTACGCAAATCATGAATAATATTCGGCAGGGAACAAGGCTTTTCAACTATTTTCACTTTACCGCTTTCAATACGGCTCATGTCGAGTACATCGTTAATAAGTGATAACAAATGTTCACTTGATACCATTATTTTGCTGAGATAATCATTGACGGATTCTTTATCATCAATATGTAACATAGCAAGAGATGTAAAGCCTATAATAGCATTCATTGGTGTTCGTATATCATGTGACATATTATTAAGAAATGCCGTTTTTGCGTGGTTTGCACGTTGTGCAACAAGGTAAGCATCTTCAACAGACTGTTTTGCCTGTACAAGTTCATTGTTAAGTTCCTGCAATTTCCGTCCCGATTCCTGTTCTTCTTTCAGGCGATTTCGTGAATTATGTGTTCCCACTACACAAAAAAGTATAACAATACCTGCAATAAGCACAAATGATACTGTCAGTCCTGATATTCTTATAGCAGACCTTACTACAGAAACCGTACCTTGTGCAACGTCATCAGCCGGATTTATATACATTACTGTCCATTCAATGTCGGACAAAGTACGCATTGCATAGAAATAATCAGTATTTGAAATATTGATATGTGAGAGAACATGACCCTCATTATTAAGCTGATTCAGAACATCGTCAAAATTTTCTTTTTCATCTTCTTTTTTAATTACATTGAAAACGTTATGTCCTTCAATAAGGTCATAGTAACGTGTTTCGTCAACATAGAGTTTTGAACCGTCATTACTAAGAAAGTATGTACTGTTGTTTCCACCGTAAGCCGAACAACGCAACAGTTCACCAAGTGAATGCATATTGATGCGTATTCCGGCAAATAATATTTCTTTTCTGCTGTCTTTCAACATTATCGGCGTTTCAAGTTTATAGACAAAAACAGCATATTCATTCGGTTCAGTTTCAGGGGAATCAATGAAACCAATGCGATAAGTACATTTTTCAAGAGGTTCAGTAATTGAAATTATGCCGTGTTCACCGTCAGAGGTGTAAAGCCTGCCGTCCGAATCGTAAACAACATTTTCAGCATTCATATTTATATATTGACCAAATTTATTTTCCGAGCCGAGAAATTTTTCTGCATCTTCAATAGAAGAAATATCAGCTTCACATAAACGCTCTTTCAATTCAATTGCATCATTCCATAAAATATTTATTTCATACTCCATATTTTCAAAAAGCTGTCCTGTGACTTCGGAAAGCTGATTGATACGTTCATCATATACAGTACGGTTAAAACGATTGTGTACACCACTGACAATTAACAGCCCTATAGTCGCAATAATGAGAGTTATAGCTATAACAGCCAAACATATTTTGAACTTTATTTTATGATTTTCTTTCAAATTTTTTCACTCCGGTTCAAAAGTTCATCAGGATTTTTTTATCTTTATTTTTACTCTTTCCACAGCCTGAAATAACAGTTATAGACATTGTGGAGCATATGATTATTGAAGTAATTTTATTTAATTTCATAAGCATACTCCTTTCTTACAGATATTTTTCAAGTATCTGTTCGAGTTTTGCAAAATCTATAGGTTTTGAAAGATGCTCATTCATTCCTGTTGCCTCTGATGTTTTTATATCCTCAACAAATGCATTTGCAGTCATGGCAACTATCGGTATATTTTTAGCATACTGACTTTTTAGATTACGTATTGCACGTGTTGCATCATATCCATTAAGATTAGGCATTTGAACGTCCATAAAAATCATGTCATAATAATTGTCATCAGATTCGGAAAATTTATCAAAAGCGATTTGTCCGTCCTCTGCTTCTTCAACGATAAGCCCCGACATTTCAAATATTTCCCTTGCAATTTCACGGTTCAAATCATTATCTTCAACAAGAAGAATACGCTTTCCGCTGAAATCGCCCGTATGAATTTTTGTCATATCAGATACATTTTCAGATTCTTTGTCATTTTTAGCTTTATCTTGTAACAGCAGGAAAATAGTGACAAAAAATGTTGAACCTTTTTTCAGTTCGCTTTTTACTTCAATAGAGCCGTTCATCATGTTAATAACATTCTTTGTAATAGGCAATCCGAGCCCCGTACCTTGTACTTTACTTGTACGCAAATCTTCAGCACGGACAAACGGTTCAAAAATATGTTCTGCCAATTCTTCCGACATTCCGATACCGTCATCTTTGAATACAAATTCAAAGCACGCTGCGGTGTTTTTGTTGATTTTTCTTTCATTAACGCTGAATGAAATATTTCCGCCGTCAGGCGTATATTTAATGGCATTACTCATTAAGTTCATGAAAATCTGCTGTAATCTGAGTTTATCGCCTATTACGTCATTATGTTCAATATTTTTCATATCAACTGTAAGTGTGTGATTATGCTGTTTTATTTGTGGCTGTATCATTTCAATAAGTTCATTCAGAAGTGCAGTAAGATTTAAATTTTCCTGTGTCAGCTTGAATTTTCCCGACTCTATTTTACTCATATCGAGAACATCATTTATTAAACTGAGTAAGTATTGGCTTGAACTTGCGATTTTGTTAAGAGAATCACGCACACGGTCAGGCTCTTCGGCATGGGCTGATGCAATTGCAGTCATTCCGATAATAGCGTTCATTGGTGTTCTTATGTCATGCGACATCATAGAAAGAAAATCAGATTTTGCGGCATTTGCACGGTTTGCACTTTTCAGTGCATCTTCAAGTATTTGACGCTGTTTTTTCTCTGCATTGACGACTTCATCTACACAGCGTATACCAAATACCATTTTATTTTTTCCGTTCTCACCTGCATTGACAAAACACATTTCATAATATGTTGTATTTCTTTCAGACGGCAATACCTGATAGCGGATATAGAAAGCCTTTTCTTCCTTGAATTTTTCAATAATATTTTTCGGGTCACAATACGGCTTAATTACATCATGAAATTTAGGGGCAACCATGTTATTCAGGTATAATTCCATAGCTTCCGAATGTTTTTCTTTTCTGTACATTTCGGACAATCCGTCGTCGGGAAGTCGTATTATTGTACAGCGGTCTTCGTCAAGGTCAGTATAATATATTGCGGAATAGTCGTCGCTGAGTGCGGCAAGAATACGTAATATTTCCTGTTCTTTGCGGTTTGCCTCTTCTTTGATTTTGATTTTGCTTTTGTGGAACAAGGCGGAAAAAAATGCAATTATCAGAACACCGCCTATAATAAGCAGGATAAAACGCATATTATATAAATAATCAACGAATGAATATGAATGATACGGAATTGTGAGTGATTCGTCGGAAATCATGTCGATATAGTCAGGCTCGGTGAGGTGTATCATTTTATTTATGGCTGAAAATATATTCGGGTCAATATCTGCCGAAGATGCCATACTTATTTTAGTCGGATAGCGATATTGTGTTGAATATGTAAGCGTTGAAAAGCGTGGATTTTTCATATGATAATTATATTCAAGATTGTTGATAAGTGCGGCATCTGCTTTTCCTGTAGCTACAGACAACATACATTCCTTTGTTGTTCTGTAATATTTAAATTCAAGTTCTTTTCCGAATTTATTTTCAAGATATTCCGCCCAGTTTGTGCGTGCATAAGTCATTGAAATAACGGGCTTTTCAATCTGATTCAGTGAACGGTCTCTTTTTGTAACGAGGAAATTTGAATACTCCATAAACGGGCGTGTTGTATGTATATCATCATCTTGAAATACAATAATGTCAGATGAACCTATATAAAAGTCAATATCTCCACTTTTTATTAAATCCTGCCATTTCTGGTTACGCTTTATCGGATACGGAGTAAATTTTACACCTGATTTTTCCATTATATGCGACAAAAATTCAATATAGATACCTTTATAATTTCCGTCGTCATCAACGTATGCAAGCGGTTCGCTTTCCTCATAAAATCCGACAACTATTTCTTTCCCTGATTCTATAAATTTCTTTTCATCAGAAGTAAATGCACTGACACTTCCGTTTTCTCCGATAAGTGTTTTTTTCATTGTTTCTGAAACAAGGTCTATATTTTCTCTGATTATCTCCTGCATTCCGCTGTCAATCTTAGAAAGCATTTCAGTATTTCCCGCTTTTACAGTGAAAAAAACAGGTGCGGCACTGAATACGGCAACAAGTTTTGAACCGGGGAATTGATTTGCGGCACTGAATACAGCAAGGTCTGCGTCACGGTCTTCAACAGCTGCAATCATTTCGTCGTTTGTGGGACGGTCAACAAGCGTATATGAAAAGCCCTGATTTTTGGCGTATATGGCGAGTTCTTCCGCATTTGTGGAATTTGCCGCACAAGCTATCCTTGCACCGTTTAATGATTCATAATCTTCATAATTATAGTCGCTGTCCTGAAGTGCAAAGATACCTACAGATGTATAACCTATAGGAATAGACGAAAAATCCATTGTTTCGTCACGTTCTTCGCTGTAGTTTGTAGGGAACAAAAAGTCAATTTCCCCATTTTCAAGCATATCAATAGCTTCAGTCCATGTTGCCTTGACATATTCATATTTCCAGTTGTTTATATTGGCAAGTTCTTCAAGATATTCGGCATAATAACCCGATACCTCGCCTTCTTCACTCACATTCAGGAAAGTATTGAAACCATAGGGAATACGAATTGTCGTGTTTGATTCAGCCATTGTATATTGTGGTTGTTGAAAACCTACACACAACACTATCATAAGGACTGCTGAAAAGAATGCAATAATTCTGTTGATTTTTTTATATTTCTTCATTTATAATCCGCCTTTCTGCATATTCAATGTTATAAATGTTACAATAATACATTTATGAATATCACTTTAAGTGAGCAAGCCGAAAATTTTAAATATATAGTTAATTATACATCATTATTGCCGATATGTCAACCGAAAATTTCATATAAAAACCATAATATAAAATGTCACCAAATATAATTATATGAATTTAGTGAAAGTGACTTTTTCTGAATACAGAAATATATCTTTCAGATATTGTCTTTTAAAAATTACTTGACAAATCGTGTATATCATGATAATATTAAATAAGTCAAATATTTCGTATATCATAGAATAATTGTTTTTATATTTAATTATTTGAAATATAAAAATATAAATAAGTATCTTGGAGGCGATTATATGGATTCTGAAAATAAAAAATCGTCGGGTACGTCAGCATTTAATGAAACAAAGACAACAGGTACTTCTGTAATAAGATTTTCAGTATGCATTGTGGCAATTATTGTAATTATATTATCAATTGTTCAGTTCAGCAATAGTAACGATAAAAGAATATCACATCTGAATGCAAGGCAGGTAAAAGACAATACTGTAAGACTTTCAAAAGAAGTTGATAATCTGATTTCAGACCGCCTTGAAAATATCAGAATTTTAAGTGCATTTTACAGCGAATCTCTTAAAAGTCCCGAAGTTGATGTTCCGCTTCTGCAAAGAATGACAAAAGATTCAAATTTTGATTTTATGGAATTTGCAGATGCTGACGGTCTTGACCATAATATCACCGGGGGAACGTCTGACGCTACCGACAGAAAGTATTATATTGACGGAATGGCGGGAAACAGCGGTTTAGAACTTATTTTTGAATCAAGAGCAACACAAGAAACATTATTGATGTTTTATGCTCCTGTTATGTTTGAAAATAAGCCTATAGGCGTAATGATTGGTGTTATTCAGTCTACGGGGGAAATAGGGGAACTTATTGATGTTTCTTATTACAATGAAAAGGCAGAAGTTTATTTATGCGATGAAAACGGCGATATTATCGCAAGCAACCTGCCGGAAATTGATACAAGAAAACATATTCCCATTACAGATATATTGACCGATAAAGAAACAGTAACGGCAATTGAATCTACAATTTCAGACGGAAGTGTAAATACTTTTGAAAACAGTGAAAAAGATAACGGTATCGGCTGTGCGATGAAAATAAATGAATGTGACTGGTATCTTGTAGAAGTATTTCCCGATGCGGCACATAATGATTTAGTAAGTGCATCTGTAAAAATATCTACACGTCTGCAATTTACTCTGTTTACGATTTTTGCAATAGTTATACTTGTAATTATTATGACAAATATCAAAGACCGCAAGGACATTATCGAAAAAGAAGCAATACAGAAAAATGCCTTGAAAAATCACCTTAATGTTATTCAGTCAATGGGACAGATTTATTTTGCATCATATTATGTTGACCTTGAAACATATGGTTATATTGATATTATGAAAAAGAAAAATCCCTATGAAATGATAGAAATGTCAGGTGATATAAGGAAAAGTATTGAATATACGTGTGAGAGTCTGATTAAGCCCGAATATAAAGAAATGATGTATAAATTTTTAAATATGGACACGCTTGAAGAACGTCTGAAGAAAAAACAAGTTATTACTTGTGAATTCAGGGGGATTATATCCGACTGGTGCAAGGCATATATCATAGCAGGGGACAGAGATGAAGAGGAAAAGCTTAAACACGTATTCTACGCATTCAGAAATATTCGTGACGAAAAGAAAAAGGAAGAAACTGCAAAAATAACAATAAATGAACAAATGTATGCACTTGAGCAGGCAAATTTAAAAATGGAAGAACAGCTTGAGGTTATTAACGGTCTGGGTTCTGATTATTTTTCTATTCTCCTTGTTGACATTTTAGGTAATACTGTAATTCCGTACAGAACAGAGGGAGAAGAAGGCATTGTAATTTCTGATTTCTTCAACAGAGATTCTCACAGCTGGTCTGACCTTATCAGTGAATATGCCGATTCAATGGTTCTTGAAGATGACCGCACCGCATTTATAGAGCATTTCAGCTTTAAAAGCGAAAAAGACTTTTCTTTTAACTATCGTATGATAAAAGAAAATGATATATCATGGTTACAAGTTCAGGTTTCTTATGTTAAAAGAAAAGACGGTACAATATTAGCTGTTATCGGTACTAAAAATGTTGATGAGCTTGTCCGTGAAGAACAGAAAAAACAGAAAGTTCTTGCTGATGCTCTTGAAGCTGCCGAAAAGGCAAACAAGGCAAAGTCTGATTTCCTTTTCAATATGTCGCACGATATAAGAACACCTATGAATGCTATTATAGGCTATACGGATTTACTTAAAAAGAATATTGACAATCCTGAACTGCGTGACCGCTACATAGAAAATATACGCACTTCAAACGGATACCTTTTAGACCTTATAAATAATGTTTTAGATACGGCACGTATTGAAAGCGGAAAAGCTACACTTGATGAAGAAGTAAGCGATACTCGCCTGATTATAAAAAATTTGGATACAGCATTTGCAAGTGAAATAAAAAAGAAAAATCTTAAATATACTGTTCATGACGAAATTATTCATAAATATATTTATTATGATTCAACAAAGGTCGCACAGATAATGTTGAATGTTGTCAGCAATGCCGTTAAATATACATCTGAAGGGGGAAGTATTGATGTATATTTCACTGAAACTCCTTCAGAGCGTGAAGGCTGGGCAAATTTCACAGCCGTTATAAAAGATACGGGTATCGGCATTTCAAAGAAATTTCTGCCACATATCTTTGATTCGTTTACAAGAGAAAAATCTGTTACAGACAGCAAAATTGTCGGAACGGGTCTCGGAATGGGAATTGTAAAAAGTCTTGTTGAATTGATGGGCGGAACTATCAGTGTTGAGAGTGAACTCGGCAAAGGTACGACTGTTTCATTTACTATTCCGCATAGAATTGCGGAAACTCCGACTGAAACCGAACGTAATGAAAATGATATTGATTCGGAAGCATTTGCGGGAAAAAGAATACTCCTTGCGGAAGATAACGCACTCAATGCAGAAATTGCCATTGAAATTCTGACTGAATCGGGATTTGAAGTAGAACACGCAGAGGACGGAATAATTTGTCTCGATATGCTTAGTAAACATGATGCCGGGTATTATGATATGGTATTGATGGATGTACAGATGCCTAATATGAATGGTCTTAAAGCAACAACAGTAATAAGGCAATTCCCTGACAAACAAAAGGCAAAAATACCTGTAATTGCCATGACAGCAAATGCATTTAATGAGGATAGAAAAAAATGTCTTGAAGCAGGTATGAACGGATTTATAGCGAAACCTGTTGACACAGAAAAACTTATGGAAACGCTTGCGGAAATATTCAAGTAAAATATAAAACAGTTCCGGAATTTCGGAACTGTTTTTTTATTAAAGTTTTTTTACAAAAAGGCAACGAATTGCATTCAGTACAGCAAGAATCATAACGCCCACATCAGCAAAAATTGCAAGATACATATTTCCGATACCTACAGCACCTAATGCAAGACAAGCAAATTTAATTGCTAATGCCATAATAATATTCTGATATACAATACGCAGACATTTTCTTGAAATTTTGATTGCTTTCGAGATTTTCACAGGGTCATCGTCCATAAGAACAATGTCTGCCGCCTCAATAGCAGCATCTGAACCCATTGCACCCATTGCAATGCCGATATCTGCCCTTGAAAGAACAGGAGCATCATTTATTCCATCTCCGACAAAAGCCAATTTTGCTTTTACGTGTTTTTTACTCAATAATTCCTCTACTTTTTCAACTTTATCAGCAGGAAGTAATTCACTGTAAACTTCATCAATACCGAGAGATGATGCGACTTGATTCGCTGATTTTTTTGTATCTCCCGTAAGCATAACTGTTTTTTCTATACCTGCCGATTTCAATAAAGATATTGCATTTGCTGAATTTGGTTTGACAATATCAGAAATGACAATATGCCCTGCATAATCACCGTTGACAGCCATGTGTACAATTGTTCCTGTATGGTGACATTCATAATAAGTAATATTCAGGCGTTTCATAAGTTTATCATTTCCGACAGCAACTTCAACGCCGTCTACCTTTGCAATTACGCCGTTACCGCTTATTTCCTGAATATTGCTTACACGACTGCGGTCAAGTTCTTTTCCGTATGCTCTCTGTAAACTCTTGCTTATCGGGTGAGAAGATGCACTTTCCGCAAGAACAGCATATTCAATTAACTTTTCATTATCCATATTATTATGGTGAATGCCGTTTACTTCAAAAACACCTTTTGTTAATGTGCCTGTTTTGTCGAATACAACTATTTTCGTTTTAGAGAGAATTTCAAGATAGTTTGAACCTTTAACAAGTATGCCCTGCTGACTTGCACCGCCGATTCCTGCGAAAAAGCTCAAAGGGATACTTATAACCAAAGCACACGGGCAACTGATAACAAGAAATGTAAGTGCACGGTAAACCCACACGCCCCAATCTGCCGAAAGTCCCATAAAAAGCATACGAATAAAAGGCGGTAATATTGCAAGTGCCAATGCACTATAACAAACAGCAGGCGTATAAACTTTTGCAAACTTTGAAATAAAATCTTCCGATTTTGATTTTCTTGAACTTGCATTTTCAACCAAATCCAATATTTTAGATACAGTAGATTCGCCGAAATCTTTTGTTGTCTGTATCTTCAAAACTCCCGTCATGCTTATACAGCCACTTATAACTTCATCGCCGGTTTTTGCCTCCCTCGGCAGGCTTTCACCTGTGAGGGCACTTGTATTCAGACTTGAATTTCCCTCAACAATAATTCCGTCAATCGGTATTTTTTCGCCCGGCTGAACAATAATTATACTACCTGTTTCAACCTCGTCAGGGTCAACTTTTTCAAGTTTTCCGTTTATTTCAATATTAGCATAGTCGGGGCGTATGTCCATTAAATTGCTGATATTTCGGCGGCTTTTACCGACTGCATAACCCTGAAACCATTCGCCAATCTGATAAAATAACATAACAGCTATTGCTTCAAGGTATTCGCCGTTTTCATAAATAGCTAAAGCCATTGCACCGACAGTTGCGACAGCCATTAAAAAATTTTCGTCAAAAATTCTACCGTTTTTAATACCCTTTACAGCCTTATTCAGAATATCATATCCAATAATGAAATAGTCTGTCAGATAACAGGCAAATCTTAACCAGCGACCGAATGACGGAAATATATATCCGTCAAGTTTACTGAAAATTTCCGCTGAAACAAATTGAAGCACTAAAAGAACAGATGCTGAAATAAATATACGAGTCATCATTTTTTTCTGTTTTTTTGTCATGCCGTCTTTACGTCTGCCAATGAAAATAAGAACAGCAGATACAGCAATAACAATTATAAGCAATATATTTATAATTATTTCCTGCATAGAAACAACTCCTTTAAAAATATGTTTAATCGTTTATATGTTATCTTATAAAAACAGCACCCTGAAATTGTTAAAAACGTTAAGGGTGCTATTCAGAAAAATCGGGTTAAAAGAAAATTTCACAGTCGGGTTCAACTTTCCTGCAAACCTTCAGAACGTCCTGCATGACATTTTTTGGTTCATATCCTTCAGAAAATTCTACAATCATTTTTTGTGTCATGAAATTTACTGTAGCAGATTTTACACCATCAATTTTACGTGTTGCATCTTCCATTAAATTAGCACAATTAGCACAATCTACTTCAATTTTGTATGTTTTCTTCATAATGAAATACTCCTTTACATAATATTGAACAATTAAACAAGTTTTTAATCGTTGAATTTATTATACCTTATTTTTCTTCATAAGTCAATACTTTTGATATATTTTTTTTATTTAACTTTTTCTAAAAAATAATAAACAGCAGTTTTGCTGAATATAATTGACAATTTTATTTTTTAGTGCTATTATGATTATAAAATAAGATTATAAAGGAGAAATTTTTATGCAACAGAAACATTTCCCTCATAATCACGGTCAGGTTATGGAAAATGAATTTGAAAATATCCCTGAAAGCAGTCAATTTGAAACTGTTGCAGAGATATTTAAACAGATGAACGACGGTAATCGCCTGAAAATATTCTGGATTCTTTGTCATTGTGAAGAATGTGTTATCAATTTGTCTGCTATGGTAGAAATGAGCAGTCCCGCAGTATCGCATCACTTAAAGCAATTGAAAGCCAGCGGTTTTATTGTAAGTCGGAGAGCAGGAAAAGAAGTTTATTATAAAGCATCAGAAAACGAAAAAGCACAATTTCTTCATCGCATGATTGAACAGCTTTTAGAAATATCATGTCCTGTTCCGAAAGAAAAAAAATAAGTTAATCATGTACTTTAAATTTCGGAAAAATAAAGCGTTCGGAAATTTTACATGATGTAATGCCTATTATTGTTCCGAGAAAAATACCTGCAATAACATCTGTCGGAAAGTGTACATAAAGATATAATCTTGAAAAGGCAATCAGAGAGGCAATTATATAAGCTATTATTCCGAGTTTTTTATCAGCGTGCATTATAACAGATGCCGCCATAAATGAAGATAACGTATGTCCGGACGGGAATGAATAATCCTGTGGAATATCAACAAGCATTTGTATTGAATTGTTAATCCAACACGGTCTTTCTCTTCTGATAATATTTTTCAGAATCAAATTTCCTGTTATTACGCCTCCAAATAAACCTATGCTAAGTGTAACGCCTGTTTTTCTGTATTTTTTGATACTAAGCATCAGAGTTGCAGTGCCAATCCATATAAGCCCTATATTACCCAAAAAAGTTATTTTCGGCATAAGATAGTCAAGAAAACTGCAAGATAAATAATTATGTATTAAATCAAGTATATGTAATTCAATATCTGTTATCATTTTCAATTCTCCTTATATAATTTCATACTTATTATATCACATTAAATTTATACAGTCAATTTTGTTGCTTGATTTTTTTGTATTTATCATGTATAATAAAATAAAGATTATATAAAAAAGGAGGTTTTTTTATGGATTATAATTTTTACGGCTGGGAAACGGCAACAGTTAAACCAATTAACAATATATATCCGTCGATTCATTCCCCGATAGATTTGTATAACGCTTTGTCAAAAATATGGTGTGCGGAAACTTGTGCCCCGAGAATGAGGGATAAATGGACTTCAGAAAATAAAACTCTGGGACAATGCTCTATAACAGCATTTCTTGCACAAGATATTTTCGGCGGAAAAGTCTACGGAATACTTCGTGAAGGCGGCAATTATCATTGTTACAACGTAATCGGAGAATGTGTTTTTGATTTGACGAGTGAACAATTCGGAAATGAAAAACTTGTATATAAAAATAATCCCGAGCAATTCAGAGAAATTCATTTTGCCAAAGAAGAAAAACGCCTGCGTTATGAGTTTCTGAAAAAAGCGTTATCGGAGTATAAAGAATAAAAAATTAAAAAAAGTGAAAACCCCTACTTGCAATAAGTAGGGATTTTCTTTTGGAAGTATGATAGAATGAATAATTATGAAAAATACCAGTAATCGAAATCAACGTTTCCGCTGAATACAAAAGTAAGGTCACTGTTGCCTGTGAGTGTTCCTGTAACGGGTACTTTTATTTCCGACATATTAGACGGAATTTCAGCATATGCAACAGCATTGCCTTTAGCGTCGCCTTTACATACCTTTATAACTGCACCATCAGTTGAAGATGCTTTAATTGTAAGAGTTTTTGCACCCTTTGAGAAGTCAGCACCTTTTACAGAAATCCAACCGCCTTTTGTACCATGTACGGCAGTATCTCCAAGACCATTTACAGCTATATTATTTGACTGATTCGACATTGTTTCAGCCTGAACTTTTGAATATGGGTTAAGTTTTTTAAGCTGTGAAATACCTGTCATTGTTCCTGTAACGGGATTCATTTTTTCGCCGTTCATAGTGATTTTATCAACTTGCGGACTTCTGTAATTTCCATCAATTCCCATAGCTTTTTCAACGGGGCGAGAGTGATAGAATAAATAAAGCTGATTATTCAGTTCAACTATTGAGTGATGATTATTTCCTGTCATTCCGGGGAAGAAATTTCCCTGATTTTTAAACAGTTCTCCGCCGTATGTATAAGGGCCGAGGGGATTATCAGCAACCATATATTCTATGCCTGCCGTAGAAAGTCTGTACTGATTACCGCCTGTATTCCAGTTAGAACAGTATGTGTAATAATATTTGTTGCCGATTTTGTTTATACCTGAATCTTCAAAAACATAAGGAGCATTTATTGTAGCAGGAGTGCCGACAATACTTGTCATATCGTCGCCAAGCTTTACAACTCTTGTTGTGGACGGCATTGCCTGTTGTCCTTCAGGAACGCCACCACCGAAACAGAGATAACCTGTTCCGTCGTCGTCAACAAAAACAGCGGGGTCAAAAAGCCACGGAATATTATTACAGTTAGGAACGGCTCTTGTTATAAGTTCATGACCAAGTGGGTCACTCCATGGACCTGTCGGGCTGTCGGCAGTAAGTACGCATACACCGTTTCCGCCGTTGCAGAAATAGAGGAAAAATTTTTCTTTGCCGTTTATGGTCTTGTGAGCTGCACACGGAGCCCATGAAAGAGATGCCCATTTTGCAATACCTTCCGAACCTGCAACATTTATGCAGCCGTGGTCAGTCCAGTTTACCATATCATCAGAAGAAATGCAGTTAATTTTGTTTACTTTTCCATAAGTATTTTCTGTTACATTTCCGCTGTTGTCGTATTCAATAACGTCATTCGTCATATATACATAAACTCTGCCGTTGTATTCCATAACTCCCGGGTCTGCACCGAATCTCTGTGTATAGAGGGGGTTATTTTCGCCTGATTTTTTATAGCTTGATGCAGGAGTTATTGAAGAAAAAAGTTTTTCCATAGCTACTGTATCAGTTTTTTTTTCGGCAACAGGAAATTCGTTTATCTGTCCGAGAACGAATTTTTGAATAAGAACAGCATCATTAACATTATATTCGCCGTTTTGGTCAACGTCTGCTGAAAGTTTTTCCGATGATTCACTGAAACCGTTTGCAAGACCTTTTCTTGCGGAAATTAAGTCAAATGAATTTATTAAACCATCTGAATTTATGTCACCGAGGGTAATATTTTTAGATTCTCCTGCACCTAAAATTGAAGTACCTGCAATTGCACCTATAACTTCATCAATATAGAAATTATTTGTTGATTCAGCAGTTTCAACATAAATCTGCATATCAGAAGCATCTGACGGAATTTTGTAATTTTTATTTGCAAGCTGTACCCATTCGCCTTTAACTGCCGTTGCCTCTGCAATAGTGCTGTATTGAGTATCACCGTTTTTATCTGTGTATTGTAATTTCAGATAGAATTTGTCTGTCGGCTCGCCGTCAAAGTACATTACATTAGCACTGAAACTATATTCTTTTCCGGGTTCAAATGCTTTGTTCAGAGTTTTTGACGCACCGTTCCATGATTTTGTTCTATCTTTTACTAAAAGTGATTCACTTCCGACATATGCAGTTCTTCCGCTTGTGAGAATTTCTCCTGAACCTCTTGTATTCCAGTCGCAAGTACTTCCTTCAAATCCGTCTGCAAAATACCAGCCGTAATCATTGGGAGTTATCGTTTCATCGGGGGTTGTGGGGTTAGTAGGATTTGTCGGATTTGTCGGATTAGTAGTGCTTCCGTCTGATGCAAGAG
This sequence comes from uncultured Ruminococcus sp., assembly GCA_947627175.1. Lineage (GTDB taxonomy): Bacteria > Bacillota > Clostridia > Oscillospirales > Ruminococcaceae > Ruminococcus. The sequence goes on from CANQVA010000004.1 coordinate 34,835, forward strand.
TAACTACAAATGTTGAAACGCTGTTTGCAGGGAGTTGAGCATAAAAATGGTCGTCAGTGAAATCCATATTCAGAGTAGGAGCAAGATTTTCACTTGCAGATGTTCTGTAACGGTCAACGTCTGAAATATTGCTGTTTACTTTGAAACTTTGTGTATATTCTGTACTTCCCTTGTTTATTGCAACTATTGCAACTTGATTGTCATCGCCCTTGTATGCAGAAACGAGAACATCTTTTTCCGGCTGTTCTGTAGCATCAACACGAACATTGCCCGGACGTACATATTTTGAATACTGTGCCATACAATAGCCACGTTTACTTATTTTGCCGTCCTCAGTCATAAGACCGTAACTTCTGCGGATATACCACCATGTGTAAGCACTCATATTTCCGACAACCATAGCATTATGTATATTTTCTGATACTTGTAATGCTTCGGGGTAGCGGTTTGCGGAATCAGCTTCACTGTTAGGAACATAAACTTCCGTCATCCATATTTCCTTGCCGGATTTTTCAAGGTCGGGAAAATCCATCCAATCTCTTGTAGTACCGTACATATGAGTGCCGAAAACGTCACAATTCTGCATTGCCTTGCTGTTGTTCAGAATTTTTCTGTAATATTTTTTTCCGCCGTCCGGAACCCATGAAGCATTTTCAGGTGCATATTGGAAAGATTCAGGTGACATAAGCCTTGTGCTTGTTATTTTATCGCCGTAGTTTGCGATAAAATCGGTAGTTTCATCTGTTGACCAGTAAGTCCATTCAGACGCATAGTCAGGTTCATTCTGAACAGATATTGAATAAAGGTCAACATTATTATTTTTCATGTAAGTACCGAAATCATTAAGATGCTGTGCATAAGCAGCATAATTTGATTTAGGTAAATGAAGTTTGCCGTTGCTTCCGCCTGATTCTGCGAGATTTGCAGGCGGTTCCCACGGTGTCGCAAAAACATATGCCCCCATTTTTGAGGCGAATTGTGCCGTCGGGAGAGCCTTATTCCATTGATTTTTGTCGGGATTGACAAAAACACGAAGTACAGTAAGTCCGAGTTCATTATCTCCATTGCCGAAAGCCGTCTGTCTCTGAGCTTCTGAAAGGTCAGCACCTGTCCATTCAGGGTGGTTTATACCGCCAAAACCACGTATTGTCTGATATTCTTTGTTGACATCAATTACAACCTCACTTGCGGCTACAGCGTTTTTCTGTTCAGGCATTGCGGCTGTCAATGTAAACAGCATCGCAGAAGTTGTCAATAATGCTGAAAGTTTTTTTATAACTTTAGTTTTCATAAATACCTCCTGTTTGAAATATCGTTCATAATAATATTAGTGTAATTGTAACATATGGGAAAAATTTTTGTATTGCATAATTGTTATTTTAATTATATTTATGTAATATGAATTTATACTATTGAAATTTTTTTTGAAATGTAGTATAATTAAGTATAACAATTTTTAGGAGGTACTTTTTATGAATAAAAATGTCACAAGAGAAGAACTGATTTATATAAGCCGTCAGTTTGCCAATATGTTTGGCTTTCCTGTAAAACTCTATAGAAATAATGAACTTGTATTCTGTCATTCAACTGCAAATCTGACCGCCGACCCGATGACACTCTGCCTTGATGAGATATTGCAGAAGTCTGAACAAATCAGTTATTATGTTTATGAAAATTCTTTTTATTACGGTATCGTCAACTGCGGAGAGTATAAATTCGTAACGGGTCCTGTCAGTGAAATAGCACTGTCAGACCATGATTTAAACAAACTCGGTTTTAAACTCAAAATAGAAAAAGACGATATTCCGCTTTTTAATTCGGCTATGAAAAGTCTTTCAGGCGTACATCTCGATACACTTATTCAGGCAATTATCCTGTATAATTTTTCTGTGAACAGAACAATGTATAACATATCAGACATAAGAATAAAGAATGCTGAACAGAACAATTTATCTATTGACATAAAAGAAAATGAAGTTGCTTATTCAGGTGAAAGAATTTTTATGAATAATGCACGTTCTTATGCGATTGAAAAAGATATGATTAAAAAGGTGATGACCGGCGATGTTAAAGGTCTTATTGACGGGGCAACAAAAATTCCGTCTGTAAGTTCGGGAAACCTTGCACCTCACCTTCTGCGTCACAACAAGAATTTCTTCATAAAACTTGAAACTATTATTTCACGTACTGCAATTGAAGCAGGTCTTGACGTTGATGAAGTTTTTGCAATTGAAGAAATGTATATCAGAAAATGTGAGTCCCTGAACAATATCGACCGCATAAAGAATCTTCAGTATCATATGATAATTGACTATGCAGACAGAGTAAAGAAATTACAGCTATACAACGGTCAAAATTCAAAACTCGCAAACACTGTTTCAAAATATATACGTGCCAATATATCCCAGCCGATTAAAACAACTGATGTTGCTAAATATTTAGGAAAGAGCAGGGGAGGAGTAACAACAGAATTTAAAAAACAGACAGGCATGAACCTTTCAGATTTTATCAGAATGAAAAAAATTCAAGAGGCTCAGGAACTTCTTTATGAAACAAATCAAAGTCTTGTTACAATAAGTGATTATCTCGGTTTTTCCTCACAAAGTCATTTTACAAGGTTATTCAAGAAAGTTACAGGAGTTACTCCTAAAGAATACAGAGATAAAAACTATATCGGAAAATGAAAAAAACTGTGGTATTTTGCCACAGTTTTCTTATAGTTATAACTTTTAAATAGTTACTGCTTTATATCGAAAAATTCGGCTCACTGTAACCGATATTATCGTTCTTGTATCTCATAAGAATCGCCTGTATTTCAACTGTTCCGCCGTTTTGGGTGTGTTGGATAGCGTGTTCAATAATTTTGTCGATATTTCTTTTTGTGAGCAGGTCTTTTCTTTTGCAAACTTCTGTAATTATTTCAACATTATTTTCATCAATAACATATTTTATCATTTTTATGAAATTTTTCTTGACATATGCAAAAATATTTTTATCATCGGGCTTTTGTATAAACATCTGCCATATGATATTATATTTTATTTCATGTGGCATCTTTAAAGAAAAATCTTTTAAAGCAACAAGATAAACCTGTTGACCTATTTTATTATTGCTATGTACTTTAATTTCAAAATCCGTTGTTATTACTTTTTCAAGGTTTATACACCTTTCAAATGTCTCTTTATAAATTTCTGTTATGCTGTTCAAAATTGTAACACTTTTAAGGCTTGTGCAACATTCAAATGCAAACAAGCCGATTTTTTTCACGCTGTCCGGAATTGTTATACTTTTAAGACTTGTACAACCTAAAAATGCACTCCAGCCGATTTCTTTCACGCTGTCGGGAATTGTTATACTTGCAAGACTTGTACAATTGGCAAATGAAGCTCCACCGATTTCCGTCACGCTGTCATGAATTGTTATACTTGTAAGATTTGTACAATTATAAAATGCCCTATAGCCGATTTCTTTCACACTGTCGGGAATCGTAACGCTTTTAATATTTTTGTTACCGTAAAATGCACCACAAATTTCCGTAACACCATCAGGAATAATAATATCTGTTTCACTTCCTATATAGCTCAGAAGAATATTATTTATAATTCCAAAACAATTATTATTTTTACATAAATTTTTAAACCATAGAGTGCTTTCAAATGACTTATAGCCGATTTTTGTTACGTTGTCCGAAATTGTTATATTTTCAAGATTTGTACACGATAAAAATGCATAACTTTCGATTTCTGTAACGCCATTCGGAATATTTATGTTTGTAAGGTTTTTACAATTATAAAATGTCAATTGTCCAATCTTTGTCACGCTGTCGGAAATTATAACACCTGTAAGATTCATGCAGTCTGAAAATGCCAATTCACCGATTTCTGTAACGCCATAAGGAATAATAACTTCTGTTTCGTCGTTTTCCTGTATGTATTTTTTCAATACACCATTTTCAATTATAAATGACATAATTTTTCACTCCTTTTATCAAGAAAATATATATCAATTATACTGTACTTTTCAGTAATTGTCAATAAAATAATGTTATTCAAAAAAGTTGCAGGAGTTACTTTGAAAGAATACAGAGATAAAAACTATATCGAAAAATTTGGTGAATTAAAACCAATATTATTTTTCTTGTATCTCATAAGAATCGTCTTTATTTCGCCTGTTCTGCCGTTTTTGGTGTGCTGGATAGCGTATTCAGTGAGTTTATCAATATTTTTCTTTGTGAGCAAGTCTTTCCTTTTGCAGACTGCTTTAATTATTTTAACGTTGTTTCTGTCTATAGCATATTTCAGCATTTTTATTGAATTTTTCTTGATATATGCAAGAACATCTTTATCATTGGGTTTTTGCATAAACATCTTCCATATGATTTGATACTTTATTTCATAGGGAATATTTAAAGAAAAGTCTTTTAAGGCGATAAGGCGAACCTGGTCATGTATTTTATTATAACCATATACTTTAATTTCAAAATCAGGCGTTATTACTTTTTTAAGGCTTGTACAATCTTTAAACGCATTTTCACCGATTTCTGTAACGCTGTCGGGAATTGCTATACTTGTAAAGTCTTTGCGAATTTCAAATGCCCGTTTTCCAATTCTTTTCACGTTGTCAGGAATAATAACATAAGTTTCATTGCCAATATATCTCAGAAGAATATTATTGATAATTTCAAAATCATTATTATATGAATGAATTGGGAAAAATTCACTCCAGCTAATTTCCATAATGCTGTCGGGAATTATTATACTTGTAAGACTTGTACAACCTGAAAATGCCCAACAGCCGATTTCTGTAACGCTTTCAGGAATTATTATACTTGTAAGACTTGTACAACCTAAAAATGCCCATCCTCCGATTTCTGTAACGCTATCCGGAATTGTTATATTTGTAAGGCTTTCACAGTTACAAAATGCCCAATTTCCGATTTCTGTAACGCTGTCCGGAATTGTTATACTTGTAATGTTTTTATAATCTGAAAATGCATTCCAGCCTATTTTTTTTACGCCGTCAGGAATAATAACATCTGTTTCACTTCCTTTATATCTTAAAAGAACATTATTTATAATTCCAAAACCATCATTATTTTCACATAAATTTTCAAACCATGGAGTTTTTTCAAATTTATTTAATATTTCAATTTCTGTAATATTTTTTGGAATTATGACGTTTGTAAGACTTGTACAACCTTCAAACGCCACAAAGTTGATTTTTGTAATACTGTAAGGAATTGTTATACTTGTAATACTTTTACAATTTTCAAATGCACATCCGTCGATTTCTTTAACGCTGTCCGAAATTTTTATACTTGTAAGGCTTGTACAATCTTCAAATGCCGATGTTCCAATTTCTGTCACGCTGTCGGGAATTGTTATGCTTTTAAGACTTCTACAATGTAAAAATGCATCTTTTCCGATTTTTGTAACGCTTTCAGAAAGTGTTATGCTTGTAAGACTTGTACATTTATAAAATGCCGCTCCACCGATTTCTTTTACGCTGTTCGGAATTGTTATACTTTTAAGACTTGTGCAATTTTCAAATGCCCCCCAGTTGATTTTTGTAATGTTGTTTGGAATTCTTACACTTGTAAGACTTTTACAATCAAAAAATGTCAATTCTCCAATTACTTTTACGCCGTTCGGAATTGTTATATTTGTAAGACTTGTGCAACCTAAAAATGCCTTTTCTCCGATTCTTTTAACACTGTTCGGAATTGTTATACTTGTAAGGTTTATACACTGACGAAATGCAAAATCTTCAATTACTTTTACGCTTCCCGGAATTTTTATGCTTGTAGGGTATTTACAATATGCAAATGCATAAGTTCCGATTTTTGTAACGCCATAAGGAATAACAACTTCTGTTTCGTCATTTTCCGGTACATATCCTTTTAATACACCATTTTCAATTATAAATGACATAATTTTTCACTCCTTTTATCAAGAAAATATATATCAATTATATTGTATTTTTCAGTAATTGTCAATAAAATAATGTAAATTTTCAGAAATAAGAAAGCGACACTCCTCCCCGACTTAAAAAGTCAGGGTATCATGTCGCAATTCAAATGATTGTCACCGCTAAATGAACAATCCCCCAATTAAATTATTTATTAAATGACTGATTACTTTTTTGTGCAGATAAGTCAATCAGTAAATTTAATTTGCTTTGAATACCGCTCTGACAAAATTATATATATGTGCGTGAATGCTGTTGTCACCATGATAACCGCCGTTGACATAATGCCAGATATGCGGAACATTGTTTTTAGTAAAATTATTATGATAATTTTCAGGATTTGAATAAACAACAGTGTCATTACTTCCGGCTGTGATAAAGAGGAGAGAGGGAGCTTCTTTTTCAGAATCCCACTTGAAACTTCCTGTTACTCCGGGAGCAGGGCATATTGCACCAACATATCCGAAAAGGTCAGCACGCTGCATACCTATAAGGAGAGATTCTCTGCCACCCATTGAAAAACCTGTTATTGCAGTATTTTCTCTGCCTGTTTTTACGCTGTATGTGCTTTCAATATGGGGCATAAGGTCTTTTGTGAGGTCATTTATAAAATTATCATATGCGGCATTGTTTGCGTCGTCCATAGCTGAACAGTTTTCCTGCGTTGCACTTGAATAAACATAAGGAAATACAACTATCATATCTTCAGCTTCACCCTCAGCAATAGCATTTCCTATAATCTGACGTGTATACATAGTGCCGTTGCCTTCTATAATCATTCTGTCCTGATTTTCCCAGTAGCCGTGAAGAACGTAAAGAACGGGATATTTTTTGTTTTCGCTATAGTTGGCAGGCAGAAGGATATTATAAGGCTTATTGCGATTACAAGTTGTTGAATAATATGTACCCGATTTTACTGTACCATATTGAACGCCTGCTTTTTCTTGTTTTGAATCTTCTGTTTCAAATTCAGAAATTTTTTTTTGTACTATCGGTGTATATTCGGACATTGTAAGCATAGCTGATGCAGAATTATCAGGCGTAACTACCGGTTGAGATGCAGTAAATTCATTTATCTGACCGAGAATGAATTTCTGAATAAGAACAGCATCGTTAATATTATATTCGCCGTTTTGGTCAACGTCTGCCGAAAGTTTTTCAGATGATTCACTGAAACCGTTTACAAGACCTTTTCTTGCGGAAATCATGTCGAATGAATCAATTACGCCGTCGGCATTTATATCACCGAGAATAATATTTTTAGATTCTCCCGCACCTAAAATTGTAGTGCCTGCAACTGCACCTATAGCTTCATCTATATAGAAATTATTTGTTGATTCGGCAGTTTCAATGTAAATCTGCATATTAGAGGCATCTTCAGGAATTTTATAATTTTTGTTTGCAAGCTGTACCCATTCGCCTTTAATTGCCGTTGCCTCTGCGATAGTGCTGTATTGAGTGTCGCCGTTTGCGTCGGTATACTGTAATTTCATATAGAATTTGTCTGTTGCATCGCCGTCAAAGTACATTACATTAGCACTGAAACTGTATTCTTTTCCCGGTTCAAAAGCTCTTGGGCTAAGAGTTTTTGAAGCACCATTCCATGCGTCCGTTCTGTCCTTTACTAAAAGTGACTCACTTCCGACATATGCAGTTCTTCCGCTTGTGAGAACTTCTCCGGAACCTCTTATACTCCAATCGCAAGTACTTCCTTCAAATCCGTCTGCAAAATACCAGCCGTAATCATTCGGTTCAATCGGCTTGATTTCTCCGCCACCCTGATAATTACTGCCATCTCCCCATTCAGATTGAGGAATCATTGAAGTAAGTGTTGTATATGCAAGTTTAGGTTGATTGTTTGCATCATAGAGTAATGCGTCGCTTCCTTGTTTAAGCCATGAATTGGCATCATTAGGCCCCCATATTGCAACAAGTGTTACTTTTCCGTTATATTTTCCGCTTGTGTTCACGTCCATAGCGTGTTGGAAAATAGCTTTGTATTTTTCGGCTTGGTCTTGAAGTGAATATTTACCGCTTTCAAGGGATATATCAAGTTCTGTAACCTGAACGTCACAACCGATTGAAAGGTATTTGTCCATAGCTGTTATATATGAATCAGTTCCTGCGAAACCTGTAGCATTTGCGGGAACGTGTGACTGCATTCCCACACCGTCAAGAAGTCCTTTTTCATAGAGGGATTTACACATATTATATATAGTATCTCTCTTGTGATCCCAGTATTCATTGTAATCATTGTAATAAAGGTCACAGCCTTCTGGGGCATATTTTCTTGCATAGGTAAAGGCTTTTTCAACAAAGCTGTTATCGCCGTAAACCTGAACCCAGCCTGATTTACCGCCGGAAGCATTATTGTCACCGGGTTCTCTTGCACCGCCGAAATTAGCAGTTCTGTTAGCATCGTCGCTTATACATTCGTTAGCAACGTCATAAGCGTAAAGATTAAGTTGAGGATATTGTTGTTCTATTGTGGAAAACATATTTTTTATATAGCTTTCCATACGTTTGTCCATTACATCAGAAGTAACCCAGTTGCCGTTTGCGTCGAAATTCTCCTTGAAAAACCATACAGGTGTCTGACTGTGCCATACGAAAGTATGACCTCTCATTGCTATATTGTTCTGAACGCAGAAATCCATAATAGCAGCCGCATTATTTATAGAAACTCCGATATTTGTACCGCTGCACTGTGACTGTACAAGAGTAGAATCGGGTTTCATTTCGTTTTCGCATTCAATGCTGTTGTAGTCTTTTATAACGTTTGCGGTTATTGCAGAATTTTTTACAGTTCCGCCGTTAAGAATATTTCCTACTCTGAAATAATCCGCAAATTCGTCTTTAAGACCTTTTTCGCCTGCTGCATATGCTGAAAGACCGCTTTTTGAAGTAATTTTCACATCATCAAAAGTAAAATCATTTGTGCTGTCTGTTGTGAGAGTGAGCCTAAATTCATAGCTGTTTGCAGGTGCTTTATAATTGGCAGAAAGTTCTGTCCATTGACCTGCCTTTACATTTTTTTCATCAAGTTCAACGACTGTTTCAACGTCTGTTTCTTCATCTATATATAATAAACTGAGGTGGAATTTTTCATCTGATTTACTGTAAACACGAACGCTGTAATTATATTCCGTACCGCCGTAAAGATAAAAGCCTTTTGATGAACTTGCACCATCATTTACAGACTTACGACCCGAAACGTTCATACCTCTTGAACCGTTGTAACCTGTACCGTTTTCTGCTGTAAGCCTTACTGTATCACTGTTTCCGTACCAGCCGTCATAATTAACTTCAAAGTCATTGTTGACTTGTTCGGTAGCGAATGTATTTTCTGCAACTGTCGGCAGATATGCAGTAATTCCTGCACTTAATACAAGCGTCATTATTCCCGATGTGATTTTTTTAAAATTCATTGAAGTACCTCCCATTTATGTAATGATTATCATTTTAAAATAACGTTCTTGTAATTATTACTATATTATCATATTTTAAAATAATTGTATTGCATCATTGTTATATAATTTATATGTTTGTAACAAGATTTTTTCTGTTTTTTTATTATATAATAAGATTGATAATTTATTTATTTTTTATTCGTCATAATGAATTAAAAAGTTTAAACTTCAACATTGTTTTTTCTGAATATGTTATAATCTTTTAAACAGCTATTGAAAATCGGATATATATATGATATAATAACACAGATGCTTATCAAGCATAATATTTTTGGAAAAGGTGTATGGTGTATAATATGTCTATAAAAAAGAAATTTCTTTCAATTGCAATAATAGCAGGTTTAGTGTCATCAGTTTCATGCGGTGCAGAACCTGAAACTTCTACAACTTCTGAATCTTCATCAACCGTTGAAACTACTGTTGAAGAAACAGAGGCTGAAACAGTTGAAGAAACTACTGCTGAAGAAGAAACAGAAACAGAAGAAGAGACAGAACCCGAAGAAGAAACAGATGCTGAGGAAACAGAAGAAACAGAGGAAACAGGGGAAATTCTTACAAATGCAGAACTTTTAAGTTTGATAAATAATCTTTTTGGTATGGTTTCTGACGGAACTTTTGAAAATGACTTGCAGACTGCCAAAGATTGGGATATAGTCGATGAAGATGCAGAAATAGACCCCGATGCAGAAATTACGGCTGAATTTCTTGTTTCATCTTCAATGAGAGCTACGGGAATGGTTAGCGGTAGTGATTCTGTTGATGATATTATTAACTTTGCTGTAGAAAAAGGCGTTATTGACAGTACTGACCTTTCGGCAATAGACCTCACTAAAGCTGTTGATATTGTTGAAAAAGCACAGGAAGCATGGACAAATCAGGATTTTGACACAGAAATAAACGTTGAACTTGCAGACGGTGTTATTGACCTTACTGACAGAATGAGTGCTTCTGATGTTGAAATAGATGGAGATAAAATTAAAATTCCGGCAGAATTTGCAGATGAAATTACAGAAGGCACTGTATTTATTGTTCCCGATGATTCATCAGAAATAAGCGACGGAAAGGCTTATGTTGCAAACAGCGTTACTGATAACGGGGACGGCACTATAACAATAAGCGGCAATCCTGCTGACTTTGAACAAGTTTACGCCAGCATAGGCTGATAATAATATTAAATATTTCCTTATCCGATTATGTTATAATTATAATCGGATAAGGATTATTTTTTATATCATGTAATAATATCTACATTTTCATAATCTATGTCATCAACTATACCGCTATGAGCCCCTACGACTGTTGAAGCTGTTGAATTTGATGATTCAACTTTTGTTGTGTTTCTTTCTATGATTATGTTGCGGAGAAGTCCTATATCAAAACTATCAAGAACGCCGTCCTCGTTTACGTCATATTTCAGTGCATTTTCTTCGGAAATACCGTGGTCTTTACGTCCTAAAACGTAATGTGAAAGTGAAACCATATCGGCTATTCGGTATGGTATTTCTTCTTTTGAGTTAATATCTTCAACAGCATCTCTTATACTGAGATATTCTGTAATACGTGCATTCCAGTAAAGACCCATTCTCATATATCCTGTTTCGTTCGGGTGAACACCGTCGTTTAAATGTTTTTCTTTGTCAAGAACGCTGTGAATGTCCATAAACTCAACGTTTTTTCCCTCTTTTTTCAGTTTGTCCACAAGTACGGGAATTGACTCATTGTATGTATCAATATGTCCCTGAATAATTTCATAGAAATCTTCAGGTGTATTCTGATATTTTTCATCACCGTAAGACCAGAACCAATCATAAACAGCAGAAACGTCAATATCAGGAATTGTGCTTACAAATATAACGGTATCATCTCTTGTGTTGTCTGAAATGTAGTTGACGAGATTTTCAAGACGGTCTGTAATTCCCTCATTGTAGGCACTTATAATATCATTTGTACCAATTTGCAACATTATAATATCAGGGTCATAAGTTTGCAGATAATTTCCTTCCTGTAAAGTTTCAAGAATGCCTTGTCTTGTTTCCGTGCCTTCCATGTACTGAATAGCATATCCGCTGTAACCGCAGTGGTCGCTGTCATATGTGACTGTTTCGTCAAACATTTCAAATGTTTCGGGGTAATCGGAATTACAGCCTACCATGTCAGCAGTGTATTTGTCATTTTGGTTGAACCAATAACAAAAGTATTTTCTGTAACCGCCCGACGACTGATAACCATGTGTAATTGAATCGCCTATGGGCATAATTTTAATAGTTTCTTTAGTAGTTTCAGTTTCATCTACAGCACAAGTATTCATGCATTGCATAGCAAAAAAAGATACGGTCATAGCAGTTGCAGTAATGAGAGATAAAATTTTTATTTTCATTCTATTAACTCCTTTTCAATAAATTTATCAGAATTGATTACTATACTAATTTTAACATTTAAATAATATTTTGTCAACAAAAAATTTATATCAAATAACTTGTAATTTAATAGCAAAGTATGGTATAATATACATAGTGCAGATAAAAAAGTTTAAAATTATATATGTTTTATATATTTTTATTCTGTCTGCATAAATTAAAATGTACTGGAGGAATAGTATGGATAAAAAAAATTATGAAATTGTTGACAGCGTTGAACAGCTTGAAAAAGCTATTGAATGTGTACGAAAGGCACAGGAAATTTTTTCCGCATATAATCAGGAACAGGTTGACAGGATTTTCCGTGCGGCTGCAATTGCTGTCAATAAAGAACGTATCCCCCTTGCAGAGCTTGCGGTTGAAGAAACCGGAATGGGAATTGTTGAAGATAAGGTGATTAAAAATCACTATGCTTCCGAGTACATTTATAATAAGTACAAAGATACAAAAACCTGCGGTGTTATAGAGGAAAATAAAGCTTACGGAACAAGAACCATCGCCGAGCCTATAGGCGTTATTGCGGCAGTAATACCGACTACAAACCCGACTTCAACAGCTATATTCAAGACACTGCTTGCTTTAAAGACAAGAAACGGTATTATTATAAGTCCGCACCCAAGGGCAAAGAAATCAACAATTGCAGCGGCTAAAATAGTGCTTGAAGCGGCAGTTTCTGCCGGAGCACCTGAAAATATAATTGCATGGATAGATGTACCGAGCCTTGAAATGACGAATCTTGTTATGCGTGAATCTGATATTATACTTGCAACAGGCGGTTCAGGAATGGTCAAGTCAGCATATTCAAGCGGAAAGCCTGCTATTGGCGTAGGTGCAGGAAATACGCCGGCAATTATTGACGATTCGGCGGACATTGTTCTTGCGGTCAATTCTATAATTCTTTCAAAGACTTTTGATAATGGTATGATTTGTGCTTCTGAACAGTCGGTGATTGTTCTTGAAAGTATATATGACAAAGTAAAGACTGAATTTCTTGCAAGAGGTTGTTACTTCCTGAATGATGAAGAAAAAGACAAAGTTCGCAGAGCGATTTTAATAAACGGTTCACTTAATGCGAAGATAGTCGGACAGAGTGCATACAGAATAGCGGAAATTGCAGGTTTCAGCGTTCCCGATGGAACTAAAATTCTGATAGGAGAAGTTGAAAGCACTGAACTTTCAGAAGAATTTGCACATGAAAAACTTTCTCCCGTTCTTGCAATGTATAAATCACCCGACATTCAGGACGCTTTCGCAAAGGCGGAAAAACTTATTGCCGACGGTGGTTATGGTCATACTTCATCTGTTTATCTTGATGTGAAAACACAACAGGACAAACTTGAAGAATTTCAGAAACGAATGAAAACTTGCCGTATTCTCGTAAATACTCCGTCATCACAAGGCGGTATTGGTGATATATACAATTTCAATCTTGCACCATCTCTCACATTGGGCTGTGGTTCATGGGGCGGAAATTCTGTCAGTGAAAATGTTGGTGTAAAGCATCTTATAAATATAAAAACCGTTGCCGAAAGGAGAGAAAATATGCTGTGGTTCAGAACGCCTGAAAAAATTTATATGAAACGTGGCTGTCTGCCTGTTGCATTGGACGAACTCGGCAAAGTCATGAACAAAAAACGTGCGTTTATAGTTACAGATAAATTTCTTTATGAAAACGGCTATACAAAGTCAGTTACAGATAAACTTGATGAAATGGGAATACAGCACACTGTATTTTTCGATGTTGAACCTGACCCAACGCTTGAATGTGCTGAAAATGGTGCAAAACAAATGACAGCTTTCAAACCTGACGTAATTATTGCACTCGGCGGAGGTTCTGCAATGGACGCAGGAAAAATTATGTGGGTGCTTTATGAACACCCTGAAGCTGATTTTATGGATATGGCAATGCGTTTCATGGATATAAGAAAAAGAACTTATACTTTCCCAAAAATTGGCGAAAAAGCCTATTTTGCGGCAATTCCGACTTCTGCCGGAACGGGTTCGGAGGTAACGCCTTTTGCAGTTATTACAGATGAAAAAACGGGTGTAAAATATCCCCTTGCCGATTATGCACTTATGCCGAATATGGCAATTATTGATACTGATTTCCATATGACCGCACCGAAAGGTCTTACTGCCGCATCAGGCATTGACGCATTAACTCATGCCGTTGAGACTTACGCTTCAATGATGGCTACTGATTTTACAGATGGTCTTGCACTTAGGGCATTGAAAATTATATTTGAATATCTTCCGCAGGCTTATGAGGATGGCGAAAAAAATCCGACGGCAAGGGAAAAAATGGCAAATGCCGCTACTATGGCAGGCATGGCTTTTGCAAATGCATTTTTAGGAGTATGCCACTCTATGGCTCATAAACTCGGTGCGTTTCATCATCTTCCGCACGGTATTGCAAACGCTCTTTTAATAGAAGACGTTATGCGTTTTAACGCCTCGGCAGTTCCTGCAAAAATGGGTACTTTTTCACAATACAGTTATCCGCATACTCTTGAACGCTATGCAGAAATTGCCGACACTCTCGGTATTGGAGGAAATAACGACACCGAAAAGCTTGAAAACCTTATAAACGCTATAAGAGAACTCCGCCATAAAATCGGCATAAAGGATACTATTGCCGATTACGGCATTGATGAGAAAGATTTTCTTGAACGTCTTGACGAAATGACAAAACAGGCATTTGATGACCAATGCACAGGGGCAAATCCTCGTTATCCGCTTATGAGTGAAATAAAGCAGATGTATCTTAATGCTTACTATGGAAAGACTTTTACAGAAAAGTCATATCCTGCAAAATGAACGGAGGTTGAATATGAATACTGAAAATATAATTGCTGAAAGAATCAACAAGAAAATTTATCGTGACGGTGAAAAAGTTATAAAATTGTTTAATGAGGACTATTCAAAAGCTGATGTTCTTAATGAAGCACTCAATCATGCACGTGCAGAAGAAACAGGTCTGAATATTCCCGAACTTTATGAAGTTACAAGAATAGACGGAAAATGGGCTATTGTAATGGAATATATAGAAGGGGACAACATTGCGGATTTAATCGCCTCAAATCCTGCAAAGTATGATGAGTATATGGAACTTTTTGTTGATATACAGCTTGAAATACAGTCGAAAAGGTCGCCACTCCTCAGTCAGCTTAAAGACAAGATGAATCGAAAAATCAGTCTTACAGAACTTGATGACACAACAAAATATGAACTATATACACGACTTGCAAGTACACCCAACCACAGAAAATTATGTCATGGAGACTATACGCCATCAAACGTCATAATAAAACCCGACGGCACACCTTATATAATTGATTGGGCTCATGCAACTCAGGGAAATGCCTCTGCTGATGTGGCAAGGACTTATCTTACTTTCTGTCTTAAAGGTAATATTAAAGGTGCGGAAAAATATCTTGACCTGTTTTGTGCAAAAAGCTGTACTGAAAAAAAATATGTTCAGTCATGGATGCCGATTGTCGCTGCCTCACAGTCTGTTAAAAAGAACTGTAAAGAGCGTGATATTCTGCTCTCCTGGGTAAATGTAGTTGATTATACCTGATAAAAAAAGAGGGACAAGTTCCCTCTTTTTGATATTTTTATTTAATTTTTATTATATGATTGATTTTTTTAAGTTGATATGATATAATTATGAATAATATCAAAAGAATGGAGTTAATTTAATATGATACATGATATTTGTCTTAATATTCACTATTCTGCACCTGATGAAATATGGGATATGATTGGAGAAGTATATCGTTCTATGGATTATTGGTGCGGTTATGAAAATGATGGTTGCCCTTCATGGAAAGGTGATAATGTTGATTTGTGTGCATCTGTTGAGCCGGGGGGAATACAAATCAGCGGTGAAATGCCCGATGAAATATGGAATAAATGGTACGATGAATTGAAATCAAAACTATCTATAAAACTCGGCTATGAAATTGGCGAACCGCAAGAGGGTTATAAGTTCAAATATTGGACTCCTTTTGAAAAAAAGTATTCGGATATTGAAACTATTGATAATGAAAAAATAGTGTTCAATGATTATTCTGTTTTTTATTTTGAGGATTTCAACGAATACGAAAAAAATATATCTGCTGAAATACCTTACTTTATTTTCAAATCACCATTCATTCAGCTTTATATTTACTTTGATACTAACATTCCGAAAAAGAAATTAAGGCGTATTTTCAATGATTTTCAGTCCGAATTTGTTAGTTTATTTTAAGAGGTGAATTGAAATGGAAAATGATAAAAAATATAATATTATATTAAATCTTTTACCGAGTTTAATGTCAATTTTAATTGCAATAAATACGGCGTATGTTATAAATTACAAGCCGAAAATCGGTTCATATCATATATATCTATGCACAATTTTCGGAATAGTGCTTGTTTTGTTTTCAGCATGGTCAATTGTAAATTGCATAATTATTTTTAGAAAAAAAGAAAAGAGAAATTTTGCTGTAATATTATTGATAATGACAATTTTTTTGTTTATGACGGGAACATACAGCACTTTGCCATATTGTAAAGATTTTTTTAAAGGAAGTAAAACAATTACAACATACGATTATCTTGTTGTAATTGACAAACTCTATTTTCTTGATGATGATAACAATGAAGTGTCATTGGTAATTCCGACTGAAAAAGCGAATGAATTTCGGTCAAATGAAAATTATGAATATGATTCTGAAAATAATTTACTTAAATATTATAATTCAATTACTGTTACATACTATCCGAACAGTGGTACAATAATTGACTTATCGTCGGAAAATTGATTTTTAACAAATAACTTTGATTCAAAAATTGCCTTAAAAATTTTATATAAGAATTATTTCCTGAATGAGCAGACGGAACATTATATTCAGGCATGAGACGTAAATTTTTTATGAATTATTTAATATTGTTTAATGTGTTTTTTTAGGCGAAAATACGCATATTTTCGGGAAAATGATATTTAAAGATATTTTTATTAAGTATTTATAATGTATTGCAAATTTATAATAATAAATGTATTATATAAATAAAAATATTGGAGGTTTTTTTATTATGAAGTACACAGTTGGAGACAGAATAAAGCATTTCCGCTTGTGTCGTGGACTCAGTCAGGAAAAACTTGCTCTTGCAGCAGGACTGAATCCGGCATTTCTCGGACATCTTGAACGCAATATGAAAAGTCCTACTCTTACTACTCTTGACAAGATAGTAAAGGCTTTGGAAGTTTCTTATGGCGATTTCTTCGATGAGGGAATAGACTTGCAAGACACAGAAAGCAGACGTTTTAACACGGAAGTTATTCAGAGATGCATGGATCGTCTTTCAGACGAAAAGCTCGAAAAAATGGCAGACATAATGTTGAAAATGATGGAATTTGCAGAATAATTTTCATCTCGCCTGTATTGTCAGTTTGTCCTTGTTTTTTCAGGCAAGGACAAACTGTGGTACATAATAATCATAAAAGAACGTTGTCTGTTATTTTTGCGGACGATGTTTTTTTATGCGAATAATACGAAAAAGCTGCACATCAGATGTACAGCTTTTTTCTTATTTGTCCCCTAAAAGAATATATATAAACTGTTGCCCTATGTGTGCAGATAAAGGCAGACAATTTATTTACTTATAAGCATTTTACGCATAACAACTAAATCAAATGCATCAAGTCTATTATCTTTCTGCACGTCGCCGGCAAGCGGATTTTCAAGAGTTCCCATTCCGAGAATATACTTTTGAAGTGCAACAATGTCTGATACATTGAATAAACCGTCATTCGTAACGTCACCCTCAACGGATTGTGACTCATATTCATAAACTACTTGAATATTAGTGTATTTTACAGTTATAATATCTTCAATATCTTCTTCCAGCTTTTCGGAAGCTTCCCACCATTTCTGAAGTTCAATTTTTCCGTCATCAATTACTGCTTCAACGTCTTCACCGTCATTACTGAAAGTGCCGTCAAATGCGACTTCGGCAGTTGAATTATTTCCGAGTTTAAGACCATAGCTTTTAGAAGTCCAGAATTTATTGCCGTCTTTGTCAACAGCATTTATTGAAACGGCACAGCCTGCCGAACCCCATGAAGAATTGGCACTTGATGTTACATCAGCAGTTATAATAACTTTTTTAAGGTGTTCGGGGTCATCTATCGGAACTTCAACATAACCGTTACTGTTGATAAGGCTTTCAGGATTATCGAATGTAACGACATTACGAACTTTTTCGCCTCCGTCGTCTTTTTTAAGTCCCTCAAAGTCGGAAACATCGTCACTTATAACTACCATTGCCGCAGAAAAAGCAGGGAGTTCAACGTTTACAGTGTTGTCTTCAACATTGTCAATTATATCAATAAGGCGTATTTCTTCCGAATCACCTGAAACAACATAGACAGCGGCGGCTTTGTAGTCTGTATCCGAATTTTTCAGAACAACAGACGCATTTTCACTGTCAGTCATATTTTTATTTGTAATCATGGCAGTAACAAAACCGTTGTCACCGTCATTTATAGAAGCATATGAACTTGAAAGCGAAACATCGTCTGTAACTGTCGGAACAAGAGTATTTCCGAAACTTCCGCCGTTTCCGTCATAATTGGTGTAGAGGTTAATTCCGGAGAAAATAAACGGATTTCCGCCCCATAAAGTGGCAAAATAAACGCCGGCATCTGCATAACAGCCCAATGCCTCAGCCTGTGCGATAGTTGCACTTATATCTTCACCGCCGAAATTATACTCAGAAATAGCAAGTTTTGTTCCGGGATAATATTTGTCAATTGATTTTTGAATAGTCGGAAGAATAGGAATATTTGACTGACACCACATACCTATCCAACTATTTTCTGCAAATCCTTTTTCATAAAGAGTACGTACAGACTGAACTCTGTCTTCTGTCCCTTCTCTTGCTGATTCTGAATAATAGTGTATATCAAGAACATCAAGAAGTCTTTTTCCGTTTTCGTCTTCAGCCTTTTTCATTTCGTCAAGATAATAATCTATATACCAGTTATAACCGCCATTTGCCTTAATTTTTTCCCATTCATCGCTGTTTTCGTCATCTGCAAGGTGGTCATAAGCTGTATAACCATAAAGTGCAGGGCCGAATATTTCAGCATTGGGGTCAACAGCCTTTACAGCGGATGCGGTTTCAATAGACTTTTCGGTAAGTTCTGCAATGCCGACGGGTTCAGGGTGCATTCTGCTGTGAGTATGATTCCATAGTGCAGGCTCGTTGTCAAGACTGTAGCCCTGAATACCAGTTGAAGATTTTGAATCACCCAGTTTATTTACGATATAATTTACATATTCGTCCATATATACAACACCGTCTGTAAGGTTCGGCTCTGCATCAAATTCCGCCCCCTTTTTTGCAACGACTTTGTTCCAGCGTTCTGAAGGAACTTTTTCACTTTCTTCAACAGTACCGTTTTTATCAGCGGCAACATATCCGGCAAGCTGTAAAGTTGTAAGTTTATAATCAAAACCGTATTTTTCAGCTTCTTCGGAAAGTTTCTGCACACAGTATGCAGGTTTGTCAGATGTTGTAAGATTATCATCGGAACTGTGTTTCCAGTCTGAACCGGCATTTGAAGCGTTTGTTTCCCAGTTGTAAGCGGTCATGCGGTTTCCGCCCTGACGAACTGAATTTACTTTCACATTTTTATAATCCGTCTGATTGCCGTATTGATTTATTCCGTAGATATACGGACTTATTTCTTTTTTCTCTCCACCTAAATCAACAGTAATATTCATATCATAACTTCCAGCCGCATTGACAGACTGTATATTTTCAGACGATACAGTGCAAGTTGCCGAAAGTGCAGAAAGTGTTACTGCAAATGCAGTAAGAAAAGCTGTATTTTTCATTATTATTCCTCCTCGGATTTATTTTCACGTTGACTATTTATCATATTATACCACACCAATAATAATTTTTCAAGTAAAATCAAGAAAAAAATTATAAATCAAATAAAGCCGAAAAAACTTGAAATTGAAGATAGAATATGATATAATAGGAACATATCAAATAAAAAAAGAAAGGAATTTCCATGAACAGAGAAAAAATTACTGAAACTATAATAAAATCAATATCCGCACACCCCTATTTATTTACTTTAGGGATATGTATTATGATAAATCCGTTTTTTCTCGGTGCAACCGATAATATCCCACCAAATGCATTATGGATAGAAACGTTAATTATAACAGCAGTTATATTTTTATTCGGATTTCACAGATATAAAACTGATAATCTCACAAAATCGGGATTTATAATTTTTACTGTATCTGCACTTATTGCGAACTTTTCGGCATTGTCATTATATGCCTCTTCATATAATAAATCATTGTGGCACTTTACAGGCGGATACATCATTCTTTTTATTTTATATTGCCTTGCGGATTCAAAAAAATACCGAACCCGTCTGAACTCTTTGTTGATAATAGGAACAAGTTTTTTTCTTAAACTGCATTATGTTCTTCAAACGTCTGTTTATAACCGTCAACATGATATGGGCTCATTCAGTGATGGGCCGGGTCATGCAGGATATATTGAATATTTACTTTCAAATCATCATCTTGCGGATTTTGACGTGCGTGACAGGTGGCAGTTTTATCACCCTCCTTTGCATCATGTGATAAGTGCATTATGGATATTCATAAATGAAAATATTTTTCTTGTAGGACGTGACCCCGCAAGAGAAAGTTTACAGACACTTACATTGTTCTATTCAATGTGCATTATAATTTCTGCTTACCGCATTTTAAGATACTTTAAACTTGACGGAAAAGCACTGTATATACCTCTTATAATAATATCTTTTCACCCTGCATTCATACTTCTTTCAGGGAGTATAAATAATGATGTACTATCCGTGGCGTTTATGCTTGGTGCAGTTATATCTACGCTGAAATGGTACGAAAATCAGACATTGAAAAATATTCTGAAAATAGCACTCTGTATAGGGTTAGGCATGATGACAAAACTTTCAGCCGCACTTGTTGCCCCGCCCGTGGCGGTCATGTTTCTTATAGTATTTATAAAGAAAATCCGCACCGACGGAAAAAAACTTTTTATTCAATTCTGTTCTTTTGCTATTGTATGCTGTCCGCTTGGGCTATGGTACGGAATACGCAATTATATAAAATGGAAAATTCCGATTACATACGTTCAAGAACTTAGTAAGGGAATGCTTCAATATATCGGAAATAAAAGTTTTCTGTCACGAATAACTGACTTTTCGCTGAAACAGTTCAGAAGTCCTTTTGTTCAGTGGGCTTATGAGGAAAACGGCGAAGTTAAGGGATATAATGAACATAACCCACTTATTGCCATACTTAAAAATTCACTTTTTGAGGAAGGCATAAATGAAAGCATTCTTCCTAAAGATTCAATAATGTTCAAATTTTCAATGGTGCTTTTCATTATTGGTACTGTTATTGCCCTGTATGCCTTTATTGCAATGATAGTTACACTTTTCAGAAAATACAAAAAATATGGTGCTGAAAAAATATTTCTTATTGTATTTTATTTAACTATGATGGTTAATTTTTATAAGATGTGCTATGATTATCCGTTTACTTGTACAATGAATTTCAGATATATTACCCCGACTGTTATTATAGGGGCTTTGTCTGTCGGAATGATTTCTGAAAAAATTATTTCCCATAAAAACAAAACCGCTCAGATTATAATAAATATCACGGAAATATTGACACTTATATTTGCAATGCTGACGATAATTATTTATCTTTTTGTCGGCTGTCAATCTTTACAATAATAAAATAATATAACAAAAATGCCGATGTACTTCATTATTGATAATACATCAGCATTTTTTATTAAACTTTAAAAAATTAAAGCAATTCTGCTATTTCATATATAAGTCTTTCTGACTTTTCCCAGCCGAGACATGGGTCTGTAATGGATTTTCCATATATATTCTCACCGACTTTTTGGCAGCCGTCCTCTATATAACTTTCAATCATAAGACCTTTGACAAGTTTCTTAATGTCGTTACTGTGGCGTATACTGTGGAGTATTTCCTTAGCAATACGAATTTGTTCGTTGTACTGCTTTCCGGAATTTGAGTGATTAGTATCAACAATAAGTGCAGGATTGAGAAGGTTTTTCTGTGCATATATATCTGAAAGACGGATTAAATCTTCATAGTGATAATTGGGGAAAGAATTGCCCCTGTCATCTACATATCCACGGAGAATAGCGTGTGCATAGGGGTTTCCGTCACTCTTTACTTCACAACCCCTGTAAATGAAAGCGTGTGAATGCTGTGCAGCTGTTATGGAGTTCATCATTACGGAAATATCGCCTGCTGTTGGGTTTTTCATGCCGACGGGAATGGTTACACCGCTTGAAACAAGTCTGTGCTGTTGGTTTTCAACTGAACGTGCCCCAATTGCGATATATGCAAGCAAGTCGTCAAGATAACTGTAATTTTCGGGGTAAAGCATTTCATCAGCACTTGAAAAACCTGTTTCGGCAAGTGCTCTCATATGGAGATTTCTTACTGCTATAATACCGCTTTTAAGGTCGGGCATACCTGTAGGATTCGGCTGATGAAGCATACCTTTGTAGCCATCTCCCGTAGTACGTGGTTTTCCGGTGTAGATTCTCGGAATAATGAAAATCTTATCTTTTACTTTTTCCTGAACCTCCCTCAAGCGTGTTATATAGTCAATAACGCTGTCTTCTTTGTCGGCAGAACATGGACCTATAATTAAAATGAACTTGTCGGATTTTCCGCTGAAAATCGCTTTAATTTCATCGTCACGCTTTTTCCTTATTTCAATAAGCTCCTGAGAGAGTGGGTGAGCGGACTTTATTTCTGTCGGGTGAGGTAATTCTCTGATAATATTCATAGACATAATTAAAAACTTCCTTTTATAAATTATTCAGCAAGCCAGTCTGTACCATATCTTAAAGCAAGCTGGTCACAAAGTACAAGAGCCGTTACACTGTCAATTACAACTCTTGCACGGTGTACAATTGCAGGGTCATGACGACCTTTTATTTGTAGGGTAGTTTCCTGCATTGTGTTAAGGTCAACAGTATTCTGTTCCTTATAAATTGACGGTGTAGGTTTTACGGCAGTACGGAATAAAACAGGCATACCATTTGTTATACCGCCGAGAATACCGCCGTTGTGATTTGTTTTTGTGCAGACAGAACCGTTTTCGGAATAATATTCATCATTAGCTGTACTGCCGTATTTTTCAGCGATTTCAAAACCGTCGCCAAACTCAACACCTTTGACTGCCGGAACACTGAAAAGAATATGTGCGAGTACGCTTTCTATTGTATCAAACCACGGTTCGCCAACACCTGACGGTAAACCGATAACAGCAGTTTCAAGGCGACCTCCGACGCTGTCGCCGTTTCTTTTTGCCTGTTCTATTTTCTGCATCATTTCATTTTTTGCATTTTCGTCAAGGACGGCAAAATCAAGACTATTAAGCGTGTTTATGTCATCTTTGAGATTTATAAAATCACGGTCAAAAACTCCTGCACATGAAAATATATGTGTACCGATATAAATGCCCTTTTTTCTGAGTGCATTTATTGCAACTGCACCGGCAGCAACAAGTCCGGCTGTAATTCTGCCCGAAAAGTGTCCGCCCCCTCTGAAATCCTGAAAACCATGATATTTCATTTGTGCGGTATAGTCGGCATGACCCGGACGGGCTTTGTAAGCAAGTTCGCCATAGTCTTTACTTCTTGTGTCCTTGTTTTCAATTATTAACGTTATAGGCGTACCTGTAGTTTTTCCGTTAAAAACACCGCTTACAATTTTTACTTCGTCGGCTTCACGGCGTGCGGTAGAAAGTGAACCGACTGATTTTCTTAGTTCCATTTGCGACGCTATAAAATTTTCATCAACGTCAATTCCCGGTGCAAGACCGTCAAGGACTGCACCTATCATATTACCGTGACTTTCGCCGAAAATCGTAACGGCAACACTTGAACCGAATGTATTTTTCAAAAAATCATCTCCCTCGAAATTATAACATAAAATATATTTTATGTCAATGTATTGTTTCTTTCGCTTAACTCTTTCAGCCTTGTAAGAATAATATTTGCAACATCTGATTTTGACATTATTTCAAGTTGTTCAGTATTGTTTTTTGTTATAAGAGTTATTATATTAGTATCAGTGCCGAAACCTGCCCCGGCTGTTCTTAGTGAGTTTGCACAAATCATATCACAATTTTTAGATATAAGTTTCCTGCGTGAGTTTTCAAGAACGTTTTCAGTTTCCATTGAAAAACCGCATATAATCTGTCCATCGTGTTTATGTTCACCGAGATATTTCAGAATGTCTTTAGTACGTTTAAGCGGTATACTAATATTTTCATCGGATTTTTTTATTTTGTCGACGGCTGTCGTTACAGGCGTATAGTCTGCAACAGCGGCGGATTTCACTATAATATCAAAATTTGCCTGACGTTCTGTAACTTCTCTGAACATATCTTCTGCTGTTTCTGTCCTTACTACATCAACAAACATAGGCGGTTCAATGTCTGTATGACCTGAAACAACAGTCACGTCAGCACCTCTTAAAACAGCATTTCTTGCAACCGCAAAACCCATTTTTCCGCTTGAGTGATTTGTTATGAAACGCACGGGGTCAATATTTTCACGTGTTGCCCCTGCCGTGACGAGTATTTTTTTTCCCTTCAGGTCTTTTTCAAAAGCTGTTTCACGGATTATATATTCAAGTAAAATTTTTTCATCGGGTAATTTTCCGTCGCCTATATCACGATTCGCAAGCATACCGTGAACGGGTTCGATAATTTCATAGCCGAATTTTTTTAATTTATTTATATTATCCTGAACAATCGGATTATGAAACATATTATGATTCATCGCCGGAGCGATAATTTTCTTACAGGTACAAGCCATGACTGTTGTTGTAAGCATATCATCGGCAATACCATTTGCTATTTTTCCGATAACGTTTGCAGAAGCCGGTGCTATCATTACAACATCGGCTTTTTTAGCAATTGAAACGTGTTCTACGCTGTATTCAAAATTTCTGTCAAAGGTATTTATAAGACATTTGTGTTGTGTTAATGTTTCAAAAGTAAGAGGGTGTACGAAATTTGTTGAATTAGGTGTCATTACAACGTGGACTTCTGCACCTAATTTTGTAAGCATTCTTGCAAGGTTACATATTTTGTACACTGCTATAGAACCTGATACTCCGAGCAGTATGGTTTTTCCGTTAAGCATATTATATCTCCTTTTTTAATCTATATTATTATTTTACTTTATATTTACATTTTTGTCAACTATAATTATTTTTTGAAATATATGGATTTTTTCTTTATGATATGTTATAATGAATTATACTGAAAATCAGGAGGGAATAATTATGCTTTTAGCGGTAGATATAGGAAATACAAATATAGTTTTCGGGTGTGTCAATGAAGAAAATGAAATTATACTTTTTGAGAGAATTTCAACTAATCATCAGGCAACATCTGCTGAATATGCTGTACTTATAAAAAATATCCTTGAAATGAACAATTTCGGCATATCAGATATAGATGACGCAATTATGTCATCTGTTGTTCCGTCTGTTACAGCAACAGTTATCAATGCAATAAAAAAACTTTTCAATATTGATGTAATGTTAGTAAGTCCCGGAGTAAAAACAGGTCTGAATATAATTATAGACAACCCTGCACAACTCGGCAGTGACCAGGTTGTTGACGCAGTGGCGGCTGTAAATCAGTATTCAGTACCGCAGATTATTATTGATATGGGAACAGCTACGACTGTTTCTGTAGTTGACAAAAACAAAAATTATACAGGCGGTCTTATAATTGCAGGAATGGGAACGGCTTCTGATGCTCTTATTTCCAGAACAGCACAGCTTCCAAAGATAAATTTTGAAGTACCTGCAAAAGTAATCGGCACTAATACAATTGACTGCATGAAAAGCGGTATGATTTATTCAAATGCTTGTGCATTAGACGGCATTATTGAACGCATTGAAGAGGAACTTGGCGAAAAGTGTACAGTAGTTGCAACAGGCGGACTTTCTGAAATAGTTGTCCCATTGTGCAGACGTGACATTATTCTTGACAATAGTCTGCTTATAAAGGGTCTTACTATTATTTACAGAAAAAACAAGCCACGAAAATTAAATTAAAGCAATTAAATATAAGTACATAAAAAGCCGTCGCATATGACGGCTTTTTGTTATTATTTTTTATAATATTACTGATATTTCGGTTCACAAGTAAGATTTACGCCGAGACGCTTGAAAATTCTTTCATCAACAGCAGAAAGAATAACAGTTGAATGAACTTCACAGCCACGGAGTTTTGAAATTTGTTCCATAGCTTTTTTAGCATTTTCATCTGTATTAGCACAGATTGAAAGTGCAAGAAGTGTTTCGTCCGTATGAATACGGGGGTTATTATTGCCGAGGTGCTGAACCTTTAAATTCTGAATAGGTTCTATTACGTGAGGGGACATAAGCAGAATATCATCTGAAATACCGCCAAAATATTTAAGGGCATTGAGAAGAAGTGCAGACGATGCACCGAGAAGATTTGAAGTACGCCCTGTCAGTATAGTACCGTCAGGTAATTCCATAGCTGCGGCAGGTGCATTTGTTTCCTGTTCTTTTGCAAGTGCTGCTGCTACTACTTTACGTTCATCTGTTGTAACGTTTGCCTGTTTCAGCAAAAGTTCAAGCTTGTACACTTCATCTTCAGAAATAAGCCCTTTTCGACAGTCACACATTGCGACATAGTATCTTCTGATAATTTCATCTTTTGCCGCACGGCTTACAATTTCGTCATCAATAATACAGTTTCCAGCCATATTAACACCCATGTCAGTAGGTGACTTATACGGCGATTCACCTAAAATTTTTTCAAACATTGCGTTGAGTACAGGGAAAATCTCAACATCACGATTATAATTTACAGTAGTTTTTCCATATGCCTCAAGATGAAACGGGTCAATCATATTAACGTCGTTGAGGTCAGCCGTTGCGGCTTCATAAGCAATGTTTACGGGGTGGCGGAGCGGAATATTCCATATAGGGAAAGTTTCAAATTTTGCATATCCTGCGTTTAGTCCTCTTTTGTGTTCGTGGTAAATCTGAGAAAGACACGTTGCCATTTTACCGCTCCCGGGTCCCGGAGCAGTAACTACAACAAGACGGCGTGACGTTTCTATGTAGTCATTTCTTCCATATCCGTCATCACTGATTATAGATTTGAGATTTGAGGGATAACCCTTGATATAATAATGATGATAAACTTTTATTCCGAGTGCTTCAAGCCTGCTCTGAAAAGCATCTACTGACGGCTTTTTTTCGTACTGTGTTAAGACTACACTGCTTACATAAAGACCGATTTTTGTAAAAACATTGTACAGGCGTATAACGTCAACATCATATGTTATACCGAGGTCGCCCCTGACTTTATTTTTTTCAATATCTCCTGAATTTATAACTATTACAATTTCAGCTTCGTCTTTAAGCTGAAGAAGCATCTGAAGTTTGCTGTCAGGTTTAAATCCCGGGAGTACTCTTGATGCGTGATAATCGTCAAAAAGTTTACCGCCAAATTCAAGATAGAGTTTGTCGCCAAACTGTGCAATACGCTGTCTTATGTGTTCAGACTGCATTTTTAAATATTTATCGTTGTCGAAACCTATTTTATTTTCTCCAATAGCCATAAAATAACCTCCTGAATATTATTTATTATATAACAAATCTGTAAAAAAAGCAAGCAAAAAATCCTGCTCTGTTAAAGCAGAATTTTTTGAATAAATCAATGATAATATGAATCAATGCCGAAATATTCTTCAAGTGTAAGGTAGGGGTCGCCCATTTCAACCGCCTTGTTGTGGATTTTATATGACATATCAGTGCCGACATAGCGTATATGCCATGATTCATATTTATATCCTGTTATATCCTGTTTTGACTGGGGATAACGGAGAATAAAGCCATATTCATAACAATGAGCCTCAAGCCATATTGCTTCCGGTGTTCCTATGAAAGTATCATCAATTTGATTTACATCAATAGCAAGCCCTGACTGATGCTCTGAATGTCCCGGACGTGCGGAATAGGTATCAGCTTTTTCCTGACCGTCCCTTGCAACATAATCGTTGTATATATAATCTTGTGTTTCATATGAACGAAACCCCGAAGAAAGATAGATATTCAGACCGACGGCGGCGGCATCATTCTGTAATTTATAAAACTGATTTAAACAAGTCTGGTCAAGTTCAGGGTAGAAGTCCGCAGGCAGACTATATGATTTATTTGCAATAAGAACGTTATCTATATATTTTATTCCGGGTATATTGTAAACCGTCGGCGGAGCACCATAATTATAGTCAGATTCTGTAGGAGCATCGGGAGGAAGTACAGCAGTTGATGCAGGAGTACCGGGGGCGGCGGTTGATGGTGAATAATCAATAACGGACGGTGCAGACGGTGCAGGCGTTTCAGTAACAGGTGAAGGCGGTGCGGGTGTTTCAGTAACGGGCGAAGGCGTTTCAGGTGTTGGAACAGTTTCTTCCGGAATACTTTCAGGTGTAATATTTTCACCGTCTGTAATTGTAGTTGTCGGGACTTCCGTAACAACATACCCCCTTTCCGATGCAGATTCCGAAATTTCAGCGGAATTGTTTTCTTCTGTGTTCTCACTTAAAGAACCCTCATTTATAATAATAGAGTCATCAAGTGAGCCGATATCATCTTTTCCGCACGCTGAAAATGAACATAATGAAGCAGTCAGCAGTGCTAAAATCATTTTCTTTTTCATAAAATCCTCCTGATTTACTTTGTATACTATAATATGATATTATATCACTTATTGCCTTTAATTTCAATAGGAAAAAACAAAATAATTATCAGAAAATCCATATGTGCCAAAATAAAATGAGACGTAAAAAACAGAAATTCCAAGCGAGATATAGTATGACAAAATACCAGAATCGCAGGAATTTCCTAAATTATTCATCTGATAAAATTCGTGAAAAGATGTTCTTCTTTTTCAGGCAGTCCGAATTTATCTTTGCCGAGCTGAATACTTTTAATTAAAAAAGTCATATTGCGTGCGAGTGTTCTCATAGACTGTAACCCTTCTGCGTCTTGCTGTCCCTCACCGGGAGTTCTTCCGTGAATGCTGTTCCAATACTGACCTGATGCAACAGGCATTCCTGAAATTGTAAAATACTTATTTAATTCATCAAATGTAGAGGATAATCCGCCACGCCTTGCGGCAACTACGCTTGCACCGACTTTCATTGTTTTATCAAAGTGTGTACTGTAAAACAAGCGGTCAAGAAGTGCAATAAGTGTTGCATTTGCAGATGCATAGTAAACAGGGCTTGCAATTACAAGACCGTCACACTCTTCAAATTTTGGTGCAATCTCATTGACCATATCATCAAATGCACATTTACCTTTTTCAGAACATGAACCACAGGCAATACAACCTCTGATATTTTTGTTTCCTACCTGAATAATTTCAGTGTCGATGCCACTCTCTGAAAAGATTTTTTCCATTTCATTAAGGGCAATGTAAGTATTTCCTTTAGCACGAGGGCTGCCGTTTATCATCAATACTTTCATTTATCTCATCTCCGTTTTATAGTATTTTATACACCATATTTTAACACAGAATTTCCGATTACTCAATATGTTATTCAGTAAGTTTGTATGTATACACAAAAACAATGCTCTGCATTTATGCAGAATGACAAACTATATGATTATTGAATTTTGTGTAAAATCACCTTTGACAAAATATGTAAAGAATGATATAATAAAAATGATGTGTAGCTTTTTAGGCGTAAGTCCAATCAATTAAGCTGCACACTTATAATTATTGCGTGCGGTTTAAAAAGCTGCACGCATTTTTTTAATAAAGGAGTATTTATAATGGAAAACATCAAACAAAACAAAATGGAAAATATGCCGATAAGAAAGCTGTTGCTTTCAATGGGAATACCAATGATAATTTCAATGGTATTGCAGGCGGTTTATAACATTGTAGACAGTGCATTCGTATCAAATATGAAAACGGGCGGAGAAACTGCCCTGAACGCATTAACTCTTGCATTTCCTCTTCAAATACTTATGGTAGCGGTAGGAATCGGTACAGGTGTTGGAGCAAATGTCCTTGTAGCGAAAAGTCTCGGAATGAAAGACAGTGAACGTGCTGGTAAAACAGCCGGAAACGCTGTTTTTCTTGCATTTGTGATATATATAGCATTTCTTGTTTTTGGAATTATGGGAGCAGGTGCATATATACGTTCGCAGACATCAAACATGAAAGTTGCAGAAATGGGAACGGACTATCTGAAAATATGCTGTATATTTTCATTTGGTATGTCATTTTTTGCAGTGTATGAAAAATTACTTCAATCTGCGGGTCATTCCGTATGTTCTACAATAGCTCAAATTATGGGTGCAATCACTAATATTATTCTTGACCCTATGTTTATTTACGGCTGGTTCGGACTTCCTGAAATGGGAGTAAAAGGTGCGGCATATGCGACAGTAATCGGTCAGATAGTTTCATTTTTGGTAGCACTTATATTTCATTTGAAAATAAATACTGTTATACAAAATAAAATTTGTTATTTCAGACCATCATTAAGTATAATAAAAGAGATTTACAAAATAGGACTTCCGGCAATAATTTCTCAGGCTCTTATTTCTGTTATGACTTACGGATTGAATATTATTTTCGGAAATATCAGTGAAGCAATGGTTACAGCGTATGGTTTATATTACAAAATTCAGCAGTTTCTTTTATTTGCCGCATTTGGAATGCGTGATGCAATTATGCCTGTTACAGCGTTCAGTTTTGGAATGAAAAATAAAGAAAGAATCAGCAACTGTGTTAAATACGGACATATTTATACAATAATTATTATGATTGCGGGACTTATAGCAATAGAAATTTTTGCAGTTCCGTTTTCAGATATATTCGGATTGTCAGGTGAAACGCAGAAGCTTTTTATAAGTGCTATGAGAATAATTTCCGTTAGTTTCGTATTTGCAGGAATAAATATTGCATTTCAGGGGATATTTCAGGCAATGGAAGGCGGTATTGAATCGCTTATTATATCAATATGCCGTCAGGTAGTATTTATATTTCCGTTTGCATTTATTTTTGCAGGGATTACAAAGTCAGATACTTCTATTAGTTGGCTTTCATGGATAACTTTTCCAATAGCGGAGATGCTTACAGCAGTTATTGCGGTAATGCTTTTTAAGAGAATATGGCATAAGAATAATTTCTGTTATGTCAAAAAAATAAACGCAGTATGCATATCTCAGTAATTGACAAAGCCGAAAATAAATAGTATAATATATATTGTAAAGCATATTCGGGTATATACTAAGGAAGTGAACAAATGGAAACTGAACATACGCCTAAACAAGTAAAAAGAGGATTTGTGCCGACTGATGCTAAAGAATTTGGAACAGCGGAAAATCTTGAAAAACTCCGCAAGTCTGCTGAAGAAGTATATTTTCTGATAAACAGGGGTTATGCAGTTAAAAACGCTGTAACATTCGTCGGAAATCATTATTTACTTTCGGAAAGACAGAGAACAGCCGTTGCACGTTCTGTATCATCTGAAAAGAGCATAAAAATCAGACGGGAAAAAGAACTTTCTGACAGTGACGTTGCAGGGAAAACACTCTATATAGATGGTTTCAATGCTGTAATAACTCTTGAAATAGCATATTCCGATTCTATGCTTTTCAGGTGCATGGACGGCACAATCCGTGATATTGCAGGTCTCAGAGGTACATACCGCCTTATAGACAAAACAGACATGGCAGTTAATGCAATTGCTGAAACACTTACAAGTCTTGATATTGGAAAAGCCGTATTTTATCTTGATGCACCTGTTTCAAATTCAGGCAGACTTAAACAGAAAATTCTTGAAATTATGCAGAACAAATCTTTTGAAACGGAAGTATATATTGAAAATGCCGTTGATTCGATACTTGAAAGCAAGAGTTTTGTTGTTACCGCAGACGCTGTAATTCTTGATAAGTGTATGAGTTGGTATAATCTAACTGATACAGTTATAAAAAATCATATAGGAAATTACAGATATATTGATATTATGAAAAATAAAACAATTATTTAATTATTTAATTTCATAAAAAAGGGTGACAAAAGGAAAAAAATATTGTATAATAAAAATGCATGACTGCAAATATAATGCGATTGGAGCGATTTATTATGTCAGATAAAACTTTTTACATTACTACACCAATATATTATCCGTCCGGAAATCCGCATATCGGTCACTGTTATACAACAGTTGCGTGCGATTCAATGGCACGTTACAGAAGAATGCAGGGCTATGACGTAAAGTTTCTTACCGGAACTGACGAACACGGTCTTAAAATCGAACAGAAAGCCGCCGAAAAAGGCGTTACTCCAAAGGAATATGTTGACGAAATTGTAGGTACTTTCAAAAATCTCTGGAAATACATGAACGTAAGTTATGACCATTTTATCAGAACTACCGACGATTACCACGTTGAAAGCGTTCAGAAGATTTTCAAGGAATTATACGACAAAGGCTATATCTATAAAGGAGAATATTCCGGAAAATATTGCACTCCTTGCGAAAGTTTCTGGACTGATTCACAGCTTGACGAAAACGGCTGTTGCCCTGAATGTCACCGTGAAGTGACTTTTGCAAAGGAAGAAGCCTATTTCTTCAAAATGTCACCTTTTGCGGACAGAATTGAAAAACTTCTAACTGAAACAGATTATCTTCAGCCGAAAACAAGGGCTGTTGAATTGGTAAACAACTTTATCAAACCGGGACTTGAAGATTTATGTGTTTCACGTACAACTTTCAAGTGGGGTATTCCTGTAACGTTTGATGAGGGTCATGTTGTCTATGTATGGATTGATGCACTTTCAAACTATATTACGGCTCTTGGATATAAGAACAACAGACCTGACGAATTTTCAAAATATTGGCCTGCTGATATTCACATGGTTGCAAAGGATATAATGCGTTTTCATGCGATTATATGGCCTGCCATGCTTATGGCTCTTGAATTGCCTCTGCCGAAACATCTTGCTGTTCATGGTTGGATTACTTTCAATGGTGAAAAAATGTCCAAATCTCTCGGAAATGTTGTTGACCCGTTTATACTTGGCGAACGTTACGGATGCGATGCTATAAGATACCATATTTTAAGGGAAATGGCTCTCGGTTCAGACAGTTCATTTTCAAATGAAATTATGATTAACCGCATAAATTCAGACCTTGCAAACGGTTTCGGAAATCTTGTGTCACGTACTGTTGCAATGGCTGAAAAGTATTTCGGCGGAACTCTTCCGGAAGAACGTGAAGAAGCTGAAATTGATACGGAATTTAAAAATGAAGTTCTGAAAACGGTTGAAGATGTTGACACAGCTATGTCGGGTACAAGAATCAAAAACGCACTTGAAATAATATTCAAAACAGTTGACAGGGCAAACAAATATATTGATGAAAATGAACCGTGGAAACTTGGAAAGAATGAGGATAAAAAGGCAAGGCTTGCTTCTGTTCTCTATAATCTGCTTGACGCTGTAAGAATTATTTCAACACTTCTTTCGCCGTTCATGCCCTCTACTATGCCGAAAGTATGGGAGCAGATTGGTGCATCTGCCGATGATGTGAAATATGAAAAACTTTCGGAGTTCGGAGTTCTTCCGGTAAATGTGACTGTTCATAAAGGTGAAATTCTATTCCCGAGAATTGACGTTGAAAAAGAAATTGAAGCCCTCAATTCAATTATAAAGGAGAATATGGAAAAAGCACAAGCTAATCTGTCTGAAAAATCGTCTGAAAAAATAGAACTTGCTCCCGAAATTGCTATTGACGACTTTGCAAAGGTTGAAATACGTGTGGCAAAAGTTCTTTCATGTGAGAAAGTCAAAAAGTCAAAAAAATTACTCTGTTTACAGCTTGACGACGGTATGGACGGACGACAGGTTGTTTCAGGTATTGCACAATATTATAAGCCGGAAGATTTGATTGGCAGAAAAGTACAGCTTATTGCAAATCTTAAACCCGCAAAACTCTGCGGTATTGAAAGTAACGGCATGATTTGTGCGGCAGACCTTGCAGACGGCGGTTGTCAGGTTATTTTTGTTGATGACAGTATTCCCGTTGGTGCTAAAATAAGATAATACAAGGGGGACAGTTTTCGGACTGTCCTCTTTAATATATCTTTATAATATTTTATGGGAGGAATTTATGCCACAGATAATTGAAGTAAATAATCTTGAATCGGAAGATTTAAAACCATACACTATTACTTCGGAAATTCAGCTTAAACGTTATTTTGAACCCGACAAACTCGGTATTTTTATAGCTGAAAGTCCTAAAGTTATACGTCTTGCATTAAATGCAGGCTATGAACCGCTTTCAATTCTTGCAGAGAGAAAATATATAAACGGTCAGGCAAATGACATAATTAAACGCTGTAATGGTGTTCCTGTTTATACAGCAGATAGCAGTGTTCTTACTCAGATTACAGGATTTAAACTGACTCAGGGTGTTTTATGTGCCATGAAACGCAGGGAGAATCCGTCTGTCACAGAAATTCTTGAACGTTTTTCAAG
Source organism: uncultured Ruminococcus sp. (assembly GCA_947627175.1). Lineage (GTDB taxonomy): Bacteria > Bacillota > Clostridia > Oscillospirales > Ruminococcaceae > Ruminococcus. The sequence continues at coordinate 69,371 of CANQVA010000004.1, forward strand.
AATAGCTGTTTTAGAAAATGTTATGAATCAGACTAATATCGGGGCTGTTATACGTTCTGCCGCCGCTATGAATATTGATGCTGTACTTCTCACGCCTGAATGCAGTGACCCTCTTTACAGGCGGTCAGTGCGTGTAAGTATGGGGACAGTTTTCAGAATACCGTGGACTTATTTTGATAATAATATTGATTATATTGAACTTCTTAAAAAATACGGTTTTTCTACAGTTGCAATGGCACTTCACGGCAATACACTTGATGTTGATAACCCTTTACTTAAATCAATTGAAAAAATGGCTGTTATACTTGGTACAGAGGGGGAAGGGCTTAAACAGTCAACTATTGAAAAATGTGACTATACGGTAAAAATTCCCATGGCGGAGGGCGTTGACTCACTGAATGTAGCCGCCGCAAGTGCTGTTGCTTTTTGGGAATTGGGAAAAAAATCTGAATAATTTTGATAAAATAGAATAACAAAAAATAAGGAGATAATTTTTATGCAGATAATCGAAAATAGAACTTTTGATGAAGAAAGAGCTTTATACGGCAGTAAGAATATTATAATAAGAAAGTGTAAATTTGACGGTGAAGCAGACGGCGAAAGTGCAGTTAAAGAAAGTTCAGGCATTCAGGCGGAAAACTGTTTTTTCAATCTTCGTTATCCTTTTTGGCACGACAACGGACTTAAAATATATAATTCCGAAATGACGGAATTATGCAGGGCGGCTTTATGGTATTCAAATCATATTGAAATAGAAGAAACAAATCTTCACGGCATAAAAGCATTGAGAGAATGCAATTATATTGATATGAAAAGATGCGATATAAATTCTACGGAATTTGGCTGGTTTGTCAATAATATAAAAATGAAAGACTGCAATGTAAAAAGTGAATATTTCATGATGCGTTCATCAGGTATAGAATTTGATAATGTTACACTTGACGGAAAATATTCATTTCAGTACATTCAAAACGCCGTATTTGAAAATTGTGATTTCAATACAAAAGATGCTTTCTGGCACGCTAAAAATGTAGTAGTCCGCAACAGCAACGTAAAAGGCGAATATCTCGGCTGGTACAGTGAGAATCTGACGTTTGAGAACTGCATAATTACCGGGACACAGCCTTTATGTTACTGTAAATCACTGAAACTTGTTGATTGTAAAATGATTGATACTGATTTGTGCTTTGAAAAATCAGACGTTAATGCAGTTATTACAACGCCTGTTATAAGTATAAAGAATGTACTTTCAGGGTATATTTCTGTTGTATCCGTTGATGAAATAATTGATAACGGAAAATCTTCATGTGAAATAAAAATAGATAAATAATTTACATATTATTCTTTTTCACTTAAATAAGCTGATACACGATCATTAAGCATATCTGCACATTCCTGAGGGGTTGTCTCTCCTTCAAAGCATTTATGATATTCTTCTGATATAATAGAATCTACTTCACTTCTTTTATATGGTTCAAATTCAACATTTTTTATATAGTCAACAGCTTGATTTATTGCTTTTTCCGGCATCTGCACTTGTTCATTACTGTTTGGAAAAGACTGTGGACAGTTTATGGAAGCTCCATCATATTTGCTTTTTTTAAGTTGATTTTCCAATTGTTTTTCAGTAACGGGCAGCATTGGATTTGGATTGATAGCTTCATTGTTTAACATAAGACTTATAAATTCATAGCTCTTCTGTTTATGCTGACTGTTTTCAATTATTCCTAACATTGAAGGAGTTTTTGTAACATAGCCTTTACCGCTTTCAGACGGAAAGCCGACAAAAGTTATATCAGCACCGCCAAAATTAAAATAGAGTTGTTGAGCAAGCGAAGAGTCTAAGCTGAAAAACCGTATTATATTGACAAGCGAACGGTTTTCTATAAGGTCATCGTTTTCAAAAGTCTTATTTTCCTCAAAAGGCGGAAAATTTTTGACATTGCCGAGCATTTCCATGAAAGCACCGCCGAAGTCGCACGTATTATTTTTATAGTCCACAGCATCAACGCTTATACGCCTCATAAAATAATTCAATTCGTCATAATCATGATTCAATTCGTCATAATTAAAATGTGAATAGTCAATAAAATTCATATCTTCGGGCATATTATTGTAAATGTCAAGAGCCTCGGCAGGAGTCCAGTTTTCCATATTTTCGCCGACGTTTTCAGTTTTGGCGACAGCGGTAGATAATTCCCATAGATCGCATATAGCAGGAAGTTTTCCGTCAACGTCAAGCCCCTCTAAAACGTTAGGCAGGAAATCTTCTTTTTTAAGCGTTTCGGAATTTTCCATAAGCGGGTACATATCAGTCATATAGTTTTTGTTTATAAGATTTATCATATTGTCAGGGTCAGAATATATAACGTCGGGAAATTTGCCTGAATTCATGTCAATATACAGTTTTTCAAAAGGTTCTCCTTCCTCATTGTCCGGATAATATTTAATATCAACGTCACAGTTCAGATTTTTGCTAATCATACTTTTTAATCTGTGAATATCAAAAGTTGTCGCAACAGTAAGAGTTATTTCGCTGTCGTCCTCGGATGATTCGTCAACAGGCAGTGAGGGCGTTATGCTGTCGTCCCCGGATGATTCGTCAACAGGCAGTGATGGTGTTATGCTGTTGTCCCCGTATGGTTCGGAAACAGACGGTGAGGGCGTTGTATTTTCATCGCAGGAAATACTGCTTAACATGGAAAATATCGCCGCAATAATTAAAAGTCTTTTCATTTTAATTCTTCCTTTCGTTTTTATAAAATAAAAATAAATAATTTACATATTATTCTTTTTCACTTAAATAAATTGATACACGATTGTTAAGCATATCGGCACATTCCTGAGGGGTTGTCTCTCCCTCAAAGCATTTATGATATTCTTCTGATATAATAGAATCTACTTCACTTCTTTTGTACGGTTCAAATTCAACATTTTTTATATAGTCAACAGCTTGATTTATTGCTTTTTCCGACATCTGCACCTGTTCATCACTGTTTGGCAGGTACTGTGGACAGTTTACAGATAAATTACTGTATTTACTTGTATTAAGCTGTTCAGTTAATTGTTTTTCGGTAATCGGAAGATTGTATAGAATATCTGTATTGATTGAACTTTCGTTCAGCATGAGACTTATAAATTCATAGCCCTGTTGTTTGTGCGGACTGTTTTCAAGTATTCCGAACATTGAGAAAACGTCAGTAACATAGCCTTTACCGCTTTCGGACGGATAGCCGACAAAGGTTATATCTTCACCGCCGAATGCTGAATAAAGCTGTTGTGCCATTGCACTGTTTATACCAAAAAGATTTACTTCACTGACAAGCGAACGGTTTTTTATAAGGTCATCGTTTTCAAAAGATTTATTTTCCTCAAAAGGCGGAAAATTTTTGACATTGCCGAGCATTTCCATGAAAGCACCACCGAAGTCGCACGTATTATTTTTGTAGTCCACAGCATCAACGCTTACACGCTTCATAAAATAATTCCATTCGTCATATTCAAAATGTGTATAATTAAGAAAATTCATATCTTCAGGAAGATTATTGTAAATGTCCAGAGCTTCGGCAGGAGTCCAGTTTTCCATATCTTTACCGACGTTTTCGGTTTTTGCAACGGCGGTAAATAACTGCCATTCATTGCATATAGCAGGAAGTTTTCCGTCAACGTCAAGCCCCTCTAAAACGTTAGGCAGGAAATCTTCTTTTTTAAGCGTTTCGGAATTTTCCATAAGCGGGTACATATCAGCCATATAGTTTTTGTTTATAAGCTTTATTATATTGTCGGTTTCGGAATATACAACATCAGGAGTTTCACCTGAAAGCATATCAAGATACAGCGATTCAAAAGGGTCTTTTTCCTCACTGTACGGATAATATTTAATATCAACGTCACAGTTCATATTTCTGAGGATTGCGTTTTTGATTTTGGATATGTCAACAGTAGTTGCAATAGTAAGAGTTATTTCGCTGTTGTCCTCAGATGATTCGGAAACAGACAGTGAGGGCGTTATATTTTTTGGCTTTTCATTGCAGGAAATACTGCTTAACATGGAAAATATCGCCGCAATAATTAAAAGTTTTTTCATTTTATTTCGTCCTTTCGTTTTTAGTTTATGAAAAACATTTCATATATAAGTGATTTTAAACGGCAAAAAAGACGAAGTTTCTATATATTTTTATTTTTTAACTATATTTTTATAATATAAACAGTTGACAAAAAATGAATTTTATGTTAATATTATAAAGCTGTGTGTTGAAAAAATAGAAAAGGAGTTATATTGTGAAAAAGAAAAAATTATTAAGTATAATTACATCGTTTGTTATGACATTAGCTTTTCTGCTGTACATTCCTGTTGAACGTTGCGAAACGAATGCGGCAGAGGGAAGGCTCTACAACCAATATGAAGAAAAATGGAATGATGTTATATTTACCAAATATGCCCTCACTCAGAATAGTATGGCAATATCGGGTTGCGGTATTTTTTCTTTCTGCAATGCTATTTATGCACTTAATGGCAATGAAATAGACGCTGTTAATATTGCGGCATGGGCAGTTGACAACGGCTCATATCAGCCGGGAAACGGTGGAATGTATTATCTTTCATTTTATAATATGGTACAATCGGGATATGGTGAACTGTTCAATTTCAGAATTGACGGTCAGTATTACGGCAGAATAACCGACCAGAGACTTATAGAACATTTGAAAAACGGCGGCGTTGCTGCTATTCATGTGTACGGTCATTTAATGGCTGTTACAGGGTATGATGAATCTAACAATATGTATCATGTTATTGAAAGTGCGGTCAGCAGTACAAGAGAATTAGAACCCGACAGTTGGGTACCTGCTGAAAAAATGTGTACAGGCAATACTAATGTTGACTGGTACGCTTTAATAAGTGATACGACACCGCCCGCTCCTGAATCTCCAAATATCAATTTAAGCAAATCACTCGTTTCAGTCAATGACGAAATAGGAATATCATGGGAGCAAGTTCCCAATGCGGAAAATTATAAAATTTCACTTTACAGAAACGGCGAATTATATAGCGAAGAATCAACAGCAGACTGCAATTTTATAAGACAGCTCCCCGACGGTGATTATACAGCATATGTATCTGCCGGAAATGACGGCGGTTATTCTGAGCCTGTTTCAGTAGATTTTGTTGTATATGGTTCTGTCCCCGATGCTCCGCAGTTATCAGTTGAGAAAAATTTATTTCCCGTTGAAGAACCCGTAAAAATAACGTGGAATCCTGTAAATAATACAGAATATTATTCAATTTCGCTTTATCGTAACGATGAACTGTACAATAATATAGAACTGCACGAAAGCACGGAATATACGGAAATTCTCCCTGAAGGCAGTTATACGGCTTATTTCAGTGCTTGTAACGCTTTAGGAAAATCAGAGGAAAGCAAAATTGATTTTACAGTAGGAAATGCAATTAAAGGTGATATAAATTCAGACGGTTCGGTAGCAATATCCGATATTGTTATTTTACAGAAATATCTTTTATCTTGTGAAAGTCTTACAGCAGAACAATGCATATCCGCAGATATGAACAATGATAATGTTATCAATGTATTTGACATAGTGCTTATGAGAAAACTTTTAACGAAAGTTTCTTAATAAAAATTATTTAATATATATTTCTTTTTGTATTCCTATATCTCCCTCAAGTTTATATGTAACAGTATAAACGAGGGAGTTTTCTTTTTGTTCAGTTTCTATTGTACGGTCGAGAACATTTATATTCTCACTAAGGAAATTTTTTTCATAGAGATAAATTTTTTGCATTATTCTTTCTGAAACTTCTTCATCGCTGAAAGTTGTTTCACTCAGTTCAGTTTCAGTGATTTTGTTTTTTATAATGCCTATGGGCAATGTTTTCCCGAAAAGGCTTATATACTTTGAACTTTCTTCCGAATTGAAATTCTGATACTCATTTTTTCCGAAAAAAAGCGGTATTTTCAGATTGAAAAGTTTAAGCCGTTTTTCGGTGCAAGTTTTTCCGGTAGGATTGTATCTTGTTATTTTATAATTTTCCTCAAATGTAACAGTTTCGGTGTAAGTACCTGTAATTTTACCCATAGCATGATGAATATTGACATGACCTGTTTCATCTTTGGTAACTCCGCTTATAAGAAGAGTACCTTTCGGAACATAATCACCTACTTTGTGCATAAGCTGTCCGTCATATATTGAAGTATGTGTTATATATGCATCATGTGCTGAAACGACATTACATGGCATACGCTCGTTAATCATTTCAGGTTTTTCGACAATTTCCGTAACTTCTACGACAACACGGTTTCCTGTAATATGCATACCTGCCCATGCAACCCCGTCAACCATAAGACGCAATTCATTTTCACAGTAGGGGAAATTTATATCTTTAATCGGCGTACCCTGTTTGATGTTAAGTTCTTCAAGTGCGGAAAGAATAGCGTTGTCACTTACTTTTGAATTGCCCTGAATTTCAATGGTCATTACTATGCGTGAAAAATAAAGTGATGTAATAATCACAAGAAAAAGTCCGGCTATTATTCCGAAACGCCGTCGGTGACGAATAGCACCTGATGAAATTGTATCATATTCAAAACTTGTAATTTCAATGCCGAGTTTTTCAGCTAACGGCATTATTTTTTTAAGGTCACGGCGATAAATTTCAGCATAGAAAACATCATTTTTACAATATTGTGCAAAACAGTCTGTTTCGCTGTCATGAAGTGCATTTATGAATTTATACAGATTTCTTCCTTTTGCACTAATTTTCACACAGCCCTTTATCTGATTTTTCATTTTTCCTGCCGTTCCTTTCTGTAAATTCTATCTGCGAAATCTGACCGCTTATAAGCAGACCGCTTTTATTGAAATCATACGCCCTAAGACCGTTTCCCCATATATTTATACATAGTTTTCCTGAAATCAGACGCATGAAAACTTCGCTATATTCTTCTATTCTCCGACAGTTTTCTATAAGCATTTCCTTGTTGCCGTCCATATGTATAAGGGGGGTGAGGTAGAAAGCCTCAAGAGCTTTATCAGTAACTTTTTTAAACATAAAATCACTCCTGTTTCTTCATTTTTTCGTATTCGCAGAAAAGCATGAAAGTCATAATAATAAGCATTACTGACGGTACGGGGGAATGTGCCTGATATGTACGGACGTTCAGAGAAGATGTAAGAACAGTTTCGTCCGAAAGCATGAACGGAGTTATAATTTTGCATATGAAAAAACTTATTACAGATGATGCAATTCTCATAATAATAAGCGGTTTTACAGAAAGTTTTCCCGAAACTACAGCTGAAATCTGAAAAATAACACATATTCCGCCGAAAGATACGAGTGAACTCAGATACGGCAGGAGTTTGTAATTTCCGTATGTAAAACCATTTACGGCAGTTACGTCCATTATTGATCTGACAAGTTGTTCTGATTCTTTGCCGGAAAGTTCTGTTATTTCTGAAAACAGTGCAGATAATGCAGACGTTATGCCGAAATAATTCATAATTTCAATAACAACAGCAAAGGCAATTACCATAAAGCATATATCCGCCATTGAACGACCACCGCTTATAACACAGTCTGTAAGCATATCAGCAGATAATTTTATTTCAGCTGTATTTTTTTGTGAATTACATTTTTTCCGCATAAATACAGATACAGCAAATGCAAGTATAATATTTGCACTGACTGATGAAATGAAAATTATATTTCCGGCTGAAATGCTTCCGTAAAGTTGACCCGAAACACACCCGAAAATGAAAGCAGACCCTGCACCGAAACACAGACCGCAGAATATTTCCGCACGCCGTTTTTCTATAAGACCGTTTTCATATGCGGAACATATCATTTTTGTGCCGACAGGATACCCTGCAAACATACTGAAAATAAATATCGGAAAAACTATTCTCTCCATGCCGAAAAGGATTTTTCCCGTATTACCGGTGAATTTTGAAATAATTCCCGTTATTCCGCTCTTTATCAGCAAAGGCGAAATAATCATCATGGCGTAAAGTGACGGTATTATAATATTAAGACATCTGCCGAGTGCGTCTGAAACTGCATCTTTAATTATATCAGTCTTTACAAGACATATTAACGCTGTAAAAATAAGAATACAGACTTTCATGCATATTTTGATATTCTTCATAAAAATCACCCTTATAAATCATATTATTAAATAACGTGAATTATGTTGAAATGAAAATTTTGTGAACCTTTGCAAATCTACTTGACAAATAATAATATATATTGTATAATGGTAAATAACAGCAGTGTTGCTGATTTTTTCAAAGGAACAGAGGGATTGAAATGGAAAAGGCAGGGAAAAATCAAAGAAAAAATAATGAGAAAAGGAATTTATATATGAGTAAACAAAGTAATCAAAATTATCCACGCAAAGTATTTAGTACAAGTCTTGCAGTACTTTGTGCCTTGTTTGTGGCAATATGTTCAATTCTTTACATTCTCTATAAAAGTTGGAGTGCAAAACTCGATTTTGAGAAATGGAAAGATTATGACGAATGCGGAATCTGATTGAAAATACAGCAGGGCGGGAATTTCCCCGTCCTGTTTTTTTGTGTATGGGTATTGATTAGTTTCACGTAATATGTTATTATATAAGTATTGATTTTTTGTAAAGGGAGATTTTATGCTTGTTTCTTTAAATAATATAAATAAATTTTATAACGGAAATCAACTTCTGAATAATATTTCACTGACGATTGATGAAAATGATAAAATAGGTCTTGTCGGAAATAACGGTTGTGGAAAATCTACACTTCTGAAAATAATTGTCGGTTCTGTTGAGCCTGACCGTTTTACAGAAAAGGACGGTATTATTTCAACAGCATCAAAAACAACTATAGGCTATCTTGAACAAATGGGCGGGCTTGATTCTGAAAAAACTGTAATTGAAGAAATGCAGAGCGTTTTTGAACCTGTTCACCATGCAATAGACCGCCTGCGTGAAATAGAAACAGAAATTGAAAACGGTGACAATTCATCTGCTGATGAATATCAGCGTCTTTCTTCATGGATTGAGGCAAATGACGGCTATAATACAGATGTTAAAATAAGAATGGTTATAAATGGTATGGGTTTCACGGAAAATGAACTTCAACGCACTGTTTCAGGGTTCAGCGGAGGTGAAAAAACACGTCTTTGCATTTCAAAACTTCTGCTTGAAGAGCCTAATCTTTTAATACTGGACGAACCTACAAATCATCTTGATTTTAAAACGATAATGTGGCTTGAAGATTACCTACGTTCATATAAAGGTGCTGTTCTTATCGTATCGCATGACAGATATTTTCTTGACCGTCTTTGTACGTCAATATGCGAAATAGAAAGGGGAACTCTTACACGCTACAGAGGAAACTATTCCGCATTTGTAAGGCAGAGAGAAGAAAACGATGCACGCCGTACAAAAGAATATGAAATACAGAAAAAACAAATTGCAAAACTTGAAGATTACGTTGCAAAAAATCTTGTACGTGCTTCAACTACTAAAATGGCACAAAGTAAGCGTAAACAGCTTGAAAAAATGGAACGTGTTGAAAAGCCCGTCCATGAAACAAGAATGGCAAAAATTCATTTTACTTATCCGATAGAACCACCGCTTGACGTTCTTAAAGTAAAAAATATTGATATATCAGTAGGAGAAGGAAATTCACGGAAAACTCTTGTTGATGAAATCAGTTTTGAAGTCCGTAGGGGTGAAAAAGTCGGAATAATCGGTGATAACGGTATAGGAAAGTCAACACTTCTGAAAATTATTCAGGAGAAAATGACACATAAGGGTATTGTACATTGGAACAGTAATATTAAAATATCTTACTTTGAACAGGAAAGCACTAATCTTAACAATGAAATGACCGTCATGGAAGAAATTCACAGCCGTTACCCGTCAATGTCTGATTTAGAAGTGCGTAGTCTGCTTGCACAGGTGAGACTTACAGGTGAAAACGTTTTCAAGGAAACAGGAGTTATCAGCGGTGGAGAACGTGCTAAACTCTGTTTTGCGATTATGATGCAGGAACATGGAAACGTCCTTATCCTTGACGAACCGACAAATCACCTTGACCTTTCGTCAAAAGAGGCAATAGAAGAGGCTCTTACCGAATATACAGGAACAGTTATTTTTGTGTCACATGACCGTTATTTGTTGAGTAGAATTGCAGACCGCCTTATTGAACTTAAAGACGGCACATACAGATGCCATAGTTACGGATTTGAAAAATATCTTGATGTACTCCGTGAAGAACAGGCGGAACAGAAAAGAATTGCCGATGCGGAAAAATTTGCAAAGTCGGCAGAACTTGCCAAGGAAAAGGCTGTAAAAACATATCGTAACAAACAGCAGAGAAGTGCCGACGCTGCCCGAAAAAACGAAATGAAACGCCTTGAAAAAGAGATAGACGACTTGCAGGCGGAAATAGATATTCTTACAAAAGAAATATCAGAAGAAGAAGTCTACAGCAATTATGAACTTATGAATTCAAAGTGTTCAGAAATTGAACGCCTGAAACAGCAGATAGACGAAAATTTTGACAAACTCGTTGAACTCGAAGAACAGTGATAGTTTTTTACAATTTATATACTTTGCAATTGTCGAAATTTAACAAAAATACTTTTACACAAAAAAATATATTGAAAAATTGCTGACTATATGATATAATAATCTTAATCGTTCACGGTGAAAGCCGTGATAAAAAATATTGGAGGTTTATATAATGAAACACATTCAGACAATTAACAAAGCTAATCTTAAAGAATCAGCTAAAAAGGGCGGTTGTGGCAAATGTCAGGCTTCATGTCAGTCTGCTTGCAAGACTTCATGCACCGTTGCTAACCAGAAGTGCGAGAGATAAGAAATTTTTCTGCATTTCCTTTGAGGCAGTATTGTTATAATGCTGCCTCAATTTTTTAATCATCAAGGAGATATGCCTATGGTATTTAATTGCAAAATGTGCGGAGCTAACCTTAATATAAAATCAGGTATGCGTATATGCAAATGTGAATACTGCGATTCCGTACAGACTATTCCCGACTTGAGCAGTGAGAAAAAAATAAGTCTTTTCAATAAGGCGAATGACCTGCGTTTTGCCTGCGATTTTGACAGGGCGAGTGACGTTTACAGGGACATTGTGACTGATTTTCCGGAAGAAGCCGAAGCATATTGGGGATTATGCCTATGCAAATACGGCATAGAGTATGTTGTTGACCCCGAAACGCAGAACAGAGTACCGACTTGTCACCGCACGTCTTTTGAAAAAATTCAAGATATTCCGGAATTTCGGAAAGTCCTTGAATATTCGGATACAAATTTAAGAAATATATACATACAGCTTGCGGAAGTAATTGACGGTATTCAGCAGAGAATACTTTCAATCGCAGTAAATGAAAAGCCGTTTGACGTTTTTATATGTTACAAGGAAACAGATGAAAACGGCACACGTTCAGCAGATGCGTTGCTTGCCGAAAAACTCTATTCAGAACTTACACAACAGAATGTAAAAGTATTTTTTGCTCCTGTAACTCTTAAAGACAAACTCGGGACAGAGTTTGAACCATACATATATTCGGCTATAAATTCAGCACAAATAATGATTTGTGTCGGAACTTCTGAGGAACATTTTGACTCTGTGTGGGTCAGAAACGAATGGAGCAGGTTTATTGAACTCATGAAAAAAGACAAATCAAAAATACTTATTCCATGTTATGAAAATATGTCTGTAAGTCAGTTGCCTATTGATTTCAGGGGATTTCAGGCACAAGATTTGTCAGAAACAAACGCTTTTGAAAACGTCGTAAAAAATGTTAAGGAAATAATGAAAGCAAGTGAAGGGGCAAAGTCACAACTTAATATTCTTATGGAGCAATTTGAAGGACAACTTAAAAACGAACGTTCTAAACTCCGTATGCTTGAAAGTTTTCATCATCAGCAGATGAGTTATGAAAAGAAAAACGCATACAAACTTTTTAAAAAAGAGTATCTTTCGCCTGTTCTTCTGTGTGTTCTTGAATTTATTATTGTTTTTATAATTATGATTATACTCGTTACCATTGCAATATTTTATGATTTAAGTGCATTCATTGTCATATCAGGTATGTTTGTTTTTGGTTTACTGCCCTTTTTCATAGCTATGCCTTATATAAAGAAACGAAACAAAAAAGCACGTGAAGACCTTGCCCGACGGCTTGCCTATAACGAAAACGCACCCGATTTTGACTATGGCAGTCAAAATAATGAAGTAGTTCAGTTAAGGGAATTTGCCATGAAAGATTATGAAAAAAAATATATCACAGTTCATAAAGCAGTGCTTTTGTATTTTTCATATGGTATTTTGAAATCATTTTTTAATACTTTTTTTGGGGTAATTTTATTGGATATATACCAAGTTGGTGATAATTACATTTTTAAAATTATTTCGCTGATTTTTAATATTATTTTGCCTATTGTATTTCTTGTATTGATAATAAGGCACAACAAAAAGGTTAAAAGAGAACTTAATGAAAAGTTAGATATTATAAACAAGAAAAATAAAGTTTGAAAGGAAAATTTAAAATGATACATAAGTATAAGTTAAACGGATTTAATATTGTTCTTGACGTGAACAGCGGAGGCGTTCATATAGTTGATGAACTCACATATGACCTTCTTGACAACGTTGAACCGCCTTTTGAGGAGGAATGCCCCGAAAAGGCACTTAAAAAACTTTCAAAAGTCTATGATGTTGAGGATATAAAAACCTGTTACAAGGAAATTGTCGAACTCTACAATGAAAAGATACTTTTTTCCGATGATGATTATGAAAAATATGCACAGTATTCTGTTGAATCACCTATAAAGGCAATGTGTCTTAATATTGCACATGACTGTAACTTGCGTTGTAAGTATTGCTTTGCATCTACGGGAGATTTTGGAAAGGGCAGAAAACTAATGTCATTTGAAACGGGAAAAAATGCTATTGATTTTCTGCTTGAAAAATCCGGAGAACGTCAGAATCTTGAACTTGACTTTTTCGGCGGTGAACCTTTAATGAATTTTGACGTTGTGAAACAGATTGTTGAGTATGCAAGAAGCCGTGAAACAGAGTATGGAAAAAAATTCCGCTTTACTATCACTACAAACGGACTTTTACTTGATGATGACAAAATCGACTTTATCAACAGAGAAATGTCAAATGTTGTTCTGTCCATTGACGGCAGAAAAGAAGTCAACGACTTTATGCGTGTGCGGGTTGACGGTACAGGTTGTTATGATAAAATTCTGCCTGATTTCAAAAAACTTGTTGACGGCAGAGGGGATAAAGAATACTATGTCAGAGGAACTTTCACAAATCATAATCTTGACTTTGCAGACGATGTTTTTGCACTTTATGATGCAGGATTTGACCAGATTTCAATTGAACCGGTTGTGGGTGATTCGGACGAATACGCCCTCACTGAAAAAGACCTCCCCGACGTTTTCAATGAATATGAAAGACTTGCAAAGAGGATTATTGAAAACGAAAAGAAAGGTAAAAAATTCAACTTTTTCCACTTCATGATTGACCTCGATCAAGGGCCATGTGCTATAAAAAGACTTCGTGGCTGTGGCTGTGGAAATGATTATGTCGCCATTACTCCCGACGGAGATATTTTCCCATGTCATCAGTTTGTCGGAATTGATGAATATAAAATGGGCAACATTGATGAGGGAACTTTTAATAAGGAAATGAAACAGGACTTTGCAAAAGCTCATATTTATACAAAACCTGAGTGTAAAAAATGCTGGGCAAAATTCTATTGCAGTGGTGGCTGTAATGCTAACAATTATCAGTATACAGGCGATATAAGGACAGTTCACAAGCTGTCATGTCAGCTTGAAAAGAAACGTCTTGAATGTGCTATTATGATGAAAGCAGTCCGTATTTTCGGAGAACAGGAAACAGAATAACAAAAACCCCCGATAATTCGGGGGTTATTTTTTATACTATAGGGGAAATCGGTACTGCATTGTGTTCAGCGTAAGATTCATTTTTTACAACTTTTACATTACTGTAACACTCCATACCCGTACCGGCAGGAATAAGTTTACCAATAATAACATTTTCTTTAAGACCAAGAAGTTTATCGCTTTTTCCTCTGATAGCCGCATCTGTGAGTGCTTTTGTTGTTTCCTGGAATGATGCTGCCGACATAAAGCTGTCAGAATTTGAAGATGCTTTTGTGATACCCTGAAGAACAGGACTTGTCTGAACAAGCTGAAGTTCAATTTCGCCTGCATCAATTCTTGCCTGAATTTCCTCATTGATAGTAGCAATTTCCTTGCTGTCAACGAGAGTTCCGGGGAGAAGATAACTGCTTCCTGTTTCTTCAATCTTAACCTTGCGGAGCATCTGTCTTACGATAACCTCAATGTGTTTGTCGTTTATGTCAACGCCCTGCAAACGATAAACTTTCTGAACTTCGTTTATAATATAATTTTCAACAGCTTGTGTGCCGAGGATATTGAGAATGTCGGCAGGGTAGATATTACCTTCTGTAAGACGTGTACCCTTTTCAATCTGTTCGCCTTCCTGAACTCTGATTTTAAGGTTATAAGGAATCATATAATTTTCAGATTCGCCTGTTTCATCGTTTGTAACAATAATATTCTGTGTCGTCTTAATTTCCTCAATGTGGATAGTTCCGGAGATTTTAGAGAGAATAGCTGCACCTTTTGGACGTCTGCTTTCAAAAAGTTCCTCAACACGTGGAAGACCTTGTGTAATATCTTCCGCATCAGCAGAAGCAACACCGCCCGTGTGGAATGTTCTCATAGTAAGCTGAGTACCCGGTTCACCGATTGACTGGGCAGCAATAACACCTACTGCTTCACCAACTGAAACTATATTATTGTTCGCAAGGTTAGCACCATAACACTTTGCACATACGCCCGTTCTTGCCTTGCATTGGAGAACAGAACGGATTTTTATTTTTTCAACGCCTGAATCAATTATTTTCTTTGCGTCGTTGTCTGTGATGAGTTTATTTCTTGAAACAATAAGTTCACCTGTTGTATCTCTTAAATCTTCTGAAAGGTATCTACCTACAAGACGTTCAGCAAACGGTTCAACTACTTCATTTCCGTTTCTGATTTCATATACTTCAATGCCTTCAGTAGTGCCGCAATCCTCTTCACGTATAATAACATCTTGTGAAACGTCAACAAGACGGCGTGTAAGATAACCCGAGTCGGCTGTACGAAGAGCAGTATCGGCAAGACCTTTTCTTGCACCTCTTGATGCGATGAAGTATTCAAGAATGTTAAGACCCTCACGGTAGTTTGCACGAATAGGTATTTCAATAACTGTACCGGAAGTATTTGCAATAAGTCCACGCATTCCGGCAAGCTGACGAATCTGTGAAATTGAACCTCTTGCACCCGAGTCAGCCATCATCCATATGGGGTTATATCTGTCAAAATTTTCCTTGAGTTTCTTTGTAACTTCATCTGTGGTATTTGTCCAGAGTGAAATAATTTTCTTTGTTTTTTCCTGAGAAGAAATATAACCATACTCATATTCATTTGTAATCTGTTCAACTTCTTCATCTGCCTTTGCAAGAATTTCTTTCTTTTCGGGCGGAATTGATGCATCACATACAGCAACCGTAAGAGCGGCACGTGTTGAATATTTATATCCGAGAGCTTTTATTCTGTCAAGAACTTCGGAAGTTGTAGTTGTTCCATGTATTTTTATACAGCGTTCAATAATATCCGAGAGTTGTTTTTTACCTACGAGGAATGAAATTTCAAGGTCAAACTGTTTGTCGGAATTTGTTCTGTCAACATATCCGAGATTCTGCGGAATATTTTCGTTGAAAATAAGTCTGCCGACAGTTGCGTTAATAATTTTGGAAACTTTTTTATCGCCTATATCCTTTGTAATTTTAACTTTGATATTGGCATGAAGTGATACATCATGTTCATGATATGCCATAAGTGCTTCATTAACATCACGGAACACTTTACCCTCACCGGGTTCGCCGGGTTTATCCATAGTAAGATAATATGAACCGAGTACCATATCCTGCGACGGAACAGCAACAGGTTTGCCGTCGGAGGGTTTAAGAAGGTTATTTGCGGCGAGCATAAGGAAACGTGCTTCTGCCTGAGCTTCAGCCGAAAGCGGAAGATGTACAGCCATTTGGTCGCCGTCGAAGTCAGCATTGAAAGCAGAGCATACAAGCGGGTGAAGTTTTATTGCACGTCCTTCAACAAGAATCGGTTCAAATGCCTGAATACCGAGGCGGTGAAGCGTGGGGGCACGGTTAAGCATAACGGGGTGGTCTTTGATAACATCTTCAAGAGCGTCCCACACTTTATTGTCTGCACGGTCAATCAATTTTCTTGCACTTTTGATATTTGCAATAGCTTTTTTGTCAACAAGTCTTTTAAGAACAAACGGCTTGAAAAGTTCAAGAGCCATTTCTTTCGGAAGACCGCACTGATACATTTTAAGTTCAGGGCCTACAACAATAACAGAACGTCCCGAATAGTCAACACGTTTACCGAGAAGATTCTGACGGAAACGACCCTGTTTACCTTTAAGCATATCTGAAAGTGATTTTAATGCACGGTTATTAGGACCTGTAACGGGTCTGCCGTGTCTGCCATTATCTATGAGAGCGTCAACAGCCTCCTGCAACATTCTTTTTTCATTTCTTACAATAATATCAGGTGCATCAAGTTCAAGCATTCTTTTAAGGCGGTTATTTCTGTTTATAACACGTCTGTAAAGGTCGTTGAGGTCTGATGTTGCATAACGTCCGCCGTCAAGCATAATCATCGGGCGGATATCCGGAGGAATTACCGGAACAACGTCAAGTATCATCCATTCAGGCTTATTTCCCGAAAGACGGAATGCTTCAATAATCTGTAATCTTTTGAGGAGTTTAACTTTTTTCTGACCTGACGGAAGACCGACGAGTTCAGCCTTTAGGTCATCAGCGACTATTTCAAGGTTATTTCTCCATTCAATGTCGGGTAATATAGCGAATTTCTGGCACTCCTCACACATACATTCAGTAGGCTTGTTGAAACAGGTTATTTTTCTGTCGCCAAGATAAATTTTTCCCATATCAATAAGACGTTTTTTATGGGTGTCATATCTTGCGGGATCGTATTCGTTGAGGAGTTTTTTTATAGCCTCTGCTCCCATTTCCGCCTTGAAATCATCACCATACTTTTCGAGTGCTGTCAGATATTCTTTTTCAGAAAGCATCTGTTTTTTGACAAGGTCGGTATTTCCGGGTTCGGTAACTATATATTTTGTGAAGTAAAGAACTTCTTCAAGACGTTTCTGTGAAATTTCAAGTACCTGTCCGATTCTTGACGGAGTACCCTTAAAGTACCATATATGAGAAACGGGAGCGGCAAGTTCAATGTGTCCCATTCTTTCACGGCGGACTCTTGCTCTTGTCACTTCAACACCGCATCTGTCGCATATTTTGCCTTTAAAGCGGATTTTCTTGAACTTACCGCAATGACATTCCCAGTCTTTGGTAGGTCCGAAGATTCTTTCACAGAAAAGACCGTCACGTTCAGGTTTCTGCGTTCTGTAGTTTATGGTTTCGGGTCTTTCAACAACGCCATAAGACCAGCTTCTTATTTGTTCCGGTGAAGCAAGACCAATTTTTATTGATTCAAAAGTATTAAATTCCAAACTGCTACCTCCTGCAAAATAAATGCGGAATGTGTAATCCGGAATACAGAACTGCCGAAAAAATTCAGACAGTTCCGGATTCGGCATTCAAAAATACAAAATAGATTTAGTCCTCGTTGGAGGGGTCGTCAATATCAAGGCTGTCAAAAAGGTCGTTTTTGTCATCGTCGTCATCATCAATAGAAAGTTCATCGTCATCATCGAATGAAAATTCATCATCAGCATATTCAACGGAATCTTCTTCATCGTCGTCATCGTCGTCATCATCAAAAGTGAAGCCTTCATCTCTGATATCATCATCAGAATAATTTGTGTCATCGTTTGTTTTTTCGTCTGAGAACGAATCACGTGACGGCATGGGGTCATCGTCAAAGTTTTGTTTCAGGTCAATTTCCTCCTGATTTATGTCAAGAACTTTTACGTCAAGACAAAGTGACTGCATTTCTTTGATAAGAACTTTGAATGATTCGGGAATACCCGGTTTAGGAACATTCTGACCCTTAACAATAGCTTCATAAGTGTTTACACGTCCGATAGTATCATCTGATTTTACTGTAAGGATTTCCTGGAGTGTGTATGCTGCACCATAAGCCTCTAATGCCCATACTTCCATTTCTCCGAAACGCTGTCCGCCGAATTGAGCTTTACCGCCGAGTGGCTGTTGTGTTACGAGAGCATAAGGGCCTACTGAACGTGCGTGAATTTTATCATCAACGAGATGATGAAGTTTAAGATAATACATATAACCAACAGTTACACGGTTATCAAATTTTTCGCCTGTACGTCCGTCATACAAAGTGAATTTTCCGTCTTCATTCATTTCAAGTGCATTAGGATTTATGACTTTATCCATTGTTTTAAGTTCAAATTCATCGTCACGGTGTGCACTGTTCTTTTCGTTAGCCTCTCTGAAACAAGCACGTATATCGTCCTCATGTGCACCATCAAAAACAGGTGTCATAATGTGCCAGCCGAGAGCCTTACAAGCCATACCGAGATGAACTTCAAGAACCTGACCTATATTCATACGTGACGGTACGCCGAGAGGATTAAGAACAATGTCGAGCGGGGTTCCGTCGGGGAGGAAGGGCATATCTTCTTCCGGAAGAATACGTGAAACAACGCCCTTATTACCATGTCTGCCAGCCATTTTATCGCCGACAGTAATTTTTCTTTTCTGAGCAATATAGCAGATTACACGCATATTTACGCCTGCACTGAGTTCATCACAGTTATCCCTTGTGAATACTTTTACATCAACAATAACACCTGACGCACCGTGCGGAACTTTAAGTGAATTATCTCTTACTTCACGAGCCTTTTCGCCGAAAATAGCACGGAGCAGTCTTTCTTCCGCAGTAAGTTCGGTTTCGCCCTTTGGTGTAACTTTTCCGACGAGAATATCGCCTGAATTTACTTCAGAGCCGATACGGATAATGCCGTTTTCGTCAAGATTTGCGAGAGCATCGTCGCCGACATTCGGTATATCTCTTGTAATTTCTTCAGGGCCGAGTTTTGTATCACGGCATTCAATTTCATATTCTTCGATATGAACGGAAGTGAAAACATCTTCACGCACAAGTCTTTCATTCAGGAGAACGGCATCTTCATAATTATAGCCTTCCCACGTCATAAAGCCGATAAGAGCATTTTTACCAAGTGAAATTTCACCATCGGCAGTAGCAGGGCCATCAGCGAGAACCTGACCTTTTTCAACAGCATCACCGACATTGACAATAGGACGTTGATTTACACAAGTACCCTGATTTGAACGCTTGAATTTTATAAGTTCGTACTTGTGTTCAATTCCTGTGCTGTCAATAAGATGTATTTCATCAGCATCAACATATGAAATTGTTCCGTCATATTCAGAAACGATACAAACACCCGAGTCAACAGCAGCCTTGTATTCCATACCTGTACCGACAAACGGTCTTTCAGTCTTGAGAAGCGGAACAGCCTGCCTCTGCATATTTGAACCCATCAAAGCACGGTTTGCGTCGTCGTTTTCAAGAAACGGAATCATTGAAGTAGCGACGGAAACAACCATTTTAGGCGAAACGTCCATGAAGTCAACTTTTTCACGTTCACATTCAAGAATCTGGTCACGGTAACGTGCATTTACACGGGGTCTTTTGAATTTTCCGTCTTCTGTAAGTGGTTCGTTAGCCTGAGCGACAACGTAGTTATCTTCAACATCTGCCGTCATGTAAATAACATCATTTGTTACAATGCCTGTTGCCTTGTCAACACGTCTATAAGGGGCTTCAATAAATCCGTATTCATTTATTCTTGCGAAAGTTGCAAGATATGAAATAAGACCGATATTAGGGCCTTCAGGCGTTTCAATAGGACACATTCTTCCGTAGTGACTATAGTGAACATCACGTACTTCAAATCCGGCTCTGTCACGTGAAAGACCACCGGGGCCAAGTGCTGACAAACGTCTTTTATGTGTAAGTTCAGCAAGAGGGTTATTCTGATCCATGAATTGCGAAAGCGGTGAAGAACAGAAAAATTCTTTCATAGCTGATGAAATAGGTCTTATATTTATAAGTGTCTGCGGAGTAAGAGTGTTAATATCCTGTGTTTGAATATTCATTCTTTCACGGATACTGCGTTCCATTCTTGCATATCCGATTCTGAACTGATTCTGAAGAAGTTCACCTACTGAACGGATACGTCTGTTTCCGAGGTGGTCTATATCGTCAACAGTGCCGACACCCTCACAGAGATTGAGAAAATAGCTTATAGTTGCGAAAATATCATCAAGAATAATATGTTTCGGAACAAGTTCGTCAGCACGTTTCTTTATATTTTCTTCAATTTCATCATCATCTGCGGAGTTTTCAAGGATTTCACGGAGAACCTTGAATGAAACTTTTTCATTTATGCCGTATTTTTCAGCATCGAAATTTATATATCCCTTAATGTCAACCATGCCGTTGCCTATGATTTTGGCTGTTTTTTCAACTATACGGACAGACGTTTCATGTCTTTCATTTGTGAAATATTCCTTTGCTTCAACGTTTACGAAAGCGTGATAAACACCTGCCTGTTCAATTTCACAAGCTTTATCATATGAAACTGTTTCACCTGCATCTGCCATAATTTCGCCCGTAAGCGGATTGACAACGGGTTCAGCAAGAATATGCCCTGCAAGACGTGAGGCAATGCCGAGTTTCTTATTGTACTTGTATCTTCCGAAACGGCAAAGGTCATATCTTTTTGCATCAAAGAAAAGGTTATTCAGATGAGTTACAGCACTTTCAACAGTTGGCGGTTCACCCGGACGGAGTTTCTTATATACATCTATAAGAGCGTCAGAATTATTTTTAGTGCCATCTTTCTGGAGAATAGTCTGTTTAAGGCGGTCATCATCACCAAACATCTCGAAAATTTCATCGTCAGAACCAACGCCCAAAGCCCTTATAAAAGTAGTTATAGGGATTTTTCTGTTTTTGTCGATACGAACATAAACAATGTCATTTGAGTCCATTTCATATTCAAGCCATGCACCTCTGTTAGGGATAACTGTAGTACTGAAAAGGTCTTTGCCGGTCTTGTCTTTTTCAAATGCGTAATATACACCCGGAGAACGAACAAGCTGAGAAACAATAACACGCTCTGCACCATTTATAACAAAGGTTCCGCTGTCTGTCATAAGCGGGAAATCGCCCATATAGATTTCACTTTCGCTCACAGCACCGGTTTCCTTGTTGCAGAGTGTAGCGGTTGCTCTCATAGCTACCTGATAAGTAGCACCTCTTGACTTGCATTCTGCGAGAGTATACTTGGGAGTATCGTCAAAGCGGTAATCCTTGAAATTAAGTACAAGGTTTCCGTTATAGTCTGTAATGGCGGTCATATCACGGAAAACTTCACGAAGCCCCTCTTCTCTGAACCATTTATATGAGTTTTTTTGTACCTCAATAAGATTCGGCATTTCAAGCGGTTCGGTAATTTTACCGAAACTCATTCTGACATTCTTTCCAAGCTGCTTAGGTGTAACTTTCACCATAGGCGGAACCTCCTTATTTTTGGATATTCAGACCTGTCCGCATTTTTCTTTTTTCACTCACGAAACGGACAGGTCTTTTTTGTCATATGGTGTCAAAGGAAACAGCGAAAAAATCCGCTGAAACTATTGACAAGTTTGTTTTAGTGTGATATAATAACATGATTACAAGGACAATATCACATATTGATACATTATATTATTATAATACATTATATTAAATATGTCAAGAGAATATGGAAATTTTTATCAATAATATCAAAAAATCATAAAAAATTCCGTCATTTTTATACATTTATTACATATGCATATTCAAGATTTTTAAGTTTTTTTCAATAAAGCAGATATATAATAATAGTAATAATAAAAAAAGGAGAATTTTTATGAAAAAATTTATATCTTTCATTATGTCTGTTTTGGTAGCGATTTCTTCAACTGCTTGTGAAAAAAAAGTAAAATATTCTGATTTTACAATTGAATTTCTCGATGTGGGAAAAGCGGACTGTATGGTTATGTATACGGAAAACAGCACTGTAATTATTGACTGCGGAGAAAAAGGCGACGGAAAGAAAATTCTTGAACTTCTCAAAGAAAAAGGCATTGAGTCTGTTGACTGTCTGATAATTACCCACTATGACAAAGACCATGTCGGCGGTGCGGCTAAAGTAATAAACAATATTGAAGTCAAAAAGGTTCTTGCTCCTGATTATGAGGAATCAAGCGAAGAAATGGATAAATATATAAAAGCTCTTAACTCAAAGAAAATTACGCCTGTCCGCATGACGGAAAATATTTCATTTACACTTGATGATGTTCAATATACGGTTTATGCACCTAAAGGAACATATGACAATGACAACGATTTTTCCCTTGTGACAAAAGCTGTCTATCATGACACAACTTTTCTGTTTACAGGTGATGCTATGGAACAGCGACTTTCTGAAATAATGGATATAGGTAATTGTACATTGCTGAAAATTCCCTATCATGCAAGAAAAGTTGAAAATTTTGAAGAGTTTCTGAATAATGTAAAACCAAAGTATGCAGTCGCTTGTACGTCAGAAAAGGAGTTTTCCGGCTATACAAAAAATCTTCTTGAAAAGTTCAATGTCAAATATTATGCTACTTGTTTCAATGGCACGATTACGGCAGTAAGTGATGGAAACGGAATTGAAATTTTTTCTGAAAAATAGAAAAAAGCGGGCGTATGTGCATTACATACGCCTTAATTACTATTTGTAATTATTATAATTATTTTTTCTTTTTGAAATAAAGTCCTACAGCCTCACTTGCGGAAAGAACAACAAATACAGCAATAGTTAAACCAATTGACACAGCGTACAGCATTCCCGCAAGTCCAAGACTTCCGTTATGTTGCGGTATCATAGCAGCACCGGGGAAAACCTGTATTATTCCGAAAACAAGAAAAACGAATGAAGCAAGTGATTTGAAAGCCCCTGCCCCTGTAATCATGAGTAATGAAGCAACAGATGTTATTACCGATATATATAATGCTGATTCTTTTATTATGTTTCCTATACCGCTAAGGGATGATTTATAACTCAGTCCGAGTTTTCCGGCATACAGCAGATAAAATACAACTGCCGCAACTACTCCCGTAATGGCTAATATGATAGTAATTTTAAATCCCTTTTGAGCAAGTTCTGCATTACGCTGTTCTTTAAGTTCAAGCATCATACGCAGACTTTCTTTTGAATCTTTCTGATTTGAAGTAAGCTGTGATTCTACAGCTTTTTTAGCACCTTCACGTTTTGCCCTTTCAAGGTCTTCATCAACGAATTTCGGGACATATTTTGGTGGTTCAGGTTCTTCGTCAAGAACAGGAGCGGAAACGGGTTCAGCAGGTTTCGGCGGTTCTTCTTTTGTCGGTGGCGGAACATAATTTTCCTCATCAAGAACAGGTGCTTTAACTTCTTCTTCCGGAGCTTCTGCACCGAGTTGTTCTCTTCTCATATTGATAATTTGTTTTTGTTTTTCCGGAGGTAAAGTGTCGAATACTGTTTTTTGTTCAGGTGACAGTCCGGAAATTATATCTTCATCACTGAGAATAAGCTTGTCAGAAACGTTTTCCGTTTCTTTGTTTGTCTGTGTATATGACATATCATAACTGCCCATATCGTCAAGAACAGGAGCAGAAACGCCCGTCGGTGCTCCTTTCCTCTGTTCATAAACGGGATTATATGTATCCATACTATCAAGCACAGGGGCGGATACGCCTTTCGGTGCTCCACGTCTTGCGGATTCCGTGTATTCTATATCATCAAGAACAGGAGCGGAAACGCCTTGCGGATTGCCTTTTTTATCGGTCGGCACATAATCTATATCATCAAGAACAGGCACACCGCCATAATTATTTTCGTCGGGCATTGAATCACCTCTTTTACTTTATTTTTTTAACTGTTTATCTTTCTATAACCTGTGTTCTGTCGGGTCCTACTCCTACCATGCTTACATGACAACCGACAAGTTCTTCAAGACGTGCAATATATTTTTTGCAGTTTTCAGGGAGTTCGTCAAAGCTTGTGCATTTTGAAATATCTTCTGTAAAGCCTTCAAATTCCTCATAGATAGGTGTACAGCCGTCAAGTTCTTCAAGAGCAGGCGGAAAATGTTCTGTAACAGTGCCGTCGGGTTTTTTATATGCAACGCATATTTTAAGTGTTTCAAGACCTGCAAGTGTATCCAGTTTATTTATTGCAAGACTGTCAAGACCATTTACTCTTACTGAATGGCGTACTATAACAGCATCAAACCAGCCTGTTCTTCTTGGTCTTCCTGTAGTAGTACCAAATTCACCGCCGACATTTCTTATACGGTCGCCTGTTTCGTCATCGAGTTCAGTCGGGAAAGGACCTTTTCCGACACGTGTTGTATAAGCCTTTGCAACACCTATAATATTAGTAATTTCCTTTGGCCCTATGCCTGTGCCTACACATACGCCTGCGGAAAGTGGGTGAGATGAAGTAACATAAGGATATGTACCGAAATCAATATCAAGGAGAGTGGCTTGAGCACCCTCAAACATAATATTTTTTCCGGACTTTGAGGCTTCAAATGTAAGAACGGAAACATCGTCCATATAGTTTACAAGTCTTTTTCCGTATTCTGTATATTCAGCGGTAACAGCATCAAGGTCAAATGCTTCACCGCCATAGACTTCAGTAATAATTTTGTTTTTAAGTTTGCCTGTAGCCTGAATTTTTTCAGCAAGGAGTTCAGGGTGAACAAGGTCAAACATTCTGATACCGCATCTTTCGTACTTATCCATATAAGTAGGGCCAATACCTCTTTTTGTTGTGCCTATGTCTTTACCGCCTCTGAAAGCCTCTGAAAGACCGTCAAGAGCGATATGCCACGGCATAACAATATGTGCTCTCGGGTCAACTTTAAGATGACCGTCTGTTTTTATTCCTCTTTCTGCAAGACTGTCGAGTTCTCCTATAAAGTCCTTTGGGTCAAGAACGACACCTGCACCTATAAGGCAGAGAGTATTTGGATAGAGAATACCCGATGGTATAAGATGAAGTTTATATACTTCACCGTTGTTTACTACAGTATGACCGGCATTATTACCGCCTTGTGAACGTACAACTACATCAGCACGGGAAGCGAGAATGTCAATTACTTTACCTTTTCCCTCGTCGCCCCACTGAGTTCCTACAACAATATTAGCAGGCATTTATTTTCCTCTTTTCATAATAATATTGGTGCCGTCAGGCACACTTACAATTTATTATATCATACAATAATGCATATTTCAAGTGATATATAAAAAATTTATTTGTTTATTTTTTCGTCTGAATCTTTGTCAGAATCAGGCTCATCAAATTCAAGTCCGATATAACTGCCGGGATTATAGCCGTCACCTTTAGGACAGAGAAGCCAGCCGTCGCCTTTTATTTCAACAACATAAATCCAATGTTTGTCAATGTCATAATCTTCACGTCCTTCTGTCTGAAATTCAACTTTTATTTTGTATCCAGATTTCAGACCTTTTGTATTGAATGTATCTTCATATAGTTCAGTAATTTCTGTTATTTCAGATTTTTTAAGTTCTTTTTTGTCGATAATTCTTGCGGAGAGAGTTACATTTCTGCCATAGACAATTTCAAGGTGTTCCTTTTCCTTTTCTATATTTTCATTAAGTTCTGTTATATATTCATTCCATTCGTCTGAACTTCCGACATCACGGCGTATTTCGTCTATGTAGTCACTCGGTAGCATAATTTTCATCATTCTTTCAGAATTGTTTCTGTTGTATGCAGTGACAAAGTTTTCTATAGGTTTTTCATAATCGGGGCGTGTACTTCTTACAACAGATTCGTCCGCACCTCCGCTGAAAAGAAATATGATTATGCGTATAAAGGCTGTTATCATTATAATTATACATACAGCTCCGATAATAAGCTGACGTTTGTTTGCAGAGGCAGCAGCCTTTATTTCTCTTGCAGCCAAACGATTTTTTTGATTTTCGGCGGCAATGATGCTTTCCCGACAGTCGCAGTGAGTGCCTTCAGAAAGTTCTTTTCCGCAATATCCGCAAAAACGCATGAAGTGAACCTCCGGAAAAAAGTAATTCATTTGTATTGTATCACAAATGGAAATTTATGTCAAGTAAAAATAATTACGGGTGTATAATTATTTACACCCGTTTTCTGAAATTATATTATTGTTTTAACGTATTTAACGGGTCAATGAACGCACCGTTATGAGTTATTTCAAAATGAAGATGAGGAGCAAGGGCACTTTCAATATCGGCAGTTTGTCCTATAACGCCTATCATGTCACCGCTTACAAGAGTATCGCCCTCTTGAATAGAAAGGTCGTCCGCAAGATTGCAGTATTTTGTTATAAAACCGTTATGGTGGTCAATAACGACTGTAACGCCCCATAGTGCATCTTTTTTTACTGATGCTACTTGACCATTTGAAACAGCATAAACTTCCGTACCGACTTCCGCAGCGAAATCTGTGCCGTTATGTGTCTGCCATGAGCCTGTTGTTTCATTTTTTACAAGTTCTGTTCCGCTGAAAGGAGTTATAATATTTGTAATATCGGCAATAGGTGGTTTTACATTGTCAAGTTTTTCGGCACCTGTTTCAAGAACATCTGTATCTGCCGGAGCTTCAACTTCTTCTGCCGGTTCAATATCGGCAACGACTTCCTGAAATTCTTCTTCAGGCGTTTCAATTATAACTTCCTCAACGGGTATTGTTTCTGCCTGCACTTGTACGGCGGCGGTTGTCGTTGTCGGTGTCATGGCGACAACGTATGCCGTAGTAGTTGACTTAGGAATATTATTGTATTTTTTGTCAACCGGAGTTTCCGGAACAGGAGTGCTTATTCCGGCGGAAAGTTGTCCGTCTGTAAGTTGTTCCCCCTGATTATAGGCAAAAAGACAAGCCGCACCAATCATTACCGCACTTATTCCGAGAGCAGCATAAAATCCTTTTGAACCCTTGATTTTGTTTTCTGTTAATACATTTTTTTTCACGTATAACACCTCCGCTTTTATTTTTGACGGATTAGCGGAAATTATACACAGAAAATCAAATCATTCAATATGTGCGTGTTTTTCACCTTTCAAACCTGCTTTTATTCCCTCAATAATTACTTTTCTTGCGTGGACAGCTTTTTCTTTCGTCAAAGCAGGAGTATCGCCAAGAGGATATTCAATACCGAGTTCGGCATATTTTGATTTAGCCATATCATGATATGGCAGAACATCGAGTGCTTTAAGGTTAGTAAGGGTAGAGAGATATTCTCCCAGACGGAAAAGTTCGTCATCATTGTCTGTTATATTTGGTACTACTACGTGTCTTATCCATACGGGAATATTCAGTTCACGGAGATGCTCCGCAAAAGCAAGAACACGTTTATTGTCAATACCTGTAAGTTTTTTGTGTTCTTCGGAGTCTATGTGTTTTATGTCAAGCATAACAAGGTCTGTATATTTCAGTACTTCATCAATTTTTGAATGTTCAGACGGATTGTAAACACCTGCTGACGTGTCAAGGCAAGTATGAATGCCCTTTGATTTTGCAAGAGAGAATAATTCTGCAAGAAATTCCGGTTGTGCAAGCGGTTCACCGCCTGTAGCGGTAATACCGCCCGACTTAAAAAATTCCTTGTATGAATCGTATTCTTTCATAAGTTCTTCTGCGGTCATTTCCTGACCCTTTCCAAATTCCCATGTGTCGGGGTTATGGCAGTATTGACAGCGGAGCGGGCAACCCTGAAAAAATACAACAAATCTTACTCCGGGACCGTCAACCGTTCCGAAACTTTCCGTTGAATGAATATGACCAATCATTTTATACACCTCTGTTTTATATAATTTAGCAGTATATTATGTTCATTAGGGAGTTTTTCCTCAATGACAAGATTAAGCATTTGATTCAGGGCAACACCTATTTCCGCACCCTTTAAACCTGTTTTTATAAGGTCATTGCCGTTGATTTCAAGCATATGAAGATTCCGGCATTCACCTTTTTCAATAATTCTGTAGCCCGTTTCAATAAGTCCGTCAATCTGAATATTTTCATCAAGTACAAAATCATTCTTAGCGGAATTGTCACACTTTTTCATTTCCATAAGTTCAAAAAAAAGTCTGTCGCCAATATCGGACATAGTTTTCTTTACATCAATTTTATTTTTCAGTTTATAGCTATGGTATTTTATAAGTGTAACTGCATAAGATATTGACTCATTGTCATAACGCAGACGTTTCATTATATTTTGTGTCATTTCTGCACCCGCCTTAGCGTGTTTTTTAAAATGACCCCTGCCGTTTTCATCAAATACAGCACATACGGGTTTAGCTATATCATGAAAAAATAACGCACGTCGCATTCTGACATTATCGGGCGGAGCAAGGTTTACCGCACGGACTATATGTTCCCATACTGTATATTTATGATATGGTGAATGCTGTTCAAATCCTATACACTTTTCAAATTCAGGAATTATTACAGCTATAACGTCGCTGTATTTCATAAGTACATCAATACAGTTTTTTCCGCAAATCAGCTTGTCAAGTTCTTCCCTTATTCTTTCCTTTGAGATATTATTAAGGCGGTTTTTCATCTTGTGGACTGCTTCAGCCGTTTCGTGTTCGATTTCAAAACCGAGTTGTGCCGAAAATCTGATTGCCCTCATAATGCGGAGAGCATCCTCTTCAAAACGTTTTTCGGGACTGCCCACACATTTTATTATATGCTTTTCAATATCGTCCGTTCCGCCGAAATAGTCACATATATTTCCCTCTGAGTCCATAGCAATGGCATTTATTGTAAAGTCACGGCGTGCCAAATCTTCACGCAGACTTTTTGTGAAGTTTACGCTGTCGGGACGGCGTGAATCGGTGTATTTTCCGTCAATGCGGTATGTAGTTATTTCATATGGTATTCCATCGTCAATAATTGTTACCGTACCATGTTTTACGCCTGTCGGAATAGTCTTGTATTCATGAAAAATATTTATGATTTCTTCCGGAAGTGCATTTGTTGTGATGTCGGTATCATGGAAATTACGCCCCATTATTGAATCTCTCACACAACCGCCGACAAGATACGCTTCATATCCTGCATTTTCAAGAAGATTTAATATCTTTGCTGATTTTTTGTCTTTAATCAAAAATGGCAACTCCTTTTTTACGGGTTTAAGATAATTATACAACTTTTTTTTATGAAAATCAATAGGCAGTTTTGAATACTTCTTGACGTAATATGAAAATTATGTTAAAATTAGTTTATAGTCAACTATCCACCACTTATAGAAGTGGGGGTATCATTGCTTACGACTTAATGAAAATAGGAGGAGTTTATATTGGCTGAAACTATTTTAAATCAAACAATTATAATGCTTATTCTGATAGCGGTTGGTGTACTATGTGCAAAGCTGAAAATAATAAGCAGTGAAACAAACAAGGAACTTTCAAAATTTGTGCTTCAGGTGGTGAACCCTGTAGTTATTTTCATGTCGTATCAGAAAAAATATGAGGCACGGCTTGTGAAAAATCTTTTGTTTACTTTTATATTGTCTTTGCTGGCGTTTGCAATTATACTTGCTGTGGCTTATATTTTTGTAAGGAAAAAAGACGGCAGACATACGGAAGTAGAACGTTTTTCTTCAATTTACTCAAACTGTGCATTTATGGGTATTCCCCTTATGTCTGCACTTTTCGGCGATGAGGGCGTTTTTTACCTGACGGCATTTATTACTGTTTTCAATCTCGTAGTATGGACTCATGGCGTTATAATTATTTCCGGTGAAAAAAATATGAAAGAAGTTGTCAAAGTTTTCTATTCACCGACAATGATAGCTATCGTTCTCGGAATACTTACATTTTTCCTGAAAATAAAACTGCCTGCCGTTCCTACACAGGCATTGAATTTTATAAAAGATATAAATACACCTATGGCAATGATTGTTTCAGGTGTTACAATATCTGCAACAAATGTTCCTCAACTTATCAAAAATCCACGGCTTTATTTTATATGTCTTATCAAGTTAATAATTATACCTGCTGTATTAGCTTTTGTCATGTCTGCATTAAGTATTGATGAAAAAGTCAAAATGACAATAGTAGTTGCGGCATCATCTCCGCCGGCTGCAATGTGTACTCTTTTCTGTATAAAATACAATAAAAATTCTGTTTATGCCTCCGAAATTTTTACTGCGGGAACTATACTCTCCGTATTATCATTACCGCTGATTGTAAAATTTACGGAAATTTTAACAAATTTACTGCATTGAGTTTGTAAAAAACGCTGATTTTCATATTTTTTTCTCAAAAATGTTTGAAATTTAGTCAATATGTGTTATAATTGATATATCTCACAGCAAAATTTATTATAAATCGTCGCTGTATTCATAATTATTTTAATGAAAGGAATGGAGTTTATCATTATGGAAAAAAGAGGAATTAGCAAACTCGATTTGAAAAGACGCAACAGAATGCAGATTCTGCGTGTTATCCGTGAGTCGGGACCAATTTCAAGGGTTGATGTAGCAAGTGCATTAGAAATCACAAGAGCAGCTGTAACTATTATTACTAATGAGATGATTGAAGAAGGTGTTCTTGTTGAAATCGGAGAAGCACCTGTAAATACCGAAAAGTTGCAGAAGGGAAGAAGAAAGATTCTCATCGACATCAATGTAAACAGCCGTTTTGCACTTGGTGCAACAGTTGACGAAAAGGAAGTAAGTGTAGGTCTTACAAATCTTAATTCCGAAATTCTCGACAAGTCAAGCATGGTAATCGACGAAAGAACTACAAGCAAGGATATTATCAACTACATAATCAAAACAAGCAATGAAATGATTGATAACAGTTGTCTTACAAGAGATAAAATTCTCGGTCTTGGTGTAGGCGTTGTGCCGTCAATGTGGGGAAAGCTGAAAATATTCTATAAAGACGGCGTACTCGATTTCAGCAACTTTATTGACAAACTGAAAAGCGGTCTTGACTATGATATTCACTGCGGAAACGCTATCGGTCTTATGGCTCTTGCAAACAACGATTTCAGAGTACAGAATGGTTATCAGACAAATCAGGCGTTTATCTGCTATGGAAATCAGATAAATCTTGCTATTGTAAATAAGAACGAACTTTCAAGCGACTATATTTCATATACTTCAACTATTGAGAAGTATATTGTTGTTCCCGACGGAAAGCAATATGAGGGTTATCCGAATGGTTCTGTAAAGGCTGAACTTTCAAGAACTGCAATGCTTAACGCTTTCTATGATATTTATTCAAAGGAAAGAACTCCCGTTCTTTATGAACTTACAGAGGGCGACAAAAGCAGAATAAACATGGATAATGTATTTATGGCACTTATGAGAGGTGAAGAAGCTGTAAAAAGTCTTGTTGACAGTATTATTGCAAAATATGCTATTCTTGTTAATAATCTCTCAATCAGTCATTTCGCAAAGAAAATTGTTCTCCATAACTTCAAACTCAATGAAAAACAGTTTGACTATGTAAAGAGGGAAATGATTCACCTTATAAGCGAAGAAATCGCAGACAGAGTTGTTCTCAGTAAACTCGACGGAAAAAATAATTTCCTCGGAGGCTGTGCCCTTATCATTCAGAATAACTTCTATGTAAGAGGCGGTATGCAGTAAAAAATATAACTGTCGTACAGAAAATGTACGGCAGTTTTTTTGTTCTTTATGTCAGACTTCATGCATATAGATTAAAAAAGGAGCTGATAATATGGAAACAGAAACAAATCAGATTACAGAAAAAATTACAGAAGAAACAGATGATATTGCACTTCTTGAAAAGTATGACAACCGCTCACGCAGAAAAGCCGATGATGTTATATCAATGCAGACTGCTGTATGTATTATTACAGTAATTGTACTTTTCGGATTGAATTATTTTTATCCTGAAATATGCATTTTTAAAAAACTGAAAGAACTTGCTTTCAGTTGTAATGAAATTTTTTCAAATCCTATAGACCTTATCGCAGAATTGCTTTGATAAAAATAAAAAATATTGTATTCAGTGTAAAATTTTCTTTTCTGCTGTTCAATGCACTTATTTTTCTGCTCAGGGAAAACAGTGTTATTATGAATTTTTATGCAGTCTGTATTATTCATGAACTCGGTCATCTGTTTGCTATTGCCGTTACGGGCGGAAAAATAAAGTCAGTTGTTTTCAGTGGTACAGGTGTTATTATTACGCCTGAAAAAAATTCAGGGCTTTTTGTAATGCTTTCAGGGCCTTTTGCAAATCTTGCTGTATTTATAATTTTTTATATTATCGGTGCAGGACATACTTTCTGTCTGCTTAATCTTGGGACAGCCTTATATAATCTGTTGCCCTACAGACAACTTGACGGCGGTTCGGCTCTTTACTTTTTGATTGAAGGAAGTTCTTGCGAACTTATAATAAACATTATTCTTAACTGTATAAAAGTATTATTTTCAGTTTTTCTTTTAGGAATTTCACTTTTATATGGGCGTGAGTTTGTACCATTATTTTTAATTTCATTGATATTGCTTATATCTGAAAGAGGTCTGTCATGAAAAAAATATTTATATTTGTTGTTATGCTTTTCTGTACATCGTGTGCCGTCCCCGAAAATTACGGACAGGCAGAAGAAACGGTTACATCATATGTGCAGGAAATGGAACAGCTTTATATTGATTCTGATAAAGAATATATTCCTCTGAATTATATAAATCAGGTTGGAATGTGGTTTCCGTATATGCATTTTGACCAATATATGTATGGAAAAACAGAAGATGAATTTCGTGTGGCTGTACGTGAAAAATTTTCCGAAGCACAAAAAGAATCCGTGAATACAGTCTATCTGCACATTCACCCCTGCGGAGATGCTTATTACAAGTCTAACATTTTTCCGTCAGGAACGTATCTTGACGGCGATTATGACCCATTGGAAATTATGACGGAGGAGGCACATGACCTCGGACTTTCCGTTCATGCGTGGCTTAATCCTCTGCGTTGTCAGACTATTGAACAGATGCAGAATATGCCGGAGAGTTTTATTATAAGGCAGTGGGCTGAAAATCCTGAATGCCATTTTGCTGAAATAGTCAATGACCGCTGGTATCTTAATCCCGCATATGAAGAAACAGTACAGCTTATATGTGACGGAGTAGACGAAATATTAGATAATTATAATGTAGACGGCATTCATATTGATGACTATTTCTACCCGACTACAGAACCCGAATTTGACCGTACAGCTTTTGAAAACAGCGGAAGTGACAATCTTGAACAGTGGCGAATGGAAAATTGCACACGATTTGTAAAGGCTATTTATGACACTATTAAAAAACATGATAAAAATATACTTTTTGGAATAAGTCCGCAGGGAAATATAGATGCAAATTATAATACACAATATGCAGATGTAAAGCTATGGTGTTCAGAAAGTGGTTATTGTGACTATATTGTTCCGCAGATTTATTTCGGCTTTCAGAATGAAACGTGTCCTTTTGTGCCTACTCTTGAGGAATGGGAAAAACTTGTTTCAAATGAAAATATTCTGCTTGTAATAGGTCTTGGTGCGTATAAGCTGGGACAAAATGACAAGTGGGCAGGAATAACAGGCGAACAGGAGTGGATTGAAAATCCTGATATAATAAAACAGCAGATTGAATTTGTAAATTCATCATCTGCTGTAGGATATGCTTTATATTATTAGGACGTTCACGCTGAACGTCCCGTGAATCATGTTAAAAGGTCAATTGAAAGTTTTCTTGAATCAACGTCGTAATAGTCACCGAGTTCAGCAACATAGAAACGGAAACATACTTTTCCGTTGAATGTCATAACATCTCCTTCTTCTGATACTCCGAGTGTGGCAAGCTGACTGTCATCGAGGGTATTGAGATATACAGAGCGGTCTTTTTCAACGTAAAATTGACTCATTTCTTTAGCAGTCAGGTCACTGAAATAAATATTTCCTATAATGTCCTCATGGTCAGCAAGTAGTTCAGCGTCAGGTGTTAGTACATAATATCTATTACTCATATCTCTGCCTATTCCGAAATATGCAAGCTGTTCTTCATTAAGTTCGTCAAGCGGTAGCGGGTCAACGTCATGTGCAGTTTTGCCTATAGCAAACTTGTCCTCAGATGGAACATCAGTCATTGACAGATTAAGTTTTTCATCAAATGTGTATCCGAGACTTTCAAGTTCACTGTCTGAAAGTGTAAATGTGATTTCATCTGAAAGTTTATTGAGTTCAGTTGTTATGTCCTCACGTGATTTAGTATCCCATTGTACTTCAATATTTTCACAAACAGGTCTTTCAACATAAACGGCTCTTTTCATGTTTTTAAGTTGGAAGATTACAAGAGGCTTTTCCTGACTAAATAAATATTCATCTGCATAATTTGGTTCAACATAAACAGTAGTACTTCCGTTTGAACTGTCCTCAGTATTTACGACTGAATAACGGTATTTTCCCGAGTTGGATACTCCCGAATCAACAATTGTTTCCTTTGCCGTAGCAACGAAAAACGAAGTAAACAGAAAATATCCCAAAGCACCGAATATATACAAAAGCATTGTAAGCGTACCGAAAGCCGTTTTTGCACCTTCTCCCGCACCCGAAAACAGCAGTATAACTGCACCTGTAACCATTATCGGGGCTATCAGTCCCCATTCACCGAAATATAGTATGACAACGGGTAACATTGCCGGCAGTATAACAAAACTTGCAATACGTGTAAGAATCTGATGTCTTGAATATAGCATTGCAACAAGTGCAATTATTGATACGCCTGTAGTCAGCAGGCAAAGCGATACACGTGACATTATATGTATATCGTAGAAAATAGAATAATAACAGATACGGCAGACAAGATATGTGTAGAATACACTTATCAAAGCCACGAATCTTTTTGTCCATACATTTGATAAAATTTTTTTCATTGCAGCCTCCAGAGTAGTATATATATTTAAAAACCTTGCATTTGCAGGGCACTTATTATATTATATCATTTCTTGCGACAAGATACAAGATATTTTTCGATTTTTTCACGAAAAAATCATCAGAATTTTCAGATTTTATACTTTACAAAATCAGTAAAAAATTGTATAATATTGTTATAGAAAAAAAGAAAAGAGTGAAAACATGAAAAGAAACATATTTATAATTTTTACTGTTGTTACAATGGTTTTGATTTTCTGTTTTTCAATGGAAAATTCCTATGAATCTTCAAACAGAAGCGGAAGTGTAACGGAGTTCATAGTAAAAACCTTTATAAATAACTATGAAGATATGTCCGCAAGTGACAGAAAACATTTACTTGGTCAGACGGAGCATATAATAAGAAAACTCGCACATTATTCTGTTTATACATTGCTTGGTTTTCTTGCGTCGCTGTCTGTCGGTTCAAGAAAACTTATAAGCCGTGGTTCACTTGCGGTTTTAGTGTTTGGGTTTGTCTATGCTTGTTCAGACGAATTTCATCAATATTTTGTAAAGGGGCGTTCCTGTCAATTTACTGATGTTATGATAGATACAAGCGGTGTGATAACCGGCATACTTATTTCTGTTTTAGTATTCCATACTTACAACCATTTTAAACATAAATTATCATCTTCATCCCCCTGAAAAGAGGGGATTTTTTTTATATACAATTATGTCGTTGTTGTCGCTGTTGTTGTTCCTGAAGCTGTTGATGTTTCATAAGAAGAATGGGAAGTTGCGGTATTAGTACCTGTAGCCGTGCCTGTGGCTGTTCCTGTACCTGTAGTCGTGCCCGTTCCTGTACCCGTACCTGTTTCAGGAATTTCACCGTTTTCATCAGGAAGAACGGCAGTAGGTTCAACTCCGTTAAGACCATAACATTTCTGATATTCAAGAATTATATCACGAATCATATATTTTGAATATTCACCGCCTTCAATGACACCT
The DNA here is from genome assembly GCA_947627175.1 of uncultured Ruminococcus sp. Taxonomy (GTDB): domain Bacteria; phylum Bacillota; class Clostridia; order Oscillospirales; family Ruminococcaceae; genus Ruminococcus. The sequence goes on from CANQVA010000004.1 coordinate 105,524, forward strand.
GCAAAAGCGATTTCGGGGTCATCTGCCGGAGCAAATCCAATAAAAAATGAATTTTGTTTGCTTAAGTCGTTTTGGTCTGTCTGTGGAGTACCTGTTTTTATTGCAACGTCAAACCCGAGATTTGAGAGAGAAAATTTATATACAGGTACATTTCTTGAAGCGTCAATCATACCGCCCCTTATATAGTCATAGAGATTTTCGTCGGTGAGTTCAATTTTTTCGGCAACAGTCGGTTGTGTTTTATATATAAGTTCATCTGTGCCGTATTTATACAGACTGTCAACAAGATATGGTTTATAGCGTATTCCCTCATTTGCAATAGTGCTTGCAACAACAGCCATTTGCAGGGGGGTCATACCGCAGTCATAGTTTCCGATACCCGCCTGAATTACGAAACCGACGTACCACGGAAGCCCACGTTCTGCAAATGTTTCAGGGTTGCAGAGGTATCCTTCCGCATCGCCTGTTTCAATTCCTGTGCTTGAGCCGAGCCCGTAAAGCTGTGCATATTTTGTGATGTTGTCTATTCCGAGACGGCTTGAAAGTTCATAGAAAAAGCAGTTGCATGACACCTGTATTGCAGGACGTACAGAAATATTTCCGTGAGTACCTGTACATGAGAATGTTGAACCGTGGAAATTATAGTAATGTCCGCAGTAAAAAGTTGTATATGGTGTTATTATTCCCTCATTCAGACCAGCTGTAGCTGTAACTGTTTTAAATGTCGAACCGGGTCGGTAAAGACCGTAGGTACAGCGATTGAGAAGAGGTGCATCTTCATCGTTCATAAGTTCTTCATAATTAACTGCGTAGTCCTTGAGATTATACGTCGGAGCAGTAGCCATACCTTTTACTGCACCTGTTTTTGCGTCAAGTACTACAATTGCACCTTTGTTTGCTTTTCCATACCAGTTTTTTTTCAGATAATCATTCAGAAAATTATCGAGTATTCCCTGTAGTTTAAGCTGATATGCACCATCTACCGTAAGTTTGACTGTACTGCCCGAATTAGTTTCACTTATTGTATTTACGCCTGTTACAGCACCGTCAGAAACAGATATTTCTTCAAGACCGTTTTGACCTCTCAGTTCAGTTTCCATTGCACTTTCAATACCGCTTTTTCCGAGTGTATCATTAAGGGCATAGCCTTTTGTTTTTAGTTCGTCATATTCTTCTGCATATATAGGCCCTACAGTGCCTATTTCATGTGGCAGAATGTCGCCCCTTTCTATGCGTCTTTCAGAAACTTCAACCGCTTCAACGCCTTTGTAGAAATTTCCGAGTTCTTTTATATCCGTGATAGTTTTTGAATCAACGTTTTCTGCAAGTACAAGGTCATTGCTGTATGAAAATTCTTTTTCAATCATTTCATAACGGATACCTGCTATTATACGTTTTTCCCTTTCGGTATAGGTATCGGCTATTTCATAATCTGCAATGAGTTTGTCAATGCAGTTTTCAGCTGTTGCATATACATTCAGGTGTAAATTTTCAACAACGTCTGAAACGTCGTCTGTCGTAAATTCATATGGTTCTGTCATTGTTATAGGCAGGCTTTCCTTGAACTTAAAGCTATGTTTCAGTAAAGCCATATATACATTGATTAAAACTTCATTTCCCTTTTTTAAATCTTCCGGAAAAAAAGCCTTTTGCAGTACAATGTCATTCCGTTTGTCGTTTGTGACAATCACATTTCCATTGAAATCAATAATTTCTCCACGTGTTGCTTTTACTTCTTTTGTGTAGACGAGAGTATCATCATCTGTTTCTGATGTACTTAAAGTATCACTTCCGACTACCTGTATTTTCATAAGTCTTATAGAACCACTGACAAAAGACAGCACAACGACAGCAACAACAATTACTGATTTGATAGTATCTGATAAAGTTTTTATACAAATCACTCCTTTAGAGAAAACCGCACAAAACTGTGTGGCTGATAATTTAACGCTGTTCGCCTGATTTTAAAGTTTCCTCAATAGTGAGGTGAGTTTTAGGCATAAGAAAATGATTTATCATTTTAAACAGCAGATAAATGAAAACTGATGATATAACCGTATACGCCCAGACTTTAAGAGTATATTGAGTAAATATACGTTCAGAGTTTTCATAATTCCATATCTCGTAGTAGAATTTGTAGTCAAGCAAGCACTGTATGTACGAAATAACAGCTGATATAAATAAAAAGCTGACGAATTTATAACGGAGATAAAATTCAAATAGGAGTGATATAATTATACAACATATTGTAAGAATAACCGCATTGTATCCGAAAAGTTTTCCGCAGCTTATGTCAATAAGAAAACCGCATATTGCCCCGGTAACGGCAGAAGCATAAAGATTGTTTTTTACGGCAATACAGAGAGCAACAGGCACAAGCAAAACAGGTTTAAGCCATGTACCGGAACACATAATTATGAAACAGGCAAATATAACAACATAATATAAAAGCCACCTCAACGCTGTTTTGACATATAATATACGATGTTCACGTGTAGTTTTCAGTTTCATTCAGAAATCTCCCTTTTGCCCGTGAAATCGGTTATTACAAAAACGGAAGTGAGATTTGTTATATCAGCACACGGTTCTATTTCCGCATATGCAGAAAGACCGTTTGAATCCATGTCAACTTTTTTTACTTTTCCGACAGAATAGCCTTTCGGGAAAAGTCCGCTTGTGCCGTCGGTAATCATCAGATTATTTTTTTTCAAAGTGTTGTCTGTACGCAGATGCATAAGTCTTGTCATGCCGTTTTCTGCTGAAGTCACTGTACCTTCTATAATTCCCGTATCTTCACCCGATGATGAAGACTTTACCGCAATAGAAAGGTCAGGGGAGAGAATAGTTCTTACGGTTGAAAGATGTTCCGAAACTTCAATTGTTATTCCGACAAGTCCTTCTGCTGTAGCTACAGGAAGATAAGGTTCAATTCCGTCATCAGAGCCGACATTTATTGTAAACGATTTGAAAGGGTCGTTTGCGGTGTAGCCTATAACTTTACAGAAACGTGAAGTTGTATAATCGGGGTGTGCTTTTTTTATTCCTACAAGTTTTCTGAGTTCTTCACATTCCGATTTCAATGCTTCATATTCGTTAAGTTGTTCATTCAGGTCTGTAACCTGTTTTTTAAGACTTTGATTTTCGTCATAAATTTCTTCTGCTCTTGAAAGTTTGTCAAGGGAAGTTTCCACTTTCATGCCTATGCCGTTTGAAACTGTCCGAAAAGGTTTTGATATAGTATTTATAAAAGATTCTACAGAAACGGAATATCCGCCTTTTGTTACGGAATATATCATTATCCCGACAAGAAAAGCGACAAAGGCAAGCAGAATTTTAAACCGTGTACTTTTTAAAAAATCACGCATCAGAACGCCTCCTTAATAATATTTGACGTTTTCTGTGAGAGCGTCCTGATAATCACTGATATGTTCAAGAATTTTGCCTGTTCCCTCTGCAACGCAGTCAAGCGGATATTCCGCTATATATACGGGCATACCCGTTTCACGGTTTATAAGTCTGTCAAGACCTCTGAGCAAGGCACTACCGCCTGATAGTGTTATTCCGTTATCAATAATATCAGCAGAAAGTTCAGGCGGAGTTTTTTCAAGAGCTGATTTTATAGCATCAATTACCCTTGAAAGAGGTTCAACAAGAGCGTCACGTATTTCAGCGGAATTGACGACTATATTTTCGGGCAGTCCGTTAAGAAGATTTCGCCCTTTTATTTCCATTGATTCTTCTTTTGCACTCGGAAACGCCGAACCTATTTCAAGTTTTATATTTTCGGCTGTCCGTTCACCTATAAGAAGATTGTATTTCTTTTTTATATAATTTATAATAGCATTGTCGAATTCATCGCCGGCACATCTTATAGAACGTGAAGAAACGATACCGCCCAGCGATATAACAGCGACTTCACTCGTTCCGCCTCCGATATCAACAATCATACTTCCGGCAGGGGAATTTGTCGGAAGTCCTGCACCTATGGCTGCCGCCATTGGTTCTTCTATTATAAGTACATTGTTTGCCCCTGCTTTTTTACAGGCTTCACGCACGGCACGCCTTTCAACTGCTGTTACTCCCGACGGTATACATATTATTACATTAGCTTTTGTGAAAATTGTACCTCTGAGAGCTTTTTTTATAAACTCCTGCAACATTGTTGTTGCTATGTCGAAATCGGCTATAACGCCGTCTTTCAGGGGTCTTACGGCGACTATTGAACCGGGAGTTCTTCCTATAATTTCCTTTGCCTCTTTTCCGACATAACGGCACTTGTCCGTCCTTGTGTTTACTGCAACAACAGACGGCTCTCTTATTATTATCCCTTTTCCCCTCAAATAAACAAGGGTATTTGTTGTACCTAAATCTATACCAATATCTTTTGTAAACATTCTTTGCTCCTTAACTTCTGTATATTCATTTATTTTTATATTTAAATCACAATAATATTATATCACCAAATCTGAATACAGACAATAATATTTTAAAAGAGAAATTCGGATTTGCTGAAAATTTGTAAAAATATGAAAACAAAATAAACCGAACAGACAGAAAAACTGTAAAATTTTCTGAAAAAATTCGGTTTTTTGTGAGTTTTTATCCCTGAATAAGCTTTGGAGCAGTTTTATAAAATACAAAAAGTGCAATAAGAATCATAATAATTTGTGCTATGCTGATATTGAAAGTGAAGCCGATAGTTAAAGTAATTATACTTAAATTTATGTAAGGGTTGGCAGGAAGTGAAAATCCTCCTGAATATGCAAGCCACCCCATAGATTCACTTGCAGCCGCTTTGTCGGCAATGAGAGAACCGACTATTACTGCACCGACTATCAGCAATATCAGGTATAAAGTTTTTTTCATCTAATTCTAATTCTCCTGTCTGCCTGAAGGCGTTTTTATTTTATACCGGAAGAACCGAATCCTTTTTCTCCCCGTCCGGTATCGGAGAGATTTTCGCTTACTTCAATTTCGGGAATAAGAATTTTTGTAGGGATAAGCTGTGCAATTCTCATTCCGTGTTCAACTACAAAAGGCTGTTTACCGTTATTTATAAGCGGAATAAACCACTCTCCCCTGTAGTCACTGTCAACCACACCGACGCAGTTGGCAAGGGTTACGCCATATTTTGACGCAAGCCCTGAACGTGGATATATAAGAAGTGCTATATCCTCTGAATCGGGTTCTGCTGTAATACCGACAGGTATCATTTTTATTTCACCGCACTCAATTGTTACAGGTTCGTCAAGACAGGCATATATATCAAGTCCTGCACTTCCGGCTGTTGCTCTTGAAGGAATAATTGCCTTTTCGTCAAGTCTTTTAAATTTAAGTTTCATAATTCATATACCTCTGTAATAAAGTCCTCTCGTGATGTTTACGGACGGTTTTTTTCCTGAAAGAACGGCTTTTGTCTGTTCGGCGTTTTCGTCATAAAGTATTACAGCACCGAAAGATATATTACTGAATGAAGAAAGTCGGTCATACATATAAAGACAGTCGGAATTAAGTAATTCAACATAATGTGGCGAACATAATACAGGAAATTCACGGTCGGTGCGGTCAATAATTTTCATTGTGCAGTTTATACAGTCGATTTCATTTTTTATAGGGCAGTTTCTTGTAAGCATAAGCGGAAAACGCCCGTATATTACTGCACCTGCCGGAATGTCTGTATGTATGTTGTTAATCTGCTGTAATTTTGCCTCATAGGAAAAAATAAAGTCCTCAAGACCGATATTTTTCATGTATTCGGCACTGAATGAATTGAAAATATTCAAAGTGAAATTTCCGTGAAGTATAAAACCAAGTTTTTTCCCTATGGCTATACAGTCGGGCGTATGGCACATAATGCGGTCAATACCGAATTTTTCCTTTATTGTTTTGAGAGAGGAAATAATTTTCTCTTCGTCCGTAATGAAACGTGGCGGTGAAAGAATTATTTTTTCCCTGTATTCCGCAAGCTCCGACAAAAACGGCATAGAAAGACTTAAAGACGGGTCAAGTATTATATACTCGGAAATATCGACAGAAGCCTTTGCCTGTTCAATGTTACGGCAAAAAGTTCTTATTGGGAGTTTTTCGGGAGTATTATAACACTTTTTCGCAATAATAGGGGAGTAGTCTGTAATTGTTCTTTCAGGTGTATTTTTTTTGATTATTTCTTCTGTAAGTTCACTGATTACTTTACGGCGGAGTTCATTTATTTTTCCGACAGGGACAACAAGACCGTCGTCAATATCAGCAGTTATTTCATTAAGACTGAAAACCGTATCACCCAGTTTAGAGAGTTGTTTTTTCAGCAAATTCAGGTCAGTCGGACGGTTTACGGCGTTTTCGGGAATATCTCCCTCGGCAGTTGCAGAAACACCGCAAGATGCAGTAATTTTTACAGGACGATTTTTCTTTATTTCCGCATGAAAAGATATGTCATATACTTTTCTTTCAAATCTGTATAATTCATGTACTTTCGGAATAAGTTCCTTTGCGGAAATGACATCTTCTTTTTCACGTTTGCCGAACATATTTTTTCGTTTTCCCGTGAAATACCCGTCTGTAAAACCACTTCTTGAAAAAATTCCTTTAAGAAAATTCATATCGGGAGTTTGTTCGCTTATTGCTTTTTTAAGTTCATTAACAGCTGATGCAACATATTCGGGGCGTTTCATTCTGCCTTCTATTTTGAGTGAGTCGGCTATTTCCGAAAGTTCTGATATTTCGGGAATAAGCGAAAGGTCTTTGAGAGAGAGTGCGGAAAAATCCTTGTTTCCTGATGCAGAAAAAGGAAGTCTGCACGCCTGACCGCAACAACCACGATTTGCAGACCGTGAACCCATAACAGCCGACATATAGCACTGTCCCGATACTGACATACATAATGCACCATGTACGAAAATTTCAGTTTCAATGCCTGTATCGCTTATTTTTTTTAAAACGTCTCTGTCAAGTTCACGGGCGGGAACTACTCTTTTCCAGCCGTTTTCTTTCAGAAATTCCGCCCCTGATGCTGTATGTACCGACATTTGCGTTGATGCATGGAGAACAGCGTCGGGAACACATTTTCTGATAAGTTCCGCACAGCCCCAGTCTTGAACTATATAAGCGTCAATGCCTGCCAAGGCGGTGAATTTTATGTATTCGCAGAAATCTTGTATTTCATCATCAGAAATTATCGTATTGACTGCAATATAAAATTTTGCCCCATATTTATGGCACATTCTTACAGCAGTTACAAGTTCACTGTCATCAAAATTTACTGCATTATTTCGTGCGGAAAAACGTTTTCCGCCTGCATACACAGCATTTGCACCTGAACGCAAGGCAGCACAGAGTGTTTCCATACTGCCGGCAGGAGCAAGTATTTCCATGTTTTTCATTAAATGCTATCCTTTAGTTGTTTCAGCTTTACCATGTTTTCAAGCTGTTCAATTTTTGATTTGAGGACTTCAATTTCTTTCAGTGCGGCATCACGTTCAATACGTGCCTTTCCAGCCTCATCAACATATTCCTTTGTCTGGTTGCGTATACTGTCAAGATGCTGATTGGCTTTGTTGAGGTCGTCGAGAACAGTCAATGCAACCATGATTGAAGCAGTATAAGGAGAAGAACCGCTTCCCGAATTCATAATATCATTTATCTTTGTTTCCAACGCTCTTGCAAGTGCAAAAACATAATTCGGAGATTCGGAGGTTTTCAGCTTGTACTCCTTTCCGCAGATAATTACTTTGACATCATTAAGCATTTTGAAAATATTCCTTTCCCTTTAATTTAATTTAATTTAAATTTAATAGTAACGTTTCAGACCTATTACACGTCCGAGAATTTCCACATTATCAAGAATAATAGGTTTCATTGTGTCATTTTCGGGCTGTAGTCTGAAATGACCTTCTTCCTTGAAAAAACGTTTTATGGTAGCTTCCTCATGACCTATAAATGCAACAACAATATCACCGTTTTCAGCATATTCGGACTTTCTGACAATTACTACATCACCATCAAATATACCTGCGTTTATCATGCTTTCCCCTCTGACTTTAAGGGCAAAAAGTTCATCGGGATTTATTCCCGGGGCTTCAAAACCAATATATCCCGTAACATCTTCAATTGCTGTTATCGGCTGACCTGCTGTTACAGTTCCGATAACAGGAACAGAAGTTATAGGACTGTTGGGGAGTTTAAGCGAACGGTTCAGACTGCCTGATTTTTCAATCAGCCCTTCTTTTTCAAGAATTTTAACATAGCGGTAAGCAGTAGAAGTTGACTTGAACCCCATAGCCTCCATAATTTCCCTTACAGAGGGAGAAATGCCGTCGCTTAAACGGCTTTTAATGTAATTGAAAACAGCTATTTTCTTATCATTTGGCATATTATTATTCCTTTCCTGAAAGTTTTTTTAAAATCATACGTGCTATTTTATAAGCATCGCCACAACCGAGAGTAATTACAAGGTCGCCCTCACTTGCATTTTCACAGACATAATCACAGACTTGACTGAAATTAAAATATTTTCTTTCGTCTGTCCATTCTTCCTCCTCATTCTGCGGAAACCATATACATTCCGGAATTTTTTCAGCAAGATGACGTGTGAATATTCCGAAAGTGTTTTTTTCACGGCTTCCGAAAATATCCGTCAGTACAGTTTTGTCGGGAATTTGCAGAACTCTTGCGAAATCGTCAAGCAGAATTTTTGTGCGTGAAAAAGTGAACGGTTGAAAAATTGCCCATACTTTATTGAATCCCATATTCATAGCGGAAGTGAGTGTTGCCTCAAGTTCAGCAGGGTGGTGGGCGTAGTCATCAACAACTGTTATGCCTTTTTCATAACCGAGTTTTTCAAAACGTCTTTTTGCTCCTCTGAAATCTTCAAGTCCTTTTTTGCAATATTCCATTGATATTCCGAGTTCGTTTACAACTGCCACAGATGCGAGGGCGTTAAGAATATTGTGGTTTCCTGCAACGTGAAGTGTTATAGTAATTACAGATTCGCCGTTGTGGTATACGTCAAATTGTGTTTCCATGCCTGAAATATGTCTGATGTTTTCGGCATACCAGTTGTTTTTATCTGAAAGTCCGAAAGTAATGATTTTTTTGTCAAGTCCTTCAACAGCTGTCATTGTGTTTTTGTCGTCGCCGTTTACTATCATGATTCTTGAAGTCTTTTCCGCAAATTTACGGAAAGAAGCAATGACATTTTCAAGGGTACCGAAATAGTCAAGGTGGTCTGCGTCTACATTAAGAATAACAGAGATGTCGGGAGCGAGTTTAAGGAAATGATCTTCAAATTCACATGATTCACATACAAGAATATCGCTTTTTCCGGCAATTCCACTGCCGTTTATGCAAGGGAGTTTTCCGCCGATATATGCGGACAAGTCAACCCCGGCGGTGTAAAGAATCTGAGTAATCATTGAAGTAGCAGTAGTTTTTCCGTGAGTTCCCGAAACGCATACAGCATTGTTGTACCAGTTTGTAACAATGCCGAGGAGTTCAGCCCTCTCCAAAACGGGCACACCGCTTTTTCTTGCTGCCATTAGTTCGGGATTATTCTCCATAATGGCGGCGGTGTGTACTATAAGGTCAGCACCGTCAATATTTTCGGCTCTCTGTCCGATAAATACTTCAATTCCCATTTTTCTTACAGCGTCAAGAGTTTCTGTTTCGTTGTTGTCAGAACCTGTAAGAAAATATCCTTGCGAATGGAGAATCTGTGCAAGGGGATACATTCCTGAACCGCCTATGCCTATGAAGTGAATATGTTTTTTGCCTTTTAAAATGTTTATATCCAAAATCTATCACCTTTCATAAATTTTTTTGCTTTAGTTTAAAAATCACTTGATTTTTTATTCATTATAAGTTATAATATATTAGGAACTGTTGCTGTCTATATTTAACAGCTTTGGTTCTATTGAACCCTATTAAAGTAAGGAGGTTAATCAAAATGGAAATTACAGACGTAAAAATAAGAAAGCTAATGTCCGAAGGCAGACTTAGAGCTGTAGTGTCAATAACTGTTGATGATATGTTTGCAGTTCATGACATAAAGGTTGTTCAGGGCGATGAGCGTCTGTTCGTCGCAATGCCGAGCAGAAAAGATGAAAACGGTATTTTTCGTGATATTGTTCACCCGATTTCGCCGGCAGCAAGAAAGCTGTTCGAGGAAAATATCCTTGAGGCTTATGAAAAACAACTTGCTATGACTGAAGCCGAAAAAGAAACTGTTTCGGAAGAAACTGAAACGGAAGCAGAATAATTTTCTGCCGCCTGCCCTAAACGGCAGGCGTTTTTTATTATATTCCGAGAATCCTTGACGCTTTCAATACAGCTATCTGTGTTTTTGCATCTTTTATTTTTCCGTCCATAACAAGATTAACAGCATCGGAAAGCGGTATTTTCTCAACATCAAGAAATTCATCTGAATCAAGACATTGTTTCTTAAATGCAAGACCCCGTGCAAGATAAACATGAATTACTTCGGTATTATATGCCGGAGTAGGATAAATTTCTCCGAGATAAATATATTCCGTGCAGGTACAGCCTGTTTCTTCAAGAAGTTCACGTTTTCCGCATTCGCTGTGACTTTCGCCCTTTTCGAGTTTTCCGGCAGGAATTTCCGTTGTTACCTCTTTGAATGGGTATCTGAATTGTTTCACCATGAAAATTTCATTTTTTTCAGTGACGGGAATTACACATACACCGCCCGAGTGAAGAATTACATCTCTTATAGCATTTTCACCGTTTTCAAGTTCGGCTGAATCGTGAGTTACCGTAAAAATTTTTCCCTCATATACGGTATCACTTGAAATAGTTTTTTCCTGTAAGTGCATATTATTATACCTCCTGTTCATTTTTTATTTCGAGTATGTAACAATAATGGTTATGTGCTTTTATTGTGTGACATGAATTGTAATCATAGAAATGCGATATATTATAGTAGTCATTTTTACGGCGGAATTTATGGCAGATAACCATATATATCAAAAGCATTGCAATGCCCGAAAATGTTATAATCATGCCGGCAGTAAGACCGGGAGTACGATAGCGGAAAATTATTTTATTCTTTCCTGCATCTGCTTTTACTGCCATAAATCCGTATGAAACTTTTTCAACATCGACAGGTTTGCCGTTTACTTCGGCAGACCAGCCCGAACTGTACGGAACACTATAAAATACAAGTGACGGCTTTTCAAGAGTTATTTCGGATTCAAATCCCTTTGAATCATACCTGAAAGCAGAAGACTGTTTTTCTTGTTTTTCCCTGCATATTTCTTCATAGTCTAATTTTGTCATTGAAGAAATATCCGATATATTATCTTTTTCAAGTATATCACCGTATTTTTCGGCTTGTTTGTCACTTAGTACAATAGAACGGATTAGAGATTTTTCACGGATTACAGCAGATTGGCTTTCAAGTTCTTTTTCAGTGAAAAATGTATCAAAAGCCATACCCATAGGGATATATAACTTATTTTCATATATATCAAAGTATCTGTTTTTTCCTATATACTCAAATCCCGGAAGTTCTGACGGTATGTCGGGCTTTTCCTTATCTCCTGTTTCTTTACGCTGATAATAATATTTTACGGAGAAAAGCCCTCTGAGGGTATAATGTGTCGTATCAGGACGTGAGGCAACATCTCTCTGTATATTGACATTAGGGTAAAAATTCATTATTGAACTTTCAACTACGCTCTGAAATGCCCTCATTGACGGTAGTCCCCACAACATGGGGTAGTTGTCATAATTTTCCGAAATGTCCACCCTGAAGAAATTATCTTCTGAAACACTTTCATACACGCTGTCTTTTCCGTTTATTGCGGAATTGATATATTCCTTAGCGGAATATGGACTGTTTGCACCATATATTACACCTGTAAGTACACATATTATAGATGCTCCGGCAGTACATAGCGGTAATATTTTTTCATACCTAAAGTCTATTTTTTTTCGTTTGAAAATATACTGTGACAATATGAGAAATCCGACGGCAACACCGAGTGTAATCCAAAAATAAAATATATCTCTTGGAAGTTCACCGAAAACAACTTTGCCGTCTTTTTTGTCGGGCAGAACTGAAATTATACCAAAAGCAACAAGCATACAAGCACATATTTTAATTGCGTATGAAACATCTGCTTCTTCATCGTCAAGAGTTTGTGCGGTCATCATGGCGAAAATCAGTATAGGCATATAATACCACCTTGCATAATATGAGGCATTGAAAGTATAGAATGCACTGTTTAATATAGGTATAAATGCACAGATTATGCATACAAGTGATAGCTTTACAGCCCAGTGTTTTTTCTTTGTACGCATGAACGTTATAACGCCAACCATTGAAAATAACGGCAGGTATCCGCCAATTGATGACCATTTCCCGTAGTCCGAATTAAAAAGATTAGGACGTGCAGGAACGTCAACAGGCATGAAGAAAGATTGTATAATTCTTGCTATGCGTGTTTTGTCGCTGTAAAATATAATTGACTGCCCATAAAGCCGTTCATTCACACGATAGTTTCCGATAATTGAAATAGCAGTAGGTAGGAGTATGACACAAGCAATCATAGTGCCGAGAATTGCTTCAAGCAAAAGAAGAAAGAATTTTTTCCATGATGTGTGAAAATCGGGGCATTTCATGCGGAGTAAATAGTATATCACAAGAAATACAACCTGTCCGGTAAAGAAATAATAGTTTATAAAAGCCATGAGTGATACCGAAAGAGCAAATACGCCTTTTCGGTTATTGTTTATGTTTTCTTCCATAGCTATAAGCATAAGAGGGAAAAAAGCTGTAACGTCCTGAAAGTGATTGAAGAATATGTTATATACCTGAAAGCCCGAAAACGCATACATTAAAGCACCAGCAAGAGAAGCGTTTTTACCTCTTACAAATCGTCGTATGTATGCATATGCAGTCAGCGATGCAAAACCGTGTTTAAGTGCAAGCAGAAACGGCATTGAAAACGTTACAAAAGAGCGTGGGACAATTGTGGAAAGCCAGAAAAACGGACTGCCTATAAGATAGAATGAATATGAATTCATAAGGTCTGAGCCAAGGTCTGTAAACCAGTTCCAGCCGAATTGACCATTTCGCACGGCATCGTTCGCAAGATTATAAAAAGGAATCTGTTGTGCGTTGAAATCGCCATAATATATGAAATATCCGCCGTCAGCAATCATAACGGGAATAATTGAAACAAGCAGACAGAAAAAACCCATAAGAAACGCTGTCATATATTTTTCTTTTGTTTCGTTCGGAAATACGTTTATCCGCCATGACATTTTTTACACTGCCTCCAATACCGAAAATATAACAATTTTATTATAACACATTTTCCGTAAAAATAAAAGTACTTTTTTGAAAAAAATAATTCACAATAAATAAATTTCAAAAAATATAAAAATAATGTGGCAATTCAGAGAATTTTGTGGTATAATTGATGTTATACGTCAAATATGATATGAAAGGTATGAGAGAATGTCGGTTTATCTTGATAACGCCGCAACTACAAAGCCGTGTGCCGAAGCAGTTAAAGCGATTCTTGAAACTGTAACGGAAAATTTCGGGAATCCGTCCTCACTTCACAGGGCAGGTCTTAATGCACAGCTTGCTGTTGACAAGGCAAGGAAAATTATAGCTGATTCAATAGGTGCTGACAACGGGGAGATATATTTTACTTCGGGTGCGACTGAAAGCAATAACCTTGCACTGCGTGGTATTGTTTCGGCTTATGGAAAGAGAAAAAAGAAAATAATTATTTCATCAGTTGAGCACGCATCAGTTGAAGAAACGGCTTCCGCCCTTGAAAAACAGGGTTTTGAAGTGGTGAGGGTAAGTCCACGTGATGACGGTCAGTTTTATGCGGATGACTTTGCAGGTGTATGTGATAATGATACTTGTATAATAAGTATGATGTTTGTCAATAATGAAACAGGTCATATTCTTCCGGTCGGAGAAACTTTTAAAAAAGTGAAAAGGCGATTTCCTGAAATAATAACGCACTGCGACTGTGTTCAGGGTTATATGAAAATTCCTATACGTGTAAATAATCTTTGTGCGGACATGATGTCTTTAAGCGGACACAAAGTCCATGCAGTAAAGGGCGTTGGCGTACTCTACATTAAAAAGGGAGTGCGTTTGATTCCGATAATTACAGGCGGACATCAGGAAAAGGGAGTACGTTCGGGAACTGAAAGTGTTCCGTTGATTGTGTCATTCGGTTCAGCCGTAGAAAAGTATTCTCCTACTGTTTCTGAACGTTTTGAGAAAGTTTCTTCACTCAAAAAATATTTGCTTGAAAGACTTGCGGAAATTGACGGCGTTATAGTAAATTCACCTGAAAATGCATCTCCGTATATAGTGAACATTTCAGCGTGCGGAAAGCGTTCTGAAATAATGCTTCATTTTCTTGAACAGAAAGAAATATATGTTTCAAGCGGTTCTGCCTGTTCAAAGGGACAGAAAAGCGGAGTGCTTGAACAGTTTGGAATCAAAGGAAAAAATGCAGACAGTGCTGTAAGGGTCAGTATGACTTCCGAAACGACTGAAAAGGAACTTGATGCTTTTGCGGATGCTCTCCGTGAGGGTATTGAAAAAATAAGAGGCTGACAGGAAAGGAAAATTATTATGAAAGAAATTGTACTTGCAAAATATGGCGAAATAGTTCTCAAAGGACTTAACAAAAGGTCTTTCGAGGATATGCTCACGAAAAATATAAAACGCAGACTGAAAAGTCTTGGACGTTTTGAACTTTTTTTCGCACAATCTACTACATATATTACTCCTCTTGACGATGATATTGAACTGAGTGAAGTTGTTGACCGTGTGGGAAAAATTTTCGGTATAGCGGCACTTTGCCGTGCGTGTGTGTGTGAAAAAGATTTCAGCGATATAACCGAAAAAAGTATAGACTATTTGAAAGATGTTTTAAGCAGTGTTGAAACATTCAAGGTAAATGCAAAGCGTGCAGACAAAGCTTTTCCTATGAAATCCCCCGAAATTTGTGCGGAACTTGGCGGAATACTTCTTGAAAAATTTCCTAATCTTAAAGTAGATGTTAAAAATCCGCAAATTACAGTTACTGTTGAAATACGTGACACAAATGCATATATTCATGCGGAAAATATAAAGGGAGCAGGCGGTCTGCCTGTAGGTAGCAGCGGAAAGGCGATGCTGTTGCTTTCCGGAGGAATAGACAGTCCCGTTGCAGGCTATATGATGGCAAAAAGGGGCGTTAATATTACGGCAATACATTATGTAAGTCCGCCTTATACTTCCGACAGGGCTTTACTCAAAGTCGAACAGCTTTGTGAAAAACTGACTGACTACTGCGGAGGAATTGCCTTCTATTGTGTACCATTCACAGAAATTCAGGAGGCTATAAAGGACAATTGTCCCGAAGAATATTTTACTATTATAATGCGTCGCCTTATGATGGAAATTGCACAGAGGATTGCTGAAAAGGATAATTGCCTCGCCCTTATTACAGGTGAGAGCGTCGGACAGGTAGCAAGTCAGACAATGGCGGCTATTTCATGCACAGATGCAGTTTGCAGAATACCCGTATTCCGTCCGCTTATTGGAATGGATAAAACAGAAATTATTGAAATTGCACGCAAGATAGATACTTTTGAAACTTCTGTACTTCCGTATGAAGATTGCTGTACTGTTTTCACTCCCCGTCACCCTAAAGTAAGACCTTCTCTTGAAGATGTTGAAAAGGCACAGGGAAAATTTGATTTTGAACCGCTTATTCAGAAAGCAGTTGAAAATACAGAGATGAAAACTTTCAGTTATACAAAATAAAAAGATTTTATTTACTTTTTTGTGAAAAATAGCCGTAAAATCAGTGTTGACAATGTGACTGTGATTTAAAGCTATGTGTGAAAATTGTGATAATAAATCAATTTATTCAGACGGCTTTTGTCTAATGTGCATAAAAAATATATAGTGAAATTATTCTGAATGGTTATTGTTCTGAATGTTATGCCATTAGCCTTGACAAGCCGGTTGAATTTGCTGTAAAATATAATAAACATGATTTATTATCGGTGAAGGAGATTCAGTCTGATGAGCGATAATTTAAATGATATTGTGCCCGATACTGATGTTCAGAAAAAAAATGATGAACTTAATAAAATTCTGGATTCGGTTGACAGCAGTCTACAAAATAAAACAGATATTTCAAAATGGCAGGATGAACTTAATACTGCTATTGAAAAACGTTCGCATAAAGAAAAAACTCTTGAAAGCTGTGAAGAAATTCTCGGTGAACTCGAAAGAATTTCAAGAAGTGACGCAGATGCTGTTGTTTCAGCGGTGCTTAATGAGGGAAATCCGCCTGACGACGTTCAGGAACTTATTGAACAACTTACTGTTGCTAAAAAGGTTAGCAAACTGAGTTCACAGAAAAAAAAGCCTGTTGCTGAAGAAATTACTGTTGAAGAAATTCTGAATATTCCGCAGTCTGTTGAAACTGAAAACACGACTGCTGAAATTTCCGAACCGTCAGAAGAAATAAAGTCGGAAAATATTACAGAAAATAATGTGAATGAAAATGTTTCCGAAATTCCTGCCGTTCAGAAGGTTCAGGAAAGTGTGCAGGAGATTGAAAAACCATTACAGGAAACCACAAAACCGACTTCGCATAATTCTTTGGGAGAAACTCTTGTTTATAAAGTTCCTGCAAAAGCACCGCAGTCAAATATTCATGAAGTGCATGAAACTGTTGCTGATGCAGGAGTGGCACAGGTGAGAAAGCCTATAAAAAAAGTGGTAAGAGTAGACAGAACTAAAGAACATGAAACAGTAAAACCGCATGAAAATAATGTGAGGAATACAGCAGTGCAGGATATAAGACCCGAAAGAAATAATGTGAAGAAAAAGAAGAAAAAAGAGTCTTTCAAAGATAAGATGCTTGGATTCCTTCCGCAAAAAGAAGATTCAGGACTTGAAAAAGTAAGAAAAGTTGTATTTCTCTGTTCAATTTGTGCAATAATCATATGCGGGTATTTGGTAGGGGATTATTATATTGACCTTTGGAAAAGTAAAAATCTTCATGACGATATAGCCGAAATTTATGAAACATATCCGTTACCGCAAAATACAAACGACACCGCAACAAGCTATGAACCCGATGATGAACGTATATATACACTTCTTGACGGTGCAAAAAAACTGCTTGACAGAAACCCCGATGTTGTAGGATATATTACAATTCCAAATACCCCTATTGCAAACCCTGTTATGCAGTCAGGCGACAACAACAAATATCTTGACCGGAATATCGACGGCGAAAGTTCAAGAGCAGGTGAACTTTTCCTTGACTATCGGAATAATTTTGACAGAGTAGTTGACAGTAAACTTAGTGTGCCTAATTCGGATAATCTTGTTATTTATGGTCATAATATGGCTAATGACACAATGTTCGGCAGTCTTAAATACTATCAGAGAAATTATAATTATTATACCGATAATCCCGTTATATATCTCAACTCAAATTATGAATGTTATACTTACAAGATTTTTTCATATTTCATTCTTGATGCTCTTGATGAATCCGAAACGGCTTATGACTGTTGGAATAAGTTCAATTTCGATGATGAAGAGGACTTTTATAATTTTGTAAATGAGGCTAAAAAGAGAAGTCTCGGACTTAATGATGTTGACGTAAAGTATGGTGACAAACTCCTTACACTTTCTACTTGCAATACAATTCTTGGCGACAGGGGTAGACTTATAGTAATGGGCAGACTGTTGAGAGATGGCGAAGATGTAAAAACAGGCACAAACAAAAATACTCAGAATGCTAATGTAAAATGGCCGTCAATATATTATCAGCAGAAACCTAACGAAAGGTACAACCCTGATGCGGAGTTTATTCCATATGGTCCTGACGAGGAGGAATAAATTATGAATCCTATGAAAACTATTTCATTACTTTCGGCTTTTGTTGCTGTAGCAAGTATATCTGTTTCAGTTCTTATGATGAGCCAGAAAGAAGAAGAAACTGCTGCTGTAGTAACAGTGAATGAAAAAGTTGAAACGGAAACAACAACAGCTACATCAATGCAGACTGAAACAGAAACTGTTGTTACTGAAACAAAAGTTACAACAACTCTGCCGGTTTATGATTATGTACCGAATAACAAGGGTATGACCGATTTTTCAAAACTTTTGCAGAAAGATAACAAGGACTTTTTCGGTTGGCTCAGAATAAATAATACTATGGTCAACTATCCCGTAATGAAAGACCCGGGAGAAATTCAGCCGAATACGGGTTACGGTGAGGAATATTGTCCGTCGAATGAGTATTATCTTCATCATAGTTTCGATAAAAACTATCTGTTTGAGGGTACTTTGTATATGGATTATCGTGATGTTTTCGGAAACGATGAAGAAACACAGTCGGAAAATATCGTTATATATGGTCATAATATGCTCAATGATTCAATGTTCGGTTCGCTTGACCACTACTATCAGATAGATGGATTCTATAATTCAAATCAGTTTATTCAGCTTAGTTCAAACTATAAAGACTATAATTATGTTATTTTCGGCTATATAATAACAAGCGGTAATGCGGGTGTTGAGTTTGATTACTGGAACAGAGAAGAACTCGATACAAAAGAAGATTTTGACTGGTATGTAGGAAAAATCCGTGAAAATCAAATGCTTGACACGGGTGTTGACGTGGAGTATGGCGACAAATTGCTTACATTGTCAACCTGCTATGCCGATGTAGATAATTCAAGATTTATCATAGTTGCAAGACGACTGAGAGATGGGGAAGTTGTAGGTGACTTTTCAACGATTCAGAAAGTTAAACCTAAAGAACCTGTAACAGAACCTGCAACAGAAGAATTTGAAGAATTTGCAGATGAAGAATTTACAGATGAAGAATTTCAGATGTATGAATATGAAGAGTAATTCCTACATAAAAAATAATCAGGAGAAAATTTATGGAAATTAAAAAATCACTGAAACGTATTTCTGCCTTTTTGTCAGGTTTGCTTATGACTGTATCAGTCGGCGGACATTGTGCTAATGCAGTCGGCGAAATACCGGGAGAAGACCCCTATTTTTACGGAGAAAATGAATATATGCCGTCATATGAAGATAATCAGTCATATGAAAATAATTTCGGAAATGAATATGATACGGAATACGGTAATACGCCCTATGTTGAAGGCAGTACACAAAATACTACAGAGAATACTACAGAAAATACAACCGCTTCTTCACAGCGTACAGAGGTAAGAAAAGGCAAGGCTGTTATTGATGATTATGATTCAAGTCTTTCAGGTATGAATTATGAATTGTCAATCCCTGAATATACGTATTATGAAGATTTTTCAGATAATACACTTAATGAACAGCAGGCAGAACAGGCAAAGAAAGATATTGTTATTTCTTTGCGTGAAGGAAATCCCGTTACATCAGTAAGACGTGCGGAAGATGCTGACCTTACGGAAATAGGACACGTCGGAGAAATTCCCGTTTCCAATGAACAAGATGTATCTTCAGAAGTATCGGGAGAATTTACATTTGTAACATATGGTTGGGGTCATGGTGTAGGAATGAGCCAGAACGGTGCTAATTTCTATGCAACTTATGCAGGTTGGTCATATCAGGATATTCTCGCACATTATTACCCTAATACCTATCTGATGAATACAGGACTGACAGATTATGAAGAACTTACTATAAACGGAGAACCGGCAGGTGACACTGTTTCTGTAGTTGCACAGATTGTGAATAGGGAAATAGGCGGTTCTATGCACTATGAGGCAATAAAAGCACAGGCTGTTGCTGTTTACACTTATATTAAATATCACAATGACGATTCCGCCGACCTTCTCGGAAAGCCCGACCCTCCGCAAAATGTTATTGATGCTTGTACGGAAGTACTCGGAGAAGCTCTCTATTACAACGGAAGTTATGCACTTACAATGTTTTCTGCCTCAACCGGTGGCTGTACAGCAAACTGCGGTGAAGTTTTCTATGCTGATATTCCTTACCTCATAAGCGTACCAAGTGACTATGATGAGGCTTATGACCCACATTATGGCACTGTTACATATTATCCTGCATCAGAAGTAAAAAGACTTATAGAGGGCGAATATAATATAAGACTATCTGATGACCCCGGAAAATGGATTCAGCCGACTTATTCACAACAGACAGGATATGTGACGGATGTTAATATTGATGACCAGCTGTCAATACGAGGTTATGAACTTAAATTGTTACTTGATTTGAAATCATCAAAATTCAATCTGACATATACTTATTGATATTTATGAGTCTTTGAACACAAACGAATTTTTATTCTTTGTGTTCAGGGACTTATTCGCTTTTGTGTAAAATGCATCAGAATTTTCTGAAAAATCAGTATATAAGAAAAATAAGTTAATAAATTCTGAAAACATTCGTTCTGCTTTTGTACTGTAAATAACTTAATTTCAGCAGTATTACTAAAAATATTTTTAAAAATAGGTTGACAATCGTGCAGTATTACATCTTGATAATTTGTCAGTTAAGCTGTATAATTATTGTAAGGGGAAAAAAATGTTTTTCCGCCTGTTTATAAGAAAGTACAGAAACAGGCTCTTTTACCGTTTAAGGCATTTTGCCCGAACTCTGAAAGTTAGGAGAATTTATTTATGGTATTCAGTCATGTTCCTGTTATGCTTGAAAGTTGTATTGCCGGACTTAATATTCGTCCCGACGGTGTATATGTTGACGGTACAGTCGGCGGTGCCGGTCATTCCTCTGCAATAGCTTCACGTCTTGGTGAAAACGGCAGACTTATATCTATTGACCGTGACCCCGATGCGGTAGCCGTTGCAACTGAAAGACTTTCGGCTTACAGTACGGCACAAGTTGTAAAAGGCAATTATTCCGATATGAGGAAAATTCTTGACAGTTTCGGAATTGACAGTGTTGACGGAATACTCCTTGACTTGGGCGTGTCGTCATATCAGCTTGACGAGGAAAGCAGAGGTTTTTCATATCATGCCGATGCCCCTCTTGATATGAGAATGGAAAAGACAGGCATAAGTGCGTCAGATATTGTCAATACATATTCACAGCAGGAACTTGCAAGAATTATTTTTGAATACGGTGAAGAAAAATTTTCACGGAGAATTGCCGAAAATATAGTAAAATCAAGAGAAGTTTCTCCTATAGAAACTACTTTACAACTTGCCGATATTATAAGACAAAGTGTTCCGCAGAAAGCAAGACGTGACAAAAACCCTTGCAGGAAAACTTTTCAGGCTATAAGAATAGCTGTAAACGGCGAACTTGAACATCTCTCAAAGGGACTTGACGAGGCTTTCAACAGTCTTAAAACGGGCGGACGGCTTGCAGTGATTACTTTTCATTCACTTGAGGACAGGCTTGTAAAACAACGGTTTGCAGGCTGGTGCAAGGGTTGTATATGTCCCCCTGATTTTCCCCAATGCGTATGCGGACGTAAACCGCAGGGAGTTCTTGTAAACAGAAAGCCTATAGAGGCTGACGAAAAAGAACTTGAAGAAAACAAAAGAAGCAGAAGTGCCAAACTCAGAATTATTGAAAGGAGTGCGGAGTAAAATGGCTGAAAGTAATGCGGCTTATTATTATGAAGAACCTGAAAACAATGATTTTCAGGAAGAAATTAAAACTGAACAGGAAAAAGTACCTGAAGCAAGAAAAAATATTCAGATGAAACATAATGAAACGAAAAGCGGTTCTGTAATTGCCATTGTTCTCGTTTCTGTTCTTGCGGCGGCACTGCTTGGTTCAGTCATTTATACGTTGGACAGAAGAAATACCGTATATAATAAGGTTACTGACCTTAACAGACAGCTTAATCTTGCTGAGGCTGAAAATGTAAGATTACAGGCTGAACTTGAAAGCAAAATGTCTGCTAAGAATGTAGAAGATTATGCGGAGAATGTACTCGGTATGAAGAAAATGGATTCTTCACAAATCAAGTACATAAAAATACAAACTGATGATGTTGTAAATATTCCTGAACAGGAACAAGGCATAATAGCTAAAGTAAAAGGCTTTTTTGACGACTGTGTGGAATATTTCAGGGGGTAGTACCAATATAAATATATAAAGGACTGCCCGTATATCCGGCGAGAAAAATATATGCCGGAATAATATGTAGAACACGGAGATACAGCGGGTGATCGGAATATCGGAATCAGCCTTCCGGAGCTTTGTCAATATAACTCCGGACGGCGTTTCCACGCTTGAATAGCGAAAAATCCTTCGTCGTATCAAAAGAAACGGACATCATATAAAAAAGAAAAGATGTTCAGAAGGCGGGGTGGCAAAATACCCTGCCTTATTCTGTTTTAGGTCAGCATTATGAAAGAAAGGAAGATTAGATGTGGCAGTAACAAAACATATTCCTTTAAAAACAATGAAATTCAGGATACGTGTTATTATGACCGGTGTGTTTTTTTTGCTGTTTCTTCTGGTAGCAATGAATTTCTTTAAGATTTCAGTCGTTGAAAACGACAAATATCAGGCAATGGCAAATGACCAACATTTCGGCACAATACGTATTTCAGCACATAGGGGTTCTATATATGATTCAAAAGGTACACCGCTTGCAAAAAGTGCGTCTGTATACAAAGTATTTCTTGACCCACGTCAATTTCAAACGGAACTTGAATCACTTCAGGAATCAATTGATAAACGTAATAAGGAAAAAAGTGAAGGTACTTACAAGCCTGAATTTGATAAGGACGGAAATGAAATTAACACTCTCCCTGAATCAGCAGATGCTTTCAGAAATGAGGCAATAAATTTTCTTTCCGAAAAACTCGGAATAACTACTGAAAAAGTTTCTTCTGCAATGGAAGCAAACAATCAGTACAGCATACTTCAAGACCAAGTTGAAAAACCTGTTGCTGATGAAGTGCTTGATTTTTTTAACAAGTATGAATTTATTTCACTCAATGTTGAGGAGGATACAAAAAGATATTATCCGCACAACGAACTTGCCGCTCAGGTTATAGGTTTTACGTCTGCCGGGGGTGACGGTATGTACGGAATTGAAGCCTATTATGACGACTATCTCGCAGGAGTGGACGGCAAAACAATTTCCGCAAAGGATTCAAACGGAAATGAACTCCCTTACAGGTATTCAAAAACGTATGCCGCAAAAAACGGCGACGACGTTTATCTCACAATTGATACTGAAATTCAGTATATGCTTGAAACACACCTTGAAGAAATGGTTACTCAGTTTGAAGTAAAAAATCGTGGCTGTGCAATTCTTATGAACGCAAAGACAGGTGCTATTTACGGTATGGCGACTTATCCGAGTTTTGACCTCAACGAACCGTATGAAATCGCTGACTCTGTTGCAATGGAAAAAATATCTCAGCTTACAGGTGATGCGGCAACAAAAGCAACATCAGACGAACGTGAGGCACAGTGGAAAAATAAGTGCATCACGGAAATTTATGAACCGGGTTCTGTTTTCAAGGTAATAACAAGTTCAGCGGCTATTGAAGAAAATCTCATAGACCTTGAAAATGATTCTTTTTATTGTTCGGGTTCTGTTACATTCCCGGGTGCTGAACCTATTCATTGTCATGACTGGAATGGTCACGGAATGCAGACTTTCCAGAAAGCACTCACAAATTCATGTAACCCCGCCTTTATGGAAATAGGTGGTCGTCTTGGTGTTGAAAAGTTCTGTTATTATTATGACGCTTTCGGGCTGAAAGAACGCACAGGCATAGACCTGCCTGCTGAGGGTGTCGGAATCGGCTTTGAGGCTGAAAATATGTCTCAGGTTGACCTTGCTGTAAGTGCTTTCGGACAGGGTGACACGCTGACCCCTATTGAAATGATTACTTCGTACTGTGCAGCTATAAACGGCGGTTATCTCTTACAGCCGTATGTAGTTGACAAAATAGTTGACGAAGACGGAAATATAGTTCTGAAAAATGAAAGAACAGTACGCAGACAGGTTGTTTCTGAAGATACCTCTGAAAAAGTTCGTACTGCTCTTGGAAATGTCGTAACGGAAAGCAGTGGCGGCAATGTCAGCATAAAAGGCTATTCCATAGGCGGAAAATCCGGTACATCTGAACGTCTTAGCGTTGACAGCAGTCAATATGGTGCATCTTATGTTTGTTTTGCTCCTGTTGACGACCCTGAAATAATTCTTCTTGTTCTTGCTGATATGCCTAATGCGGATATAGGTTATTATGGAAGTGTTGTTGCAGTTCCTACTGCAAGACATATATTTGAAGATGTTTTACCTTATCTTGGTTACTATCCTGAATATACCGATGAGGAAGTTGAAGACCTTGATGTGAAGATACCATTGCTTGAAGGTTCTATCAGTGATGCAAAGGCTACACTTGAAGGGCTTGGCATTACATATGAAATAATAGGCAGTGGAATTGAAGTCGTCGCACAGTCACCGCAGACGGGTTCTTCAGTCGCAAAGGGAGGATGTGTATATTTGTACACTGAAAAGGGCAATACTGTTGAATATACAGTAGTTCCGGATTTGAAATATGCTTCACCGGAAGTTGCCAATGAATCAATAGAATATTGTCATCTTAATTATGTGGCAAAAGGTGCATCTATAAGGAGAAGTAATGCTGTTGTTGACAGTCAGTCAATTCCGGCAGGAACGAGAGTTCCAATAGGTACAACAATTGAACTTGAATTTATTGTAAATGCAAATCAGGATTAGTACGGAGGCGGTTTTTTTAATGAAATTATATGAATTGCTTGAAAATATTGCAGGAGAACTTGCAGAAACTGAAATTACGTCAATAACCGACGACACAAGAAAAGTTAAGAAAGGCAGTCTGTTTTTCTGCATAAAGGGTGAACATTTTGACGGTCACACCGCCGCAGTTGAAATGCTTGAAAAAGGTGCTGTTGCGGTTGTATGTGAACATGACCTCGGACTTGGCAAACGTCAGATTATTACTGAAAGTTCACGCCGTCTTTACGGAAAAGCCTGTTCAGCATGGTTCGGGCATCCCGAAAAAAAGCTGAAAATGATAGGTGTTACAGGAACTAACGGCAAAACTACAACTACAAATATAATAAAACACGTGCTTATGAAAAACGGTCATAAAACCGGTCTTATCGGTACTATACAAAACGAAATAGGTGACGAAGTTATTCACACTGATAATACAACGCCATTCGTTTTTGATTTCATGGCTTTACTTGACCGAATGGTGAAAGCAGGCTGTGAATATGTTGTCATGGAAGTTTCATCTTTCGGACTGGTTCAGAACAGAATCGGCTCTTCACATTTCGACATAGCACTTTTTACAAATCTTACTCAGGATCACCTTGACTACCATAAAAACATGGAAGATTATTATCAGGCTAAAAAAATGCTTTTCAGTGTATGTGATACGGCAATTGTTAATATTGATGACGATTACGGAAAACGCCTTTACAATGAAACTGAATGTGAAAAATTTACTTTCAGTGTACGTCAAAAAGCATCTTTCTATGCTGACGGTATAAAAATAAAGTCTGTAGGTTCAAGTTTCTGGTTTTGCAATGACGGAAAATCCTACTTTGTGAAAATAAATATGCCGGGAGTTTTCAATGTATCGAACGTCACGGGAGCTGTTTCCGTCTGTCTGAAAGCAGGTATTCCGATTGAAAGTATAATATCTGCCATTGAAAATTATAACGGAGTAAAGGGAAGATGTGAAGTTATCCCTACCGGAAAAGATTTCACGGTTATATGCGACTATGCACATACACCCGATGCCGTTGAAAATATTCTGAAAAGTGTAAGGGAATATGTTGAAAACCGTCTTATATGTCTTTTCGGCTGTGGTGGAAACCGTGACGCTGCAAAACGTCCGAAAATGGCTGCTGCTGCTGCAAAGTACGCCGATATGCTTATTGTTACATCAGATAACCCACGTAATGAAAATCCTGATGAGATTATAAATGAAATTCTTACAGGACTTGAAAACAGCAATGTACCTTATGATGTTGTTTCCGACAGACGGGAAGCTATTTATCATGCCTTGAAAATTGCAGAAAAAGGTGATATAATAGTACTTGCGGGAAAGGGTCATGAAGATTATCAGATTCTTTCTGGAAACAAACATATTCATTTTGATGAACGTGAGGTTGTCGCAGACGGTCTTAAACTTCTCTGAACCGTTCGCAGAAAACCGGAAATTACCAATAATCAGGAGTTGTGAGAATCAATGTCATTCTGGATAATAAATTTAATTATAGCTATATTGTCATTCTTAATTGCAGGAATGTCGGGATTTAAAATAGTTCCGTTTCTGCACAAGCTGAAATTCGGTCAGCCTATCAAAACGGAGGACGGCCCTCAATGGCACGCCAAAAAACAAGGTACTCCCACAATGGGCGGTTTTATGTTTATACTTTCGACAATTATAACATCAATTGCAGGCTATTGGATTTACAGGTGGAAAGTCGGTGCGGATATGACTAATCCTGAAAATCACTATGCTTTTTACCGTCTTATTGCGTGTATAACTTTTGCATCGCTTTTCGGGCTTATCGGTTTTATTGATGATTTTATAAAAGTATCAAGAAAAAACAATGATGGTCTTACACCTTTGCAGAAAATCATGCTTCAGGTGGTTTTTGCAGTCGGTTTTCTGTTTGCACTCAACAAGTGCGGTGATACTTCAACGGTCATTAACCTCGGTTTCTGGAAAACTCCTTCCCTCGGAATTTTCTACTACCTGCTTATGATACCTGTTATAATTTATCTTACAAATGCAGTCAATCTCACTGACGGCGTTGACGGTCTGTGCGGTTCGGTAACGTTTGTGTCAATGCTTATTTTTACTGTTGCGTGTTCTATTCTCAAACAAAGTGAAATTTCATATTTTACAATGGCTCTTGCAGGAGGTTGTCTTGGTTTCTTGCTCTGGAATCTCAATCCGGCAAAATGTTTTATGGGCGATACAGGCTCAATGTTTCTCGGTGCATCTGTGACGGGTGTCGGACTTATTCTGCATAATCATCTGTTTCTGCTTCTTGTGGCAATGGTTTACATACTTGAAGCACTCTCTGTTGTTATTCAGGTCAGCTACTTCAAGTATACAAAAAGAAAAAGCCCTGACCATCAGGGAAAAAGAATTTTTAAAATGACACCTATTCATCATCATTTTGAAATGAGCGGTTTCGGAGAATATGAAATTGTAATTACTTTTTCACTTGCCGGCATTATTTTCGGCATACTGGGAATAATTACATTACTTGTATTTTAACAGAAAAAATTTTTATCCGGAATAAATGAGAGGGAGGAAATAATGGCAACCCGTAAAAGCAAAAAAAATAAATCATCAGGATTTTTCCGGACATTTACCGGTGAAAGCAGACAGGGCGATATAAGTCTTTCGTTTTTTGCATATGTAATGATTCTTCTTGTTGTCGGACTTGTTATGATGTCGTCTGCAAGTTATGCATGGGCTTACAGTGAACATCACGGCGACGGTCTGTATTATGCAAAGAATCAGGCAAAGAATGCTGTTGTAGGCTTTATAGCCATGATTTTCTTCATGAAAATGGACTATCATAATTTCAAGAAAGTAAAACTGCCTGTTCTGAAAAAACTTAATATTGCAGGACTTTTGTATTTCATAGGAGCTGTGTTGCTCGGGCTTGTACTTCTTATAGGAAACGATGAAGGCGGTTCAATGGGTGCGAAAAGATGGCTTGACATAGGACCTTTAAATTTTCAGCCGTCTGAAGTGGCAAAACTCGCAATTATAATTTTCTTTGCGTACAGCATGGAAAAAGACGGCGAAAAAATGAATAATTTCCTTACAGGTATTTTAAAATATGTTCTTTATATGGGCGTTTATGTTGCTCTGTTGTATCTTGAACCGCATCTTTCGGGTATTATACTTATAGGAAGTATTTCTATTGCAATGATTCTTTGCGGAGGTGCAAACAGAAAACAGTTTGTTTTACTCGGGGTCATTTCAATTGTTTTAGCCGTCAGTGTAATAGGGTATCAGGCATCTGACCCGGAAAGTTATGTTTCAGTACGTATAAAATCATGGAAAGACCCGTTTGCAGATGTTCTCAATGATACGTGGCAGACAGCAAATTCAATTATTGCTATCGGTTCAGGGGGACTTTTCGGGCTTGGTCTTGGAAATTCAAGACAGAAATATCTTTATCTTCCTGAAACTAAAAATGACTTTGTTTTTCCTATTGTCTGTGAAGAACTCGGATATGTCGGTGCATTGGCAATAATAATTGTGTTCTTTCTGCTGGTTGTTGAGGGATTTTCAATTGCTGTACGGTGTAAAGACCGTTTCGGTATGCTTATGGCAGTCGGAATTACAACACAAATCGGAATACAGACTGTTGTCAACCTTGCTGTTGTCAGCAATCTTGTGCCGAATACAGGTATAAGTCTGCCGTTTTTCAGTTATGGAGGTACTGCCCTGATAATGCAACTTGCAGAAATGGGCATTATGCTTAATATATCACAACAAAGGCATTACCCTAAAGAAAAGCCTAAACAATCAACTGAAAAGGTTATTTATGAAAAACCTCAGAATGCATAAGGGAGTGAATGAATGAAAGTACTAATAGCGTGCGGAGGTACGGGAGGGCATATCAACCCCGGGCTTGCAATTGCAGATATTATAAAATCAAAATATCCTGATGCGGAATTTCTCTTTGCAGGAACTCCGAAAGGCATGGAATCAAAGCTTATTCCTAAAGCGGGCTATAAGATTGAAACAATAAAAGTTGCAGGTTTTCAGAGAAAAATTTCACTTGAAAATATCGGACGTAATATAAAAGCCGTAACTTATCTTGCAATGTCGGGAAAGCGTGCAAGAGAGATTATAACTAATTTCAAACCCGATATTGCAATAGGTACGGGCGGATATGCCGCAGGCCCTGTTATACGCAAGGCGGCAAAAATGGGCATTCCCTCCGCTATACATGAACAGAATGCATACCCCGGAGTTACAAATAAACTTCTTGCTAAAGAAGTTGACTATGTAATGCTTACTGTTATTGAAGCACTTGACTTTATGGATAAGGATAAATTTGAATACAGTGTGACAGGTTTGCCCGTAAGGAGCAATATAAATACTGTAACAAAATCAGAGGCAAGGAAAAAACTCGGTTTTAACAATGATTTTACCATATTGTCATTCGGCGGAAGTCTTGGTGCAGGCTGTATAAATGACACCATGACGGAAACTATAAAGTGGCATACAAAAAACAATCTCCGTATAAATCATATTCACGGTTACGGCGGTATGGGAAAAGATACTTTCCCGAAAGCAATGGAAGATGCAGGAATACCTATGAAAAATAATCGACTCAGAATTACGGAGTACATAAATGACATGAATGTATGTCTTGCGGCGGCTGATTTGGTAATATGCCGTTCAGGAGCATCTACGCTTGCAGAACTTGAAGCCGCAGGGAAAGCGTCTATACTTATTCCTTCACCGATTGTTGCGGGAAATCATCAGTATCATAATGCTATGGTTCTCGGAAAAGCAGGTGCAGCGGTTGTCATTGAACAGAAAGATGTTACAAATGAAAAAATAATTTCCGAAATAGAAAGGCTGTACAATGACCCCGACACGGTCCAAGTTATGTCCGACAGTGCGTCAAAACTTCATCTGAACGACACAAACAAGCGTATACTTGATGTTGTTGACAAGCTGTATAAGAAGTCACAAGACAAAAAGTAACACAAAACCGTTTTACAGCATAATATACAAAAAATGCTGTGAGGTGGTATAATGCAGAAACTGATAGTAAACGGTGGCAGAACTCTGAGGGGAGAGATTCAGCTTCAGGGAAGTAAAAACAGTTCCCTGCCTATTATGGCGGCTTCATTGCTATGCGGTGAAGAATGTGTACTTAATAATTGTCCCGAACTTACTGATATATATTCAGCATCAAGAATTATAAACGGTCTTGGTTGTCGATGTAGATTTTCGGAAAATACGGCTGTAATTGATTCACATAATATTATCAGAACTGAAATTCCTGAAAATCTTATGCGTGAAATGCGTTCATCAATTATTTTTATGGGGGCGATTCTCGGAAGGACGGGCGAATGTACAGTCAGTATTCCCGGCGGTTGTGAACTGGGGCCACGTCCGATTGATATGCATCTTACGGCTATGAGGAAAATGGGCGTTGATATTCGTGAAACCTGCGGAAAAATTATATGCCGTGTTCCCTACGGAAAAGCCCACGGTGCGAAAATTTCACTCCCGTTTCCCTCAGTCGGTGCAACTGAAAATATTATTCTGTGTGCCGTTACGGCGGACGGCGAAACAATTATAAATAATGCCGCCCGTGAACCTGAAATATGTGATTTGTGCGGATTTCTCAGAAAATGCGGTGCGGAAATTTCAGGTGACGGCGAAAGTCGTATTGTAATTAAGGGAAAAAATAAACTTAATGGCTGTGAATACAGAATAATGCCCGACAGAATAGCTTGTGCAACGTATCTATCAATGACAGCGGCAACGGGTGGTGAAATTATAATTACAAATGCCTGCGTTACTGAAACAGAACCTTTTATTTCGGTGCTTGAACAGACAGGATGCAGTATTTACACATATGATGACAGAATTTATTTAAGAAGCGGTTCACGTCTTAAAGCCGTTAAGGACAGAATCCGTACCATGCCGCACCCCGGATTCCCGACAGATGCACAGGCGGTGCTTATGGCTGCACTTGTTACGGCAGACGGTACAAGTGTTTTTGAAGAAAATATTTTTGACTGCCGGTACAGGCATACGGATGCTCTTGTGAAAATGGGAGCAGATATACAGGTTCTCGGCAAAATAGCAGTGATAAAGGGAGTTCAGAAACTGCATGGTGCAAATATTGAAGCTACTGATTTGCGTGGCGGTGCTGCAATGGTTGCGGCGGCACTTTCGGCAGAGGGAATTTCTGAAATATCAGGAATATACCATATAGACAGAGGTTATGAAAAAATAGAAAAGGCTGTCAGACATCTCGGCGGTGATATTCGCAGAGCCTGAACAGTATGGAGAAAATATGAAAGATGTTGAGAAAACTAATATCGAAAGACGGAACAGCGGAAAGCGTATGAGGCGTAGACGACGTAATATGAATCTTTATGCTTTCGTTGTCATTACACTTGTTTTTACAATCGGAATAACTATGAGTTATACATTTCTTTTCAATATAGAAGAAGTGCATATCTCAAATATATCTGAAAGATGCGATGAAAACAGTATTTTTAATGCGTCAGGTATACACATAGGTGACAACCTGCTCAGAATCAATACAAAGAAAAGTGCTGAACGCATATTAGATGAACTGCTGTACGTTGAAACGGCAGAAGTCAACAGAAAATTTCCGTCAGCACTTGAAATAAAAGTAACTTTCTGCGTTCCGGCTTTTAATGTGGAATATGAAAGCGGTGTGCTTGTTGTAAGCAAACTGGGAAAAATCCTTGAAAATAATAACTTTAAAACGGACGGATTGCCGACAATATGCGGTCTTGAACCTGTTTCGACCGAACTTGGTCATATGATTAAGACTGATAACCAACATAAAAACGAAGCTTTTAATGAAATTATAAGAAGTATTTCGGAAAATGAAGATAGCGGTATTTCGTCAATTGACCTTAACGACGAATTTGCAATTGTTATCACTTATACAAACGGTACTGTCTTTAAAATGGGAAACTGGAATGATGCTGATTACAAATTAAACCTTGCCGAAACTGTTATGAACGATGACAGCATAAAGGGCAAAAAAGGCTATATTACAATGATTGGTACTAATCAGTGCAGTTTCAGAACATCAGACGAACCGGCAGGATTACCCGAAGAAGAACCTCAAGTTTCTACTGATGCATCAGGAAATCCCGTTGCACCGACAATAAGAGAAGAAGTAAATCCTGAACAGGAAGCTATTTTCAGTCAGTTCAATTCACGTATAAATGAATATTCTGTTCCATCGGAAGATAATTATTATAATGCAGAAAATGATTATACATATAGTGAAGATTATAATTATAACGATTATTACGGTGAGGACAATTATAATAATTATGATTACAATAATTATGATTATAATAATTACAATAATAATTACAATAATAATTACAATAATTCCGGAAATGATTCAAATAACTGGAATTATGACGGTTATTGATGATGTTAATTTGTATAAAATGCTGTGAAAATTATGATTTATATTGTCGGAATTGCTGAAAATAAAAAATCTTTTTCGGAGACTTGCAAAAAAGATAATATTATGATAAAATAATAAGTGTATTTAGTGTGTGCTCAGTCTTTGATATAAAATTCAGGATAATGCAATAGGAGGATTTTAAATGTCAGATTTCAATTATGAAGAAGCACTTGAACCCGATGTTAATATAAAAGTTATCGGTGTAGGCGGAGGCGGTGGAAATGCCGTAAACTGCATGGTTGATTCAGGTGTTAACAATATAGAGTATATCGCAATCAATACCGACGCAAAAGCTCTTAATAAATCAAAAGCTACTACAAGAATACCTATCGGTGCAAAACTCACTAAGGGCAGAGGTGCAGGAAATAAACCTGAAATAGGTCAGCGTAGTGCCGAGGAAAATCGTGATGAAATTGAAACACATCTCAAAGGTGCTGATATGATTTTCATTACTGCCGGTATGGGTGGCGGAACAGGTACAGGTGCTGCTCCTGTTGTTGCTAAAATAGCTAAGGAAATGGATATACTTACAGTTGCTGTTGTTACAAAGCCGTTTCTTTTTGAAAGAGAACAGAAAATGGCACAGGCTGAAAAAGGTATCGCTGAACTTAAAAAATATGTTGACTCTCTTATCGTTATTCCAAATGAAAAACTTCTTGTTGGTCTTGATAAACCGCTGACAATGATTCAGTCGTTTGCACTCTCAGATGATGTTCTTAAAACAGGTGTAAAGAGTATTTCTGACCTTATAGTTGAGGAGGGTTACATAAACCTCGACTTTGCGGACGTTTCAACCATTATGAAAGGTGCAGGATATGCACACATGGCTATCGGTCATGGTTCAGGAAAGGACAAGGCAAGAGATGCCGCTACAGCCGTTATTTCCAGCCCACTTCTTGAAACTTCTATTTCAGGTGCAAAAAGACTTCTCATCAATATCGCTATGTCTGAAGATGTTCTTTCTTCCGACGTTGATGCAGCTACTAAAATGATTACTGATACTGCTGCCGAAGGCGTTGAATTTATTTTTGGTACTGCGTTTAAGGAAGATATGCAGGACGAAATGACAATTACTGTTATTGCCGCAGGTTTTGGCGGTGTAGACGGCTATGACGTTTCTGAAGAAGAACCGGAAGAAGAAATTAAAACTGCTCCCGTTTCACAATCTCCCACAACACCACCGCCGGCTACTCCCGTTCCCGATGACAATATTATGCAAATTGACAATCCGCTTATCGACGGTCTTGGAATGAGTGGAAATTCTTCAAGGTCATCTTCAAGTAATGACCTTGATATAGATGAAATTTTCAAGATACTTGGAAACTGAAAACTTTTTCGGGACAGCTTTTTTATGAAAGGCTGTCCTTTTTTTAAATTATAGTGTAAAATGCACTAAATTCAACGGAAAAATTCTACATTTCAATTATTGAATTATTATATGAATTGTGTTATAATTGATATGAAAGTGCTGTTTTGAAAAAATAAGACAGTTTATTTATTTTACCGCAATGACATTTGCGGAGAATGGAGTTATTACTATGGATGAACCAACCGTATTACGAACCACTAAAATAGGTGGCGGATTTGTTAAAGAAGATGTTTTGACATATCTCGATGAACTTAATTCAAAGATTCTTTCACTTCAGGAAGAAAACGAAAAACTTAAAAAATCAGGCTCTGCTCCCGGTGATGATGGGGAAATCAGAAAGTATAAAAATCAGATTGACAATTTGCAGGAAAAACTCAACGCCTCAAATAATGCACTCAGAAATGCAAAAAAAGAACTTGAGGCAGCTCAGAATACTATCGCTCAGTTACAGGCAGGAAAACCCGTTCCCGCCGGTGCTGCTCCTGCTGCTAATAATGCACAGCTTGAAGCAGCAAAGAAAGAAATTGAAAACCTTAAAAATCAGCTTAAAAACGCATCTGCAAAGCCTGCTGCCAACAACAATGATGCCGCCGAACTTGCTAAGGCTAAACAGGAACTCGCTAAGGCTAAACAGGATCTTTCAAGAATGACTAATGACCTTGCAGCAAAAGCAAAGACTGTTTCAGAAAAAACTCAGGAGTCGGCAGCTAAGGACGCTAAAATTGCTCAGCTTACAAGGGAAAATGCAGCCGCTATTGCTAAGAAAGATGAGGAAATCGCTAATAAAAATGCTGAACTCGTTAAAAAAGATGACGAAATTAAGCAGTTGCAGGAAAAAGCCAATAACCCTGCACTTATGATGAGTGAATTGTTCGTTCAGGCACAGAAAACTACAGATGAACTTAAAGCCGATGCACAGAGAAAAGCTGATGAACTTAAAAAGGAAGCCGCTGAAGAGGCTGAAAAAGTTGTCAGTGATGCAAAGGCAGAGGCTGAAAAGACTGTTTCCGCCGCAAATGCTACGGCTGAATCATGCATAAAGGACGCAAATATCAAAGCTAAAACTACAATTGATGAGGCTAACAAACACGCTGATACAGTAAACGAAATGTCGGCAACTGTACGCAAGATATTAATCAATGAAATTGAAAGCCTGAATGCAAGGTTTAATGAAATTACCACAACTCTTGACAGTGCTAAGGATATTGTGAGTGAAGCACGCAAGTCTATAGATACAAATGCATCTAATGACATAAAGAAAATGGAAGCTCCAAAGGTTGATATGTCAGACGTGAAGTCTGCCGCTGAAAAGTTAAAGACACCATCTCTTGATGAAATAAAACCTGCTGTAAATAATAATGTTCAGACAAATAATTCTGTAAAACCTGCAAATAATAATTTAAAGAGCAAGGCAAGCACACCTGTTAATAATAACTTTAACAGCAAGGTAAATACACCACCACCCGTAAACAATGTGAAACCGTCTGTTAATAACGCAAAATCGTCTGTAAATTCACAGCCAAAACCAAAAAAGAATTTCAGCTTTGATATGGCAGGTATGGACGAATTGCTTAAAGCAGCAGAGGCAGAGGCAAATAATTCCAACTGATATTATACAGTTGTTCTTATTGCCGTGATAAGGGATTTAAGTAAGGTTATCCTCTCAATGACACCGTTTATATTCGGGGCGTTCAGCCGGTCAACGTGAAATAATTGCAAAAAGCAGATAAACCTACAAAAAACCGTAGAACAACCGGAGTTAGCCTGTTGATACTGTATGCGAAAGTATACTTGAGCAGGAAGCCACCGTCTGATTTCCCGACGGGAGCGTGTCAATAATTTTTAAGTGAGGTACTGAACTATGTATGAAGACAAAACATTAGTATGCAAGGAATGCGGAAACGAATTTATTTTTTCCGCAGGCGAACAGGAATTTTTCGCTGAAAAAGGCTTTGTAAACGAACCGCAGAGATGCAAGCCTTGCCGTGATGCAAGAAAGAATGCAGGAAGAGTTATATACACCGGCGTGTGTGCTGCCTGCGGTGGGGAAGCAAAAGTTCCCTTTAAACCCACGGAAGGCAGAGCTGTTTATTGCAGTGAATGCTTTGCTAAAATGAATGAATCATAATTGTTTATCAATCTTACGGCAAAGTGAAAAAAATACGCTGTGAGTTTGAATAATCATATTTAAAAAAGGGAAAGGAAGATGTTTCATGCAGATTACTAAAGAAACTATTATCGGCGATATTCTCGACGCTGATTTTGATGTTGCTCCATATTTCCTTGAAATTGGTATGCATTGTCTTGGTTGTCCTGCTTCAAGAGGGGAGTCAATTGAGGAAGCCTGTGCTGTTCACGGAACTGACCCGGACGCTCTCGTTGAAAAACTTAATGCTCATTTTGCAGAGAAAAAGTAATTGTAAATCAACACAGAGGCGTGTCAATGGCACGCCTGTATTTTTTGTATTTATATTGAATTATTAACAAGAGGTGAAACAATGCTTGATAACAGATTAAAAATGTGTGCTGAAATGGTAAGCGGTAAAGGTATAGCTTGCGATATTGGAACAGACCATGCATATCTTGCTGCCGAACTTATTCAAAGCGGAAAATGTGAAAAGGTTATAGCATCGGATATTAAAGTGGGGCCACTCGGAGCGGCACAGCGTACTGTTGAAAAATATAATATAACTGATAAGGTGGAAATTGTAAGGTCGGACGGTCTTGAAAATATTCCTCTTGACGGTGTTTCGGATATTGTAATAGCAGGCATGGGCGGAGAAACAATTGTAGAAATTCTTCATAAATGCGACAAACTGGCAGAAAGTGAAATACGCCTTATTCTACAGCCTATGACTAAATCGGAAGTATTGAGAAAGTGGCTTTATGACAGCAATTTTGCCATTACAGAAGAAAAAATTGTTGAGGACGGCGAAAAACTATATGTTGTTATGTGTGCGGAGTGGAGCGGACAATTTCAGCGTCTTACTGAAACAGAAGCACTTATGGGTTTTTTCAGTAATGATGACCCGCTTGCAAAGAAATACAGAAGTAATGAAGTATCACGTCTGCGAAAAGTAAGTACAGCACTTGAAAAAGGCGGAATGCGTGTTGAATCAGTTCATTTTTCCGCTCTCGCCTATAAGCTCGAAAACGGCATTGACAAAGTAAAAATTGATGACATTTATAATTATCTTAATGAAGTTTATCCTGTTGACGTTCAGGAAAAATGGGATAATTCAGGTATGCTTGTTGAAAATTATGATATGGAATGCAGTAAAATTTTGCTTGCACTTGATATAACTATACCATCAATATATGAAGCAGAATGCAAAGGTGCGGAACTCATGATTTCACATCACCCCGTAATTTTTAACCCACTGAAAAAAATCACAAGGAAAAGTCCTGTTTTCAGGCTTATTTACAGTGATATTGCGGCTATATGTATGCACACGAATCTTGACATAGCAAAGGGTGGTACAAACGGCGTTATTCTTAAAAAACTGTCGGAGCATTATGAATTTGAAAATGAACCGGAGTTTTTTGAGGACTGCGGAAACGGCGGTAATCTCGGCTGGATATGCGAACTTAAAGAACAAATTGATGTCGGAAAATTCGGTCTGCTTTTAAAAGATATTTTCAATTGTCAGCATATCCGCATGAATCGTTATGGACATCACAAAATAAAACGATTTGCATTTTGTTCAGGTTCGGGCGGTTCTATGCTTGACCTTGCAATATCAAAAAAATGCGATGCCTTTATTACAGGCGATGTCAAGCATGATGTATGGATTGATGCAAATAACCGCCATATTACGCTGTTTGACTGTGGTCATTTCAGTACGGAAAATATTGTCCTTGATGAGATTAGATGTGTTATTGAAGAAAAATTCCCACAGCTTGAAATCATTGTAGGCGAAACTTCTCTTGACCCTGTTGTTTATCTCTGAGGTAAAAAAAGATGAGTATTCTTATTTGTCCGGTATGCCGTGGAAAATTGAATATTTCGGGGAAAAATTACATTTGCCCGGAAAATCATAATTTTGATATTGCAAAAAGCGGATATGTAAATCTTTTGCTTTCAAAACATCTTGGAAAAACTGTTCACGGCGATAATAAATTGATGGTACAGTCAAGGCGTGATTTCCTTGAAAAAGGCTATTATTCACCCTTGCGTGATGCTATCTGTGAAAAGGTAAAAAATGGTGTTATTCTTGATGCAGGCTGCGGAGAGGGATATTATACGTCAGGTGTCAGCGATGTTCTTACGGATTCCGAAATTTACGGGATAGATATATCAAAAACTGCCGTTGATTATGCGGCAAAGCGTAAGAAAAACATAATATTTGCAACAGCAAGTGTTTTTCACATTCCCGTTGAAGATAACTCTTGTGATACGCTTTTGACGGTTTTTTCGCCATATTGTGGTGATGAATTTCGTCGTGTCCTTAAAAAGGGCGGTACTATGATTATGGCAATTCCGTCAGAAATGCACCTGTGGGAACTTAAAAAAGCAGTCTATGATACACCATATAAAAATGAAGTAAAGCCCTATACATTGGAGGGTTTCGGACTTGCAGGAAAAAAACGCATAACTTATAAATTTATGCTTGACAATCAGCATGACATACAATCTCTTTTTTCAATGACACCTTACTATTATAGAACAGGTCAGCAACAACAGGAAAGGCTGTCCGCCCTTGAAAGACTTGAAATGACAGCAGATTTTGAACTGCTTATATATCGTAAAGTATAAAAATATATTATAAAGGAATGATTCTATGGCTCTTGACGGAGCGTTTCTCTTTGCAGTAAAAAAAGAACTGATGCAACTTATTGACGGACGTATAGAAAAAATACATCAGCCGTCACGTGAAGAAATAATTATTTCAATACGCACAAGACAGGGAAGTAAAAAGCTCTATATTTCGGCAAATGCCGGAAGTGCAAGAGTGCATATAACGGAAAAAAACGTTGATAATCCGCAGACACCGCCTATGTTCTGTATGCTTTTGAGGAAACGTCTTGGCAACGGCAGACTTGTCAATATACGTCAGGACGGTCTTGAACGTATACTTTTCTTTGATTTTGAGTGCGTAAATGAAATTGGCGATGTTGTTATGATAACGCTTGCCTGTGAAATAATGGGACGTTGTTCTAATCTGATAATTATCGGTAACGACGGGAAAATTATAGACAGTATAAAACGTGTTGACGGAGAAATGTCACGTGAAAGAATGGTTTTACCTGCTATGAAGTACACGTTTCCGCCGAAAAATGACAGGCTTAATTTTCTGGAAGCTGAACAGGAACAGATTACTATTAAACTGCGTGAAAATGGTTCTGCTGAACTTTCAAAGGCTCTTATACGTGTATTTGAGGGAATATCTCCCGTTCTTGCACGTGAATGGACGTTCTTTGCAGGGCGTGGCACATATCTTGACGGAAATATTGAAGGTGATGCTCTTGACCGACTGTTATTCATAATAAAGCGTACCCGTGAACAGCTTATAAATGGTGAATGTTGTTTCAATGTCGCAAGTAATAAAGATGGTATGCTGAAAGATTTTTCATTTATAAGGCTTTCACAATTCGGAAATCTCATGTATACAAAAGAAATTCCCTCAGCTTCAGAACTTCTTGATTATTTTTATTCTGAACGTGATAATGCCATCCGTACAAAACAGCGTGCAAATGACCTTTTCAGACTTCTTGTAAATCTTATTGACCGTACTGAAAGGAGAATTTCCGTACAGCGTGAGGAACTTTCCGCTTGTGCTGATAAGGACTATTTCAGATTATGCGGTGATTTGATTTCTGCAAATATCTACCGCATTGAAAAAGGTGACAACAAGGTAGTTGTTGAAAATTTCTACAGTGAAAACTGTCAGCAGATTGAAATTAAACTTGACGTCCGTAAAACTCCGTCACAGAATGCACAACATTATTACAGTGAATATAAAAAGGCGGTTACTGCCGAAAAAAAACTCTCCGAGCAGATAAGCAGAGGAGAGGAAGAATTACAATATCTTGACAGCGTTTTTGATTCGCTTACACGTGCGACTTCTGAAAATGATATAATACAGTTGCGTCTTGAACTTCGTGAGCAGGGATATATTAAATCCGCAAACGGAAGGACAAAACCCCCTAAGGCTTTACCGCCTATTGAATACAGGTCAAGCGACGGATTTACAATATTTGTCGGTAGAAATAATTATCAGAATGACAAGCTGTCACTTAAATTTGCCGCAAAAAATGATATATGGCTTCATACACAAACTATAACAGGCTCTCATGTCATTATAGTTACAGACGGCATGAACCCCCCCGACAGAACTCTTGAAGAGGCGGCTATAATTGCATCAGTCAACAGTAAGGGACGAGATTCAAATCTTGTGCCGGTTGATTATTGTCTTGCAAAATATGTTAAAAAACCGTCAGGTGCAAAACCCGGAAAAGTTATATTTACTAATTATAAGACCGTTTTTGTAAAACCTGATAATGAAATTGAAAAAAAATTAAAGGTAATTATATGAAACTTTCAAAGAATTTTTTCAGCCGTGACTGCCTTGAAGTCGCCCCTGACCTTGTGGGAAAAATCCTTGTACACAAACTGCCTGATGGTACCCTTATAAAAGAGAGAATTACCGAAACGGAGGCTTACAGGGGCGAAGAAGATAAGGCTTGTCATGCATCAAAGGGAAAGACTGAACGTACAAAAATACTTTACGGTGAAAGCGGAATGATTTATATTTATTTGTGTTACGGCATTCATTGGCTTATGAATATAACAACAGGTGAAAAGGAAAATCCGCAGTGTGTTCTTATTCGTGCCGGAGAGATTCACAACGGCCCTGCAAAACTTACAAAGTATATGCAAATCAATGGCAGTTTCAATAACAGTAAAATATGTGGGAATCCTGAAATATGGATTGAGGACGACGGTTTCAGAATTGGTATAAAAACTGCGTCAAGGGTTGGTATTGATTATGCCGGAGATTATTGGAAAAATATAGAATGGCGTTTTATTGCTGACAGGAAGTGATTTTATGAATATACGATGTATAGGTTTTAATTCTGTTTACGGCAGTAATTATTGTGTACGCCGTGAGCCTGAGAAAAATATTTTCATGTTTATTCTTGTAAAAAGCAGTGCTGTTTTCCGTATAAACAATATGGATTTCTATGTTCCGCCATATACATTTATGTTGTATGATGATAATATTGTGCAGGAATATCGTGCGGACAACAATTTTTTTATATGTGACTGGATATGTTTTGACAAGGACGGCGACAGCGAATTTTTTGAAGCCTTTGAACTGCCGTTCAATCGTCTTATACAGTTTTCAGACGTAGAATTTATAAGCAGTATTATAAGAAATATTGCATCTGAATATTATTCCCTTAATTCAAATCGGAGCAAAATGCTTGATACATTTATGAAAACGCTTTTAATGAAAATAAGCGATTTTTTAAACAGGCGTGATAATTCACAGCAGACAGTTGACCCGCATTATACTGCACTTATTGAACTAAGGGAAAAAGTTTACAGAAACCCGCAGATGAAATGGAATGTTGATACTATGGCATCAGACGTTAATATGTCAAGGTCATATTTTCAGCATATTTACCGTGAGATGTTTGGAGTTTCTTGCATTTCGGACGTTATCAGCGGAAAAATTGAAAAGGCAAAAGAACTTTTAAGAGAAACTTCATGTACTGTTTCGCAAGTGTCGGCTATGTGCGGATATGAAAATGAGGAGCATTTTATGAGACAGTTTAAAAAGATTGTCGGAGTAACTCCCACAAAATACCGTCGGAAATAATAAATCGCTGTTTTTGTTTTATTCTTCCTCATCGGATAATTCTGCATCTGTATCTTCATTTGTATTTGTGTTGTTCGTGTTTATTGTTTGTGTAATTTCTTGCTGTTTGTCGGTGTAAAGAATATTCATGTCAACGTATCCGTCGATGCCGTCAATTTTTCCGGTAGAACTTGCCTGCCACATGAAATAGTCACCTTCATAATCTGTTTCATTTACAAAGTGTGCCAGCCATACGGGATAATTATATTCATTTATCCAAAAATTATTTAAAAAGTTCTTGCTGCTGTAAAGCATTGCGGAATAACCGTAATTTTCCATTTCAATTGCAAACAGATTGAAAAGCTCGTTAAGACCGTGTATGCTCATGCCGTATTCCTGAAATGTTGTAAATTCTTCCCAGTCAAAAGCAACAGGAAAGTCAAGTTCCTGACCATCAAGTTGTTCTGCGATATATCCGGCGAGTTCCTTTATATCGTCAGCGGTATTAGCTGTAGTATAGAAGTATACACCGACTTTAAGACCTGCTTCATGTGCTTTTTGTATATTTTCAATATACCAGTCGTCCATAACAATTTCGTCATAAAAATGACCCATTCGGATTATGACAAATTCACAGCCTGCTTTTTTTACGGCATTGAAATCAATATCACCCTGCCATGCCGAAACATCTATACCGAACTTTCTGTTATCTCCCTTATATGTATTTATAAAATCTGTAAATTGAGTTCCGCCTTCACTGTCACCGCCTGAAAAATCAGATGAAGGAATTTCACTAAGTACAACAACAGTCATATCCCATGATGTTTCATTCCCGGAGCTGTCTGTCACGTGTGCGGTTATAGGATAATTTCCTATTTTTTCAGTGTCAACTGTTCCGTCGTATGTTAGAACAGGTGATGTGTCGTAATTATCGGCATATCCTACTATTTTACTCAGGTCAAAAGCTTCCCCTCTTTTCACGTATGGAGAAACTCCCATATTAAGCAGGACGGGTGCAGTTGTGTCAGTAACGGTATAGGTGACTTTCTGCTGAAATTCGCCTTTTTCACACATACATTCTATATATACTTCAAATTCGCCTGTTTCATTTGTATCTATAGTTCTGTCACCGTTCACAATTTCAACGTTTGTTTCTGTAACCAACTCCGCAATAGTTATTTTTTCGTATACTTCAACATTTTCACGTATATTCAAAACAAGGTCATCGGGCGGTTTTATGTTTGCTTTCAGACCTGATTTGACAGTGTTTTCTGATGTGCTGTTTTCTTTTGTTTTTTCAGATGTTTCCGTTTTTGAAACGGACGGCGTTGTGACGTTTGCCGGAAGTGATTGTACTTCTTTTGAACAACCGACAGTAAGGCACAGTGCAATAATAGCAGGTAAAATTTTTTTCATAATATCTCCCTCGTATTTTATCAATTATCAGACAAATACCACCACTTATATAAGCAGTGGTTAATTTATATGTAAAGTATATCATAAATAATTTTTTTTGTAAAGCATTTTTCACATTTCATTCTATTTATTTTTTTCTCAAATTATGCATTATTTCATACAGATGAATTTACAAAA
Source organism: uncultured Ruminococcus sp. (assembly GCA_947627175.1). Classification (GTDB taxonomy): domain Bacteria; phylum Bacillota; class Clostridia; order Oscillospirales; family Ruminococcaceae; genus Ruminococcus. Next base: position 148,515 of record CANQVA010000004.1, read on the forward strand.
AAATTCACCACTCACAGAATGGTGAATTTTAGTGTATGTAGGTTTTTAGTTTTTGAGGAGTTTTATTCCGTAAGAATTACACATAACGGATATTTCCTTATTTTCAGGTTCTTCTTTTTGGTAATACGGAAGATTTTGAGGAGATAATTTTTTTTCGGTATCAGAATTTTCAGCCACTGTTTCAGTAACTTCCGCATCGTCAGCCGGGTGAGCTCCATATGCTTCCATTTCTGCTGAAAATTCTTGGTCTTTTGAATACGCCTCATCTAAAAATGCTTCAAATTCTTCCGGTGTCATACTACCGTATTCTTCAACCATTTCTTTCTCGTATTCTTCACGTGATTTGCCGGCTCTTTCCAGTTGTTCATCTGTCATGAATCCATAATTCGTACCATGTGAATTATTAAATTCATCGAAAATGTTTTCATAAGGAGCTAATATTTCTCCGTAATCGGGATTTTCTGTCACTGCTTCGTTGTCAGAGTTTTCAGTTACTGTTTCAGTGATTGCTGTATCATCATTTTTAGCATATGATAAAAAAGATGATGTACAGATTACGCCGACTAAAGCAGCGCATCCTAATATTACCTTAGATTTCAACATAATAGCACCTCCTCTATTTTTATTATATAATAACTTTTTATAAAAGTCAATATAATTTTAGAAAAATATGTAAAATATTTGTTAATTTTTATAATTTAATAACAAAAAATTCCCGTTTTAAATAAATTCATTTTTCAATATAATATTACTTACCTGAAATATAAAATTGTGTTAACTGTGGGTAACACTTTTTTTATTATCAAATTCTTTCGATTTTTTAAAAAAGTGCGTATAATAGCCGAAAAAACGGTTTTTAAAAAGTTCTGAAATTTTTTTTGAAAAAGTTCGTCTTTTTTGCCTTTTAAAATCACTTATATATGAAGAGCTTTTCATTAACCCTTGTAATCGAAAGGAGTGACGGATTTTGACTGCCGATTCTAAACTATATGCCGGAGGTGACGGTAAAATTTCAGCATTATTTAATCACTGTGAACAGAATAGTCAACTTGAAATATGTACTGAAAATATCAATGAACTTATTGCAGGCTGTTCGGAATCAAAGGAAAAATTGGAAAAACTTTATAATATGTTTAAAGACAGCATTTTTGCGGTTGCTTTTGGAATAACTTCTGACTACCATCTTGCTGAAGACTGTGTTACCGAAACTTTTGTGAGGCTTACTCAGGTTAAGCATTTTTCCGCAAAAAAAGGTGACGGCAAGGGTTTTATCCTTACTATTGCACGCAACGTTGCACTTGAACTTCGCCGGAGATATAAAAGAGAAAAGGGGAGTTCTGATATATATATTCAGAACTATGGCGAGGCAGACAAGACTGTTGAAAACAGTATTTATATAAATCAGCTTCTTGAACATCTTAACGACAAACAACGTCAGATTGTTATTCTTAAATGTTGTTCTGAACTGACGTTCAAGGAAATAGCTAAAATTATGAAATCTCCCGAAAGTACGGTAAAATCAAGGTACAAAAAAGCTATTGCTATATTACAGGAAAAGGCAGGTGCTGACGATTGAAAAATAATGATTTTAACGGAAATAAATTTGAAAAGTTACTGAAAGACAAAATGAATAAACTTTCCTCATCTGTAGATTGTTTTGACAAAATTTCCGCAAAAGCTTTTCCTGAAAAAAAAGCGGATTTTTCCGAAAGCGGATTCGTCGTATGTGACCTTGAAAATGTTACCGGAAGAAGCAGAAAATTGCCGTTTCTCAAATGGACAGCTTTTATTGTTGCTTGTGTGATGTGTGTGATTTTTATTCCAAAAAGTGCTTTTTTTGATAATCTCATAGCCAATTTCAGCAAAAGTTCAAAAAAGACATACAACACGATTGTTGACGAGATAAACAGAGAAACGGCTGAAAACAGTTATAAAGTGTATGATATGCCCCTTGAAGACTATATTAAATATGATAAACTTGTTACACCACTATATGAATGCCCTTTTGAGGACTGCGGAAAAGACGGTGTGAATGTGAGAATTTTTGTAAGAACTTATAATGACATTCCGACAAATCAAATTTATGCGGTTGAATATATGGGTGAATACAGTAAGTCTGATTTTATAGCCGTTGCCGATTCAAAGGCTAAATTTACAAGTAAAGACTTTGAAAATATTGATTCAGAGGAAGTGGCTGTATCTGACCAAATTGTAAAAGAGGCGGTAAACGCTAATTTTATACCGGTTGTCAGTGTTGATGCTTACCTCACGGACAAATATAAAAATAAAATTTCTGTTGTGTCTTTTGACTATACAAGTATATTTAAAGATAATGACAAAGTACAGAAAGTTGTTTCACAAGTATTATATTATGGTGATAAAATTTATGAACCGGAAAAATATTACTATGATGTATATAACACTCCCAATATAGATACAAAAGGAGCATGGAAACATTCAGTCTGTTTTGACGGCTTTATGGCTTTTCCCGAAAAAAGCGGTTCATTGTTTATACAAACGCCCTTATTTGGTGATGAAATGTCAGAAGAATATGACAGTATGTTTGCTTATATAACTACTGATAATTTTACTTATTCCGAAAAAAATAAAATAAGTTTCTATTCTCTTATGTTAAAGAGTTACGATGACAGAATGGTGAGTGAAGTTGCAGTACCTTATGATAAGCAAGTTTTAGAAACTCTTAAAATGTATTTTTCACAATCGGGAATGATATTTTCAAGTTATTCAGATGTTGCTATGGTTATTAAGTCTGAAAACCGTAAAAAATCAATATATAAGTACAGTGAAGATTATCATTTGTTTTTGAATGAAGAAAAAGCCTCAGCAGAAGCCGAAAAAAAAGCCGCAGAAGAACTGATTGAAAACGAAAGATACAAGAATAATCAAAGTTAATCGTTTTGATTTTGAGCGAATCCGCTTTACAGATAGATAAACAAAAGAAAGTTTTATAGAAAAATCCCCCTGAATTATTTTAAAAAGGTTCAGGGGGTTTTGTTTTTTTAACTGCTTTTTCTGAAATTCTTATCTGTAAGTATTCTTGCAAAAATAAGACCAAGGGGAAGTGAAATAACTATAAGGAGTGCTTTTGTAAGCCATAAAGCACCTGTTTGTATATCGTTCAGTGCTATGTAATATATTCCCTTGTACATGAACATTCCGGGAACCATTATTACTATTGACGGCACTGTAAGCGTTATTCTCGGATATCCTATTTTTTTCTTCAGCATTGATGCAAGAAGTCCTGCACATAATGACCCTATGAAAGCCGCTGTGCTGACGGGTATCGGGGTAAAGTCTATAAGTTCAAGACGCAGTGTATTTACAATCATTCCGATTATTCCGGCAGTGAAAGCCATTTTTCTCGGACTGTTGAACATAAGGGAAAATCCATACACACCGCAGAAACTTGTTACAAGACGAAATACAAGCATAAGAACGGGTTCTATTTCTGTTTCCTTAAATTCGGAGGGGTGAAAATTAAATATAGTTGCCGTCAGCCAGCCTGTGAGGGTAGCCATAATAATAATCAGCAGTGCATATGTTACACGTTCAAGTCCTGAACGAAGGTCAAGTTTTGCAAGGTCAATTCCGCCCGTAATAAGAGGAAATCCCGGTATTACAAAAAGCATTGAACATATATACCCCGCTTGATGTATATTTGAAACACCGATTATTATTTCAGCAATTTTCAGTAGAAGAACATAAACACAACAGGCAGATGCAACACCAACAGTTACATTTGCAAGAAGTGTTATATGTTTTTCAAGCAATTTTTTTCTGACAAAGTTTCCAACGCCTGCCCCGAAAAAAGCACATATCATTTCAACTGCTCCACCGCCGAGAAGAAATGTAAACGCACAACAGGCAATTGCAGAGGCAAGCCCGAGATTCCATGCTTTATAATTTCCGGGCATATCCTGAAATTTGTCAAGAATACGGTGAAACTGTTCAACGGAATATTTTCCTGCTCTGTCGTGGAAACCGTCCGCAAATTCTTCAAGATAGTTGAGTTTATCTGTATTCACGCCTGTTGTATTCAGTGAAAGGGCATTTGTGTATGTTTCACCGTTTTCTATGCAGGTATATTCTATTGCAAGAAGTCCTATATCGGCGGTGCAGGTTATATTCAACGCTCTTGATATTTTATTCATAGACGCACGCACACGCCACGCACCTGTACCAACTGAAAGCATCATAAGCCCCACTCTTCCGACAAGAGTAGCTTTTTCTTTTAGTGATGCATTTATTGCCGGAGTAGTATTTTCACTTTCAATTATTTCGTGCCATGCTATCGTCATATGTTGTTTTCTGAATTGACTCATATTTACACCTCTATAGTTACTTATGTATTACGCATAAGCGAGCTAAAAACCGTATGTCATACAGTTTCTGATATATTATATCATGATTTCAACACTTTGTCAAATCATGGTTCAAAAAATTTCCCTCACCCGTGAAAGGGGAGGGACTTTTTCCTCTATTGTAGAGTATTTAAAAATCTTTTTTGATAAATTCCTCCATTGGTATAGGTTTTGAATAATAATATCCCTGAAAACTCTTTACGCCGTAATTACGCAGAAAGTCACGCATCTGAGCCGTTTCAACTCCTTCAACACATACTTCCGCTTCAAAACCGTTTGCAAGTGAAGAAATAAATCTTACTGTATTCTGGTCAGAAATACTTTGTTCTATGTTCTTGACAAATTCTCTGTCAATTTTAACAGTATCAATCGGCAGTGTACGAAGAACACCGAGAGAAGAAAAACCTGTTCCGAAATCGTCGAGAGCAATTTTTATATGATGTTCCTTGAAAATCCTGAACATATTATTTAATATATCCATGTCAAGCAAACGACACCTTTCAGTTATTTCAAGACAGAGATTTTCAGCAGGGAAACCTGTTTCCTGAAGAAGATTGAAAACGTCCGAAACAAAGTCGCTTTTTTCAAGCTGTGCATATGAGATATTAACATTCATAATGAAGTCGGGGTATTTTTCAAGAAAGATTTTTCCGTCTGTCATTGCCTGTCTGAGAATCCATTTTCCGAGTTCAGGGAATAAAGCGTCCTGTTCGAGAACAGGGACAAACTGAATAGGCGGAACTACTCCGTATTCATTGCTTTTCCAACGGACAAGAGCCTCCATTCCTTTAAGTTTTTCTGTATCGGCTGACATAATAGGTTGATAGCAAAGATAAAATCCTTTACAGTTTTCAACAACACTGTTTCTTATAACATTCAGTTTTTCAATAAATTGTTTATTGTTTTTATTTTCGATGTTTTCAAATACAACCATTTCACCGAGCCGTCTGTTTTTTGATTCATAATATGCATATTTAAGGCATGAATAAATTGTTTCACTTGCGATGTTGAAATCATCTACTACCATTAGCCCTGCATTAAGTGTCAGACTTATTCTTTCCTCTTCAATGAAAAGATTATGTGCAACCTGTTCCTGAAGTTTTCTGTAGAGTTCAGATATTTTGTCTTTGTCAACTTTACTTGTAAGAATAGCAAATTTAGTTCCGTCCATGCGATAGACAGAGCAATCTTTTCCGAATATATCATCTATAAAATTTGAAAGAGTGCGTAAAACCTTATTTCCGAATTTATAGCCGTAAACGTCGTTTATCATTGAAAAACCTGTAACGCCTATCATTACAGTTAAAGCCTTTTTTCTTTTCCATAAAATAGCTTTAAGGTCATCAAAAAATCCGTAAACACTTCTGAGTCCTGTTATTGTGTCCATATAGCTTAGTGAACCGTGATTTTTTATAGCACCTGCGAAATATTCAGGTTTGCCTTCCTCATCTCTTATTACTGCACCTCTGCAAGTACATACAACATAATTGCCGTCAGCCGATTTTGCACGATACTGCATATTATGCCCGTTGTCCTGTCCTGAAAAAATATTGTCTATACTTTTGCGGTAATTTTCACGGTCTTCAGGGTGAATATGTTCTTCCCATATTGTTCCTGCATCATACATATATCTGTCGGGCAGATTAAAAAAGTCAACTGCACTTCTTGACCATCTTGAATAATCGTTTTTCATATCGCAGACATAGACATAATTTCCCTCTGCTATGATAGAAAAAGTTTCAAATAAGCTGTCAAGTTTTTTTATTCTGCTTGTATCCATTTTTCATTCCTCCTCACTTCATGATAAAATCCCTTACATACTTTCATTGTATTATAACATACTTTGACTAAAAATTCAACCCCATTCACCAAATTTTAAAAAAAATTGTTAATTTTGAACATATTTTACTTCCATAATTTGACGTTCACAATATTTATATATTTTCTTTACAAAAAAATAATATTATGGTATAATAAACATATTGTCTAATAAAGGGAGTGATTTTAATAAATAAATGTTTTACATTTAAAATATTTTTCGGAACATTATGTATTATTATGCTGTTTTTTGTATTTTCATTTGATTCACATTCAGCAAAATCTGTTATAGGTGTGACTATAAATGAAATATGTACTAATAATAATTTTTATAAAGCACCTGACGGTATAATATGTGCATGGGTTGAAATTTACAATTCCTCTGCATATCCTGCCGACATAAGCGGTTGGGGATTTTCTGATGACCCGTCAGAACCCTATAAATATAGTTTTCCTGCAAATGTTGTTTTACAGTCAGGAGAGAGAAAAATTATTTTCTGTGATAAATCAGAACATAATGATATATCTGTTGCACCGTTTGATTTTTCAGATAATGAAAATACACTTGTTCTTACAAACAGATTCGGAAAACAAATGGATATAGTAACTTTCGGCAGTATTGATAATAATATTTCATACGGTCAATATCCCGACGGAAGCGGAAAATATTTTAATCTTGACTGTACGCCGAATAAAAGCAATATTGCCCCGAATGAAAAAATTGTTGTCGGAAAGCCGTCATTTTCGCATGAAAGCGGATTCTATGAAAAGGATTTTATGCTTTCGGTTGACATTCCGGAGGGTACAGAAGTTTATTATACGCTTGACGGAAGTGAACCGTCTGTTGATTCAAAAAAGTATAACGCTGAAATAAGAGTATATGACAAATCGGACAGCCCTAACGTTTACAGTGCAAGAACTGATATAAGTTCATATGGTGCTGTTGCTCCGCTGAAAAACGTTGATAAGGCTTTTGTTATACGTGCTGCTGCGTTTGATGAAGTCGGACGAAAAAGTGATACAGTTACAGCTGTTTATTTTCTTGGAAAAACCTGTTGTTCTTATTATAAGGACATGAAAGTTATTTCTATTGTCACAGCCCCTGAAAATCTTTTTGACTACAACAACGGCATATATGTAAAGGGCAGAATATATGACATATATAATTCAAACAACATTGAACCATGGAACAAGCAGGCAAATTATACGCAAAAAGGCAGAGAGTGGGAACGTGAAGCCGTTTTTGAATTATTTGACAAGGGCAAAAAAGTTTTATCACAGAACGTCGGCATACGCATAAAAGGTGCAACTTCACGTTCTGTACCTCAGAAAAGTTTCAATATATATGCCCGTGACGAATACGGAAATTCCAAGCTAAAATATGATTTTTTTGACGGAGAAGCTGTAAGCAGTATTTCCGGAAAGGCTATAGAAGAATATGATTCTGTTGTTATCAGAAATGCGGGAAATGATACGGCTTATTCATATATCAGAGATAATATAAATCAAAAACTCATAAGTGACCGTAATATTACAATGCAGTCAATGAATGAATGTATATTGTTTATTGATGGTGAATTTTGGGGATTTTACACTATTACCGAAAAATTAAGTGACAGTTATATAAAAAGTCATTACGGCATAAAAAAGAAAAATGTTGCCATTATAAAAAACAGTGAAATTGAAAACGGCACAGAACAAGATTTGAAAGATTGGAATGAACTTATAAGAAAATCGGCATATTCCGACATGACTGTTGATGAAAATTACAAAGATTTTTGCAGTAAGGTTGATATAGACAGTTTAATTGAATATTTTGCCATGCAGATTTACTGGTGCAATGCTGACTGGCCGTGGAATAATTTTGCTGTATGGCGTTCGGACAAAATCGACAAGTCAAATCCCTTTTCAGACGGTAAATGGAGAATGTTTCTTTTTGATACGGATTTTTCAACAGGTCTTTACAAAAACAGTGATTCATCGTACACCGCCGACGTTTTCAGAAGAATAAGGGGATATAATGATTATGTAAGTCTTACTTTCAACAGACTTCTTCATAATTCTGATTTTAAAAAGAAGTTCTGCACTGTATTTATGGACATGGCAAATTATAATTTCAATTCTGAAACAACAGATAAAGTTATTGAATATTACAGGCAAACCTACCGTCAGCAGATTCTTGATACTTGTGAAAGATTTTATGCAAGTTCTTTTATACAGCCTGACGGTGTCAGCAGGTTTGACAAAGAATGTGACGTTATAGCAGAATTTTACAGAAATCGTTTTACATATGCTTCGGACAGCCTTAAAAATGCACTCGGTCTGAATGGTTCACTTAATAAAATAAATGTAAAAAATAATTCAAAGCAGGGGAGTGTGACTGTAAATACAGTTGAAATTACTGAAAATAGTTGGAGCGGACAATACTTTTCTGATTATTCAATTGATTTAAAGGCAAATGCAAAATCAGGATATAAATTTGTCAAGTGGGAAATAAACGGAGCGAAACTCTCTGAAAAAGAATTAAAGTCGCCTGAAATAAGCATTCAGCTTGAAAATGATATTACAGTGAAAGCTGTTTATGAGTAAAAAAAAATCTCCCCTGAATAGTACAGGGGAGTAATTTTTATTGGTCGCTTGTTTCGCTGAGTTCGATAACTTTTTTTCTGAGGAGTAAGAGGTCGAATGAATCACAGCGTCCGTCACCGTTCAAATCTGTATTTGAGCCGAATATACCGGTTGTCTGTCTGCCTGAAAGCCAGCCTTCAAGTTTTACAAGGTCAGCAGTTGATATGATTGAATTACCGTCTACGTCGCCGGGAACACTTCTCTTACTGATACGGTCATTAAGGTCAAATGTATTTATATCTTCAAAAGGAATGTTATTTTTAGTTGCATATTCTTCAACAGATGAACCTGTATTACCAACAAGCAGGAAGTCGGGGTTTACTTTTGAACTGGTCATGAAACCGAGCGCATGATTTCCTATAGCAGGACTGCCGGGTACTATAGCTTCATAAAGAACGTTACAGCCGAGGAAAGCATTCGCTCCAAGTGAAGAAAGCTGTCGTGAATCGCTTGTCTGTAAATTAAGTTCTTTGAGGGAAGCACAACCCGAAAATGCACTTTCTCCGATAATTTCAGCAAGCACATCTGCTTTTTCGAGGAACAGACAGTTTGCGAAAGCATTCTTTTTGATTTCCTTTGCACCTACATTGATTGAAACAAGGTCTTTACAATCTTTGAATGCACCTGTGTCAATAGTCTGTGCGTTGTCTATTTCAACGGAAGTAAGACCTGAACCTGCAAAACTGCTTTCACCTATAGTAATGAAGTTTTTGAGGTTTATATTTTTAAGGCTTGTGCAGTTCTGGAAAGCACTTTTTGGTATTGCAACCAATCCTTTAATAGTAACATCACTTAAACTTGTACAACCATAGAACATATTTTCAGTGAGTAAACTTGTTTGTGCTGATGTGATTGATGAACAGCCCGAGAACTGTTCTTTTCCGCTGAATGATGTTGTAGCATTTGAGGGGAGGAAAATAAGGCTTGAGCAGTTCTTGAAAGCAGCACCTGCAATTTCCTTTGCAACAATAGGTGCAGTCGGGTAACTCTTTCTTGAGTCAACTTCAACAAGGCTTGTGCAGTTTTCAAATGCACTTGTGCTTATAGTTGTGGCATTTGTTTCAACTCTTGTAAGCAATGGGCAATTCTTGAACATATTGTTCGTAATTACTGAACCTTCATAAATAATCGTCTGAACTATAGGGCAGTTTGCAAAAATGCCTGCTCCTATTGAAAAGTCAGCTACATTTTCAGAAAGAAGTATAGCTGTTTCGAGGTTGGGACAGTCTGCAAATGCAGATGCACCGACTACTACTGTACCGCCTGTCATTCCGTTGAGGTCGATATTTGTTATACCGCTCTTCTGGAATGCGTTTGCACCAATTGTTGAAATAGTTCCCGTAACATCAACATTAAGAGATGTGCAGTTCTGGAAACATTTTGCACCGTAGTCTTCAGCCTTTATTGCGTTTTCACTTGCTGAAATGCTTTTAAGTGAAGTACAGTTCATAAAACCGCTTTCCTCAATAATTCTGAGTGACGGAAGGTCTATATTTTCAAGTGATGTACAGTTTGCGAAAGTTTCTTTTCCTATAATAGAGATATTTGAAATATCGCCGTCAACGGTAGTGAGAGAACTACAGCCCGAAAACAGTCCTATAGGTGTTTTATCCATTTTGTTCGTACTGAATGTTATAGTTTCTGCTTTTGAGCAATTTGCAAAAGCATAATCTCCGTATGAATCGGACAAGAGTTTTATTGAAGTTATAGCTGAACAGCCGTCAAGGGCGTGTTTGCCTACTGATGAACATTGACCTGCTTCAAATCTTTCCATTTTAGCACAGCCTTTAAAAGCTGAATCTCCGATAATATCGACTTTCGGAATTGAAACAGTCTGCATACTTGAACAGTTGAGGAAAGCGTCCTTTTCAATTTCCGTTACGTCCATATATACAGCTTCGAGAAGACTCTTACAGCCTTCAAAAGCACCGCTTTTGATTTTTACAATATTTCCGGCATTGTAAACTGTTTTAAGGGCATTACAGCCTGCGAAACAGTTTTCAGGTATTCTTGTAAGAGATGCCGGCAAATCAGCGGAAACAAGTGAAGTACAATCAGCGAATACTCCGCCGGCAAAGCCTCTGCCCTCTGTTTTGTCTTCAGGTGTCCAGTCATGAAGTGTGTTAGGAAGTCCCGACAATGTTTTAAGAGCGGTACAGCCTTGGAAAGCTCCTCCGCCGAGTGAATCAAGAACAGTGTTAAAAGTTATTGTGTCAAGAGCTGTACAGCCTTTGAAACATTCTCTGTCTGCCTGAATTGTATTTTTTCCGAAAACAACATTGCTGAGACTTGTGTTGCCTTTGAATACAGATTTACCAAGAGCAATGAGGTTATCAGGCATTTTTACAGATTTTATTGAAGTACAGCCTTCAAATGCACTGTCATCTACTATAAGGTCTTCATATTTTGAAACGTCTTTACCATACCATTCTGAAAAGAAAGGTTCGCCGAGCGGTGTTGATTTAAAAGCGGATTTGCCGACTTCTTTTATATATTCAGGGTGTGCAAACTGAATATTTGTCAGTTTTGTTCCGATACATAAACTTTCAGGAATAACGGGCATTTCATTTTCTACTATAAGTGTTTTCAAACCGCTGTTTTCAAATGCGTTTTTATCAACGAATTTTACGGATTCAGGAATAGTTATTTCTGTAATGTATTGACACTTGCTGAAAGCCTTTGTACCTATATATTCAACACCATCGAGGTCAATTGTTTTGAGGTAAGAACCGGCAAGTGCGGAACTTGCTATAACAGTCGCTGTATCTCCTGTAATTTCTCCCTTGAGAGTTGTTTCAACATAATCCTTTACTTCGGCAGGAACATCAATTACTTCGTCCATACTTATGTCAAGGTTAGTTTCCATAGGTTTTGCAATTCCTATGCGGTATTCCTGTAAGTTTGTAACAGTCTTTTTGTCCACGAATGAAGTTACAACTACTTTATATATTGAATATGTATTTCCGTTATCAGCTACCCATGAAGATTTGTCAACAGTTTTATTGTTTTCATCTTTGAGAGAAATTTTCACTTGAGTTATTTTTGTTGTATAGACGGAGGTATCTGCATAAGGGTAATTATAACTGTCTGCATATTTGCCTCCTGCGGAATCTGCTGCATAAGCAACAATGGCTGAATTATTATTGTCTTTACAGAATGGTACACCGCCCACAACAGCCATACTTCCTGCAACGCACAGAATAGCTGCCAGAGCTGCAATAGTTTTTATCATAACCTTCCACCTTTCTTGAACAGATATGATTTTTTTTAATTTTTAATAAGTATATGCTTATTGAATAATTATATCATATGTTGATAAAAAAATCAATGCCTTTTCAGTTTTTTTCTCAATATGAACAAAGTTTTGATATAAATTTTGTAAATAATATCAAAAAATAACGTATTCAGAGTTTCCAATTGTCGCAAAGTCTGTTGATAGCATCGGCAAGTTGACGCATATCAGCATTTGTACGTCCGGAGGAATCCTGAATAAGGCGTGAAAGTCTTTCAGATGCCATAATAAGGTTACTGTAGTTGAGGTTTTCGTTTGCGTGTGATTTTTTCGCAACGGGACGTGGTTCAGCATCAACAGTTACAATACCGTTTGTTATATCAAATTCCGAACTACTGTAGGGAACATAAACGTCCGCACCGAGTTCATCACGGAGTTTTTGTGCGAAAAATTCAGATGAAGTTGAATCACCATGATTTATAAAAAATTTTCTTACGCCTGAAATTGATTTTGCCCATTTCATAAGACCGTCAGAATCTGCATGACCGCTTACGCCAGGGAGCTGTTGTATTTTTGCGGCGACTGTTACAGTTTCGCCGAAAAGTTTTACTTTTCTTGCACCGTCAACAAGACTTCTGCCGAGAGTATTCACCGCCTGATAACCGACAAAAAGTATAGTATTTTCAGGTTTCCACAGATTATGTTTCAAATGATGTTTTATACGACCTGCTTCACACATTCCGCTTGCCGAAATAATTACTTTTGGTCTTTCATCGTTGTTTATTGCACGGGAGTCATCGCTTGAGAGCGTTCTTATAAGTCCGTCGAATGATATTGGATTTATTCCACGTCTTACAAATGAAAGTGCCTCTTCGTCATAACAGCTTTCACGGTTGTTAATAAATATGTCGGTAGCCTCATTTGCAAGCGGACTGTCCACATATACCGGGAAATCATCATGACCTTTAACTAATTTGTCTGACTTTATCTGACGTATGAAATAAAGCATTTCCTGCGTTCTTCCGACTGCAAAAGAAGGTATAATGACACTTCCTCCTTTATCAAAAGTTTTCTGAAGAACGTCTGCAAGGGCGGTTACATAGTCTGTCGGGCGGTTATGAATACGGTTTCCATAAGTCGATTCCATTATAACATAATCGGCGTTTTCAATATACTGAGGGTCACGGATAAGGGGCTGATTTACATTTCCTATATCTCCCGAGAATAATATTCTGCGTGATATGCCGTTTTCTGTAAGGTCTATTATAACACTTGACGAACCTAAAAGATGACCTGCATCTCTGAAAAAGACTGTTATTCCCTCGCTTATTTCAAAAGGTGTTTCATAAGGGTGGGGGACAAACAATTCCGATGCACCTATAGCTTCATTCATAGTGTAAAGAGGTTCATATTCTTCGTCACCACGACGGCGAGCTTTACGGTTTTTCCATTCGGCTTCAAATTCCTGAATATGTGCACTGTCACGGAGCATAACGGAACATAAATTTGCTGTTGCTTTCGTTGAGTGTATTTCACCGTTAAAACCTCCCGCATAGAGAAGAGGGAGCATTCCGGAGTGGTCTATATGTGCATGAGTAAGAAGAACAAAGTCTATATCTGACGGTGCAACGGGTATCTGAGCATTTTCAAAATAGTCTTCTCCCTGCTCCATTCCGAAATCAACAAGGAATTTCTTACCGCACGCCTCAATATATGTACAACTTCCGGTAACTTCATGATTCGCACCTATAAATATCATTTTCATAAAAAATACCTCCTTATTCTTATGATATATCAATTATAACATATTATTTCAATTTTGTCTACATATTTTTGTCTGTTTTTATTATAATTTTTCTTTTGGTTATAATATTATTTTTTTAAAAAACTATTGATTTATTCCTGATTATGTGATATAATATAACAGTGATTTACGGAGATGTATCGAAGTGGTCATAACGAGAACGACTCGAAATCGTTTGGGCGGTAAAACGCTCCGTGGGTTCAAATCCCACCATCTCCGCCATATTAACGCCCCTTTGCATAGAGTAAAGGGGCGGTTTGATTATTTACAGAAAGGAGCAGGATAATCTTGCGTTCAAAAGGTATTAAAACTATAGCCGAAAACAGAAAGGCACGCCATGAATATTTTATACTTGAAACATATGAAGCAGGAATAGAACTTGTCGGAACGGAAGTTAAATCTATAAGAAACGGCAGTGTGAATTTAAAAGACAGCTGGTGTTCGGTTGATAACGGGGAACTTTTTATAAAGGGTATGCACATTTCGCCCTATGAAAAGGGAAATATATTTAACCGTGACCCTATGCGTGTACGCCGTTTGCTTATGCACAAAAAGGAAATAAACAGGCTTTACGGCACTGTTAAGCAGGACGGACTTTCACTTATTCCGCTTAGTATTTATTTCAAAGATTCAAAAGTAAAAATACAGCTTGGTCTTTGCAAGGGTAAAAAACTTTATGACAAACGTGCTGACGCTGCTAAACGTGACGCAAAACGTGAGATTGACAGGAATATAAAAATACGCAATCAGTAAGGAGAATATATATGTCGTCAAGTCAGGTTTATCTTTATCATGAACAGAAAGAATTTTTACTGAAATATATTCGTGACAGACGTTTCAAAAATATTATTATCATGTGGACTTGTGCTGTTATCATATTATTTTATATCATAATGTTTCTTTTTTCTTTTTACATGAACGAAATGGAACTTGTTAAGGCATTGGCACAAGAAGGAATTGCGGAAGGTTTTATATATTTTATATTAGCTGTATGTATTTTCGGACAGGAATTTATAGGAGGATTCGGAAAGACTTTCGGCTACAGATGCGATATAAATTGTATTCAGAATGACTTGTATATGCTGGAATATGGTAATTTCGGCTATCGTGAAAAAGATAAGGGAAAACACCCATACTATATATGTGATAACATGGGTAGTATTTATATATGTCCCCGTTTTCTTGATTACCGCAACGCCGACACGGAAAGTAAATTTTTGTATATAAAGCTTGAAAACGGTAGAAATTATGCTATTCTTGATGAAGAGCAGAATTAAAAATATTATGTTTTTTTGGGAGAAAATAATTATGAATCTTGAACTGACAAACAGAATACTTACAAATGAAACATATTGCAAGGAACTTGACAGACTGCGTAAACTTGAAAAAGACCGTGTTTTTTGCGGTCATGATATTGAACATTTTCTTGACGTTGCAAGAATTGTAATGATTATATGCATGGAAAAAAATATTGAAGTTGAACCTGATGTTATTTATTCCGCCTCTTTGCTACATGATATAGGACGTTCAGAAGAATATACCGAAAATATTCCTCATCATATCGCAGGAAAGAAAAAAGCGGAAAAAATTCTTGATGAAACGGGTTGTTGTGAGGATATGAAAAAAAAGATTCTCAGCCTTATTTTCAATCATAGTAACGAGGATAATGAAAAAGATTCGCCGGAAAGCATATTTTATACGGCAGACAAAAAGTCACGCCTTTGTTTTGCCTGTGCGTCAAGGGATATATGTAACTGGCATGAAAACAGAAAAAATATAAAAATAGAGGTCTGATATGCTGATAGGAAAAAAAGAATTTAATCTTGATAGTAATTGTTATATAATGGGCATTCTGAATTTTACCCCTGATTCTTTTTCCGACGGCGGAAAGTTCAATAATATTGATTCTGCATTGATGCGTGTTGAAAAAATGATTGATGAAGGTATGGATATATTGGATATAGGGGGAGAGTCTACACGCCCGAATTATACTAAAATTTCTGATGAAGAAGAAATTTCAAGAACGGCACCTGTTATTGAAGCAGTAAAGCAGAGATTTGATATACCTGTATCACTTGATACTTATAAATTCAAAGTGGCAAAGGCAGGAATAAAAGCAGGTGCTGACCTTATCAATGATATATGGGGGCTGAAATATGACGGCGGACAAATGGCACGCCTTATAGCTGAAATCGGTCTGCCGTGCTGTCTTATGCACAACAGAAACAATCAAAACTATAATTGTTTTATTGATGATATTATATCAGATATGAATCAAACAACAGATATTGCACTGAAAGCAGGTATTCATAAAGACAAAATTATTCTTGATGTGGGAATAGGTTTTGCAAAGAGTTATGAAAATAATCTTGAAGCAATTGACCGCATTGACGAATTTCGCAGTCGTCTTGGCTATCCCGTTCTTTTAGGAACTTCACGTAAGTCTGTTATAGGTATAACTCTTGACTTGCCGTCTGACGAAAGAACAGAGGGAACAATTGCTACTACTGTTATTGGCGTAATGAAAGGCGTATCAATTGTAAGAGTTCACGATGTAAAAGAAAATGCCCGTGCCGTAAAAATGACACAGGCAATTATGAAAGGATATTGAAATGGACGAAATCCGTATTGACAATCTTAAAGTATTTGCACATCATGGTGTATTTGAACACGAAAATAAAAACGGACAGAATTTTTTTGTAAATGCAGTTCTGTATACTGATACAGAAAAAGCAGGTATGCTTGACAGGCTTGAATATTCAACAGATTATGGCAATGTGTGTGAATTGATTCATGAAGTTATGACAAGATATACATTCAGTCTGATTGAAACAGCCGCACAGAAAACAGCAGTTGAGATTCTGAAAAATTTTCCGCTTGTTGAAAGTGTTGATATTGAAATAAGAAAACCTGAAGCTCCCGTTGAAATGGAATTTGAGTCATTGTCCGTAAAAATACGCCGTGGCTGGCATACAGCTGTAATTGCACTTGGTTCAAATATGGGCGACAGCAGGGTATATATAGAAAATGCAGTGAAAAGCCTTGAAAAGAGTGAGTATATAAAAGATATTAAAATATCCGACCTTATTGTAACAAAGCCTTATGGCTATACTGAACAGGAAGATTTTCTTAATGGTGCTTTGGTTTGCCGTACTCTTCTTTCGCCCTATGGACTTCTTGAACTTATGCATTCCATTGAAAATAATGCACTCCGCAAACGTGAAATTCATTGGGGGCCGAGAACTCTTGACCTTGACCTTATTTTTTATGACGATGCTGTAATTGATACACCTGATTTGACTGTTCCCCACATTGATATGCAGAACCGCTCTTTTGTGCTTGAACCATTAAATCAGCTTGTGCCTTATTACAGACATCCCGTTCTTAACCTCACAGTGTCACAGCTTCTTGAAAGGCTTAATAAAAATGGTTAGTATCATAGCTGCCGTTGCAAAAAACGGTGTAATCGGTTCGGAGGGAAAAATTCCGTGGGATATTCCGGAAGATAAGGCTTATTTCAAAAAAATCACATCGGGCGGTATTGTCATTATGGGACGGCGGACTTTTGAGGAAATAGGTTTTCCGCTCCCGAAACGTCACAATATAGTTGTATCACGGAAAAAAACTTTCAGCGGAAAAAATATCTGTACTGCCGAAAACCTTGAAAAAGCACTTGAAAATGCACATATATATGCACAAAAAACAGGCATTGACCGTATTTTTCTATGCGGTGGAGAAAAAATATATACACAAGGTATTGAATATGCACAGCGTATGTATATCACCGAAATTGATGAAAATTATCAGGGAGATACTTTTTTTCCAAAGTTCAGCACAGACAAATTTCGCCTTTCAGAACGCACATATATAAACGGCGGTAAAATATGTTTCTGTATTTATGAATGCATAAAAAATAAATAATATTACTTTTTTCGCTGATTTGTAACAATTTTTTTATATGTTTTGTATTGACTTTTCTGAAATTATGAGTTATAATTATTAAAGCATATACTTCTTACCCTGAAAATGGGGGCGTAAAGGTTTCGACGGGGGTTTTGAAGTGTGATAAGCGAGCGGAGCCCGGTATAATCTCCTTAAACTGTGCCACGTTTAAATATAAACGCAAGAAGAAATATTACAGTTACTAGAAATAGTGCACTGGTAGCTGCCTAAGTCAGCTACTGTCCTGTGATTGATTACCACGGCTTTCATAAGGGCATCGATTAGTGGTGAACGATTCTACGGCGTGTCCGTGCCGTTGAATTGTATACGGACTACTCTGCGTTTCAGCCCGCTTACCGGCAGTCTCTCAGGGGAATTTTAATAGGTAATATACGCTCGTAGAAAGTTGCATGAATGGACTTTCGGACACGAGTTCGATTCTCGTCGCCTCCACCAACTTAAAATGCGTAATCGGAAAGGTTGCGAAAGCCCTTGTATACCGTAAAATAGCGGTGTACAGGGGCTTTATTTTGTTGTTTTGCTTGTGAAAATTCCGTGGGTTCAATGCGGAATGGATCGTCACCTTCTTAAATCGATACCTGTTTCCGGCAGTACTCTTTTTCTGAAAATCGCTGGCGAAATGGCGAAATCAGTTTACAGTGTTGAAAACCTTACTATGAAAAACGGCTCTGAATATTCTCAGAGCCGTCAGCATAATTATTTTTTGTCTGATTTTAGTGAATGATAAATCTCCTCCGTAAAAATTCCCAGTACTTCACGCTTAATTTCCTCATCATTGAGCAATAGGGAAAAGAAATCCTGATTTTGTTCCAGTCCCTCAATCAAGGCATCATCAATATCGTCAAAATAAGAAAATTCAAATTCTTTCACAGAATTGTTTTTCGCACTTGCTTTCAATTTGTCGGACTTCATTAAAATATCTCTGATTTGAAGCATAGCTTTGACTGCAACATCATTGTCATAAGATTTCCCCATTCTGGCATTGATTGATTGAATAATTTCTGAAAGTTTTTCTTCTTTTGCAGGAGTTAGCCCGAAAGTTTCCGCTATGGGAAGTTTTACAACAGGTTTTGCAGAAATATCAGATTCAGAATGTTCGTCCTGTTTTTTCTGGACAAACTGCGTTGCCCTGATTTTGCCGTCAAGGTTATATCCGCTGCCGGAATGTTTGATATTGATATGAGAAAGTAATAGAATAATATAGTTATATTTTTTGTGAAGTTCAATATCTTCAAAGCAGGATACCTGAATCATAAACTCATAGAATCTCACGAAATGGCGGAGGTCAACCAAAATTTCACGTTGTTTTTCAATACTGTAATGCTCAATCAGCTTTTGTGATTTGTCAAGGCAGAAGTTGATTTTTTTCTTGTCATTTGCCGGTACTTTTTCCTTATAGAGTATCTCGTTGACTTTATCCACATCATCAGGGTCAATGATTGCATAAGCATCAATTTGGGCTTCAAGGTCATATATTGCAGTGGGAGTGACTGAATTGGAAAGAAGTGTAGTAGTATAATACGGAGCAAATGCTCCTACAATGTCCTCGTAACTGTTGACAAAATCAAGGATAAAAGTTTTTTTCTCAAATGGTGGGCAGATTCTGTTCAATCGTGAAAGTGTTTGTACAGCATTCACACCTTTTAATTTTTTCATGATATACATGGCACAGAGTTTCGGCTGGTCAAAACCTGTCTGATATTTGTTAGCAACTAAAAGCACCTGATAATCGTCCTTATCAAATTTTTTAGTGAGTCGATCTTCGGGAATACTGTTAATACCTGCTTCAGTATATTCAGTATCATTTTCAGGAAGTTTCACTTTACCTGAAAATGCAACAAGTGCATGAATACCGCTGTAACCCTTTCTTGCACAATATTCTTTGAATGCCTGACAATATTTCACGGCAGCCTGTCGGGAAGAAGTAATCACCATTGCTTTTGCCTGTCCGCCAAGTTCCTGCATAACAGTTGTGCGGAAATGTTCAACAATTACTTCAATTCTTTGGGCAATATTCGTTTCGTGTAATTCCACAAATCGGGCAATCTGCCGTTTTGCACTTGCAGTCTGCATTGTAGGGTCTTCTTCTATCTCTTTGTTAATTTTGTAAAATGTTTTGTAGGTCACATAATTTTGCAAAACATCAAGGATAAAGCCTTCTTCAATTGCCTGTTTCATGGAATACACATGGAACGCTTCACGCTGTCCGTGTTTGTTCAAAGTGCCGAATAACTGTAAAGTTGTCGGTTTTGGCGTGGCTGTAAAGGCGAACATTGCAACATTCTGTTGTTTTCCATTCCTTGCAAGTTCTGCGGCAATTTCGTCCTCCATATCCTGATACAGCTCATCACCCATGCCGAGAGATTGTGTGACCGCTGCCATATCTTTTCCGGCAGTAGAAGAATGTGCCTCATCAATAATGACCGCAAACCGCTTATTTTTCAAGCCCTGAACGCTGTCCACGATGTAGGGAAATTTCTGTATCGTAGTTGCAACAATTTTTGTATTGCCGCTGAGAGCAATAGCAAGGTCAGCAGAATTGCACTTCTCGTCCATAACACGAATAAGCCCTGACTTATGTTCCATACCCATGATCGCTTTTTGAAGCTGTCTGTCAACAACAACTCTGTCAGTCATGATGATGACATTATCGAAAATAATTTTATTTTCTTCGTCGTGTAGCGTTGCAAGGCGATAGGCAAGCCATGCAATTGTATTTGTTTTTCCTGAACCTGCACTATGCTGAATCAGATAATTCAATGAGGTATGATTTTTTTCAATATCGGCAAGAAGTTTGCGTACGGCATCAAGCTGGTGATAACGAGGAAAAATAATTGTTTCTTTTGTTTCCATTTTTCCTGTTTTTTCATTTTCTTTTTCGGTTGTCTGAATAAAAATGAATTTTGAAATCAGGTCAAGAATAGTATCTTTTTTGAGAATATCGTCCCACATATAATGCACGGGATAATCGTCTCCACAAGGAGGATTTCCTGCTCCGGCATTGACACCTTCGCCGTTGCCCTGATTGAATGGTAGGAAAAATGTCTTTTCACCGTCAAGTTTCGTTGTCATATAGACTTCACGCAAGTCCATAGCAAAATTAACAAGCGTGCCTGCCTTGAATAAAAATAGCCTTGAATTTTGGTCACGCTCCATGCGGTATTGGTACATTGCATCATCAACAGACTGTCCTGCAAAATTGCATTTCAGTTCAATAGAGATAATCGCAAAGCCGTTCAGGAAAATCACAACGTCAATACGCTCTTTGTCATTTGCCCACACTTCTTCCATGACGGAAAATCGGTTCATTTCGTACTTTTTCACGACTTCCTTGTTAAAAGTCGTTGTCGGTTTCGTGTACATCAATTCGAGCTTATGTCCTGAAATTTCCACGCCGTGACGGAGGACGTTCAGCAGACTGCCTTTTTTCTTCGTGCATTCTGAATTGATTGATGAAATAATCATATCTTCGCAGCTGTCATTGTATTTTTTTCGGAAATAATCCATTGTTTCGGGCTGTGTGTCATTCAGGAAACCGAACAGCATTTCACGGTCAAGGGCAAAACGTCTGTCAAAATTCGCTGATTTTCTGATGATATAGCCGTTTCTGTCATGGAGAATGCCGAGTATTTCTGCCTGATATTCTTTTTCAGTTAAAATATTATTCATTGCTTTACCTCTTTCTTTCCAGTCACATATTCAAAAATAAGCGACTTCTTGTATTCTTCTATTGTTTCAATTTGCTGTTTCTTTTCTGAAATAATACTGTCAATTTCAGCACATTTTTCGTCAAGATATTCTGAAATTTTTTGTTGTTCATATAATGGCGGAATAGGTAAATATGTGTTTCCGAAATCAGCAAATGCTATATTTTTACCATCTCTCATGTTCATAGCAAATGAGTTTATTTTATCAATGAAAATTTGAGTTTTGAAAAGATACTTATAATATCCGCTAAATATTTCAATAATAGAATAAAACACTTGATAAGCAGGAGAAACAACACCTTCATATTTAGAATACTCAAATCCACCTTGAAAACTTCTTAAACTAATACAAAAATCACCTTTATGTAATGTTTTCAGTAGAGAAAGATTTGTTTCTTCATTAAGTTTCACTGCTTTATAATTGCTGATTTTTTCATATAAGTCTTGAGGAATTACGCCATATTTTTGTGTAGGTGATAAAAGTTGTAATTGTACTTCGTTACCTTTTTCATTTCTTTGAATAAAAATGTATTTACCACGCATAATTTCCCAATGTTTCGGAATATCGCCAATCCATTCAATACCGCTGTTTTTCATTGGTGCATTTTTGTCAAGTCCCTTTGTGACAGCCTCAGTAATTACAGAACGCTTGTATTCTTCAAGTAGTTCAATTTGTCGCTGAATATCCGAAACAAGAGAATCAATTTCAGCACATTTGCAGTCAAGGTAATCGACGATTTTTTGCTGTTTGTCTATTGGTGCAATAGGAATAAGAACATTTCCAAATTTTTCTGTAGGTATTCTCATTCTGATTGTATTAAGTTTTCCATTTCCAGACTCTTTAATCAATATACCATTTCCTAACCCAAACAGGCTTTTTTGAAAAACGGTTGTTTGAAAGATGTAGTTATAATATCTTACATCATGATTTTCTACACGAGGTCGAAACATATAATAAACAGGGCTTACGCATCCAAAGTATTTTGACAAGCCTACTGAACCTGATAGAATATTCATACTGTTCATTACAATATCACCCGGATATGCAAGCCTATAATCTGACAAATCTTCTTTCGGCTTATTGCCACCACCTTCTTTTTCACTGTGAGGAATAACGCCCTGTTTTGCGGTTAAAGATAATATTTCCGAAGTCCTGATTGGATTATTCTTTTCGATTCTTTCTTGCAAA
>CANQVA010000005.1 GCA_947627175.1 uncultured Ruminococcus sp.
TATGGTAAACTTATTATACCATATCTCGGTTGGAATTTCTATTTTTTTGGGTTCATATCATTTTAACACATACATTTACAAGAAAAAATCAGGACAACCTCAATGTAAGAAAAAACGGTGAACTCTTTTTTCTGTTGTTGATTTTTTAACAACGTCTTTAGCCACTCCTTTATGTCACGGAAATCAATTTTCAAAAAACATCTGTTTTGTAACAGTGTTTTTATAGCATTTTGACGAGTAATTTCATTCAAAATCATCTGAAAATGATTCTAATTCTAACATAAACCATATAAAATTAAAATAATTAAATAATTTTATTAGCAAAATTGATTTCCGTGCCTTTATGTCAAGTATTATTGACAAAATCATCTTTGTTATGATATAATTTACTGTAATAAATATCTGTAGATATTTCGTTAAATAAAAGTGTTTTTGGAGGAGAATTATGTTTAAGGAAATAGAAATTGAAAGCACTCTCGAATTGCCTTATAAACTGATTGATATTCAAGATGATAACGAACAATTTATTTTATATTTTAAATCTTTTGATAAAAATCAAACAGATTATTCAATAAAAACAAAAGGAATAACCGGTAAATTTGAAATAAAATATGAATGTTGCGGAATAGATAGTCAATTTGAAATTGATATTACAATTGGAAATCTATATTATTTTTATATAGAATTAGAAAATTCTTATGAGTGCTTACCAGGTAGTGAACCTATTGCAGTTCTTAATAATTACGGTGAAACGCTGAATCAAACTAACATGACATTTAGATTTGATAAATTGGGACATTTTATTGTCAGTGGCTACTTTAAAAATAAGAATAATATGTATAAAAGCGGTATTATTTTTGATATTGAAGTTGATACAGTGTTTATATATGACATACTCCGTTCTTTAAAAAGATTTTTTGATGAGTTAAGAAGAATACAAGGACATAGTAACTTCTTTTGAAAGGATATAATTATGAAAGACATAAAAATAGATACAGATAAAAATTTCTACTGTATAGGTGAACTTAAAGTAAATTTTTATTTTGATGAAGATTTCGACGGATATATTCTTGAATCGGCAGAGGGATTTTCAGAAATTTTGTACATTCTCAGCAAAATAAACGGAAAATATGTAATTGGTATAGAATTTTGTGATTGGAATGCCTACGGTTACAACGAGGTTGAAATTTTGGGAAATAGCAATTATTTCAGAACGGTTGACGGCGTTTTGTTTACATACGATATGAAAGAACTTTTAATTTATCCACCCGAAAAAACGGATAAAAATTACATCGTTCCAAATGGTGTCGAAATTGCAATGGAAGATTCGCTTAACAACAAATATATTGAAAATATTATTTTTCCGACAGGATTCACAGAATTTGCACAATATTCTATTGCTGTATGTAAAAATCTTAAAACGATTTTTATTCCCAAAAGTCTTGAAAGCGTATTATTGAAAGTTTTTTATTGGAATGAAAATTTAAAAGATGTTTTTTATGAAGGTTCAAAATCAGATTGGAATAAAATTTTTATAGCCGACTGCAACGAAAGTCTTAAAAACGCAAATATTCATTTCAATAGTATATCAGGAGATTGATTATGACATATCGAATTTCAAAATATCACCCTTTATTTTCAAAACACGTTGATGATTGGACGGCTTTTACAGATATTGGAAAAGAGCAATACAATTTAACAATTGAAGAATATTTAGATATCGAAAATCGCTATATACAAGCTGTTACAGAACTTTTGACATTGGATAAACATGAGCAATTAAGAATCAGTAATTTTCAAAAAATAATTAAATGGAACAGCGTATCTTCAAAGTGTTACAATATAAATAAATTGGTGTTTGAATTGTATAAAAAAGATTATCAGGGAAAAGTTTATAGAGAATTATATGACGGAAAAAGAATTTTTAACGGTTCTGATTTTCCGGAACTTTTAAAAATTTTGTTAAGAGAGGAAGCATGGTTTGTAATATCTGTTGATGATTATAAAATTGACGTTGGATATGATTATTATATTCACATAGATACCTCAAAAAATTTGATAAAAAATACAAATATGCTTCCTGATGGAATATATCTTGAGGAATTTTCAAAATATGAATTTCTTGATTAGACTTGTTCTAAAACTATATTGCCGAAATTTCCGCATATCTTTCTTTTCCCTGTTAATATATTCTGTTTCTATGTTTGTCAATCACATGAAATATCTTTATATTATCACATTACGGTTTAAATGTCAATTGGCAACTGACATAAATAAGTGACAGTAATTTATATGTGGTTATCAGTTTTTATTTCGTGACATAAGAACTACGCATTCAACGTGTTTAGTTCGTGGGAACAAATCTACACCACATACTTTTTCTATTTTGTATTCTGATTCTGAAAAAAGTTTTGCATCTCTTGCGGCGGTAGCAGGATTGCATGAAATCATAATTATTTTTTTCGGGGAAGATTTTGATATATTTTCAACTGTTTCATATGAACAGCCTTTACGTGGTGGGTCAATAATTATTATATCGGGTGACATACTGAGTTTTTTAAATACTGTGCCAACATCTCCGCAATGAAATTCAGTGTTTGTGATATTGTTATAAAAAGCATTTCGGCGGGCATTTTCTACGGCTTCGGGTATTACTTCGATTCCGATAATTTTTTTTGCATATTTCGCCATAGAAAGACCGATTGTTCCTGCACCGCAATATAAATCTGCAATGACATTTTCAGAAGTCGGATTTGCAAATTCAAATGCTTTTCTGTAAATTTTTTCTGCCTGTACTGTATTTACCTGATAGAATGACAGCGGTGAAATTTCTGTTTTATTTCCGCACATGGTATCTGAAATAGTGTCATTCCCATAAAGTGTAGTACATTTTTTTCCGAGAATAACATTTGTTTTATCTGGATTTACGTTCATTACAATACTTTTTACATCAGGAAATTTTTGTGTTATAATCCTGCATATCGGCATAAGTTGCCTGTAAATATCTTTCCTTACTACAAAACATAACATTATTTCATTTGAATAATTTCCTTTTCTGATATAAATATGACGCATAATTCCGGTGTTTGTTTTTTCTGAATAAACTGATATTTTTTTTGAGTTTATATATTCAATAACTGTTTCAAGAATTTCTGAAAAAATTTTCGGCTGTAGCATACAGTCTGTTATCGGAATTATTTTGTGACTTCTTTCGGCGTAAAATCCGCATATTGCTTTTCCATCGACAATAGCAAGAGGATATTGTGCTTTGTTTCGGTATTCATAAATATTATCCGCACCTATAAATTTTTCAAATTCAGGATTCAGACCGCCTATGCGGTGAAAAGCGTTTTTCACTATATTTTCTTTTATTTTGCATTCTGATTCATAATTTATATGTCTGAATACACAGCCTCCGCACTGTCTGTAAACGGGACAATCTGTTTCTATTCTGTCGGGTGAAGATATTAAAATTCTGTTTACAATTCCGTAGGCGTAATTTTTCAGAACTTTCACTATTTTAATTTCCGCAACATCTCCTATTGCTGTATCAGGTACAAAAACAGCCATACCGTCTACCCTGCATACACCGTTTCCGTCAGAGGAAATGTCTGTTATTTCAGCATTTATGAATTGATTTTTTTCAAGCATTCGGTTATCTCCTTCTTTTTGTTCATGAGCTGATTGAAATCTCTTATATACTCATACGGGAATTTATAATTATGTATACGTGAAATTTTTCCGTCAGGATATACAAGTTTTGTAGATGCCGTACAGCCTGCACCGAGTATTGTCTGTGTTTCGTCCATTATAAATATATTATAATAGCTTTCAAATCCTTTTTTTGAATATCCGACGTTTTCAAGATTGTCAACTGTATTTTTTTGTCTGTAAAGATAATACGGCATATATTTGTTTTCAGTCATTTTTTCAATGCTGTATTCTACCATTTCCGAAACTGAAATATCTTTGCTTTCAGGTACATTCTGTCCGAAAAGATTTGATGTGCGTTTTATTGTGAGTGTATGGACTGTTATATTTTCAGGAGAAAGTTCCGTTACCCTGTCGATTGTATTTTTGAAACTTGCGGTTGTTTCTGTAGGAAGTCCTGCTATAAGATCAGTGTTTATAGTTCTGAAACCTGTATTTTTTGCAAGTTCAAACGCCCTGAAAAATTCGTCTGCCGTGTGATGTCTGCCTATTTTTTTCAGAACGTCATCATTAAGTGTCTGAGTATTTATTGAAATTCTCTGACCGCCGAGTTCTTTTATAACATGAAGTTTTTCAGCTGTAATTGTATCAGGTCTGCCGGCTTCAAAACTATATTCACGTATCCGACTAAGGTCAAAATTTTTCTCTACACATTCCATAATGGTTTTTATATCTTCTGTCGGAATTGATGTAGGAGTTCCTCCGCCGAAATAAACAGTATCTATTTTAGTATTCGTTTCACGGATGATATTTCCGATTATTTCAATTTCACTGCAAAGTGCTTTTACATATTCGGGAATAAGTTTTACTGCTGTTTCCATAGAGTGAGAAACAAAAGAACAATAACTGCATCTTGTCGGGCAGAATGGTATTGAAATATACAGACTTACAGCTTTACGGTCAATTTTTTGAAGTATCGGAATCTGATTTATTGCTGTATTATAGGCAAGTTCAAGTTTTTTGGGTGAAATTTCATATTTTTCAGTAAGAATACTGCTTATTTCATTGAAATTTTTACCTTGATTTATTAGTTCAATAACTTTCTTTACAGGTCGTATTCCCGTCATAAGTCCCCAGGGTGAAATTATATTAAGTCTGTCACTTAAAATGTGATAAATCAGACGGCAAAGTTCATGTTCAGTTGTTTTACTGTCGGCATTTTTTATATTTTTTTCGGAATGAAAATTCACGCCGTTTATTTTTATATCAGTGTAAATTTCTGAACCATTTACTCCTGCTGTTATACAGGTATCAGCCTCTGCGTTTTTTATATCATCTGAAAATGAAAATCTCAATGAGGGAAAAAACATTTTCAGCGTTGATTCTATTTCATATTTAAAAGAATTGCCGATTAAGATAACCGGCATTTTAATATCATTATTCATAATTTATCCTTTGAATCTCTTGAAATACGGATTTGAATTTCTTTCGTATTCAAGTTCTGTTTTATCGTCGTGTCCCGGGAAAATCTTGTAATTCCCATCAAGATTATATATTTTTTCAAGTGATGAAACCATAAGTTTCGGGTTACTTCCGGGAAAATCAGTTCTGCCGATTGAACAGCAGAACAAAGTATCTCCGGAAAAAATAACATCATCGCATATATAGCAGACACTGCCCATTGAATGACCGGGAGTATGAAGAACACGGAAAGTAAAATTACCATCATTTATTGTACTTCCGTCTTGTATTTCTGTATATTTTTTTACGGGATTGAACGGCATACATGAAATCATAGAGGCGAGAGATGCAGACTCGCTTTCAAGCATTTCTGCATCATCAGAATGAATGTATACTTCTGCCCCTGTACTTTCGGCGACTTCCTCAACACCACCTATGTGGTCAAAATGTCCGTGTGTGAGCAGGATTTTGTTAAGTTTAAGTTTTTTCATTTTAAGAAATTCAAGTAACATTTTCGGATGTCCGCCTATATCAACCGCAATACACTGATTCGGAGCAGTTTCAGCTATATAGCAGTTTGCACGGAGTTCACCGAGTTGAAGTGTGTGTATATTCATGTTTTTTCTCCTTATATTGATGAACGGTCAACGGATATAACGCCCTTTATTTTTCTGAGCTTTTCAAAAAGATTTTTTAATTGTTCAGTGCTGGAAATAATTATTGTACTTTCAAACAATGCGTTTCCGTTTTTCAGGGCTCTTGACGCTGAATGAACTATAGGCACTCTTGCTTCAAGTAAGACAGCAGATATGTCGTGTACAAGTCCTACACGGTCTGTTGCCGTGACTTCAAAGCTTGTCTGTAGCTGTGAATCGCTGTTTTCTGACCACTGAATGTCACACCATCTTTCAAGTTCCTCCGGATTATTGCGGTTTACAGCGGCTTTATAATTTGTGCATTTTGTCGTATGCACGGAAATTCCGAAACCTCTTGTAATATATCCGACTATCTCATCTCCGGGCAGGGGATTACAGCATTGTGCAAATTTTACTGCAAGGTCATCTACCTTATCAAGAATAATACTGTTTCTTGCTGAATTTTTCGGCTTTACAAGCGGTACAACAGACGGTTCTTCTTTGTCTGCATAAATTTTATGATATTTGTCTTCAAGTCTCTGTATTATTTTAGGAAGTGAAATACCTCCATATCCTATTGATGCATAAAAATCATCAAGTGTTTCGCAATTATGGCGTTTGAAATCGTCCGAAAGAAAAGCATTGTATTCTGTTTCGGGAAGATTTATTTTGTGTCGCCTGAATTCACGTTCAAGTTGTGCTTTTCCCTCAACTATATTTTCTTCACGTCGTTCTTTCTTAAACCATGAACGTATTTTAGAACGTGCTTCATTTGTCTGAACTATGTTAAGCCATGCACGGTTAGGGCCTTTATCTGCGTCTTTGCTTGTTATGATTTCGCAAATCTGTCCTGTTTGTAATTTGTAGTCAAGAGGGACAATTTTTCTGTCTACTTTTGCACCTATCGTCTTATGACCTATTTCTGTATGGATACGATACGCAAAGTCAATGACCGTTGAGTTTACCGGCAAGGAAACGGGCATTCCTTTCGGTGTCATAACTACAATATCTTCCGGAGCAAGGTCTGTTTTTATAATGGAAACGATTTCTTCAACGTCGTCTGAAGTTTGCTGTGCTTCAATTACTTGTCTTACCCATGCAAGACGCTTTTCCATTTTGTCTTTTCCCTGAATGCCCTCTTTATATTTCCAGTGTGCCGCAATGCCGTATTCTGCCGTTTCATGCATTGCCCATGTTCTTATTTGTACCTCAAAAGGAATACCTTCTTTTCCAAGTACCGTAGTATGAAGTGACTGATACATATTTGATTTCGGGGCGGATATATAATCTTTAAATCGTGTGGGTATCGGTGAAAACATATCGTGTATAAAACCCAATGCACTATAACATTCCGGGGCGGTTGATACTATTATGCGGACTGCATATTTGTCATATATTTCGTCAATGCTTTTCTTTTTGAGAAAAATCTTTTTATAAATGCCGTATATACTTTTTACACGCCCTTCAACAACAGGCGGTTCTGAAAATATATCAGATGCTTGCAAGCGTTCTGATATACGTTTTTTTATTGCCTCTATAAACGATTCACGTTCTTCCTTTTTGCTTTCGAGTATGTTCTCTATTTCCTGATATGCGAATGGGTCAAGATAATGGAAAGCCAAATCTTCCAGTTCTTCTTTAACAGCTCTTATTCCGAGACGGTGAGCAATGGGTGCATATATATTCATAGTTTCAAGGGCTGTGTTTCTTCTTTTGTAGTCGGGACGATATTTCAGGGTACGCATATTGTGAAGTCTGTCGCTGAGTTTTATTATCATAACCCTTATATCCTGCGACATTGCAAGGAGAATTTTACGGATATTTTCTGCACGCTGTTCTTCCTTGTTGAACTTTGGTATCTTGCCGAGTTTTGTCACTCCGTCAACAAGCATTGCAACGTCCTGACCGAATCTTTTTTTAAGGTCTTTAAGCGTGACATCAGTATCTTCTACAACATCATGGAGCAGTGCGGCACATATCGTGTCAGTATCCATTCCCAATTCAATAAGCGTAAACGCAACAGCCAAAGGGTGTATTATATAGGGTTGACCGGACGAACGCTTCTGATTTTTGTGTGCTTCTGCGGCAAATTGATATGCGGAAATAATTTTGCTGAGGTCATACTGTTTGTCATCTGTCAGAATCTTCTGAATAAGCATCTCAACCGTGAAATTGTCGTCAAAATCAGGAATACTTCTGAGGTATTCATCTGTCATTTCGTTATCGTCGGGGATAGGCACTATCGTTTCAGATTTGTTTAAATCCATAATAATTCTCCTTTCGTTATGATTAAGCAGGTTTTTTAATTACTGATTTTTTCCTTTAAGGAAATAATAACAGGGGCAGAACAGAGGTCTGTTTTTTCATTTACCGCCACTCTTTTTATAACAGAATCGGATGATGAAACAGTAACAAGTCCAAGCTGTCTGAATGATTCAATTGCAACTAAAAATTTGCAGTAGTTCATTTCCGAACACAATTTTATATAGAGGTTATCGGAATTTATTCCCGCATCGGGAATATGCTTATATATCAGTACTGATTCGTTGCGTGTCGGGAGCATGGATTTATAGTAATTTTCGGGAAGTTCTTCATTTCTCATGAACGATTCAAATGCACTGAGTGCGGAAAAATATTTATTCTGTTCAAATGCATGAGGTCGAATGTCATTTACTATTATGCTTATACTTGTGTTGCCTCTGAATTCGTTTGTTTCAAGAGTTGCAATAATATCACAGATGTCATTTTTTCTGACTATCAGTTCGGACGGTTCTTTGAAAAAAACGAGTGCGTCCAGCCTGATATTTCCGAATTTTATACGCAGTTTTGAATGCTTTCCTTCGGAAAGTGGGACAATTTCAGTAATTTCCGCATTTTGAATATAAAACAGCGGTTTTTCATTTTCAAATCCATGTGGTTCAAGAATATTAAGTCCTTCAATGTTGTCTATTCTGATTTCTTCGGGAGATACTGCTGTATCTGCCGTAACTGTAAGAATAGGCATTATTTTATGATTTTCAAGAGCGTATTCTTCAATAAGTCTGTAAAATTCGTCTTTCATGCCGTTTTTTATAGTGAATCCTCCTGCA
The DNA here is from genome assembly GCA_947627175.1 of uncultured Ruminococcus sp. Taxonomy (GTDB): domain Bacteria; phylum Bacillota; class Clostridia; order Oscillospirales; family Ruminococcaceae; genus Ruminococcus. The sequence continues at coordinate 8,837 of CANQVA010000005.1, forward strand.
CCGATATGTCCGCCGAATTTTTCAAGAGATTCGGACGCATACGACAACGCACCAAAAACTGAAAAATTTCCGAAAGACCGTGCAGAACCTCTTATTTCGCCGTTGTGTTCAGAGGCTATAAAACATGGTTTCCCGAAACGTTCCATAATACGTGATGCAACAATTCCTATAACGCCGTGATGCCATTCATTTCCGCAGATAAAAATAACTCTTTTACGCACAACAGACGGGTCTTTGTCAATCATTTCATAAATTTCACTTATGATTTCATTTTCTGATTTTTTTCTTTCATTGTTAAGTCTGTCAAGTTCCTGAGCCATAGAAAAAGCATCGTCATAATTTTCACATAAAAACAGTTCAGCAGCTGTTTTCGGAGAGCCGAAACGTCCGGAAGCGTTTATTCTCGGAGCAATGCCAAAACCTATTGAACGGGCATTTATTGGTTTTTTGTCAATACCGCATATTTCTTTCATTGCAATAAGTGAGGGGCGTTCTGTATTATTTATCAACTCCATTCCGTACGAAACAAGAAAACGGTTTTCGCCTGTAAGGCTTACAATATCGGCAACAGTCGCTATTGCCGCAAGGTCGCCGAACTGTTCAAGAGCCACTGTATAGTCACCTTCAATTGCGGCTATAAGTTTAAGGGCAACGCCTGCACCGCACAGATATTTGAAAGGGGAAAAACAGTCAAGCCTATGAGGGTCTACAACAGCTTCGGCACGTGGGAGAATTTCGCCCTGCTGGTGATGGTCAGTTACAACAAGTTTCATTCCGAGAGAATATATGTATTCAGATTCATCAATTGCAGATATGCCATTATCAACTGTCACTATGAGTTTAACTCCGAGTTCTGAAATTTTTTCTATTGCACCGTTGTTAAGACCATATCCTTCTGAACGTTCAGGAATATAATATATAACGTCTGCACCTGTTTCATTAAGATATGAGTATAATATTACTGTCGACATAATACCGTCACAATCATAATCGCCATAAACACATATACGCTCATCGTTGTCAATCGCACTTGTTATTGTGTCAACGGCTTTTTTCATGTCTTTTATCAGAAGAGGGTCGGAAAGTTCTCTCATTTCAAGGCTGTCCATAACTGAATCAGAGGAGGAATAGCCCTTTGAGGCAAGAACAGAAGCTGTCAGTGAACTTATTCCGCATTCTGTCATTAATTTTTGTACAATATTTCTGTCAGGTCTGCCAATAGTCCATTTTTTCATATAAAACCTCCTGATTTAAAGGTGGATAAGTACATTATATCATTATTCATCTTTTTTTTCAATAGTATCAGATGTAAAATTTTCACGAAAAAAACACGATGTTTTTTACATAAAAAAAATTCGCACGGAATCTTGACAATTCTGTGCGATAATTATTTTAGATTTTATGTTATGCTTTCAAGTTTTACACGGAGTTTTTGTATAATCTTTTTTTCAAGACGTGATATATATGATTGTGAAATTCCTATCTGTTCAGCAACTTCTTTTTGAGTTTTTTCTTTGCCGTCGATAAGCCCGAAACGCATTTCCATTATTTCACGTTCACGATTTCCCAATTCAGCCACAGCATTTCTGAGTATTTCACGTTCCGCTTCTGTTTCAATTCCCTTGTTTACTATATCTTCATCAGTGCCGAGAACGTCAGACAAAAGCAGTTCATTTCCGTCATAGTCAATATTAAGCGGTTCATCTATTGAAAGGTCATTGCGGTACTGTGATGATTTCCTGAGAAACATAAGTATTTCATTTTCAATACAGCGTGAAGCATATGTAGCGAGTTTTATATTTTTTTTGGGACAGAAAGTATTTACTGCCTTGATAAGTCCGATAGTTCCTATTGAAACAAGGTCTTCAAGCCCTATTCCAGTTGATTCAAATTTTTTTGCTATATAGACTACAAGCCTTAAATTATGTACAATAAGTCTGTCACGGGCAGAGGGGTCATTTTTTATAAGTCCCTCAAAAACTTCGTCTTCTTCCTGCCGTGAAAGCGGAGGAGGGAGTGTGTCAGAGCCGTTGATGTAGAATACATCGCAGTTAAAAATATCTTTGAATTTGTCAAAAATCATTTTTAGAATATTCATAATGTTTTCTCCTGTTTTCTGTATAAATTATCTTTTTAAAAGTTTGGGGTTAAAAACCGCCTTTTCCGAGTTTTCGCCAAGTCCTATAACTGCATCAACCGCTTTCCGTTCACCGTTCAGATTATTAAGAATAAGAATTTCGTCAGGTCGGAAAATAGGTATAAGACCGTTTCCGGATACGGTAGAGCAGGGGAGCAGACGGAAACTTTTCGGCACACTTCCGTTTTCTGTAATATCACTGAATTTTTCCTTGTCGCAGACTATAACGGGCGAACCTGTAAAAAAGTCTGTAAGGGAATTTCCCGTATCAGCAAGACCGTTAAGTGTAATTACTTTGTCTTTATATCTTACTATTACATTGTAACAGTCTGTTCCGTCAGGGATTCTGTCAAGAAAAGTTTGGATAATATAGACAATGAAATACATAACGGCAGTTGTGACGACAAGAAGCAGGAGAGAAAAATCTATATAAAAATATGAATTGTTGAAATGTACAAATTCAGGTTTCAGCCATGAGTATACAGCATAAACACTTCCGGCAAGTATAAAGTTCGCCGAAAAGAATGAAACAGTATTTATTAAGATACGTTTTTTTCCGTGAAATCCGAAAGCCGTTATTACAATAGTTACTGCCGCAAAAAATTTTATTATAATATTTAGATATGTATTTAACTGTGGGGCAAGAATAAGAAGTGAGAAAAGACTACCGTAAACAGCCGAAAATATACACCTTACAGTACTTAACGGCGAATGTGTCAATTTTGCCGTGATACGAATCAGAAAATAATTGACATATATATTAAGTACTATTAAAACATCAATATAAATTGTCTGCACTGCATACCTCCTTTAACTCCTGCATTACTTGTCTATATTATTATAATGCAAGAGATTTGCGAAATATGTCGCAATTGATACTGTACTGAAAATAAAAAAGATGCAGTCCGAAAACTGCATCTTCTTGTTTTTAAAGAAACGGGAGTATTATTGCACCGATTATCATTAACCCCGCTACTATCAGTACAGCTATTCTTTTTATAGCTGATTTGTCTGAATTTTTTTTAACACTCATTTATATCACCTCTCAGTGTCTTTTCTTTGTACGGTTTTTGCGGTTCGGGATGTAGTCGCTGTAAATGTCTGATTTTTTTCTGTTGCCGTAAGCCGATTTTCTGCGGTCAAATTTAGGTTTTTCGGGGCGTTTTCCCTTCATTGCCGAAACATTGCCGTTATACAGCTTTACTTCTACTTTGTTTCCGTTGATTTTCATCGGGTTTGTGCTGTCAAGTATGTAATCTTTTTCAGTTTCGGGAATTTCAACAGTAGTATGTGTATCAAATATATCAATTTTTCCGAAATCACGACCTGACATTCCTGTTGCATCAACTAATGCCCCCAGTATAAAATTAGGTGCAATGCGTTTGTTTCGTCCGATGTTTATATCAATTTTCACTGTCTTTTCTTTTCTGCCTTTTTTAAGGGGCTGTGGTATATCAAATTCAGGTAGTGATTCAATATTGAGTTTTTCAGAAATAATTCTTGCGGCGGTTTCACGGTAGTCAATTCCTTTTGATGCAAGTCTATCTATTATATTGTAAGCATCTTTGGAAACGTTTTTACAATCGGAAATTTCATTTATAATATTCTCTTTTCTGATTGAAATTATCTCTGATTTTTTCGGCAGTGATTTTTCTTGTATGTCTGCTTTTATATATTTTTCTATTTCACGGAGTTCGTAAAACTGTTTTCTTCCGCTGATAAGTGTATAAGCTGTGCCTGTTCTCCCTGCACGTCCTGTACGTCCTATGCGGTGGATATAATATTCATTGTCCTGCGGTAAGTCATAATTGAAAACAGCATCAACACCACTTACGTCAATACCTCTTGCGGCTACGTCGGTAGCAACAAGTATTTCTATTGACTTATTCTTGAAACCGTTCATTACCTGTGTACGCTGAGACTGTTTCATGTCACCGTGTATTCCCGACGCTTTGAATCCTGATTTAACAAGTTCTTCCGTCAGTTCATCAACCATTTTTTTAGTGTTGCAGAATACCATCGAAGAAGAAGGGGAGTATGCATAAAGAAGAAGTTTAAGAGCGTCTGTTTTTCGTCCCATAGCTACTTCAAAGTAAAATTGTTCAATAAGTTCAACTGTTTTCTGCGACGATTTTATTTTTATGTGTATCGGATTATTTTGATACTTTTCAGTAATTGCAAGTATATCAGGGGGCATTGTTGCAGAAAAAAGAACGGTTTGTCTTTCTGTCGGAACTTCCGAAAGAATGGATTCAATATCTTCTCTAAAACCCATATTAAGCATTTCGTCCGCCTCGTCAAGTATTACACAACGGAGATTATTAAGTTTAAGAGTTTTACGTCTTATGTGATCCATAATGCGTCCGGGAGTTCCAATTACAATATTTGCCCCCCGTTTGAGTTCAAAAATCTGTCTTTCCATACTTGCTCCGCCGTAAACAGATACAGCTTTTACAATTCTTTTGAATTTTGCAAACTTGCGTATTTCTTCGTGTGCCTGCATAGCAAGTTCACGTGTCGGGCATAGTATAAGCACTGTTACATTTTTCTTGTCGGCTTCGGTTATGCTTTCAACAGCAGGTATTCCGAAAGCTGCCGTTTTGCCTGTTCCTGTGTTTGAACGTCCGATAACGTCTTTTCCCTCAAGAAGAAGGGGAATACTTTTCTGTTGAATTTCGGTCATTTCCGTAAAACCGAGTTCTTCAACAGCCTGAATAAGTTCCTGTGATAGATTCAATTCGTTAAAATGCATTATAATTCCTTTCATTATCAAAAAACGGGATTCAATCCTTATATAATATAATAACATATATTTTGAAAAAGGTCAATAGAAAAAATAAAACACGGACAAATTTGTCCGCATTTTATATTTAAGTTATTTTACAGCTTTAAAACCGTTTTCAAGGTCTGCAATAATATCGTCTATATGTTCTGTACCTATTGAAAGTCTTATTGTGTTTGGCTTTATTCCTGCTGAAAGAAGTTCTTCTTCGTTCATCTGTGAATGAGTAGTAGAGGCAGGGTGTATTACAAGTGACTTAACGTCTGCAACGTTGGCAAGCAGTGAGAATAATTCAAGACTTTCTGTGAATTTCTTAGCTTTGTCAGCATCGCCTTTTATTTCAAATGTAAAAATTGAACCTGCACCATCTGGAAAATATCTGTCATATAATTCTTTTGCTTTTCCTGTTTCAAGTGACGGGTGATTTACCTTTTCAACCTGTGGGTGATTATTAAGATAATCAACTATTTTCAGGGCGTTTTCCGTATGGCGTTCAATACGAAGTGAGAGAGTTTCAAGTCCCTGTAAAAGCAGAAATGAATTGAACGGTGAAATAGTTGCTCCCTGGTCACGCATTAAAGTAGTGCGTATTTTCATAATATAGGCAATATTTCCGCACGCCTCTGTAAAAACTATTCCGTGATATGAGGGGTTAGGTTTTGAAAGTGCGGGGAATTTGTCATTCTGTGACCAGTCGAATTTACCGCCGTCAATAATAACTCCTCCCATTACTGTGCCATGACCGCCTATGAATTTTGTTGCGGAATGTACAACTATATCCGCACCGTGTTCAATAGGTCTTAGTAAATAGGGGGTAGCAAATGTATTATCAACTATGAGCGGAATATTGTGTCTGTGTGCCACTTCTGCAATAGCTTCAATGTCGATAATGTCGGAATTTGGATTTCCGAGAGTTTCGGCGTAAATTAACTTTGTATTCGGGCGTATAGCCTTTTCAAAGTTTTCAGGGTCGGACGGATTGACGAAAGTAGTTGTCAGCCCTTGTTCAACAAGAGTATTTGCAAAAAGATTATAAGTACCGCCGTAAAGGTTCGTTGACGAAACAATGTGGTCACCGGCTGTTGCTATATTCTGTACGGCATATGTTATTGCCGCAGAGCCGGAGGCAGTTGCAAGAGCTGCTGCACCGTTTTCAAGTGCTGTAATTCTTTTTTCAAAAACATCTGAAGTCGGGTTCATAAGCCTTGTATAGATGTTTCCGCTTTCACTGAGGGCAAAACGTCCTGCTGCCTGTGCGGAGTCCTTGAAAACATATGAAGTTGTCGCATAAATAGGCACTGCTCTTGCATCTGTGGCAGGGTCTGGGCTTTCCTGACCTGCATGAACTTGTAATGTTTCAAATTTATAACTCATATTTATCATACCTTTCATATTATATTCCTACTTTTTATATAGGATAAACATATTATATCATATGTTTTTAAGTTTGTCAAGCAATATATAAAAAAATGCGGATATTTTTGTTATCCGCTTTTTTTGATTATTATTCTATTGCTTTAAAGGCTTGTTCAATATCTGCTATTATGTCATCAACATTTTCAAGTCCGCATGAAAATCTTATCATACCGCCGTTTATTCCTGCCGCAACAAGTTGTTCATCTGTAAGTTGTCTGTGAGTTTCGCTCGCCGGGTGAAGAACACAAGTTCTTATATCTGCAACGTGTACTTCATTTGATGCAAGTTTAAGACTGTCCATGAACTTTATAGCATTAGGTCTTCCGCCTTTGATTACGAAAGATATTACACCACTACAACCACTAAGATATTTTTGTGCAAGTTCATATCCTTTGTCCGATTTAAGACCGGGATATTTAACTGATTCAACTTTATCGGATTTTTCAAAGTATTCAGCAACTTTAAGTGCATTTTCGCAATATTGCTTCATTCTTACAGCAAGTGTTTCAAGACCGAGATTGAGCAGGAATGAAGAATGTGCGGCAGGATAACAGCCAAAATCACGCATTAACTGCATTCTTGCTTTTATTATATATGCGGATTTTCCATATGTCTTTACATAAGAAATACCATGATATGATTCGTCAGGTTCTGTAAATTCGGGAAAGTTTCCGTTTGACCAGTCAAAATTACCACTGTCAACAATTACACCGCCATTTTGTACCGCATGACCGTCCATATATTTGCTTGTTGAATGAATTACAATATCTGCACCAAATTCAATAGGTCTGCAAAGAATAGGCGTTGCAAATGTATTATCAACGATAAGCGGAACGTTGTGAGAGTGTGCAATTCTTGCAAATTTTTCTATGTCAAGTACAGTAAGTGCAGGATTAGCAATAGTTTCGCCAAATACTGCTTTAGTGTTTGGCTTGAATGCCTTGTTTATTTCTTCTTCGCTTGCATTTGGGTCAATATATATACACTCAATGCCTAATTTTTTAAGTGTGAAAGAAAAAAGATTTATAGTACCACCGTAAATTTCAGGTGTACTTACAATGCTGTCGCCCGCTTTACAGATATTCAGGATAGAAAGAAGTGTTGCGGCTTGTCCTGAACTTGTACACATGGCACCTATACCGCCTTCAAGTTTTGCTATTTTTTCCTCTACAGCCATTGTTGTAGGATTTCCAAAACGTGAGTATATAAGACTTTTTGTCGGGTCATCAAATACTGATGCTACTTCTTCAGTAGAATCATATACATATGTTGTACTCTGAACTATTGGTACAACTCCCGGTTCGCCGTTTTTTGGTTTATAACCCTCATGCAAACACTGTGTTTCAATTTTCATTTTTTAAAATCTCTCCTTGCATAAAATAAAAATCAGCCCATTCGGACTGTCTTTCTTTATTAAAAATCCGCATACGGAGTTTAACCGTAATTTTTCTCCTTAGCAGGGAGACTGTTCTGACGTTGAACTATGCGGAAGTGTCAGGCAGAAAACTGCACCACCCACTTGAGGAGTGGGCGTTCTGAACTTAAACTACTGACAATGTTATTATATCATACTATTTTTAATTTGTCAACAGAAAAATAAAAAAAAATCAGCCCATTCGGACTGTCTTCCTTTATTGAAAATCCGCATACGGAGTTTAACCGTAATTTTTCTCCTTAGCAGGGAGACTGTTCTGACGTTGAACTATACGGAAATGTCAGGCGGAAAACCGCACCACCCACTTGAGGAGTGGGCGTTCTGAACTTAAACTACTGACAATATTATTATATCACTATATTTTGAAGTTGTCAAGTAAAATTTGACATTTTTTTTATTTTGTGCTAAAATAGTTTAAGTAATTTATTTAGGAGGATTTTTTTATGAAAATTTGTTTAATGTGCCGTCAGCGTAATATGGAAAACTACGGAATATGTCCTGAATGTTCTGCACTTAATGAAAAAATGAGATGTTTAACGTGTGACTTAACCGGGAAAACGGCTGTTGTTACGGGTGGAAGAATTAAAATAGGATATGCAGTTTGCCTTAAATTACTTAGAATGGGAGCGTCGGTAATAGCTATTACACGTTATCCGAAAAATGCACTTGAAAATTATTCAAAAGAACCTGATTTCGAGAATTTTCGGAGCAGGCTTTTTATTATCGGTTTCGACCTTATGAGAGTTGACCGCATAAATGAACTTATTTGTCAGATTGAAAAAATTTGTAACGGTCATCTTGATATACTTATAAATAATGCCGCCCAGACTGTAAAAAAATCTTCTGAATATTATTCTGAACTTGCAATGAAAGAAAATTCTATTGAAGATAAACACGATTTTAAAAGTATTTTGTCATTGTGTACTTCGGAAGAAAAATATTTTTCGATTATTCCAAATAATCAAATTGTCGATTATGGCGAACAGCCAAATAAAAATTCATGGGTTCGCAGACCTGAAGAAATTTCTCCGCAGGAACTCCTTGAAGTACAGCTTATCAATGTAACTGCTCCGTTCATTCTTACAAATGGTCTTAGAAAATATCTTGCACACGGTAGGGAAGAAAAGTCATGGGTGATAAATGTCAGCTCCGTTGAGGGACGTTTTAACACTAAACAGAAACTCGCACGTCATGTGCATACTAATATGGCTAAGGCTTCACTGAATATGATGACACATTCTATCGCTTCTGATTTCGTCCGTGACGGTATCTATGTTTATTCATGTGACCCTGGCTGGGTGTCAAATCAATTTCCTCCCGCTTATGAAATAAGTATAAACTTTAAACCTTATCTTACATATGAAGACGGTGCTATGAGAATACTTTATCCTATTATTAAAAATTTTCATGAGAAAAAAATTAAAGATTATGGTATGTTTTATAAGGATTATAAAATCATTGATTATTGATATTACTGCAAGAATGATTTGCCGAAAGTTCAAAAAGCTGAAATATAATGTAATATAAAAGTCATTTTAAAAATAAACAAAAAATGACTTTATATTTATTTGTTGAAATATATCCTTATAATAATGATTATACGAACTGATGACAAAAAAATCTAAAAAAATAAAATACCAAAAGAGAATAAGACCATCAAAATAAAACTAATAAAACAGAATAAGACAAATAAAACGAAATGAAGCTGATAAAAAAAGTATACTAAAATCAATAAGCATATCAAGACAATAAACGAAAAAACGTTATTATAAATAGGGGAATCAGAGTCGAACAGACAAACAGAATCGGCAGGGGAGTATGTGACTATTTTTTTAATATCTTTATTATTGATTTTATGATAAGTGAAATAAAACCATTTACTAATATACTTAAAATGCATTCTTCAAAGTATAGATTTCCAATTATCACACATATTGTTAATATAATACGGAAGAATAAACTTTCAATATATCCCCATATTATGTAGATAGCAATTAAACATATAATTAAATAAATTATAAAATTTAAAATCAAATATATACTTGCAATTATTGAACCTTTTTTATCTTTCATTATAAATCTCCTCTGCAATTAAAAAACAAGCATTCCCCAAATGAGAAGTGCCTGTTTTTTGAAGTTATACTATTTTTTTGTAACGTTCACTTGAAATTACTTTTTCCATAACTTTTAACGGAGAAATTTCTCCACTTAAAGCCATATCAAAAATAACAGGTGAAAATCCTGAAACTAAAGCCGCTCCTGTTTCAGACATAGTAACAGGCATATTTTTCTGTGAACTGTTCACATTCCAGAAAATAATATCCGGCAGTCTGTAGCCATAATGGGCATATTTATTTTTCATCAGGTCAAAGACAGGGGCGTTATTTCCGTCTTCTATGCAGCTATCAAATTCCATATCAGATATTATATAAATCTTAGTGGGCATTTCTTCTTGTGGGAGTTTATTCTTAACGGCTGTCATAAGAATAAGTTTGAAAACTGCTTCAACATCAGTATTTGATACTTCATTGAACCGTCTGCAATAATCTACTTTTTCATAGATGTCTTTACCCTTTATTTCAACAAGTTTTGGTCTTGTTGAGAATGTAATAAAGTGATTTGCAAAGTTGCCTTTATTGTGTTCTGCAAAATAAATGCCAAGAGAAAGTGCTACATCTATAGGTCTTACATTCTTTCCCCAGATCATAGAACCTGAACCGTCTACAACTGCAATAGCATTTTCGTTATTATCGGCATAAGAGGGGAGATTATTCCATGTTGTATCAAGGGACATTTTTTCTTCATTCGTTTTTGGACCTTCACAACGCCGTACAATTTCATATGGATAAAGAACTGATGTATTAAGTTTTTCTTTGCCTTCCTGTACAGACTTCAAATAATTCATATATCGCTGCTCATCATTTCTTATAAAAGCATTGCGATATTTGAACATGGCACATGACGGTTGTTTTGAATAGTCGAAAGTATAATCCGAAGTTCTCAGTCGGTTTTCTATTATATCTATGTAACGTCTTAATTCTGAAAGAGTATGTCTGTATTTTTTCTCACTCATGCCGAGAAACTTCGCCATAGTTTTTCCGAGAGCCTTAGTTTCAGCCGATGAGGCATTAACGGACGGGAGCCATTTTGCAAGCAGTGAAACCTGTTCGTTTCGTTGCATTGCGTTTATATCTACATCAAGTTGTTTCTTTATTTCGGCAACTGCCTCTTTTTCACATTTAGTGCCGAAAAGTACGAGTAAATCGTCAAAACGTCCATATTCAGCGAAAAAGGGGATATTTCTTTTTACAGCATCGGGTGCAAATTCAGAAAGATTTTTCATAGCTATCCTGAAAAATCTTCTTTCACCGAGACCGCCTCTTGCATCACGTGCATAAAAAATTATTTTCATGGTTTTTGTTGGGTCTTCTGCATAAGATTTTATGACAGATGAATTGATTTTTCGTTCGTCGGCTTCACGCATTGCCCCTGCTCCGAAAAACAGGTCAAGACAAAACGAATTAGTTGAACTATGTGTCAAAGCTCCGTTTTCTGTATAGGTGAGATTGGATTCTTTTTTCAAAAGATTCAAAAAATTCATCATATAGATACCTCTTTTCATGGCTTTATAATTTTTTGGAATGACAAGGCACATAATAAAAAAATTACGTTATCATATTAAAAGTATGAGCGTTCAGTTCATTGCTGTAAGTGCCTTTTTTTACACGGTACAAAGTTATTTCATAACAATATGATAAATTGCTGTACGTACCGTTTGTTTCATGGTTCTGTCTTTATCAGAGTGCCTAAGTATGGACTCAAGCGTTCTCTGCCCCTTACAAGAAAAAATTGCTGTCTGAACCATTCGACTTTAACACGGCTCTTTATAGATCACGGTGATTACTTAATTAAAAGCATCCTCCGTATGGAATTCTATAACATGATTGCTGTCAGAGCCATTATTATATACCATTTTTCATGGCTTAAAATTTCAATGATATGACGGTCACATTGTGACAAGTTATTACTCAATACGATATAAAATAACTATGCGTCCATTTATCCACATAAACAAAATATGCTGTATAAGCCGTTCTGCTTGGTATGTACTAAGTATAGCACACATTTCCAGAATAATCATATAAAAAAATCTGCGAACTTATAATTTACTACTTGAAACATCTGTAATTTTCTGTTATTATTATAAGTAAGAAAGGAAGTAATCAAAATGGGTGGATTTTCAGAACTGATAAAAAAATTTGACAAGACAAGGGACTATATACGTGATTTTTTTATATATGGGTTTAAAGTAAGAAATGATTTTGACTTGAAAAGCTTACGTACTTATGACGACGAAAAAAGACGTATTGAAAGCTGGTTCAGTGATTATATAAGGTATGACCGTTCCGAAAGGGGACAAAAAGTTTCCATTACTGTTGACAGCGGTATTATTTCTGAAAATCCGCTTTATCAGGCGTATTATTCAAAAAGTTTCACAAATAATGATATTAAACTGCATTTCTTTCTTCTCGACGTACTGCATAATGGCGAAAGTCTTACACTTAAAGAAATAGTTTTCAGAATAGATATAAATTATGATGAAATGTTTGATGTACAGACTATAAGAAACAAGCTGAAAGAATATGTAAAAGAGGGGATTGTTATTACTGAAAAAAAAGGAAAAACAGCATATTTTCGTTTATCTCCCGACAGAGCAGAAGAATTTCTATATGCTTATGACGGTTTAACCGATGCGGTAAAATTTTTTTCTGAAACACAGGAATTCGGAATTGTCGGAAACAGTCTGCTTAAATTCGCACATCTGAAAAATGACCTATTTGTAATGAAACATAATTACATTGTACATACTCTTGAAGATATAATTATTCCGGAAATAATCAGTGCAATTGAAAATAAAAGGTATGTGTCGTTTATTTCTTTCAAATCTAAAAGCAATAAAGTCAAGAATGTCAATCAGGTAGTTCCACTGAAAATTTTTTCATCTCTTCAAACGGGTAGGCGGTATGTTGTCGGGTATGTTCCGTCTATAGGGTGCTTTCATTCATTTCGCCTTGATTTTATCAAAATTGTAAAAACAGGGGATATATTCAGCGAATATGACAGTATATATGAAAAGTTTTCTCAGGATTTAAATTATTGTTTCGGCGTTTCTTTTGGTTCGGTAAATATTGAAACTGTTGTAATTACTTTTTATATTGACGAAAAAAATGAAAAATTCGTTGTAAACAGACTTGAACGTGAAAAAAGAAACGGCATTCTTGAAAAAATTGATGACAATTTATTCCGTCTTACCGTGAAATCTTTCGATTCATTCGAGGTCATGCAATGGGTAAAAAGTTTCACCGGCAGGGTTGTTTCCGTCACGGGAGATAACAAACAGGCAATAGACCGTTTTTATAGCGATATAAATAAAATGTATAAGATGTATGAAAGGGGAGAGCAATGAATATATTTCATGAAATATACAGTACATATTTCCGCATTGCGTCTGAAATTCTGAAACTTCCGCATATAACAGAAAAAAGTATATACGAAATTATTAAAAGAGATGGTTTCCGTGATTCGATTCTTTTTCTTCCTCAAAAGTTCATTCCGCAGAATGACAATTCTGACTGGGGACTTCTTATTAAAAAAAATAATGAATTAGTTCCCGTTACAAAAAATAAGCCTGTGGAGATACTGACAGAAATTCAAAAACAATGGATAAAGGCAATTCTTGACGACCCTAAAATACATCTGTTTCTTGAAAATAATACTATTGTTTCACTGAAAAAACGTCTTGAAAATGTAAAGCCGTTTTACAACAGAAAACATTTCAGATATACGGATAAATTCAGTGACGGTGATAATTTCTGTAATCAGAATTATCAGGCAAATTTCCGTAAAATTATAAATGCGGTAAAAAGTCACGAAATACTTGAAATAACTTTCATCAGCGGAAACGGCAAAAAAATATGTAAAGAATATATTCCGCTTAAAATACAGTATTCAGCCAAAAATGACCGTTTCAGATTCTTTTGCTTTTCTGTTGAAAATGGTGAAATATCAACTGCCGGAATTATTAACATCGGCAGAATTAAATCTATTAAACCTACAGGGAAATATTGGAAAAATAATATCTCAACAGATGAATATTTTCAGAAAAGAAAATGTGTAAATCCTGTTATTGTACGCATATCAAATGAACGAAACGCAAAAGAACGTTTTTTCATGGAGTTCGCACCTTATGAAAAATGTACATTGTCAGATTCGACAGACGGAAAATGTACTGTTAAAATATGGTACGATTATCAGGAAGAAACAGAATTACTCATACGCCTGCTGAGTTTCGGGGCTGTTATTGAAATACTTGAACCGCATAGATTTCGTCGGCAAGTAAAAAAACGTATCACAAGACAGTATGATTTACTAAATAAAAACTGCCGGGATTAGCCGGCAGTAGTTTTTTATACGCTTTTAACGTGAAAATCTATAAAATCTTCTTTATTGAAATCGGGAATATTTCCGAAAGTATCAAGCATAAGCCTAATCAATGCGACAGATTTCGCCTGCGTATTTATACTTTTATTCGGGTTAAATTCAATATCCGTAAAATAATTATAATTCCGTATTTCCTGAATCTCTTCATCGGTAAGCGATTCTTTTACAGCTTTTATATAAATATAATCGTAAAAAACCGTTTTCGGAATTATCGGAAAAGTTTCACCATTATAAATAAATGACTTCAATGCACCTGAATTTTTCAGGCGTATATCTCTCTTTGCATCTTTTGGCGAAACTTCAAGTAAATCAATGTAAGCTCCTCCGCCGGTGAAAACTTTTGAACTTTGAAAAATATTCTCCAGTGGATAATTATTTAATTTGAGATTGAACGCACTAAGTTTTACGCCAAGTGAATTTTTGCTTTTTGTACTCACTTCAAGGGGATTTGCGTTATTGTCGCTTTTTAAGACTGCATTGTGCAAGCTGTCTATTGATTTCTGCTTCTGTGATACAGCAAATCCCGAAAACCATTCAAAAGAATAATTTCTGACGTTGACTTTTCCGTTTCTAACATAATATACCGGTCTTTCAGCCATTATAAAACCTCTTTAATTTTTCTTGCCTCAATATAAAATCTCTTATCCTCGGCATGACCCATTGAAAAAGTTTTTCTCGGTAATGCACCGTCTTTTATGACGGTCGGAAAAAGCTGTGATTTATCCATATCGGGCAGTATAAATGCAATGCCATTGTGTTTTTCAGCAAGATTTCTGACGGTATCAGTGCCATGAATATAGTCGATTTTACCGCCGTTTTCCTTTATATAACCGTCAAGAAAATTCTGGAGGGAACCTACTGAAAGATTTGATGACTTTTTATTTATATAAAGTTTCTTTTCTGTTCCTTTGCAGGAAATTATTACATATTGGTCTGATTGATTATTTTCGGAAAGTTCAAGAGCGTTTGTAAGTTCTGAAATTAGTTTATCACAATCTACATCGCAGACAAGTCTGTGTATTGCTTCAAATTTGAGTGCATCGCTATGCAGGTTGACTATTTCGGCAAGAGCATATCTTGCAGGATGATTTGAAAAATCTTTATCGGGATTTGCTTTTTTCAGTTGTTCGTAAAACTCTTTAGCTGTAGCAAGTGAATGATTTCCATCGCCCATAGCATAAAGAAGTACAGGAGTTTTTTCTAAATTATATTTTTTACAGAATTTTTCAGGTTCAGCAAGTTTACAGAGTGCGGAATTGATTTCTTCTTGTGTGTCATCGTCAACAAGATAGCCTTTTATACTTCCGCCATTCTGCATAAGTTCAAAATCATAAAGTTTCTGCATATCCTTTTCGGCAAGAGGTTCAATAACTGTATTATCAGGGTCATCAATAAGAATCATTATATGGGGAAGTTCTAAACCTGCTCCCTGACGCACTTTAATGCGTGGCGGTATTCTTTCTATAACAGTAGCTTCTGTTGCACGTACTTCTGAAGTACTGCCTTTTGAGAAGTCATATTTTTCAAGGTCAATTGCTCCGACAATTCCCTTGCGGATAATACCGTTGCTTTGTACTCTTTCAACATAAACCATTGCATTTTTATATTCTTGAAAAACACCGTCTGAAATGTATTTGTCCATAGCTTTATGAATATTGTCTATTCTTTCAGAAACGTCATTATTTTCAAGATAGATTTCAGGAAGAATCAAATTAAGTGCCGACGGAGCATTACCGACTGTTTTATATACTTCGTCCCAATATTCCGGCTCGCTTGTGTATTGGTCACAAGCAATTACTGCCCATTTTTTCATGTCTGCGTTGTGTGGAATAAGAATGTCCGCATTGTGAAAAGCTGTTGTATTCATAATAAATCATTCTCCTTGATAAAATTTTTTAATTCCTGATTAAGACGTGAAACGGGAAGCCCGACAACGTTGAAATAGTCACCATTGATTTTTTCAACAAGAAGAGAACCTTTTCCCTGTATACCATAACCACCCGCCTTGTCAAACGGTTCACAAGTAGATATATACCATTTAATATCATTTTCCGATAATCTGCGAAATGTTACTTCTGTTATTTCCGAAAATACACACCTGCTCCGTTTACTTAATATAACACATGAAGTAATTACTTTATGTGTTCTGCCTGAAAGTATTTCAAGATATTCACAACATTGATTACTGTCTTTTGGTTTGCCTAAGATTTTATTATCAATAATTACTGTAGTATCACAACCGATTATTATATCATCAGGAAAACTTTTAAGTGCTGATTGGGCTTTTATTCCGGCAAGATATTCAGACGCTTTAAAAGTATTGATATTTTCGGGGAGTGTTTCGTCTGTATCTGTCGAAACTGCTTTAAAATCTTCTGTAATAAGTTTCATAAGTTCACGCCGACGGGGTGAAGCAGATGCAAGTATTATTTTCATCGTCATATCACGTCCTTTTCTTTAATAATTATATCATATACTTATTATGATGTCAAGAAATTTAATGTGAAATAATTGATTCAGGAAAAATTTACTGAAAATTCATGAAAAAATTTACAGAAGTACTTGAAAAAATTATTTGAATAGTGTACAATAGTAATATAAGCTGTTAATTAAATAACAGTTGTTTATGCATATTATAACGAAAGGATGTCATACCAATGGCAGGATTAAACAAAGTTACTGTAGAAGACATTAACGTATGCGGAAGAAAAGTACTTGTAAGAGTAGATTTTAACGTTCCGCTGAAAGACGGCGTTATCACCAACGATAACAGAATCCAAGCAGCTCTCCCCACTATCAACAAGCTTGTTGAAAACGGTGCAAAGGTTGTCCTTTGCTCACATCTCGGCAAACCGAAGAACGGTCCGGAAGCTAAATTCTCACTCGCTCCCGCTGCTGCAAGACTTTCAGAACTCGTAAATACGAAAGTTGTTTTCGCTGCTGATGATACAGTAGTAGGCGAAAATGCTAAGAAAGCTGTAGCTGAAATGAACAACGGCGAAATTGTAGTTCTTGAAAATACAAGATTCCGTGGTGCAGAAGAAACAAAGAACGGTGAAGAATTTTCAAAGGAACTCGCTGACCTCGTTGACGGTGAAGTATTTGTTATGGATGCTTTCGGTTCTGCTCACAGAGCACACGCTTCAACAGCAGGTGTTACAAAGTTCGTCAAGGAAACTGCTGTAGGCTATCTTATGCAGAAAGAAATTAAATATCTCGGAAATGCCGTTGAAGTTCCTGAAAGACCTTTTGTCGCTATTCTCGGCGGTGCTAAGGTTGCCGACAAACTCAATGTTATTTCAAATCTCCTTGAAAAGTGTGATACTCTTATCATCGGCGGAGGTATGGCTTACACATTCCTTAAAGCACAAGGCTGTGAAACGGGTAAATCACTCGTTGACAACGAAAAACTTGACTACTGTAAGGAAATGCTTGCAAAGGCTGAAAAACTCGAAAAGAAAATTCTTCTCCCCGTTGATACAGCTGTAGCACCTTCTTTCCCTGACCCGATTGACGCTGAAATAGCTGTAGAAAATGTTGATGCTGATAAAATCCCGGCTGATATGATGGGTCTTGACATCGGCACAAAGACACAGGAAATTTTTGCAGATGCTGTAAAGACTGCAAAAACTGTTGTATGGAACGGTCCTATGGGTGTATTTGAAAATCCCGTACTTGCAAAGGGTACTATTGCTGTTGCACAGGCTCTTGCTGAAACTGATGCTACAACAATTATCGGTGGCGGTGACTCCGCAGCAGCAGTTATGCAACTCGGTTTTGCTGATAAAATGAGCCACATCTCAACAGGCGGCGGTGCATCTCTCGAATACCTCGAAGGCAAAGTATTGCCCGGTGTTGCTGTAATCGCTGAAAAGTAATTCAATATCAAAAAAAGGGCGGGTAGAAATATTCGCCCTTATATGAAAATACGGTAAATATTATATAAGGAGTTAATTAAAATGAACAAGTCAACAAGAAAGGCAATTATTGCCGGTAACTGGAAAATGAACAAGACACGCCCTGAAGCTAAAGAACTTCTCGAAGCTATTAAACCACTCGTTGCTAACGCTGAAGGCAATGTTGAAGTTATTGCTTGCGTACCTTTCACAAACCTTGAAACTGCTATAAACACAACAGCAGGAAGCAATATAAAAATCGGTGCTGAAAACGTTCACTTTGAAAAGAGTGGTGCATTCACAGGTGAAATTTCTGCTGATATGCTTTCAGAACTCGGCGTTGAATATGTTGTTGTTGGTCATAGCGAAAGAAGACAGTATTTCGGCGAAACTGACAAAACTGTAAACAAAAGACTTATCGCTGCACTTGAAGGCGGTTTAAAGCCTATTCTTTGTGTTGGTGAAACTCTTGAACAGAGAGAACAAGGAATTACAGAAGAAGTTATCGCTATGCAGACAAAAATCGCTCTTCAGGGTACTTGCCCTAAGTGCATAAAGAACGTTGTTATTGCTTATGAACCTGTATGGGCTATCGGTACAGGAAAAGTTGCTACTCCCGAACAGGCTCAGGAAGTTTGTGCATTTATCCGTAAAACTATTGCAGGACTTTTCAATCAGGAAGTCGCTGACGGTATCACAATTCAGTATGGCGGTTCTATGAATGCCTCTAACTGTGCTGAACTCCTTGCTAAACCTGACATTGACGGCGGACTCATCGGCGGTGCATCACTTAAAGCTAATGATTTTAATACAATCGTACAGGCTGCTGTAAACGGCTGATAAAATAAATATGGGACTTGTGCATGATTTCGGCATAATAGAGAATTTTTCCGGAAAGATGTGTGAATATAAAGGATATACTCCCGAAAAATTCAGTTGCATTTCTATACATGATGACTTTATACTTCTCCTTGTGGAAGAATTTCAGAGTATTCCGACAATAAACCCTTGCTGTGGAAATAATCTTAAAGGGGAATTGTGGCAAGGTCTTTGTTACTATGGCGTAACGCTTATTCCGTGGAACGTACTTTCTGAATTTATAGATATATTTCAGCAGGAAAACAATGATGTTTATAAGCCGGTCATATATCTTATGAAAAAGGCTTATACAGAAAAAAAGTATGTCATCCACTACGGTATCTAAAATTATATGAAAGGTTTTGATAAAAATGTCAAAGAAACCTGTAGCACTTATAATTATGGACGGTTTCGGTTATAATCCGTCAGATTACGGCAATGCTATTTCTGCCGCTAAAACTCCGAACATTGATAAATATACGGCTGAATGCCCTCATACACTCATAGGTGCAAGCGGTCTTGATGTAGGACTTCCTGACGGTCAGATGGGCAATTCCGAAGTAGGTCATACAAATATAGGAGCAGGACGAATTGTATATCAGATGCTCGTTAAGATTTCAAAGGATATAAAAGACGGTGTTTTCTTTGAAAATAAGGCTATACTCGATGCGATGAAAAACTGTAAGGAAAAAAACTCGGCACTTCACCTTATGGGACTTCTTTCACCCGGTGGTGTTCACAGTCATATGGAACACCTTTTCGGTATAGTCGAAATGGCTAAGAAAAACGGTCTTGACAAAGTTTATATTCATGCTTTCCTTGACGGCCGTGACGTTCCGCCCTCATCTGCTTCTGAATTTATGGAACAGACAGTTGAAGAACTCAAAAAAATCGGTCTCGGAAAAATTGCTACTATTTCGGGCAGATTCTACGCAATGGACAGAGATAACGCATGGGACAGAGTTGAAAAGGCTTATTCCGCTATGGTTTACGGTGAGGGCGTTAAGGAAACAGACCCCGTACAGGCTATAAAAAATTCATACGCAAATGAAGTTACTGATGAGTTTATGCTCCCGACAGTTATTGAAGGCGGTGAACAGATTAAGGCTGATGACAGTATTATTTTCTTTAATTTCCGTCCTGACCGTGCAAGACAAATTACACGCTCATTTGTTGACCCTGATTTTACAGGATTTGAAAGAAAGAACGGTTTCTTTAATGTTCACTTTGTCTGCATGGCACAATATGATGCTTCTATGCCTAATGTAACAGTTGCATATCCTCCTGAACAGCTTGTTATGACTATGGGCGAATATCTCAGCAAATCAGGAAAAACACAACTCCGTATTGCTGAAACACAAAAATATGCTCATGTAACTTTCTTCTTTAACGGCGGTGAGGAAAAACAATTTGAGGGTGAAGACAGGATTCTTATAAAGTCACCCGATGTTGAAACTTTTGACCTCAAACCTGAAATGAGTGCATATGAAGTATGCGACGCTGTTGTTGAGGCTATCAATTCAAATAAGTATGACGTTATTATTCTCAATTATGCTAACTGTGATATGGTAGGTCATACGGGTATTTTTGATGCCGCTGTTGCAGCCGTTGAAGCTGTTGACACTTGCGTCGGCAGAATGGTTGATGCAATTCTTGCAAAGGGCGGTGCGGCTCTCATTACAGCAGACCACGGAAACGCTGATAAAATGTATGAAGAAGACGGAAGTCCGTTTACTGCTCATACTACAAATCCCGTTCCGCTTTTCTGTGTTGGTTATGACTGCGAACTCCGTGAAGGCGGTGTTCTTGCAGACCTTGCCCCGACTATGCTCGAAATTCTTGAAATGCCACAACCTGCTGAAATGACAGGAAAATCACTCATTAAAAAGTAAAAAGAAAAAACAGGCTGGCATATGTCAGCCTGTTATTATGGGAGGTATATATATGAATCCTTTAGCTTTAGTAAAAATAAAACCCCTGCTTAAATCCTTTAAAGAAAATCATCCTAAATTTCTTATGTTTGTAAGAAAAGCACTGAAAGAAACAGATGAAGAAAGCGTTGTTGAAGTGAAAATCACCACCGCTGAGGGAAAAGAATTTTTCACTAATATTAAAATAAATAATCAGGATATGGAACTTATCAAAGAAATGTGTAATTTTATGCATTCTTAATATTCTATACCGATACGTGCAGTTATACCTTTTTCATAGGGATGCCTTACTGCCGTTATTTCGCTTATATAATCGGCTTTTTCAATGAAAATTTCCGCCGGATTTCTGCCTGTAAGAATTATTTCCGTGTTTTCCACATTTTCAAATATAAATCTCTCCGCAAGACTTCTGTCAACCATTTTTTTATTATAGGCATCAAGAAATTCGTCAAGTATTATCATATCAGCATTACTTTCAAACGCTCTTTCAATCATCTGATTACTTTTTTCAGTTACAATATTCTTTTCATAACTATTCATTTGAAATGTGAATTTATTGCACTCTTTACAATATTCAACCGTTATATTCTCTATATCATTCAGTATCTTTATTTCAGATGAACTGCCATTTTTCAGAAACTGTATGAATATCACTTTAAGACCTGCTCCGGCTGCTCTGACTGCCAGACCGATTGAAGCAGTTGTCTTTCCTTTTCCGTTTCCATGATAAATATGAATCATTTCATTTTTTCCTTTCACTTGACAAAATTATGTCATAGTATTATAATAAACTGTATTCTTTTTTAAGGAAGTGTTTTAATGCCATCAGTTATTTTTTTTGACATTGATGGAACTATTGTTACAGAGGACGAACGGGCTTTTATTCCTGAAAGTACACGCATCGCTATAAGAAAAACACGTGAAAAAGGTAATCTTACTTTTATAAATACAGGACGTACAGCATTTAATATATCACAAAAAATAAAAGAACTTAATTTCGACGGATTTCTTTGCGGTTGTGGTACATATATCGAGTATAACGGTGAAATTCTTCTTCATCATACTCCGAATCAGTCATTATGCCGTGAAATTGCGGGTATTATGAGAAAATGCCGTGTAACTCCCGTTTATGAATACAGTGACGGATATTTCTTTGATGACAAAGCAGTCTGGAATGAGGGACTTGACTATTTTATGAATGTCTTTGTTGATTCGGGAATTGATGTAAGCAAAAGAGCTGACGATTTGAATTTTATTTTTGACAAATTTGTTGTATGGTCAAATCCTGAAAGCGATATGGAACTTTTCAATAGGGAAGTGAGCAAGTATTTTTCAATCATAGACAGGGGAAACGGTTTCTATGAAAATGTTCCTATCGGATATTCAAAAGCTACTGCTGTAAAGCTAATTCTTGAAAAACTCAATATTCCGCCCGAAAATGCCTATGCTATCGGCGACAGCATGAATGACCTGCCAATGCTTGAAGCAGTACCGAACAGTATAGCAATGGGAGGAGCGGAAAAACTTTATTCCCATGTTTCATATATAACGTCGGAAATAGAAAATGATGGAATTTACAACGCACTTGAACATTTTCATCTGCTTTGAAGATACGACAAAAGACCGGCTGTATATTTCCGGTCTTTCATATCTTTTGAATTATTTCAGAAGATTTTTCTTTTTCAGTCGGTCAAAAACAATATTATATCCGTCGTTTCCGTCCTTTAAAGAACGGTGAACTCTGCTTATTGTTGCAGTACTCACGCCTGTTTCAGTTACTATACTGTTATAGACTTTGTGCTCGTTAAGAAGTCTGGCAACTTGTAATCTATGTGCAAATGACTCCAACTCAACGCTTGTGCAGAGGTCATCAAAAAACTTATAGCAATCATCAACAGAATCAAGTGTGAGAATAGCTTCAAAAAGCAAATCCATGCTTTCAGATTTTATTTTATCAATCATAATATACAACTCCAGTCTGCCATTCGGCATAAAATAAAGAAACGATTTCCTGCTTTACATTTTAACACATTATCTCATAAAAGTAAAGTACTTTTTTAAAACAAAAGTTTTTTCCGCAAAAAATTATCAGTACCAAAATTTACGCTTGCATTTAGGCGAGTTTTATAGTATAATATTATGTACCGGCTATTGTCGGTATTTATCGAACATAACCATTAAAGAAAGAATCAGGTGATGAGTATGGAACAGGTTATTATAAGTGATAAAAATAATGAAAATGAAAAATTTTTCTATACTGTTACTATGCGTGGGCTTGTTGCGTTTCCTAAAATGGTCATGCACTTTGATGTTGCACGCAAAAAGTCAGTAAAAGCAATTGAGTCAGCCATAAAAGGCAACGGAAAAATATTTCTTGTTGCTCAGAAAGAAGCCTATACGGAAAACCCGAAATTGTCTGATGTGTATAAAACGGGCGTTGTCGCCGAAATAAAGCAAATTCTCAGACTGCCGGATAATGTTATGAAAATTCTTGTACAAGGCGTTTACAAGGCAAAAATTGTAAATTATGTCGATGACGGCGAAAAAATCATGGCAGAAGTAAAGCGTATGCCTTCATATTCAAAGGCAAAATATGATGAGGCAGAAGCGGAAGCACTTATGCGTTCAATTAAAAACGCTTTTGAACATTATGCATCTTTTTTCCCGAAAATGCCTAATGACCTTATGATTTCGGTTATGACACAAAGTTCCCCGATAAAACTTTTTGAATCAATCGTTTTCAGCTGTAATCTTGATTACAAAGATAAACAGGTTCTTCTTGAAGAAACGAATATTATCAGTAAGCTTACATCTTTGTTATCATTCCTTATATCCGAAACTGAAATTCTTGAAATAGAACATGATATTAACGAACAGACAAGAAATAATATTGAAAAAACTCAGCGTGAATATTATCTGCGTGAACAGTTGAAAATTATTCAGGAACAACTCGGTGAAGAAGACGGAGATGAAAATTTCAGGTATATGACAAAGGTAATGACACTTGAATGCGATGAAAAAAGCCGTGACAAACTTCTTAAAGAAGTTGAAAAACTCAGCAAATTACCACCGCTTTCACAGGAATCATTTGTTATAAAGAATTATCTTGATACCGTTCTTGAACTCCCGTGGGGAAAATATACAAAGGCAAAACTCTCCCTTGAAAAAGCCGAATCAGTCCTTGAAAAAGACCACTACGGACTTAAAAAAGTCAAAGAGCGTATACTTGAATTTCTTGCCGTGTATATGCTTAATCCAAAAATAAAGGGACAAATAATATGCCTTGCAGGCCCTCCCGGAATAGGAAAAACATCAATAGCAAAATCAATTGCTAAAGCTATGGGAAGAAAATATGCAAGAGTTTCCCTCGGCGGTGTACGTGATGAGGCTGATATAAGGGGTCATAGAAAAACTTATGTAGGTGCTATGCCGGGACGTATAATTACTGCACTTCAGCAGGCAGGTTCTGCAAATCCGCTTATTCTTTTTGACGAAATAGACAAGCTGTGCAGTGATATAAAGGGCGACCCATCGTCTGCGATGCTTGAAGTTCTTGACAGCGAACAGAATAACACTTTCCGTGACCATTTTATTGAAATTCCGTTTGACCTCAGCAAAGCAGTATTCATTACGACTGCAAACAACATTTCCACAATTCCCGAACCGCTCCTTGACCGTATGGAAATTATTGAATTGCCGAGTTATACGGCAGAAGAAAAATTTCATATTGCAAAAGAGCATCTTCTCCCTAAGCAACTTAAAGAACACGGTCTTAAAGCCTCACAGCTTAAAATTACTGATGATGCACTTCATGATATGATTCGATTCTATACGAAAGAAGCAGGAGTGCGTTCACTTGAAAGAATTATTGCGTCCGTCTGCCGTAAAACAGCTAAGAAAATAGCAGCTGAGGAAGTGAAAAAAGTTACTGTAAAATCTGATAATATCAATGAATATCTCGGAATAAAAAAATATCTCTCTGATTTATCATCAAAAGAAAATCAGGTCGGCGTTGTAAATGGTCTTGCATGGACTTCTGTAGGGGGAGTTATGATGCCTCTTGAAGTGCTTGTTCTTGACGGAAACGGAAAAACTGAAGTTACAGGCTCTCTCGGCGATGTCATGAAAGAAAGTTCAAAAATTGCTGTGAGTTATGTCAGAAGTGTTGCGGATAAATATAACATAAATAAAGATTTCTATAAAAATAATGACATACATATTCATGCACCCGAAGGAGCAGTCCCGAAAGACGGCCCCTCCGCAGGCGTTACAATGACTACTGCCCTTGTTTCAGCACTTTCGGGCATTCCCGTAAGAGCAGATGTCGCAATGACAGGCGAAATAACTTTGCATGGAAAAGTTCTTGCAATTGGCGGACTTCGTGAAAAAACTATGGCTGCTTATAAAGCCGGAATAAAAACAGTCATTATTCCTGCTCAGAATAAGGCAGACCTTGAAGAAGTGGACAATGTTATAAAAGAAAATATAGAATTTGTATATGCTGAAAACCTTACAGACGTTCTTGACACTGCACTAATGAATTAACACATCACACCGAAAGGAGGAATAATTATAAAACTGAATTACAATAAAGCGAGTTTTTATTCGTCATATGGTGAGTTTTCACAGATTCCGCCGTCCGAAAAAATAGAAATTGCTTTTGCAGGTCATTCAAATGTCGGAAAGTCAACACTTATAAATAAAGTTTTCAACAGAAAAAATCTTGCAAGGGTTAGTTCCGTTCCGGGAAAAACTGCTACTATCAATTTTTATCAGCTTGAAAACATATATTTTGTTGACTTGCCCGGTTATGGATATGCAAAAGTTTCAAAATCTGAAAAAGAACGCTGGTCACGTCTTATTGAAGGATATTTCAATGCAGACCGTGATATACGTCTTGTGTTTATGCTTATTGATATACGTCACGCACCGACAAAAGATGATGTCAACATGGTCAACTATCTGATTGACATAGAAATGCCTTTCGTCGTTGTTCTTACAAAGGCGGACAAACTCAATAAGTCTGAACGTGAAAAACGCATGGAGGCTTTTAAAAATGAAATTCCGTGTTTCAGTGATATTCAT
Source organism: uncultured Ruminococcus sp. (assembly GCA_947627175.1). Classification (GTDB taxonomy): domain Bacteria; phylum Bacillota; class Clostridia; order Oscillospirales; family Ruminococcaceae; genus Ruminococcus. Next base: position 34,878 of record CANQVA010000005.1, read on the forward strand.
TCAATAATTTTTTCATCTCAGACTTTTGAGGGCGTTGAGGAAATCAGACAGATTGTAGAGGATATTGCAGATGATGACAAAGAATAATAAAAGAAAGGTTGTTTAAAAATGTTTGTATCAGAAAATCTTAATGTAAATGAAAAAGGACATCTTACTATAGGCAATGCAGACACAGTTGAACTCGCTGAACAATATGGCACTCCGCTATATGTTATGGACGAACAGACAGTAAGAAATGCCTGCCGACGTTTTAAAAACAGTATAGATAAATATTATGGCGGTCAAGGTCTTGTATGTTATGCAAGTAAGGCTTTTTCCTGCCTCGAAATGTGCCGTATAGTTGCAAGTGAGGGGCTTGGTCTTGACGCTGTTTCAATAGGTGAACTCTATACCGCCGTAAAAGCAGGTTTCGACGTTTCAAAAATCGGTTTTCACGGCAATAACAAGACAGATGAAGAACTTGAATTTGCTGTTGACCACCAAATAGGTCATATTATCGTTGACAATATATCCGAACTTCTTAAACTTGAGGAAATCGCAAAATCAAAAAACGCAAAACCTGACATAATGTTCCGCATAAAACCCGGTATTGATGCACACACCCACGACTTTATAAAAACAGGTCAGATTGACAGTAAATTTGGATTTGCTCTTGAAACAGGTGAGGCTTTTGAAGCTGTAAAACAGGCAATAGCTTGTGAAAATGTAAATCTTATGGGACTTCACTGTCATATCGGTTCACAGATTTTTGACATTGACCCGTTTGAAGAAGCCGCTAAAGTTATGATTAACTTTATAGCAAAAATCAAAAATGAACTCAATTATGAAATCAAAGGACTTAACCTCGGTGGCGGTTTCGGTATAAAGTACCTTAATGAACACGACCCTGCTCCGTTTGAAATGTATATGGAAAGAGTTTCAGAAGTCGTAAAAAATCTATGTTCAGAACTTTCAGTGAATCAGCCTTACATATTTATTGAACCGGGACGTTCAATTGCCGCACCCGCCGGAATTACTCTCTATACAGTAGGTGCAAGAAAAGAAATCCCCGATATTCGTACTTATGTATCTGTTGACGGCGGTATGGCTGATAGTCCGAGATATATTCTCTATAAATCAGAATATGAGGCAATTGTTGCAAATAAGGCAAATGAAGAACGTACTGAAAAAGTTACTATTGCCGGGAAATGCTGTGAAAGCGGTGACTTAATAGGCGAAAATATGCCGTTACAACACGCCGAATCGGGCGACATTATCGCAGTATGTGCAACAGGTGCTTACAACTATTCAATGTCGTCCAACTATAACAGACTTCAGAAACCTGCTGTTATTTTTGTTAATAATGGTGAGTCAAGAATTGCTGTTAAGCGTGAAACTCTTGATGACATTATAAGAAATGATATATAAAATCTGAATTTAACATAAATTTTATAATAAAAAGTTCTTGACATTTCAGAAAAAATGTGATATAGTATTTTATGTAAAACAAAGAGGTTGCTTTTATGTGACCTCTTTTTTTATTTTTAGTTTGTTTAAATCTTGACAAAGTATATGATTTGTTGTAAAATAAAATCAGTATATTGAAAGGAATGATAAAAAATGGGTTTAACTCTAACTGAAAAAATACTTAAAGCTCACCTTGTCGACGGTGAATATGTTAAGGGTCAGGAAATCGGAATAAAAATCGACCAGACCCTCACACAGGACGCTACAGGAACTATGGCTTATCTTGAATTTGAGGCTATTGGTGTACCACGTGTAAAAACAGAGCGTTCAGTTGCATATATTGACCACAATACACTCCAGAACGGCTTTGAAAATGCTGATGACCACAGATTTATTGGCAGTGTTGCTAAAAAGCATGGTATATATTTCTCACGTCCCGGAAACGGTATATGTCATCAGGTTCACCTTGAAAGATTCGGTATTCCCGGAAAAACTCTTATAGGTTCAGACAGCCACACCCCAACAGGCGGCGGTATCGGCATGATTGCTATCGGAGCAGGCGGTCTTGACGTTGCTGTTGCAATGGGCGGAGGTGCTTATTATATTACTTGCCCGAAAGTAGTAAAAGTTGAACTTACGGGAAAACTTCGTCCGTGGGTTTCCGCTAAGGACGTTATACTTGAAGTTCTTAAAAGACTTTCTGTCAAGGGCGGTGTAGGAAAAGTTATTGAATATTGCGGTGAGGGCGTTAAAACTCTCTCTGTTCCCGAACGTGCTACCATTACAAATATGGGTGCGGAACTCGGTGCAACTACTTCTATTTTCCCGTCAGACGAAATAACAAAACAATTCTTGAAAGCACAGTGCCGTGAAGATGTATGGACTCCACTTTCAGCCGATGAAGATGCAGTTTACGATGAAGAACTCACAATTAACCTCAGTGAACTTGTTCCGCTTGCCGCTTGTCCGCATTCTCCCGACAATGTAAAGAGTGTTGAAGAAATCGGCAAACTTAAAGTTGACCAGGTTTGCATTGGTTCATGTACAAATTCTTCACTTCTTGATATGCTCAAAGTTGCATATATATTAAAGGGTAAAACAGTTAATCCCGATGTATCACTTTCAATTGCTCCGGGTTCAAAGCAGGTTCTCAATATGCTTGCACAGAATGGTGCATTATCAGACCTCATTGAAGCAGGTGCAAGAATCCTTGAAAGTGCTTGCGGCCCTTGTATTGGTATGGGACAATCTCCAAATTCAAAGGGTATTTCTCTCCGTACTTTCAACAGAAACTTTGAAGGACGCTCCGGAACAAAAGACGGTCAGATTTATCTTGTATCTCCTGAAATGGCTGTTGTTTCCGCTCTTACAGGCTATCTTACAGACCCCCGTGAACTCGGCGATATGCCTGAATTTAAACTCCCCGAAATCTTCACAATTAACGACAATATGGTTGTTCCGCCTGCTCCTGTTGAAGAAATGGACAGCGTTGAAATTCTCAGAGGGCCAAATATAAAGCCTTATCCTGAAACTTCACCACTGCTTGAAACTATTGACGCAAATGTTTCACTCAAAGTCGGCGACAATATCACAACAGACCACATTATGCCTGCGGGTGCTAAAATACTCCCTCTCCGTTCAAATATTCCGAAAATTTCACAGCACTGTTTCGCCGTATGTGATGAAAGTTTCCCCGAAAGAGCGAAATCTCTCGGAAAGAGTATCATTGTAGGCGGTTCAAATTACGGTCAAGGCTCATCACGTGAACACGCTGCACTTGCTCCGCTTTATCTCGGTGTAAAGGCTGTACTTGTAAAATCGTTTGCACGTATTCACAGAGCTAATCTTATAAATGCAGGTATTCTTCCGCTTACTTTTGTTAATGAATCAGATTATGATAACATCAATCAGGGCGATGAACTCATTCTTGCTGATGTTCGCAAGGCAGTTGAAGAAGGTAAGTCTGAACTTACTGTTATAAATAAGACTAACGGAAAAGAAATTCCTGTACTTTGTGAACTTTCGGGACGTACTAAGGACATTATGCTTGCAGGCGGACTTCTCGACTACACAAGAGAATCAATGAAGTAATGAAAATAAAGTCTGAAAATGACAGAATTTTCAAAAACGGTAATTTCAATATGGTTTCGGAAACTGTTTTTTCAGTTTCCGAAATCCCTGAAATAAAACGGGAAAAATATTTCTCTGTTGCAGAAAATACAGTGAAAGAAACTACTATACAGGCAATTCTTTCACGTGCCGGACGTGGAAATATTACTGCTCTGAATTTCGCTAATGCAATGTATGCAGGCGGTGCTTATGTACTCGGCGGAAATGCTCAGGAAGAAAGCCTTTGCCGTGCGTCAATGCTTTACTATACTATAAGAAATCAGAAAGACTATTACCGCAGAAACAGACTTCACATTCTGCCTGATTATACTGATACTATGATTTATTCGGAAAATGTTCCGATTATCCGCAATGACTTCGGCGAACTACTCGAAAAAACCGTTTTATGCAACTTCATAACTTCTCCTGCGGTAAACAGAACATTTGCAAAGTTTATATTCTCACAAAAGAAAATAAATAATATTATGTATTCAAGAATCGAAAAAATTATCATGCTTTCACTTGAAAAAAAGACTGATATTTTAATACTCGGTGCTTTCGGGTGTGGTATGTTCGGAAACAGACGTGAAACAATTTTACCAATGTTTGAAGAAATTATAAACAAATATGTTTCCGACAGCATTGAAGTTATTTTCGCTATACCGTAAAAAATGGGACAGGGGATTTTTATGAATAAAAACGAATTTAAAGACGATATTAAAAACGCTCTTCAAGACCTGAAAGACGATTACAAAACATATGAATATAAATGTAATGAAAATCTTCAGGAATTACAGAATGATAAAACAAATAATCTGAAAAAATATTTTTCAAAAAGTGAACTTGAAAAAATGGGCATTTCAAATAATTTCAATACAGCAAACGATGAAACAACTTTCCGATATGCAGTATTTAAATTATTTTTTCCGCATATTGCCGGGGCTGTTATTGGTTGTGCAATTGGGAGAATGTTTAAATTAGGACTTATAGGCTATGTTATTATGGGTGTTATATTTGCTTTTCTTGTCGGTGTACACAAAAGCACCTACGACGACCAAATAACATTGAAATATGCGGTGATTAAAAATATCGTTCTTATAACTATTGAAATCATATTTATTCTGCTGATTTTTGGAATTGGCGGTATAATATATATGATGGGATAAAAATTACATATGAGGAGATGATATTATACAGACTAAAAAATTCGGATTATCAGGCACAGATGTTAAATATATTGCTATTATCGCAATGTTCATAGACCATGTTGCAGGTACTTTTATTCCGTACGGTACACTTCTTTATAGTTTTATGCGGTTCATAGGCAGAACGACTGCTCCTGTAATGTGTTTCTTTATTTCGGAAGGCTACCATCATACAAGGAATCTGAAAAAATATTTTCAGCGAATGGCAATTTTTGCGTTTATATCGCATTTTGCCTTTGTATACCACTCAAAAGGGACTTTTGCATTTATAGGCAAATCAAGTATGATTACAACACTTTTGCTCAGTCTTACGGCAGTCTATATTATAAATTCCGAAAAAATTGATAAGGCATACAAACTCCCTGCGATACTTTTCATCACCCTGATTGCTAAAAGATGTGACTGGGGAAGCGAAGCTGTTATATATACTCTTGCCTTTGAACTCGCAAGGGAAAGCCGTAAAAAGCAGATAATTGCATATATAGGAGCAATTTCAGTTTTTAAGGTAATACCGTTTATTTGGGTGATAATCAAAGATATATCATATTTCCAAATAAATTGGCTGCAACTTGGCGTAATTCTTCCCATACCTCTTATTATGCTGTATAATGGTGAAAGAGGCGGAGGAAAATATACAAAATGGTTTTTCTACATATTCTATCCTGCACATCTTGTTCTGCTTACATGGCTGTATAACAGATATTTTGTATAGATTTAACTATTAGTAGAAAAGCAGATAGTTTAATATTTTATGGAGGTAAAAAACAATGGCAAAAATTATTATGAAAACTCCGCTCGTCGAAATGGACGGCGACGAAATGACAAGAATACTCTGGAAGTGGATTAAGGAAACACTCCTTGAACCATATGTAGAACTTAATACAGAGTATTATGACCTCGGTCTTGAACACAGAGAACTTACAAAAGATAAGGTTACTATGGATTCCGCTGAAGCTACTAAGAAATATGGCGTTGCTGTAAAGTGTGCAACTATTACCCCGAATGCAGCAAGAATGCCTGAATATAATCTTACTCAGATGTGGAAATCTCCTAACGGTACAATCCGTGCCGCTCTTGACGGTACTGTTTTCCGCACTCCTATCATAGTAAAGGGCATTGAGCCGTATATTCCTACATGGACAAAGCCTATTACAATTGCACGTCACGCTTACGGCGATGTTTACAAGAATACTGAAATGCGTGTAAACAAGGGAAGTAAAGCTGAACTTGTTGTCACTGACGAAAACGGAAACGAAACACGTGAACTTATTCACGACTTTTCAAAAAGTGACGGCATTATTCAGGGACTTCATAACATTGATGACAGTATTGCAAGTTTTGCAAGAACTTGTCTTAACTACGGTCTTGACCTGAAACAGGACGTATGGTTTGCAACAAAGGATACAATTTCTAAAAAATATGACCATAGATTCAAGGATATTTTCCAAGAAATTTACGATAATGAATATAAGGAAAAATATGAATCAGCAGGAATTGAATATTTCTATACTCTCATTGACGACGCTGTTGCAAGAGTTATCCGTTCAAACGGCGGTTATATATGGGCTTGCAAAAACTATGACGGTGATGTTATGTCCGATATGGTTTCAACAGCTTATGGCAGTCTTGCAATGATGACTTCTGTTCTTGTTTCTCCCGACGGTATCTATGAATATGAAGCTGCACACGGTACAGTTCAGCGTCACTATTACAAATATCTCAAAGGTGAAGAAACATCAACAAATTCTGTTGCTACTATTTTCGCATGGAGTGGTGCTTTAAGAAAAAGAGGAGAACTCGACGGTACTCTCGAACTTTGTGAATTTGCCGATAAACTTGAAAAAGCTACTATTCAGACTATTGAAGACGGCGTTATGACAGGCGACCTTTATCTAATCTCAAAACTTGAAAACAAGAAAAAAGTTGATTCAAAAACTTTCCTTGACGAAATCAAAATAAGACTTGATAAATTGATGTAATTCGGATTTATCCGTATATGAAAGGCATGATAAAATGTCAAAAAATGCAATATCGAACTCAGTTATACGAAGGCTTCCACGCTATTACAGATTTTTAGGCGAACTTGAAGAAAACGGCTATGTCCGTATTTCTTCAAGGGAACTTTCCGAAAAAATGGGATTTACCGCTTCTCAGATACGACAGGATTTTAATTGTTTCGGTGAATTTGGTCAGCAGGGATACGGTTACAACGTCAGTGAACTCCGCCGTCAGATAGGGCTTATTCTCGGTCTTGACAGAAAAACACCCATTATTCTTATGGGTGCGGGAAATCTCGGAAAAGCTATTGCAACTCATATTGATTTTAATAACAGGGGATTTGAACTTATAGGAGCATTTGACATAAATTCCGATATAATAGGCAGACAGATAGGTAAAATTATTGTTATGCATATTTCAGAACTTGAATATTTCTGCAAAAAAAATAAACCGACTGCCGCTATTCTTTGCATACCGCAGGAAGCTGCCGAAAAAGAAACAGACAGACTTATAAGTTGCGGTATCCGTGCTTTCTGGAATTTCACTCACTATGATTTGCGTATAAAATACAGCGATGTTGTCGTTGAAAATGTACATCTCGGCGACAGTCTTACAACTCTTTCATATTCTTTAAACTCACTTGAGCAGGAGGAAAAACAAAATGAAGATTCTTAATATTCATGGATATAAAGGTAGTTCGGAAAACAGTGCCTGCTCTGCGTTGAAAAATCTCGGCTTTGAAGTTATTTCACCTGAAATAAATTATGATTCGCTTGCTCCTGAAAAGGTTTATGAAAATCTTTGCAGTATTATTTCAGAAAACGAAATAAGCATGATTTGCGGGACAAGTCTGGGAGGATTTTACGGCACAGTTCTTTCAGCAGAACTTGATATGCCTATTATTCTTGTAAATCCCTGCCTTATGCCGTTTGTGTACCTGCCACGACTTGGATTTACAGGTGATATTATGCCTTATATTAAAATGTTCGGAAAAATTTCAAATCTCAAAAAACATAATATAAGTGCCATTATCGGCGGACAAGACGAAATTATTGACTCTCACGACTTTACAAAAAATCTTCTTGAAAACAGCCGTTTCCGCATTATTCCAAACGGTAAACATTCAGGTGCGACTTTACAGCTTGAATCATATTTCAGGGAAATTTTATAAAAAATTTAATGTAATTTGCAGTGAATGTGAAATAATTGTCAATCAATTGTACGCATTATATATTTATCTGAATTTAAATATGCATTTTTTATATATCATCATATGCACATTATATGTTACTTATTAGCATATTTATCTTATTATTACAAGACTAATCTGTGAAATTTATTATAATCATGTATGTTGTAGTGCTTTATATTTCAGTAAACCATACGCAACAAAACAATTTTTTTATGTATACTGATATTCATATGACATATAGCCTTGTGTATGTCATATGATGTTCAGAATCCATTGTTAATATTATATCAATATCTGAATATCAATATTCTTAAACTACATTTGAATTTATTCCGACTTACTGTTATACTTATTATTGTATGAAAAAAACGTACGTAACATTTTTTATCCTGTAATACAGATTAAAAAATAAACCAATAATTTTTGGGAGTGAATACTAAATGGAATATCGTATTGAACACGACTCTATGGGCGAGGTTAAAGTTCCTGCCGACAAATACTGGGCTGCCCAGACTGAAAGAAGTCATGAAAATTTTCTTATAGGTGTAGGCATAGAAACAATGCCGAGGGAAATAACTCATGCTTTCGGAATACTTAAAAAAGCTGCTGCTATAGCAAATCATGCTGTAAAACCTGAAAAAATGACAGATGAAAAACTTTCCGCAATCTCTCAGGCGTGCGACGAAGTTATGAGCGGTTCTCTTAATGAACATTTTCCGCTTGTTGTATGGCAGACAGGAAGCGGTACGCAGTCAAATATGAATGCAAATGAAGTAATTGCCAACAGGGGAAATGAAATCGCAGGTTCAAAACTTCTTCATCCGAATGATGACATAAATATGAGCCAATCATCAAATGATACTTTCCCGACTGCAATGCACATTGCCGCTGTTATTGCTGTTGAGGACAAGGTTATCCCGGCTGTTGATACTCTTATTGATACCTTTAAAAGACTTGAAAAAGAAAATGAAGGCATTGTAAAGAGTGGACGCACTCATCTTCAGGACGCAACCCCTATAAAGTTTTCACAGGAAATAAGCGGTTGGAGAGCATCACTTGAAAAAGACAAAAAAATGCTTCTTTCTTCCGTTGAAGAATTGAGAGAACTTGCTCTTGGCGGTACAGCAGTAGGTACGGGTCTTAATGCACCTGTAGGTTTTGCTGAAAAGGCTGCTGAGGCTATCAGCGAAATTTCAGGAAAGAAATTTGTAACAGCACCTAACAAGTTCCATTCACTTACTTCAAAGGACGAAATTGTATTTGCTCATGGTGCTTTAAAGGCTCTTGCTGCTGATATGATGAAAATTGCAAATGATGTTAGATGGCTTGCTTCCGGTCCCCGTGACGGTCTCGGTGAAATCTTTATCCCTGAAAATGAACCCGGTTCGTCAATTATGCCCGGCAAGGTAAATCCTACACAGTGTGAACAAGTTACTATGGTTGCCGTTCAGGTAATGGGAAATGATGTTGCTGTAAGTATGGCTGCTTCTCAGGGTAATTTTGAACTTAACGTGTTTATGCCTGTATGTGCATATAATTTCCTTCAATCTGCACGTCTGCTTGCTGAATCAATCGTTTCATTCAATAAGAATTGTGCTGTAGGAATAAAGGCAAACAAAGAAAAAATGCATCACAATCTTCATAACTCTCTTATGCTTGTTACTGCTCTTAATCCGTATATCGGTTATGAAAACGCTGCAAAAACCGCAAAAAAGGCTTTCAAGGACAATATTTCCCTTAAAGATGCCTGCGTAGAACTCGGTTTCCTTACGGCTGAACGTTTTGATGAAGTTTTTCATCCGGAGGAAATGGCATAAAATTTATAGAAAGGAAGCGTACTAATGAATACCTTCACGTATTATCCCGGCTGTACGCTCAGAACCAAAGCAAAAGACCTTGACACTTATGCAAGGTCATCTGCCGAAGCTCTCGGAATTACTCTTGAAGAACCGGAGAATTGGCAGTGTTGCGGCGGTGCTTATACTACAGCCAAAGATGAAATTGCTACAAAACTTTCTGCGGTGAGAACTCTCAACGCCGCAAAAGAAGCCGGCAGACCGCTTGTAACAGTCTGTTCCGCCTGCCATAACGTTATAAAACAGACAAATTACGATATTTCCAAAGATGAGGAAATGGCAGCAAAGGTAAATAACTACCTTAAACTTGATGAACCTTATACAGGTGAAACTACTGTTTATCATTATCTTGAAATGCTCCGTGATGTTGTGGGTTTTGACAATCTTAAAAAACAAGTTGTAAATCCTTTCAAGGGAAAGAAAATTGCCGCTTATTACGGCTGTCTGCTTCTCCGTCCGAGTAAAGCTCTTGCTATGGACGACCCCGAAAATCCTACAATCATTGAGGACTTTATAAAGGCTATCGGCGGTACTCCTGTTATTTATGCACAGCGTAACGAATGTTGCGGAGGTTACATAACCATGGAGGACAAAGCACAGGCTTCAAAAAGAAGTTCAAAAGTTATGGATTCTGCTAAAGAACAAGGTGCAGACATGATTATTACTGCTTGTCCGCTCTGTCTTTACAACCTGAAAAAAAATTCCGGCTCCGACCTTCCTGTTTATTACTTCACTGAACTTCTTGCCGAAGCTCTCGGATTAAAGGAGGCTAATAATGAATAATAATCTAAAAGAACAAGTTCTCCGTTCCAGCGGTGTAAACGTCCTGAAATGTATGCGATGCGGTAAATGCTCAGGCACTTGTCCGTCATATGATGAAATGGAATACCATCCGCATCAGTTTGTGTACATGGTGGAAAAAGGCGACATTGAAACTCTTATGAATTCAAAGTCAATTTATAAATGCCTTACCTGCTTTGCGTGTGTTGACAGATGCCCGAGAAACGTTGAACCGGCTAAGGTAGTTGAGGCTGTACGCCTTGCGGCTATCCGCAAGCAAGGTAATAATCATCTTATTGCCGACAGCATTCCCGAAATGCTGGACGAAGATTTGCCGCAGCAGGCAATTGTTACGGCATTCAGAAAATATACTAAGTAAGGAGGAGATAATATGCAGAGAATAGGAGTATTTGTCTGTCATTGCGGTACTAATATAGCCGCAACGGTAGATGTTAAGGCTGTCGCAGAGGCTCTCAGTCATGAATCCGGAGTAGTTATCTCTCAGGAATATCAGTATATGTGTTCTGAAGCCGGTCAGAATCTCATAAAGGATTCTATAAAAGAATATGGTCTTACAGGTGTTGTTGTATGTTCATGTTCACCAAGAATGCATGAAAATACTTTCAGAAAAGCTGCCGCTGCTGCCGGTCTTAATCCTTACCTTGTTGAAATCGCAAATATACGTGAACAGTGTTCATGGATTCACAAGGATATTGCAACGGCTACTGAAAAAGCTATTATTCTCGGTAAAGCCGCTATTGCAAAAGTTCACCTCAATGCACCCCTTACAGCAGGCGAAAGCCCTGTTGCAAAAAGAGCATTGGTAATAGGCGGAGGCATCGCAGGTATTCAGACAGCTCTCGATATTGCCGAAGCAGGTTTTGAAGTTGATATAGTTGAAAAAGAAGCTACTATCGGCGGAAAAATGGCTCAGATTGATAAAACTTTCCCGACGCTTGACTGTGCCGCTTGTATTCTCACGCCTAAAATGGTTGAGGCTTCACAAAATGAACTTATCACTATTCATTCATATAGTGAAGTAAGTGCTGTAAAGGGATTTGTAGGAAACTTTACAGTTACTATAAAGAAAAAGACACGTTTTGTTGATGAGACAAAATGTACCGGCTGTGGACTTTGTACAGAGGCTTGCCCCATGAAAAAAGTTCCGAATGCTTTTAATCTCGGTCTTGATAACAGAAGTGCTATTTATATTCCGTTTGCACAAGCTGTACCGAAAGTTGCTACAATTGACCCGAATTACTGCCTTAAACTTAAAGGCGGTACTGTTAAGGAAAAAGTCTGCGGAAAATGTGCTGCGGCTTGTACTGTAGGTGCTATCAATTATCATCAGCAGGACGAATACATTGAACAAAAATACGGTGCAATAATCGTTGCAACAGGTTTCAATCCGATTAAACTTGATAAATATGATGAGTTTGCATATAATCAGTGTCCCGACGTTGTAACTTCTCTTGAACTTGAAAGACTTATGAACGCCGCAGGCCCTAACGGTGGAACACTTCTCAGACCGTCCGACAAAACTCATCCGCACAAAATTGTATTTGTACAGTGTGTAGGTTCAAGATGCGACGACAGCAAGGGAAAACCGTACTGTTCAAAAATATGTTGTATGTATACAGCAAAACACGCTATGCTTATCCGTGAAAAATACCCGGATACAGAAGTTTATGTATTCTACATAGATGTACGTACCCCCGGCAAGAATTTTGATGAATTCTACCGCAGGGCAGTTGAACAATATAACGTTCATTATATAAAGGGCATGGTAGGCAAAGTTACCCCAAAAGCTGACGGTACTATAGATGTTCAGGCTTCTGACCTTCTTTCAAATGAACAGCTTCACATTGATGCTGATATGGTTGTTCTTGCAACTGCTATTGAACCAGACAAAACTGCACGTCCGCTTGCTACAATGCTTACAACTCAAATGGATACAAATGATTTCTTTACAGAGGCTCACGCAAAACTTCGTCCTGTAGAAAGTGCTACTGCCGGTATTTTCCTTTCGGGTGCTTGTCAAGGCCCTAAAGATATTCCGGAAACTGTTGCACAGGCAAGTGCTGCCGCTTCAAAAGCTATCGGTCTGCTTGTAAAGAACAGTATCACCTGCAACCCGTGTGTTGCTCATTCAAACGAACTTATGTGTAACGGCTGTTCAGCCTGTGAAAAAGTTTGTCCTTATGGTGCTATCACTTATCAGGACAAAGAATTCAGAATGCCTGACCGCACAACAGCTATAAGACGTGTGGCAAGTGTAAATCCTGCCGTTTGTCAGGGTTGTGGTGCTTGTACAGTTGCCTGTCCGTCAGGTGCTATGGATTTAAACGGCTTCTCTAACAGTCAGATTATGGCGGAGGTAGATGCAATATGCAAGTAAACGATAATAAAGAATTTCAACCGCTGATTGTCGCATTCTGCTGTAACTGGTGTTCATATGCAGGTGCTGACCTTTCAGGCACAAACAGACTTAACTATCCGACAAATGTTAAAATCATCAGAGTACCATGTTCTTGCCGTGTAAATCCGATGTTCATTTTAAGGGCATTTCAGAAAGGTGCAGACGGAGTTATTCTCTGTGGCTGTCACCCCGGCGACTGTCATTATACGTCGGGCAACTACTTCACAAGAAGAAGAATGACACTTCTTTTCAGTATGCTCGATTTTCTCGGCATTGAACGTGACCGTACAAGAGTAGAATGGGTTTCTGCCGCTGAAGGTGCAAAGTTTGCGGCAACTATGAACGAATTTACAGAAGCTGTAAAGAAACTCGGCCCTAACCGCAGATTGGAGGATTTACGATGCAGGAAGCAATAATCAGCAAGGCAAAACAGCTCCTTGCAGATGGCACAGTAAACCGTGTTATCGGCTGGAAAAAAGGAGAATTTGCTTACGACATCACTCCGGCAATTTTTGAAAGTGCAGAGGAAATTGATGCAGAATTTGTATATGATGATTTTACCTCCGCAAACGTTTCAAAATATCTTGTCAAGGAAAGCAAAAAAGAAGGAAAAATCCTTGCTTTCCTCAAACCTTGCGATACTTACAGTCTTAACCAGCTTACTAAGGAACACAGGGTAAACCGTGACAATATTTATGTTGTCGGTATTCCAAGCGACGGTAAACTTGACGCTGAAAAAATCAAGGCTAAGGGAATAACAGGTATTATCGGCGTTGAAAGAAACGGCGACACACTTAAAATAAATACCATTTACGGCGAGGAAACTATGCCCGTTTCAGAAGCTATGAGCAATAAGTGTTTAAGCTGTAAGAGTAAAAAACACGTTACTTATGATGAACTTATTGGTGAGGACGGCGAAGTTATTGAATCAGACCGTTTCGACATGGTTGAAAAACTTGAAAACATGACTTCTCAGGAGCGTTATGACTTCTGGAAAAATGAACTTTCAAAGTGCATCAGATGTAATGCGTGCAGAAATGTCTGTCCTGCTTGTACCTGTGAAAACTGTGTATTTGATAATCCCGATTCAGGTATTCAGAATAAAGCAGCATCAGACAGCTTTGAAGAAAATATGTTCCATATTATCCGTGCTTTCCACGTTGCAGGAAGATGTACAGACTGCGGTGAATGTTCAAGAGTTTGTCCTCAGAATATTCCGCTTCACCTCCTCAACAGAAAGTTTATTAAGGACATCAACTCCCTTTATGGTGAGTATCAGGCAGGAGAGGATACAACTTCAAGAGCACCTCTCAATGATTATACACAGGACGACTGCGAAGCAAGTATCGTTCATGAAAGGGGTGTTGAGTAATGCTTAAAATATCTCTCGAAAATCTCGGTAAACTTTTTGACGCTGTAGCTGAAAAACAGACTCTTTATATTCCTACAGACCGTGAAGACGGTGCATCAGAATACAAAAAGTATGAATCAGGAATGAAACTCAGCAAAAATCTTAATACACTGCGTAGTGCAAAGGACTTTTTCTTTCCTCAGACTGAAAATCTCGCTGACTTCAAAATGGAGGGCAAAAAGATTGAAGTTATTGACGTGCGTAAAGAATCGGAAGATTTCGTTGTGTTTGGAGTTCGTGCTTGTGATGCAAGAAGTTTTACAATTCTTGATAAAGTTTTCCTTTGTGAACCCGTTGACAGCTATTATAAAAACCGCCGTGACCACGGAACTGTTGTAACTATGGCTTGCACTAAACCTACTGAAACTTGTTTCTGCGGAACTTTCGGCATTGACCCGACTGCTCCCGAGGGTGATGCTGCTTGTTGGTCTGATGGTGAAAATCTCTTTATTCAGGCTAATAACGAAAAAGGTCAGGCGTTTATTGACTCTGTTTCTTCACTCCTTGAGGACGGCGACACCGCAAAACTCGATGAAGTAAAGGCTAAAACTAAAGAAATTCTCGGAAAACTCCCGCTTGCTAATCTCTCTACCGAATCATTCGGCGGTGATAAACTCATGGAACACTTCAATTCTGAAAAGTGGGCTGAACTCTCTGAAAGCTGTCTTGGCTGTGGTACTTGTACATTCGTATGCCCGACTTGTCAATGCTATGATATTAAAGATTTCGATACGGGTCACGGAATAAAACGTTTCAGATGTTGGGATTCCTGTATGTATTCCGATTTCACAAAAATGGCTCATGGCAATATACGTAATTCTCAGCTTGAACGTTTCCGTCAGAGATTCATGCACAAGCTGGTATATTTCCCTTCAAACAATAATGGCGAATTCGGCTGTGTAGGCTGTGGAAGATGTCTTTCTAAATGCCCTATTTCAATGAATATCGTCAAGGTAATGAAAGCATTGGAGGTTAAGTAATGAACACTAATGACACTTTAATTCCACGCATCGGTGTTGTTACCGACATAAGAACAGATACTCCCGATGTAAAGACTTTCAGAGTAAATGCTATACAGGCAGACGGCACTGTAGGCGGTAAGGTTTTTGAACATATGCCCGGTCAGTGTGCAATGCTTTCTATTCCGGGTGTTGGTGAAGGTATGTTTTCTATAACTTCTTCACCTACAAACAAGGAATTTATGGAATTCAGCATTAAAAAATGCGGTTGTCTTACTTCATGGCTTCACGCTATGGAAGTAGGTCAGCAGATTACTATCAGAGGACCTTACGGAAATCATTTTCCCGTTGAAACAGACCTTAAAGGCAAAGATTTACTCTTTATTGCCGGCGGTATTGGTCTTGCTCCGCTCCGCTCGGTAATTAACTATGTACGTGACAATCGTGCAAACTACGGTGATGTACAGATTATATACGGTTCACGTTCAAAAGATGACCTCGTTGATTATCAGGAAATTCTCGATGAATGGATGAACGATGACGGCGTTGAAGTGAATCTTACAATTGACAGAGAACAGGAGGGCTGGGACGGTCATGTCGGATTTGTTCCTAACTATGTAAAGGAACTTAACCCCTCACTCAGCAAAACAGTACTTATATGCGGCCCTCCGATTATGATTAAGTTCACACTTGCTGGTCTTAAAGAACTTGGCTTTACTGAAACTCAGGTTTATACAACTATGGAACTTCGCATGAAATGTGCTGTCGGCAAATGCGGAAGATGTAATATCGGTGATAAATACGTCTGCAAAGACGGCCCTGTTTTCCGCTTTGACCAGCTCGACGAACTGCCTGACGAATATTGATAAGGAGTATTGAACATGGAAAATATGTTAAACGTTTACCTGTTCGGCAAAAAATATCAGGTGCCGGCAGGGCTCACTATAATGACGGCTATGGAATATGCCGGCTATGAACTTGTAAGAGGCTGTGGTTGCCGTAACGGTTTCTGCGGTGCTTGTGCAACTATCTACAGAATCAAGGATAAACAGGAACTTCATGCCTGCCTCGCTTGTCAGACAGAAGTTCAGGAAGGTATGTACGTTGCTACACTTCCTTTCTTCCCGCTTGTAAAGAAAATTTACAATATTGAGGAAATCAAGCCCGACCAGCAGATTATGATGCAACTTTATCCTGAAATATACAGCTGTATCGGCTGTAACGCCTGCACTAAAGCTTGTACTCAGGAACTTAATACAATGCAATATATTGCTTATGCACAGAGAGGCGAATATGAAAAGTGTGCTGAAGAGTCTTTCGACTGCGTTATGTGCGGAGTATGTTCTTCACGCTGTCCTGCCGGAATATCTCATCCACAGGTTGCTATGCTTGCAAGACGACTCAACGGTAAATATATAGCTCCCGAGTGCGGACACCTTGCTGACCGTGTAAACGAAATCAATGAGGGTATCTTTGATGAAAAAATGGCTGAACTTATGGCTAAATCAGTCGATAATGTTCAGGAAATAAAAGACCTTTATAATAATCGTGAGATTGAAAAGTAAGGAGGAGCATAAATGTATAAAATTGATAAGCTTAATGAGCTTGCAGAGATAGTTGCATCAAAAAGACCTGAAAATGCAAAGCTTGAACCAAGAAGAATGACAGCAGAAGAAAAGGATAGTCTCCTTGCTGAATTTCACCCCGACTACAGACAGGATCAATTCAGCGTTCTTGAAGTAGGCGTAAACAAGGGCGGAAAAGTTCCGACACAGCTTGCAGAACTTCTTCAGGGTCACAGCAGAATCAACCCGTCTGATATTGACCTCACCAATCCTGACTATGACACAGACGTTCTTATAATCGGCGGCGGCGGAGCAGGTTCTTCATGTGCAATTGAAGCCGATGAAGCAGGCGTTAAGGCTATGATAGTTACAAAACTTCGTATAGGCGATGCTAATACAATGATGGCTGAAGGCGGTATTCAGGCTGCTGACAAACCTAATGATTCCCCGGCTATTCATTATGTTGACGCTTTCGGCGGTGGTCATTTTGCTGCAAAGCCTGAACTTGTCAAAAAGCTTGTTACAAAAGCTCCTGAAGCTATTCAGTGGCTTAACAAACTTGGTGTTGAATTTGACAAAGAAGCTGACGGCACTATGATTACAACTCACGGCGGCGGTACTTCAAGAAAGAGAATGCACGCTGCAAAAGACTATTCCGGTGCTGAAATAATGAGAACTCTCCGTGATGAAGTTCTGAACAGAGGTATTCCTGTAATTGACTTCACTGCTGCTGTTGAAATCATTCTTGACGAAAACGGAAAAGCTGCCGGTGCTGTCCTTATGAACATGGAAACAAAGGAACTTATGGTTGCAAGAGCAAAGACTGTTGTTATTGCTACAGGCGGTGCAGGAAGAATGCATTATCAGGGATTCCCGACTTCAAATCATTATGGTGCAACTGCTGACGGTCTTATTCTCGGTTACAGAGTAGGTGCAAAACTCCGTGATGTTGATACTCTCCAGTATCACCCGACGGGAACAGGCTATCCTGAACAGATTTTCGGTGCTTTGGTTACTGAAAAAGTTCGTTCACTTGGTGCAAAGCTTGTTAATATTGATGGTGAAGTCTTTATGAATCCGCTTGAAACACGTGATGTTACAGCTTCTTCAATTATCCGTGAATGTACAGCAAGAAACAAGGGCATTGAAACAAATCTCGGTAAAGCTGTATGGCTCGATACTCCTATGATAGAACTTATCCACGGTGAAGGAACTATTGAAAAGAGAATCCCCGCAATGCTCAGAATGTTCGGCAAATACGGAATTGACATCCGCAAAGAACCTATTCTTGTTTTCCCGACACTCCATTACCAGAACGGCGGTATTGATATAACCGATAAAAACGAAACAACTGTTGAAAACCTCTTTGCTGCCGGTGAAGTTGCAGGCGGTATTCACGGAAGAAACAGACTTATGGGTAATTCTCTCCTTGATGTTATCGTATTCGGAAGAAATGCCGGAATATATGCTGCTGAAAAGGCTAAGGAAACAGCAACCCCTGAAAAACTTACTCTTGAACATATCAATAAGTTTAATGCAGAACTCGCTGATGCCGGAATTGATACAGGCAAAGTTTCACCTATGCTTCTGCCTCACTATGCAAGAAAGTCATAATTAAACTTAATTATAATCTGCGGAAACCGACGGGCATATTATTTGTTCGTCGGTTTGTGCGGTTTATACATATTGTTGATATTGCACAAAATTTATGCAATATCGGTAAAAAATAACAAAGAAAGAGGTAATGTAAATCATGGATTTAATTACGGTTGGAAGTTTTTCTATCAGCATTAAAGAAATAACTTTCCTGATGTTTGCAGTCTTTTTTATAACGACTGTTGGCTATCTTATTGGCAGAATTACCGTTAAAGGCGTTTCGCTCGGCACTGCCGGTGTATTTATAATAGCCCTTCTTTACGGCTGTTTTTGCTACAGCAATCTCGGTGAAAACCTTATGCTTGAAGGCACGACGTATGTCAAGAACGCACTTAAAGTTATCGAAAATATCGGACTTATTCTTTTCGTAACGTCTGTAGGATTCATTGCAGGTCCGAACTTCTTCGGAAATTTCAAAAAGAACTTCAAGTCATATGTACTTCTTGCACTTGTCGTAATTATTGCAGGCGGACTTGCCTGCGGTGGCTGTATCCTTATTGACAAGGGCGTTTCAGGTGACCCGACTGAAAACATCGCTGCAATGCTTGTCGGACTTCTTTCAGGAGCTCTTACAAGTACACCTGCTTTTTCAGCCGCAAAGGCAACTGTTGCATCACGTGCAAACGGTGAAGTGCTTGAAGACCTCGTAACAGTTGGTCATGGTATTGCTTATCTTTTCGGTGTAATCGGCGTTGTTCTTTTTGTTCAGCTTGTTCCGAAATTCATGAAAGCTGATATGAAAAAGGAACGTGAACAGCTTATAGCTGCTGATTCAGAAGGTTCAAAGAAAAAACCAAAGGGCAAACTTATTGAAATGGACGAATTCGGTTTCATGCCTTTTGCACTTGCTTCAATTCTCGGTATCTTTATTGGTTCAATAAAGTTTGGTAACTTCTCGCTTACCACAACAGGCGGTTGCCTGCTTGTTTCACTTTTATTCGGTCATTTCGGCAATTTCGGAAAAGTAAACATAATGCCGAAAGAAAGCACTCTTAAAGTTTTCAGGGAATTTGGACTTATGATGTTCCTTATCGGTGCAGGCGTTGCAGGCGGTGCAAGTTTCGTTGAACACTTCAAAGCTGTATACTTCCTCTACGGAATAATCATGACAATTGTTCCGATGATTGTCGGCTTCTTCTTTGCAAAATATGTTCTCAAACTCAGCCTCCTCAATAACCTCGGTTCAATTACAGGCGGTATGACTTCTACTCCCGCACTTGGTACTCTCATCAGTACAGCAGGTACAGAAAATGTTGCATCTGCTTATGCCGCTACATATCCTGTAGCACTTATTGCAGTAGTTATCATATCACAAGTTCTGCTTATGATATTTAAGTAAATAATAAAACCGTTCCTTTCGGGGAACGGTTTTTTACTTTATACTCCGTAAGTATTTCTGTATTCAAGCATTTTGTCAAGGTATTCTTTACCCGAAACAATGTCATTTTTAATAGCATTTATAATATCTTCCATAGTAACTATAGGATAGACTGTAACGCCAAAATCACGTTTCACTTCCTGCACTGCTGAAAGTTCGCCTGTACCTTTTTCCATGCGGTCAACGGTGATAACCATTCCGGTAACGTCAACATCTGCTGCTGATTTCAGCTTCGGCATAGATTCACGGAGAGCTTTTCCTGATGTCATAACATCATCAATAATAACGACCTTTTCGCCGTCTGTGAGTTTTTTTCCTACAAACATACCGCCTTCGCCGTGGTCTTTTGCCTCTTTGCGGTCAAAACAATATGAAACGTCAATATCATATTTATTGCTGAGTGCCACAACAGCCGAAACAGCAAGCGGTATGCCCTTGTAAGCAGGACCGAAAAGAGTTTCAACGGGGATATTATTTTCATGAATGCATTCAGCATAATATTCACCCAGTTTTGCAAGCTGTCTGCCTGTTTTGTAATTACCGCAGTTTATGAAGTAGGGGGCTTTTCTTCCGCTTTTTAGTGTAAACTCACCGAATGTAAGCACTCCACATTCAACCATGAATTTTATAAAACTTTCTTTGTAAGTCATTTTTTTAACTCCTGTTATTTTTTATTTTTTTCCTAAATGGGGAAATATTGAGGATTTTTTTGTTTTTTTGGTTTCTTTTTTCGGTTGGGATTTAGGCTTTTCAGAATTGGAATTTTCTGGATTGGGTTTTTCAGTATTAGTATTATCTTGATTTGATAATATTTTAATGTCAATTTCCATTACTTCCCAGAATTTTTTTAAAGTTTCAAATTCTTTGTTATTGCTTACAATATAATATTCAACATTGGAATTTGTTCTCATTATATCATATGCTAAGTATGATGCAAGAAAAATTTTCAGTGACATTGTACTGTCCATTTCCTGAAAATTTATTTCTGAAAGGCTTGAATGAATCTTTTTAAATAATGCAAAATCTATTGTACTCTTTCCGGTTGTGTAGAATATTGTCACTTTATCTTTTCCGGAAAGATACTCCATTATTATGTTAAGACCACTCTGTCCTACGCTGTCATAGTCCACAAGATAGTAATTAAAACTTGTTCCTCCTGAATCCATTTATTTTCACCTCCTATTTTATTAACGGCTTTATTGCCGAATAAATTGTCTTTGTCTTTTCACTGCCGAATCTTTTGCAAAGCTCCTGATTTATATCACATTTTATTTTCGGAATCGGAACATCATATCTTTCAACATTTTTCGTCAGTATATCTTTTACAAAGTCCAAATCTTCCTTTTCAAGTTCAAGTTGACTAAGAGCAGACTTTATTTCCGATTTTTTCAGTGAATCAAATTTCTTACTTTGTGATACATCAGAAGTACGACATATTTTTATTCCGTATTTCCGCCAGAAATTGCATACATTTTCAAATCCTGCGTCTTTGCTTATAACATGACATATACATTTTGGATGCTGTCCTATTATGTAACCTATATATGAGGCAAGTTGGAAATCAAGTGCATTTTTTCCGACAGTATCAACTTCAAAATATGTAATTTTAGCTTTTGTTTCGATAATCTGACTATGCAGACTAAAAGGGAGTTTATCTGCATTTTTACTGTAAAAAATAATTACATTATCGCTTTTATTCAGTTCATCAATTCCGTGAAGCCCTGCTTTATGTACGTTTTCATAGTCTATGAAATAATATCTTTTCTGCTTTTTTTCGCCTTTTTTATCAGACATAACAGCACTTCCTTCTTATATTGATTCATACAAATATCCGCAATGCGGACAACGTGGGTAATCTATATCAATTTCAGCATGGCATTCCGGGCATATTTTAACAGGGAGAATATCAATATTATCGTCGAAATCTTTGTTGAAACGTCCTATAAATCCGACCGGTTTCGTATACTGAAAAATTCCCGCCATCATTCCGCAGTCAGGGCAGTAGAACCCAAGTGTTGAACTTTGTGGAGTTTCACAATATTTTTCTCCGTTTTCGTACCATGCGGCAACAGGATAAGCACGATATATACCGTTATCTGTGCTATGTTGCTCCATTCTGAATTCACCCATTCGCATAGGTTTTCTGCACTTTATGCAAATCATAAAAAATACCTCCTGAAAGTACAGCATATTTCCGAATCGGTTTTATCATTTTAATTATATCATGACTGCCCGTTTAAGTCAAGAAAAAATTATAAACAGTCTGTTATGATAAGTTAAAAATAAAAATATTAAAAAAGACTTGAAAAAAACACCTGAACAAGGTATAATAAAATAGTGCTGTAGATACAGCATTAAATTTATAGTTTTATGGAGAAGATATGGAAAAAAATAAAAATACAAGAACAGTATCAAACAGAAAGCGTAAAAGACCAAAAGTAAGATTTAGTTTCGGCGTTCTGTTAATAATTTTCATTTTGTCATTCAGTGCGTGCTTTGCTTTATATATAGCTGCGGCAAACATGAACGAAAATTTCTTTGAAGATGAATTCAATTCAATTATTGTTGAAGAAAGTGAAGAACCTGAGCAGGAGGAAACAACGGAAATTGAAAATGAAGTAAGCGATGAACAACAGCCTGTTGAACAAACTCCTGTAACAAATCCCGTCCCACAGTCAGCCGCCGCCGATTATGCGACATATTTCGACAACTGCTGTCTTATTACCGATTCGACACTTCTCGAAATAGGTCAATATACTTCATTTACTGATGTTATAGGCGACGCTGCACTAAATGCCGCCAACTGCACAACTGCTAAAGTTGAAAGCAATTACGGCACAGTTACAATATATGACACACTTAAACTTAAAAAGCCCGAAAATGTATATATGATGCTCGGTAGTGACATCGGCGTAAGCCCGACAGAAGATATGATTGCAAACTATACAACACTTATTGAAAATCTTACAGAAGTTCTGCCGAATATGAATATATATATTATGCAAATTCCTCCCGTTATTACAGACGCTGCCCCTGTTACAAATGAACTTATAAATACCTACAACGAACAGTTGCTTGCAATGGCAAACAGTAAAAATGTTCATTGTATCGACACAAGCACTGCCTTAAAATCTATTGACGGAAACTTAAAAGAAGAATACTGGTCATCAGAAGATAAAAAATTTACTGAAGATATGTATAAAGCAGTTGTTGAATATATTTTAACTCATGTTGCATAATCATATATGCACATCACTATATGTTGTGGTGTGCGTTTCTTTTTGATTTTCGTTACTGAATCAACGAAATATAGCCGAAAACTCATTTTTATTGTATATTATAAACAATTTTAAATTGAAATTTCCGTTTTTTATTGTTGAATTATACAATTGACAACAAGCATTATTTGGATTATACTATTATAAGCACATACAAAGCAAGATACAATATATTGTGGCTGGAGGTATAGTCTAAATGATAATTCATATTATTAAAAGGGACGGTCGTAAAGTTCCGTTCAATATTGAAAAGATTGCAAACGCAATTTTCAGGGCGGCTCAGTCATGCGGAGGTACTGATTTCAATAAAGCTATGGAAATAGCCGTTGAAGTATACGAAACGTATGAAAATGAAAATCCCGGAAAAGTTCCTACTGTTGAAGAGATTCAAGACCTTGTCGAAAAGACTCTCATTGAAAAAGGTCATGCAAGAACAGCAAAGGCTTATATACTTTATCGCTATGAACGTACACGTTCACGTGAGATGAAAACAAATCTCATGTGTGTACTTAATGAACTGACTTTCAGTTCTGCAAAGGACAGCGACATAAAGCGTGAAAATGCTAACATTGATGGCGATACGGCTATGGGTACTATGCTTAAATACGGTTCTGTTTCGGCGAAAGAGTATTATGAAATGTACGTTCTTGAACCTAAACACGCAAAGGCACACCGCAACGGAGATATTCATATTCATGACCTCGATTTCTATACTCTTACAACAACCTGTACCCAGATTGACCTTAAAAAACTCTTTACAAACGGTTTTTCAACCGGTCACGGATTTTTGAGAGAACCGAACGATATTTCAAGTTATTCCGCTCTTGCCTGCATAGCTATTCAGTCAAATCAGAATGACCAGCACGGCGGACAAAGTATTCCGACTTTTGACTATGCAATGTCAGACGGTATAAAAAAGACATATTCTTCAAGATATACACAGAATATCGCAAGGGCGTTGTCACTTATCGGAGGCATTGAAAATGAATTTGAAGTTGCAGAAAACATAAAGAAAGAAGTTTATGAAAAATATAACCTTATTCCGAATCTTGCAAATGACAACGGCTATCAGCAGAAAGAATATGAAATTCTTTTGAATTATGTTGACAGAGAAACAGCCGAAAGAGTTCAGGAATTTGC
Source organism: uncultured Ruminococcus sp. (assembly GCA_947627175.1). Lineage (GTDB taxonomy): Bacteria > Bacillota > Clostridia > Oscillospirales > Ruminococcaceae > Ruminococcus. The sequence goes on from CANQVA010000005.1 coordinate 59,270, forward strand.
CATAAAGAACGCAGTAAAGGAAACTGACCGTGCCACATATCAGGCAATGGAAGCACTTATTCATAACCTCAATACAATGAACAGCCGAGCAGGGGCTCAGACACCTTTCAGTTCAATAAACTATGGTACAGATACTTCACCGGAAGGCAGAATGGTTATAAAGAATGTTCTGCTTGCTCAGGAAGCGGGATTAGGTAACGGCGAAACCCCGATTTTCCCTATACATATATTTAAAATAAAAGAGGGAGTAAATTATAATCCGACTGACCCGAACTATGACCTTTTCAAATTGGCGTGCCGTGTTTCCGCAAAACGTCTTTTCCCTAACTTTTCATTTATTGACGCACCGTTCAATCTTCAGTATTACAAAGAGGGAAACCCTGATACTGAAATTGCTTACATGGGTTGCCGTACAAGAGTTATCGGAAACAATTATGACCCGTCAAGAGAAATAGTCACAGGCAGAGGAAACCTCAGTTTTACATCTATCAATCTTCCAAGGCTTGCTATAAAAGCAGACCATAATGTGGGTTTGTTTTTTGATATGCTTGATGATATGATGGATTTGACCATTGACCAGCTTATGCACCGTTTCAGAATACAGTGTCAGAAAAAAGTAAGAAATTTCCCGTTCCTTATGGGGCAGGGAATATGGATTGATTCAGACAAGCTTTCACCCGATGACAGCATTGAAGAAGTCCTTAAACACGGCACATTGTCAGTTGGTTTTATCGGACTTGCAGAGGCTCTTAAAGCTCTTATCGGAGTTCACCACGGCGAAAGTGAAGAAGCACGTGAACTCGGTTTAGAAATAATAACAACAATGCGTAAACGTCTTGACGAAGAGGCAAAGAGAACAGGGCTTAATTTCTCACTTCTTGCAACTCCTGCTGAGGGACTTTCCGGACGTTTTGTACGTATGGACGCTAAAAAATTCGGCATCATAGAGGGCGTAACAGACAGAGAATATTATACAAATTCTTTCCATGTGCCTGTTTACTATCCTATCAGTGCATTTGAAAAAATAAAAATTGAAGCACCTTATCATGAACTCACAAATGCCGGTCATATAAGTTACATTGAACTTGACGGCGACCCGCTTGAAAATCTCAGTGCATTTGAAAAAATTGTACGCTGTATGAAAGAATCGGGAATAGGCTATGGTGCTATAAATCATCCTGTTGACCGTGACCCGTGTTGCGGATATACCGGAATTATCGGAGAAACTTGCCCATGCTGTGGCAGACATGAAAGTGCAGGCAGTGTTTCATTTGACAGAATACGCCGTATTACAGGCTATCTCGTCGGAACTCTTGACCGCTTCAACAACGGAAAACGTGCCGAAGAGCGTGACAGAGTGAAACACAATGTCTGATTTAAGAATTGCCGGAACCGTCAATGATTCTATCGTTGACGGCGAAGGAATACGATTTACAATATTTACTCAGGGCTGTCCGCATAATTGTAAAGGCTGTCACAATCCGCAGACTCATGACTTTAACGGTGGAAAAATTGTAAATACAGATGAATTGCTTGAAACAATAAAACAGAATCCACTGCTTGACGGTGTAACATTCAGTGGGGGAGAGCCTTTCTGTCAAGCAAAAGAACTTGCTGTTCTGGGTGAAAAAATAAAATCCCTCGGTCTTAATATCACAACATACACGGGCTATACATTTGAGGAACTTTATAAAAACCGTGACAAAAATCACTGGGGGGAATTACTTTCAGTTACGGATATTCTTATTGACGGATTATTCATTCTTGAACTGAAAGACTGGACTATAAAATTCCGTGGCAGTTCAAATCAGCGTTATATTGATTGTCAGAAAAGTATTAAAGAGGGCAGAACAGTCGAAACAGAACCACAATAAAACAAAAAAACCGGAGTGTAATAACTTCGGTTTTTTATGTTAAATCAATAAAAAATAATCCGCCTTGCCGTCATATAGTGTATAAAACCCGCACGAAGCAGGTGGGTAAACGCCCGAATGCTTCACGCTCCCTTCGTCCGCATATAAAAATATGTCAGGAGGTCTGCAATTCACAGTCGGAGCTGTATTCCCTAATGAGATGTGTTGGATTATAAAAACTATAATTACTCGAACAAGGCAGAATATTAACTTGTATTTACATAATCTATTATAACACATGATTATAGAAAAATCAACCCCTGTTTACAGAAAATTTCAAAAAAATTTTTTATATGATTTCTGTTGATTTGTATTATGAAATATGTTATAATCATATAAGAATATTAAAGAAAGGGAGTATAATAAAATGAATACACTCGCAATAATAGGTGCTATGCCGTCTGAGCTTGCAGATATAAGAAAAACGCTTGGAAAGGCTGAAACAAAAAAAATTTCAGGATTTGAATTTTTTGTGAATGAATACAAAGGAAAAACTATTATAAATGCCTGTTGCGGTATTGCAAAAGTCAACGCCGCACTCTGTACGCAGGTTATGATTGACAACTTCAATCCCGACTGTGTTATAAATACAGGTATTGCAGGAGGAATGAATACAAATGTAAAAGTTTGTGACATAGTTATTTCAACAGAAGTTCTTCCTCATGACCTTGACCTGCATTTCCTTAACGATTATCCGCCATACCGTGCAATTTTCAAGGCTGACGAAAAACTTATTGAATCGGCTGAAAAAGTATGTGCTGAATTTTCAGTAAAAAGTTTCAGGGGTAGAATAGTTTCCGGAGAGGCTTTTATTTCAAGCAATGAAGTCAAGGCTGAAATACAGAACAGGCTGAACCCATACGCCGTTGACATGGAAAGTGCCGCTGTTGGTCACTGCTGTTATCTTAACGGAAAACCATATGTAAGTGTACGCTGTATTTCTGACAATGCTGACGATAACGGTGCTATGTCGTTTGAAGAATTTGAAAAAATCGCCGCAAAGAGAGTGGCAGAAATTGTCCTTAGAATGACCGAAATAATATAAAACAGAAAGGAAAATCACTATGAAAAAAATACCTGTTTTTATGAGTGCTGTTATTGCATTGTCTGCCGTCACACCGTTTTATGCAAGTGCAGAGTCAAATTATAGACCTGTTATGTATTTTTCTGTTGAGGACAATGACAAAATATCAATTCTTCCCGACGGAACTGTATACATAAATACACAAGACCTGACAGAAGAAAATTCAATCCGTGTAAATGCTTATATACGTGACGATTCAAAAAGTTGTTGGACTGTTGCACCGAAAATAAAGAGTGCCGATATGTGCGTAAAATTTGCTGAAGATGCAATAGACCCTGCTGAAGTCGGTGAAAATTCGCCGTATGTTTCTTCTTCTTATGGTTTTTATAACACTCGTGATGAAGAATGCAATACACTCAATATGTCGTTTACAGCATCAATGTCAGATATGATTTCAGGCAATATTCAAGCCTTACCACTTACCGGTGATGCAACAGATAATTACCCTCTTGCATATTTCAACGCCACTATTGATTCACAGATTGAATCGGGAGTTTATCGCATTTATTTCCTTACAGAAGCAGAGGATTATGCCGACCAACGCACTACAAGTGTATCACTTCTTGACGCTGACGGAAATTCTGTAACTATAACACCGGAAGTAAAAGAACAGAAAATTATTGTTTCTGACCGTATGCTCGGCGATGTCAATAATGATGGTCTTGTTGATACAGTTGATGCGACAGCCGTGCTTATAGAATATGCAGCACTCTCGGCAAATAAAGATTCAACTCTTGAAACAGGTCAGTCAATGGCAGGAGATATAAATAATGACAATTTAGTTGATGCAGTTGATGCAGCAGGCATACTTACTTATTATGCATATCTTTCAACAGGCGGAGAACTCGAATTTGCAGAGTATCTTTCATCTCAATCAGAATGATTTAAAATAATTTAATAAGTAAAAAGCGACTGTCTTTAACGGCAGTCGTTTTTTTGATTATTTTATTATTGCCTCTGACCAATATTCCTGATTGTATATATCAGTAAAACGGTACATAAGTTTTACTTCTCCGTCGCCTACATCAACGTTGCTTATCGTCATATTTTCCGAAACGGTAACAGGTTCGCTTAAATAATAACTGTCCTGATACTCACCGTCATAACTGTAAAAATCACAAAGAAAATCCAATTTATCACCGACATTTATTTCGGTCATACTTTTCGGAACTGTATCTGTTTCGCCGTCTGCATAGTCTGTTGATGCTCCTGCAATATATCCGTTTGGATTTTCATTATCAAAAACTATAATTAGTTTCACTCTGTCACCGTTGAGCATTGCCGGAACATATCCCGTAATAGTATAATCATCACCGTTTTCAATTGTATCTGTATGATAGTAAGCAACGGGCTGATTATTTATTGCAAGCCAATTTCTTTCAGTATCGGGAATAAGATTTCCGTCACTGTCAAAATCATATATATTGTCAAGACCTAAATCAATATAACCGCTTCCGTCATCATAGAACATATTGAGGTCAATTTTATGAACAAGTTCCCACTGTGATTCAGGGAGAGACATAAAATATGTGCCGTCGTCTTTTTGTTCCCATACAAGATTACTTGTATCAAAGAAATTCTGTGAAACATATTCATTTGCACTTTCCTGTGATATTGATGTATCGTTCATATAGTCAATACTTTTTCCGGAAGAACTTAAAAATGTATTTATCAATCCGCCGATAATATCAATATTTCCGGAAGAAACGGTATTTCCCACAAGTCCGAAAAGTGAAGAGAGCGGGGAATTGTTTTCACTGTTTGCGACTTGTCCGCTTGTTTCCAGCTTTGCAAACTGTCTTATACAATTGCTGTATTCAGAGTCCATTCCGATATTATTGTACACACTGCACGCTGAATCTACATATGAAGTTCTCTGATACGGAAAATATATTGAAACGCCATAAGCATTTGTTATACTTGAAGATGTCCTGTTATATTTAACAGCACCTTTTAACGCATTGCTGAGTTCTTTTCCCTCGGAAGTTCCGACATTTTCAGCAAAGTTTACAAGGTCTATCTGGTCAATTTTTGAACTCTGTGCAAATTCTCTTGTATTATAACGTGCATTTGAAATCTGCTCATATTCGTTATTTACAATTTTATTGCTTACCGATTCAGCAAAATCATTCAGACGTTCCGGAACGGTGTTTGAAAATTCCGCAAGGTCAATTATTGAAAGAGTAGTTTTTTGTCCCTTGCACTTCTGATTACAGCGTGTAACAAAATCGTCGATAATATTTTTTCCTATATCAATAGTAGACATTGAGGTATTTTTTCCGAGTTTATTAAGCCAGTCAGTATAATACCAGCCTATGCCGGGTTCAGTTTCTTCAGATGCAATGAGATAATCTGCATATTGGTCAAGCATGAAAGCATTTTCTGCTGTAGCCATAAGGCAAGCGTCAAATCCTATAAAATCAAATTTTACACCGCCGTCTTTGAGTGCTTTATTTATTCCGCCCAGATTCATAGAATTTCCCTTGTTTTTTTCGTCGTATCCGTAACCGCTTACAGAACCTCCGCCATGATCCCACAAAATCAATTCATTTCGGTTTGCAGGGAAATTTGTATTGCAGTATTTTATAAATCCCGATAATGTTTGCGGGTCTGTCATGGATTTTGCACCATCATCAGAAACAAGGTTTACAAGTTTTCCGTCTTTAATCTGATAAATCTGATTCACTGACGAACTTATATTATTTGACTGCCATTGTGAACAACCGCCGGTATATATTATTATGTCAACATTTTTTCCGGGACTTGCAGACTTCATTTCTTCAATATCGGAAGATGCCATTTTATATTTTGATTCAAGGTCAGTACCGCACATATAAACCATAATTGTTATTTTATCTTTTTTGTTTCCGATTATCTTTGTATATTTTTCACGTGAACCTTTTGCAACAGAAGTGTCAGCTTTTGTTTCAGAGCTTGCCGAATAGCCTGAAGTGTCCGCAGGCTGATTATTATTTCCGCCGAGAAGTCCGCCTGCTCCGCCTTTTAAAAACATAAGCAAAAGCACTAATATTAAAGCTCCTCCGCCACCGCCTGCTGCTGCACGTTTAACGCCGGAACCCGAATTTTTGCCGGAATAGTCTTGTCCGCCGACGTTTCCCGTACCAAGTCCGCTGCCTCTTTTATGAACGCCGTTACCGCCTGATGTTACGTTTTTTTCTCTTGAACGTGGTCTGTTTTTGTCCATTGTTTGCCTCCTTGTAATTGTTTTATCTATTTTATCATATATACAGATATTTGTCAAGAAAAAACGTATTACTATTATAATATATACTTTGTCTTTTGTCAATCCTGAAATTTTCACTTGCATTTATTTCTGATATGTGGTAAAATGTTACTATGGCATAAATTTATTATGAATCGGAGGAATCTCATGTTATCTGATATTGAAATCGCTCAGGGTGCAGAAATGAAGCCCATAAGTGAAATAGCTGAATCAATAGGAATTGAATACAGTGACCTTGAACCTTACGGTCATTACAAAGCTAAAGTTTCTGAACAGCTTTATTCAAAACTTGCAGACAAAAAAGACGGAAAACTTATTCTTGTTACTGCTATAAATCCCACTCCCGCAGGAGAGGGAAAAACAACAGTAAGTACAGGTCTTGCCGAGGCTATGGGAAAAATCGGAAAAAAAGCCGTTCTTGCCTTGCGTGAACCGTCTTTAGGCCCTGTTTTCGGAATAAAAGGCGGTGCAGCAGGAGGCGGTTACGCTCAAGTTGTTCCTATGGAAGATATAAATCTCCATTTCACGGGTGATATGCACGCTATTACTTCAGCAAATAATCTTCTTTGTGCTGTTATTGACAATCATATTCAGCAGGGAAATGAACTGAATATTGACCCACGTCGCATAATGTTCAAACGCTGTATGGATATGAATGACCGTGCATTGAGAAATATTGTTATCGGTCTGGGCGGAAAAATAAACGGTGTACCACGTGAGGACGGATTCAATATAACCGTTGCTTCCGAAATCATGGCTATACTTTGTCTTGCATCTGATATTTCAGACCTTAAAAAAAGACTGGGAAATATTCTTGTTGCATATGATTACAGCGGAAAACCTGTTTTTGCTGAACAACTCGGCGTTTGCGGTGCTATGACTGCCCTGTTGAAAGATGCTTTGAAACCTAATCTTGTTCAGACTCTTGAAAATAATCCGGCTTTCATTCATGGAGGGCCTTTTGCAAATATAGCACATGGCTGTAATTCTCTGCGTGCTACAAAACTTGCCCTTAAACTCGGTGATTACTGTATTACGGAAGCAGGTTTCGGTTCTGATTTAGGTGCGGAAAAATTCTTTGACATAAAATGCCGTTATGGAAAGCTTAATCCCTCATGTGTTGTACTCGTTGCAACTATAAGGGCATTGAAGTATAACGGCGGTGTAAAAAAAGAAGAACTTTCAGCTGAAAATCTTACAGCCCTTGAAAAAGGTATTTCCAACCTTAAAACCCACATTGAAAATATGCAGAAGTATAACGTTCCTGTAGTAGTTGCTGTTAATCGTTTTGTAACTGATACTGACAAAGAAGTTAAATTTGTTGAAAATTTCTGTGCGGAAATGGGTGTAAAAGTTTCAATGTGTGAAGTATTTACAAAAGGCGGTGAGGGCGGAAAAGACCTTGCCGAAAAGGTATGTGCTGTAACAGATGAAAATACAGAAAACAAGTTTGCTCCCATTTACGACGAAAAACTTCCGATAAAGGAAAAAATTGAAATCATAGCAAGAGAAATATATCGTGCAGACGGTGTTGTATATACTACTCAGGCTGAAAAGGCTGTAAAGGAAATAGAAAGTATAGGTTTCGGACAACTTCCTGTATGTGTTGCAAAAACGCAGTATTCACTTTCCGATAATCCGGCACTTCTCGGCAAACCTGAAAATTTCAAAATTACAGTACGTGATGCAAAACTATCTTCAGGAGCAGGCTTTATTGTAATATATACAGGCGATATTCTTACTATGCCGGGACTGCCAAAAAAACCATCTGCATTCAACATTGACTGCGATGAAAACGGCAATATTACAGGGCTTTTCTGATGAGTATGAAAATTATTACACATTCACCGCAGGAAACAATAAGTACCGCTGAAAAAATCGGCTCATTTCTCAGAGCAGGGGACATAATTGCATACAAGGGCGGTCTTGGTGCAGGAAAAACAACTTTCACACGTGGAATTGCTTGCGGTCTTGGTTTGGGGGATTGTGTTTCATCACCGACATTTGCCCTTGTGAATGAATACAGGGGAGATAATATAACACTCTATCATTTCGATATGTACCGCATACAGACAGAAGAGGGGCTTGAATCAACAGGTTTCTTTGACTATCCGTTTGATGAAAATATTGCTGTTATTGAGTGGTCGGAAAATATTGAAAAGTTCCTGCCGAAAAATACTATATATATAACGATAAATCCAATTGGTGAAAACGAAAGAGAAATAATTATTGAAGGCGGTGAAAGATTTGCTGATTCTTGGAATTGATACTTCCGGAAAAACTGCGTCTGCCTCGCTTTTTGACTCGGACACGGAAATTTTTCTTGCGGAAAATGCACTATATACAGAGAAAACACATTCTCAAGTCATAATGCCTATGGTAAAGGATATAATATATGATGCAGGAAAAACTATGGCAGATATTGACCGTATAGTGGTAGCGAATGGTCCGGGTTCATATACGGGGCTTCGTATAGGCGTTGCAGGAGTAAAAGCCATGTGTTTTGCACTCGGCTGTAAATGTATCGGAGTTTCTACGCTGGAAGGGCTTGCTTATAATAATATTGCTTTTCATGGCACAATATGTTCTGTCATGAAAGCAAGGGGGGAACTCGTTTATACCTGCTCATATAAAAGTGACGGTTATTGTCTTGAATCATTGTGCGACGAATCAATTATAAGCCGTGATGAACTTGCGGAATTTCTTGCACTCAACGGTACAGATGCACTTCTCTGCGGTGATGGTGCAGTTGATTTCTTTACGGACTACCGCTCAACAAAACTATTTATTGCACCACCTCAAAACAGGTTACAAAACGCTTCGGGCGTTTGTCTTGCCTCACTCCCTAAAAAAGAAATTTCACCCGATGAACTGGAAGTGTCATATCTTCAGAAAGTCAAGGCTGAAAAAGATTTAGAGGAAAAAAATAATATCGGAGGAATATAATATGATTGCGATAGGCTGTGACCATGCGGGCGTTGAAATGAAAAAAGCCATTATTGACGCACTGACTGAAAAAGGCTTTGAATTTAAAGATTTAGGTACAGACGGAAAGCCCTGCGACTATCCTGTTGTTGCAAAGGCATTATGTGATGAAATAATTAACGGAAACTGTGAAAAAGGTATTCTTATTTGTGGTACCGGTATCGGAATGTCAATGTCTGCAAATAAAGTAAAAGGTATAAGAGCCGCACTCTGTTCAGATTCATTTTCAACAAAGTTTACACGTCTTCATAATGATGCAAATGTTATGTGTATGGGTGCAAGGGTACTCGGAAACGGTCTTGCCGTTGAACTTGCTGAAATATTTCTTACAACAGGTTTTGAGGGCGGTCGTCATCAGAGAAGAATTAACCTTATAAATGATATTGAAAATAATAATCTGACATCAGATTAAAATAAATAAAAAGGAGGTACTGAATATGGGAGAGTTACACATTATTGACCATCCGCTTGTTCAGCACAAAATTTCACTAATGAGAGATAAGAACACCGGTTCAAAAGAATTCAGGGAACTTGTTTCTGAAATTGCTATGTTTATCTGTTATGAGGCTACCCGTGATTTACCTCTTAAAGAGATAGAACTCGAAACGCCGATAGCAGTCGCAAAGACAAAGATAATTTCAGGCAGAAAACTTGCATTTGTACCGATTCTGAGAGCAGGTCTTGGAATGATTGAGGGCGTTACAGCTCTTGTTCCTGCCGCAAAAATCGGTCATATCGGTCTTTTCCGTGACCCTGAAACACATCAGGCAATAAAGTATTATGCAAAACTTCCCGACGACGTTGCAGAAAGAGACTGCATTATTATTGACCCTATGCTTGCTACAGGTTATTCAGCTTGTACGGCTATAACCGAATTAAAAAAGCTTGGTGTCAAGAATATAAAATTCATGTGCATTATATGTTCGCCGGAGGGCGTTGAAGCTGTTCAGAAAGAACACCCTGACGTTGATATTTATTGTGCATCTCTTGATGAGGGACTTAATGAAGATAAATTTATAGTTCCCGGAGTAGGCGACGCAGGGGACAGAATGTTCGGCACAAAGTAATCATAAAAGGAGTTTTTTTATTATGTCAAACGAATGTAATAACGATTGTTCAAATTGTGCAAGTGCGGGAAACTGCAACGACCCTAAAAGTTTTCTCGAAAAACCGAACGCAATGAGCAGTATTGGTAAAGTCATAGGCATAGTAAGCGGTAAGGGCGGTGTAGGAAAAACTATGGTTTCTTCACTTCTTGCTGTGAGTATGAAAAGGAGAAATAAAAATGTCGGTATTCTTGACGCTGATATAACGGGTCCGTCTGTTCCAAAGACTTTCGGCATACATGGCAAGGCAGAAGCTTGTGAAAACGGTATTTTTCCGTCAAAAAGCAAAATGGGCATTGACGTTATGTCTGTAAATCTTCTGCTTGAAAATGAATCTGACCCCGTTGTGTGGAGAGGTCCTGTAATTGCAGGCGTTGTAAAACAATTCTGGACTGACGTTATATGGAAAGACACTGACTATCTTTTTGTTGATATGCCCCCCGGAACGGGTGATGTTCCGCTTACGGTATTTCAATCATTTCCTGTTGACGGAATTGTAATTGTCACATCTCCGCAGGAGCTTGTTTCAATGATTGTAGGAAAAGCCGTTAAAATGGCTAAAATAATGAATATCCCGATAATAGGAATTATTGAGAATATGAGTTATTATGAATGTCCCGACTGTGGCAAAAAAATAAATGTTTTCGGTGACAGTCACCTTGATGAAACTGCCGAAAAGTATGGTATACCGGTTCTTGCAAAAATTCCCATTTGTACAGACCTTGCAAAACTCTGCGACAGTGGCACAATAGAACTGTTTGAGGGCGACTGGCTCGAAAGTGCAACTGATAAAATTGAAAACTTATAAACATTACTGACATTTATTTTTGCTAACACTGCACAAATTTTTATATCTGTTTTTGTGGCATTGTTACAAAGATGCGATAACTTCATTTCCGGATATTGACAAAAATGCTAAATCATGGTATGATAAATCATGGCTACTAATAGCAAAATTTCGCTGTGATATATTCACGGCAGATTGGAGAAATTTTTATGGGCAATTTAACAATTGAAAAAGTAGTTGGCAGAGAAATTCTCGATTCAAGAGGAAATCCTACAGTTGAGGCTGAAATTTATCTTGCTGACGGTACAGTTGCAAGAGGTACTGCTCCCAGCGGTGCATCTACAGGTGAGTTCGAGGCTCTTGAACTCCGTGACGGTGACAAGGGACGTTACCTTGGAAAGGGCGTTCAGAAAGCTGTTGAAAACATCAATACAACAATAAACAACGTTCTTACAGGTATGAACGCTGCTGACATCTACGCTGTAGATAAGGCTATGATTGAAGCTGACGGCACAAAGGACAAGTCTAACCTCGGTGCAAACGCTATTCTTGCAGTTTCCATTGCTGCTGCAAGAGCTGCTTCTGTTTCACTCGGTATTCCGCTTTATAGATTCCTCGGCGGTATTCAGGGAACAAAACTCCCCGTTCCTATGATGAACATTCTTAACGGTGGTGCTCACGCTACAAATACTGTTGATACACAGGAATTTATGATTATGCCTGTAGGTGCTCCTTCATTCAAGGAAGCCCTCAGATGGTGTGCAGAAGTTTTCCATAACCTCGCTAAGATTCTCAAGGCTAAGGGTCTTGCTACATCAGTAGGCGATGAGGGCGGTTTTGCTCCTAACCTTTCAAGCGATGAAGAAACTATTGAAACTATTCTTGAAGCTGTAAAGGCTGCCGGATATGAACCGGGCAAAGACTTTATGATTGCTATGGATGCTGCTTCTTCTGAATGGAAAGACAGCGAAAAGGGTATAGGTTTCTACAAACAGCCAAAGTCAGGCAAAACATTTACTTCTGATGAACTTATCGCACATTGGGAAACTCTCGTAGAAAAATATCCTATCATCTCAATTGAAGATGGTCTTGATGAAGAAGACTGGGAAGGCTGGAAGAAAATGACTGCTAAACTCGGCGGAAAAGTTCAGCTTGTTGGTGATGACCTCTTTGTAACAAATACTGAAAGACTTTCAAAGGGTATCAGCCTTGGTGCAGGTAATTCTATTCTCATTAAACTTAATCAGATTGGTTCAGTTTCTGAAACTCTTGAAGCTATAAAGATGGCTCATAAAGCAGGCTACACAGCTATTTCTTCACACCGTTCAGGTGAAACTGCTGATACAACTATTGCAGACCTCGCTGTTGCTCTCAATACTTGTCAGATTAAGACAGGTGCTCCAAGCCGTTCAGAGCGTGTTGCTAAGTATAATCAGCTTCTCAGAATTGAAGAAGAACTCGGCAATTCTGCTGTATATCCCGGCATGGCTGCTTTCAATGTTAAAAGATAATCAGATTTATTCTTAAAAGAAATAAGGCTGTATGGCGAAAACCGTACAGCCTTATTATTATTTATGCTTATATATAGTAGCTGACTCAAAACCCTCAAGCAATGAATTCATTTTCTTGAAAGCAAGTCCTGTACCTTTTGCAACGCAGTTTATTGCATCTTTTGCAACACGGCATTTTATGTCAAGAGTACGGCTTATAAGATGTGAAAGACCGCCGAGCAATGCACCTCCGCCCGTAAGCAACAGCCCGTTGTCATATATATCGCCGACAAGTTCGGGGGGAGAATCTTCAAGTACTTTTCTTATAGCCTCCATAATAGCAAATGTATCATCTTCAATTGCCTTGAAAAGTTCGGCTTCGCTCAAAAGTACCTGAGAGGGGAGACCTTTTAATAAACTTCTTCCCTTTACAATAAAAGTAATATCTTCACTTGGGTCATAAAGATTACACAGACCTATTTTTACCTTTTCGGCAGTCTGTTCACCGATTAAAAGTTTATAGTGGTTTTGCATATATTTTATTATTGAACGGTTGATAGCATTTCCCGCAACTTTTATTGTATGTGAAGTAACAACGCCATTCATTGAAACAATGGCAATATCAGTAGTACCGCCTCCGATGTCAACTATCATATGCCCCTTTGCCTTTTCTATGTCAACTTCTGCACCAATCATAGCGGCAACAGGTTCTTGTATAAGGTAGACCTGCCTTGCACCTGCATTTTTTGCCGCCTCAACCACTGCACGGCTTTCTATGTCAGTTACAAAAGCCGGAACGCATATTATAATTCTTGGTTTAATAAGCTGATGACCTGCTATTTTCATAATAAATTCACGTATCATACTATGTACAAGGTCATCGTCGGAAATAACTCCCTCATTTACAGGACGAGCAACGCATATATAGTCAGGATTTCTTCCAATCATTTCATATGCCTCTTTTCCGACAGCAAGCACACGTTCTGTTCTTGTATTGTAGGCTATGACAGACGGTTCACTAAGTACAACACCCTTATTTCCCATAGTTATTACAATATTCGATGTACCTAAATCAATTCCGATATCATTGTTAGACATTTTACGTTTCCTTTCTTTCTTGAATTTCCAGAAATTCAAGTATTCCGAGATTATTCACATTTTTCTTATTTTCAAAAATGTTTTCTTCATTTTTTTCGGTAATCATATTTTTCAGACAAGTATAACGGCGTGTACGGCGGTTATTGTCAACCATTTGCCGAATTATGTATTCGTTTCCTATAAGTATAAGAAGTTTTTTTGCACGTGTAACGGCAGTATAGAGAAGATTTCTGTAATTAAGTTTTTCAAATCCGCTTTGAACAGGCATTATTACCGCCTCAAACTCGCAGCCTTGACTTTTATGTACAGTAACAGCATAGGCAAGTTCAATCTGTGCTATCTGTTCAACAGAATATTCAGCTATTCTTCCGTCAAAGTCAATGCACATTCCAGAACTGTTTATTTCTTTTATTTTTCCTATATCTCCGTTGAAAATGCCCGTACCTTGTTCATTGCCACGTTTCCAGACTATGTCGTAATTATTTTTAGTCTGCATCACTTTGTCACCAAGTCTGAAAGTATCAGTACCTTTCAATTCGGGTTTCAGCTTGTCCGGAGGATTTATTTCATTTTGAAGTGTTTTATTAAGTTCAACTGTTCCGAGCGTTCCTTTTCTTGATGGGGAAAGAATCTGTATATCGTCAAAAGGGGAGTAGTTGTATGCTTTAGGAAGTCTTTTTCCTGCAAGTTCAAGTATAAGATGTAATGCACTTTCGGGTTCATCACGTTTAAAGAAGAAAAAATCATTGTCTTTCCGTGATAAATCGGGATATTCACCTGAAACAATTCTGTGTGCATTTGTGATTATACAACTTTGTTTTGCCTGCCTGAAAATTTCCGTCAGTTTGACTACTGTTATTACTTGACTTTCTATAAGGTCAACAAGAACATTTCCTGCTCCTACAGAGGGGAGTTGGTCGCTGTCACCTGTTATAATAAGTTTACAGTTAAGCCTTAAAGCACTGAGCAGGGATTCAAACAGAAGTACATCAACCATTGACATTTCATCAATTATAAGAACATCGCATTCAAGAGGGTTGTTTTCATTGTGAACAAAATGGTACTTTTCGCCCGAATCAAATGTTATACCAAGAAGTCGGTGGATAGTTTTAGCCTCATAACCTGTAAGGTCTGACATTCGCTTTGCGGCACGTCCTGTCGGTGCAGTAAGAACGACTTTAAGACCCTTTTTTTCAAAAATGGAAATAATAGCGTTAAGGGTTGTTGTTTTGCCTGTACCGGGACCCCCTGTAAGAATCATAAGTCCGTCCGAAATAGCTGTAGAAATGGCTTTCTTTTGTAAATCCTCGTATTTTATATTATGTTTCTTTTCTTCCTCATCAATAAGACTTTCGCAGTCATATTCTTCCGTAGAAGTAAAATCTTTAAGTATATTTATCCTGTCAGCAATGAATTTTTCTGCATGATAATATTCAGGGAGATATACATATTCACGGTCATTTTTCAGATATTCAAAAAGTTCTTTTTCATCAACGGCAATATCATATGAACGATAAAAATCACTTTCAGAAACATTAAGTGAAGAAACAGTCTTTGATTGAAGAAAATCAAGAGGCAAACACGAATGACCGCAGGTAGTATTTGCTTTAAGTATATATTTCATACCTGCAATAATACGTTTATCGGAATTTCTTTCTATATTCAGTTCATATGCAATAGTGTCAGCTTTTTTGAAATCAAGTTCAATTGAATCTTCACATAGAATATATGGATTTGTTTTAATCATGTCAATAGCGTCCGCACCGTATTTTAAATAGGTTTTCATGGCAAAACTGAATTTTATTTCATACTTTGCCAAATATGAAGTAATCATTCTAAGCGAAAAAATCTTTTTCGCCTCATTTGCAATAGCCTTGCATTTAGCAGGGGAAATGCCTTTTACTTCACTAAGACGGTGCGGTTCTTTTTCTATTATTTCAAGCGTCCTGTCACCGAAAGCATTTACAATTCTTTCGGCTGTTTTTGCACCTATCCCTTTTATTACTCCCGAAGAAAGATATTTTTCTATATTTACGGCAGTATCAGGAAGTTTCTGTTCACAGTATTCTGCTCTGAATTGCGTGCCGAATTTTTTGTGTGTAACATAATTCCCCTCAAGAATAAGATTTTCCCCGTCTGCGACTTCTCCGAGTTCTCCGACAACGGTTATCAGTTCACCCCCTGAATCAAGGTCAAATACAATATATCCGTTATTTTCGTTTTTAAACAGCACATTTTCAACTGTACCTTCAATGTGAAGCATTTTATTTTCCATAAAAACCTCCTGAATAATAATACATCTTATATTATACTATGTTTTTATGTCAATTGCAAATGTTTCTGACAATATTTTTTCAACTTCTGATGAATCGACGATAACCGCACAATAATTTTCAATGCAGAATTTACGGCACATTTCAAGTTGTTCGGGCAAAGCCCCATAATTTATAAGTATTATTTCATCTGCATGACATCGTCCGCAGGCGATTTTTTCGGAAAGGCAGTTCAGTCTTTCCAACAGATTATTATCTTTAGGAAATACAGGCACAACAACGGCAAAATCAAGTATATTTTCACTGCATGACCTACTCCTGAAAAGACTTACCATTTCAAGTACCGTTATAAATGCAAGAATCATCACGGCAATAACAATTGTCAAATCCAAATAAAGCACCTCCTTCCGGCATCTTATATTATTATATTCAGTACGCTGTTTTTATGTTACACACAAAAACAGAAGCTGTCGGAGCAGGAGACAGCTTCTGTTAATTATGTACTTAGTGTTTATTAAGGCGGTTAATTTCATCGTTTTTTTTCCACAGAAAACTTATATGTGCTTCTGTACCGTTCTGTATTCTT
Source organism: uncultured Ruminococcus sp. (assembly GCA_947627175.1). Lineage (GTDB taxonomy): Bacteria > Bacillota > Clostridia > Oscillospirales > Ruminococcaceae > Ruminococcus. The sequence continues at coordinate 75,836 of CANQVA010000005.1, forward strand.
TTAAAGTTTTCAATATGTTTAAAAAGAATAATAACAGAAACTACAGCAAGCATAATTGTTCCGTAAGGGTCTCCTGTAAACAGTGCATATACTAAAGTAAATATCACCGCACCGGACGGGGCTACAATACAGATATAGTCAACTGTAAGTGCAAGTATCAGCTCAGCAAACAGGAGAGCACAAAAAATTGTCGGATTGAATGAAAGGACAACTCCTCCAAGACAAGCCAGACCTTTTCCGCCATGAAATTTCATAAAAACCGGAAAAATATGGCCAATGATACATGACACACCTGACATAATCTTTGCACATTTTACCTGCGGAAATAATTCTGCGGCAATAAAAGAAGCGGCAAAAGCCTTGAAAATATCAAATACAGCAGTAAATACTCCTGCTTTCTTACCCATAACCATTGTAACGTTAGAGGCTCCTGCATTGCCTGAACCTCTTTCACGTATATCAAAACCTTTGAGTCTTGAAAGTATGTAGGCGGGATTGATATTTCCAATCAGATAGCCCATCAATGAACATAAAACAATCTGCATAAAAAGCACCTCCATTTCATCTGAAATAACAATACAAAAAACAGATAAAGTTCTTCTTCATCTGTTTCATGTTATGCATTCATTTACACTATTTATTATATATCTTAAATCGAATTTTGTCAAGAAAAAGTTTTTCGTTGTTGATTAGCAAATAATTACATAAAAAAGTGACCCTGAAATCAAAGTCACTTTATACACAGTTTTAATCTTCATTCATAATGTTAAAATGCCGGCTGTAACGTTTTGGAATATTTATTCCGACAATATATCCTATTGATTCTAAAAAATTAGAAATAGTGTATATTCCGTCTTTGTAAAATGTTTTTATCCGTTTATCCTTATATGGAATGTTTTTGTAGTCAGACGGACAGACAAATGTCCAGTCTGCACCGCTTTTGTCGAAAACTATTCTGAAAAATTTGTCAATGTCTGTGCTTTTATATCCGACTTTCATCAGAAGAATATGATGCTCCATAGCTTCTTCAATTTGACACATAACAGCTTTCTTTCCGTCAAATGATATTATAGCAAGAAAAGATTCATCCGCATCAATTGCATTTGTAACGCTTTCTTCTGAGGGATATTTAATTATTTCCATTATAAATTATACTCCTTTTTATTTTATTATACCATGATATAATATTTTTTTCAATATCTTTTATTATTTTTATTCTGACTGCACTATTATAAAGTGCATTGTGAATAGTATTTTTTAATTTTCTATGCAAAGCAAATATTTTTTAAAAACTCTTTACAATGTATATACAAATATGATATAATTTTATAAAAGGAGGTGCTTATTATGGCACAGGTAAATTTTTATATTGAAGATGATGTAAAACGTAATGCAGAAACAGCTTTGAAAGAAATGGGTTTGACTATGTTCGAGGCAATCACTATGTTTCTTGTCAAAGTAGGCAGAGAAAAACGACCCATTTTATTCTGAAGAAAACATGAAGAGATTGAAACGTTCAGCAATGCAAATGGAACAAACAGGCGGAACTATACACGAGATAGGAACATTTCCGGACAATGATTAAATCCTTTATTTTTTGTTGCCAAAATTGCACCAAACTTATATTTGGTGCAATAAGTGATAGTTTTCAACATCAGAAAGGAATGTCATAATCTTCTTCCATACACTCCACCTCTACAGGAGTGCCAGGTCTGACTTCGTGTGACATATCAATTCCGATAACTTCCTCAGCAGCTTCTTCAAAAGCACATTCGTCGTATTCTTCACATTCTTTACAACTTTCCCAATCAAATCCTTTTTCACAAAAATATCGATCTATCATTTTTTCACCTCCAATAAAAAATCAGAACGGCACTTCCCCAGAATACTCAGGATAGCGAATTTTAAGAGCCTCCCAATAATACGGAGCATATTCGCAAGAAAATATATCATCGGGTGTAAGATGACAATCATGAAGAGATTGAAACGTTCAGCAATGCAGATGGAACAAGCAGGCGGAACTATACACGAGATAGGAGTACCGGACTAAGACTATCAGGAAGCCAATTAGAATGACCAGTAAACAAGTTAAAAGAAAGAAGTATAGTTTTAATACTTGTCGAAGTCTGCCAAGGTGCAGTAAGACATTTAGTATTGATACAACATTTGTCAAAGTCATAAATGTTATCAATATGCTCACGACATATTACATCAAGAGTTATCAGGTATGCAAGAGCCTCACGATAAACATCAATGTGATCTATTAGGTTCATACGCTCGAGAACTAAAACAAATAATTGTCTGTGAGTATCATCAGAAAAACTGACGCACGAAAAACGAACAGGAACTTTTGGTTCTGGTTCTTCAAAATCAGGATATACAACATCTTCAAGTGCGTTAGAAGAATTAATGTATATTGTTAACCCTGTTTCGTTTGCAACTTCCTGAGCATACTTAACAGCATCATCAAGAGTACCAACAAAATCATCACAAGGTGATTCAAAATAATTTCCCTCTTCATCCTCGCCAGTAAAATAAAAGCTGTAAACTTCAGAAAAATCAACAAATTCAAAACGATTAAAAACTTCAGAGGTAATAGTCCTGATAGCAACGACAGAACAGCCAAAAAAACGGTCGTTAAAAAGTTCCAGCGCATTAGCTTTATTTTCCGCCGAAAAGACGCAAGCATCAAGGGAAAGACTATAAACATCTTCAAAATAGATTCTGTAATATTTTTTCATAATTTCCTTTCTCCCCGTATCCGATAGGTCAGAATGAACAGGTCAGACCAATGCCAGACAGATGCCTGACCAACGCCAGGCAGATTAAAACGGGTCAATCCCCTGTTTTTTGTCGCCAGGATACAAACTCAGCAAATGAAGAATATCCGTCGTGACCTGATTGAACACCTCAAGATATACGGAAGAATAGGCACATTCTAAGCAGTCGGTCAAAGTAAAATCACGAAAGCGAATATTTGATTGCAGTCTCTCCAGTTCTGTCTCAAGGCGTGTACGGTTATTCAATACATATGCCATCAAAAGCATTATTTCCTTTTGGTTCATGTTATCACCCCCTCTAAAACTTCTCCTGTGTCGGCATCAAAAAGAAAATTGTTGTCGGGGTCTGATAAAATGATTCTCTGAGGGTAATCTATAGCATAAAGTTTGTATTTGCCATGCGACCAACGATAATGATAAATAGCAACAACTTCACCGTACGCAAGTTGATTGTCAGTATGAAGTAAATCACCGTCAACAACGTCATCAAGCCCAAAAAATTTGCGAACATCGGCAAAACAACCGCCCCAACTAACTAAACGGCGATTGAGGAGAACAGAAGAAAATGTGTAAACAACACTATCAGTTAAAATTTTATTATCGGTAAAAATATAATCAGAAGGTTTAACAGAATACTTTGCGACCTCTGCAACGGCTGAAGAAATGTTACTAAGTTCAGGACGATTAGGGTTATAGTGAATCTTACGAACATCAACTTGAGTTATAGACTTGTCTTTTGTGGCTTTTTGCCACATAGCAAGGTAATCAGACTGATGCAAATAATAATCGGAACGAAAATAATCTTTATCAACAGCTATTAAGACATGAAAATGCGGGTGATATGTATCATGTTCACGATTATATGTAATTTCGAGACATTTTAAATAACCTTTACAAATGCGACTAAAAGCTTTATATTTAAGCATTTTAGCAAATGATTTATTTAATTTGTCAAGAGTATCAGAGAGAAAAGGAGCAGTAACGTTACGGACAGTGAGAGTAAGCATAATAAACTGATAATCATTTTTAAGATAATCAACAACAGTATGAACCTGACTGTATATTTTTTTAGACCGACGCCAAGCACACATAGGGCATAACTTATCTTTGCAAAAATTAGCCCTTTTAAGCTTAAAAGCATCAGTATTAGTTTTAGAAAAATCAAGAAAACCGGCACAAGATTTTACATTATTATGCTTCTTTTCAAAATCAATGCCAATACTCATTGATTTTTTATGTAAACGATTGTAAGATTGATGCAAATAGCGGGAATAAAGTTTACGTTCCCGGAAATCATTTTGCAATTCTAAATCAATAGTTTTTAAACTCTCTGAAAATTCCATTTGTTAAAACTCCTAACATTTTTTTATTATACCCAAATTTCGGGAGAAAAAATCAATCTGAAAAAATCAGATAAATGCAAACAGCAGAGTAATTTCTATATTATTAAAATTGAAGAAAGAATAGATGTATTTATAGATATGCAGGAAGAAGAAAACAAACAAAAAGAAATAGCATAGTTATAAATCCAAGAAAAAATTATTAAAACAGAGACTGACACAAATATAAGTATCGGTAATAAAAAATAAAAGATGAACGGCTGATAAAGCTGTGATGAAACAGTAAGTGAAGCTAAATCAGATGAACAGCATCAGAATGAACGACCAATTAAGATTGATGTTTGCAGGGCAGGAAAAAAACAAAGCAGTGTACCACGATGATACACTGCTTCGGTAATTATTATTTATCTCCATAGTGTGTTCTACACTGAGCGATAAAGATAGTATCATTGACTATTTTGAATACAAGACGGTTTTTGTCATCAATACGGACACTCCAATATCCTGACAAGTTGCCCCTGAGTGGTTCAGGCTTGCCTATGCTGTCATAACCGTTACGGTCAATATCTTTCAAAAGCTGTAAGATTCGCTTTAGTGTCCTTTTGTCCTGCTTTGTCCAATATTCAAAATCTTTCCATGCTTCGTCTGACCACGACTTAATCATAATTAACCTCGTGAACTGTGCCACCTGTGCTTTCTAACTGTGCTATAGATTTTTCAAGTCGTGTCATATTCTCATCAGAATAGAACGGATCAGCAGTTAATTCAAACGGTATGCGGTGTTCTCTGCCCACTTTTTTCAAAAAAACTGTGATTGCTGCCGACATAGTAAGCCCCATGTCGTTCAATGCACGCTCCGCACTTTGTTTTACATCTTCATCAATGCGGAAACTAACCTGTGTTGTGTTTGCCATACTATCAGCCCCTTTCTGATTTTATTGTATCACAAATAATATTGTTTGTCAAGCATTTGTTTTACAATTTCAATGATTTTCCTTTGCCAAGTGAAGTGCTTGATGTTAGCGAGGAGGCTGTCGGAACTAAAACTTTCACCTCGCTGCGACCTGCGGGCAACGTACCTCGCAAACGCTATCATAATAACACCATATTTTATTTTGATTTACAAGGATACTTTTTTAACAAATGCTAATATATAATACTAATATAGTAATTAGTAATCGCCGTTTTTGTGCAAAATGCAGACAGACTTGTTGTAAGTAACCGCAAATTTTTTTCGCTAAGTTCAAAAAATTCGCTAAAAAAATATTTTTGCATTTTGCCAAAAACTTATATATAATACTAATATAGTAATTGGCAATCGCCGCATTTGTGCAAAAAAGTAGAAAACTAACGTTTTCCGACTGAGTCGCCCTTGCAATCAAAATAAATGGTGTTGTTTAAAAAGCGTTGCGGAGGTAGCGTGCCCGCAACCGGTCGCAGACAGCAGACAGAGGGATAACTATATTGATTGCGATAACGGCCGAGACTTAGACTTCCGCCCAAGAAATTAGCCGAGGGGAACGAATCAGAACGGCAACAGAACAGCGGGCTTGAGACCCGGAGAAGCAAAAGACCCTCAGGCTAATGGGGGCTTTTTTGTTAAATTACTTATATTTGGTGCAATAAGTGATACAGCGAAAACTACGAATTTTTTCGTAGTTTTTTGCTTTTAATTAGTATAATGAAAGTTGATTTGTGTCCCCTAATTCTTTATCAGGTCGTCCGGCGGTCGGTATACATTTAGCACGATATTTTTCAAGGTTGACTGTTTCGTCATCAGAAAGTTTTTTTGCGGATACAATTACCGAATTTTTTTTCATTGTCATTACTTGTACGCCTTGTGAATCTCTTGTAACTTTTGGAAGAATCATTGATGTATTAAAAACAAGTGCATGATTGCCTGAACTTCTCAGCAATATATCGCAGTCTTCCGTAATGAAAACAGCATCAACAAGCGGCGATTTATCTGAATATGCGTTTGCAAGTTTTCTGCGGTTAGTTTTTGTTTCATAGGAATTTAAAGGTATTTTTGCGACTTTTCCGTTTTCATAGAAGAAAACCATATATCCGCTGTAATCAGTTGTGATAACAAGTTTTCTGAAACTTTCGTTTTCGTCAAATGAGAGTTTAGCCGGGATATAGTCCCCCATTATACTTGCTTTTGCATCGTCGAATGCACTTACTTTTGATTTATAAGCCTGTGCCTTATCTGAAAAGAAAATAAGTTCTGTTTTGTTTGTCGTTTCAAAACTTTGGCTTATATAGTCTCCTTCTTTAAGTTTTTGCTCACTGTTCATTCTGAGTGACTGCGGAGTTATTTTCTTGAAGTATCCGCTTGCCGATACAAAAATATGTACCGGATAATCGGGTGTATCTTCAATAATTTCAACTTCCTGCTCAACGTTTTCGCATATAAGTGTTTTTCTTGGCTGACTGTAATTTTTTATAACATCATTAAGTTCTTTGATTATTATTTTACGTATTTTTTTCTTGTCCTGAAGAATTGCTTCCATATCAGCAATATCTTTTTTCAGGCTTTCAACTTCCTGAATACGTTTTAGAATATATTGTTTATTGATATTACGGAGTTTTATTTCTGCGACATATTCCGCCTGCTCCGTGTCTATGTTAAATGTTTTTTCGAGATTTGGCACAACATCGTTTTCGTTTTGTGTTTCACGTATAATTTTTATTGCTTTATCAAGGTCAAGCAGGATTTTTGAAAGTGCCTCAATAAGATGTAATTTTGCCTTTTTATTCTGTAAATCATGGTATGTTCTGCGGTGAATACACTCTTCACGAAATGCCGTCCATTCTGTCAGAATCTCACGCACACCCATTACTTTAGGTGTACCTGCTATCAGTATATTGAAATTACAAGCGTAGTTGTCCTGAAGTGGTGTAAGTCTGTAAAGTTTCTGCATAAGTTTGTCAGGGTCAGTATTTCTTTTAAGGTCAATAGCAATTTTCAGACCGTCAATGTCGGTTTCGTCACGGATATATGAAATTTCACGTATTTTTCCGGATTTTACAAGTTCAACTATTTTATCTATAATTGCTTCAATGGTTGTTGTATATGGAATCTGAGTAATTTCAATACAATTGGCGGATTTATCATAACGGTACTGTGAACGCACTTTTATACTTCCCCTGCCCGTTTCACATATTTTTCTTAGTTCGTTTTCATCATACAGCATAAGCCCACCGCTTGGGAAGTCAGGGCCTTTCAAAGTAGTAAGAATATCATGTTCCGGATTTTTCATAAGTGCTATTGTAGTTTCACATACTTCCGCAAGATTGAACGGACATACATTGCTCGCCATTGAAACTGCTATACCTGTATTTGAATTTACTAAAACTGTCGGAAACGTTGCCGGTAAAAGTGTAGGTTCCTGCATTGTGTTATCATAGTTAGGTACAAAGTCAACTGTTTCCTTGTCTATATCACGGAAAAGCTCATTACAGATTTTTTCAAGTTTTACTTCTGTATAACGTGGTGCGGCGAAATGCATCTTACTTGAATAAGCCTTTCCGAAATTTCCCTTTGAATCAATATATGGGTGCAGAAGTGCTTCATTTCCTCTCGTCATACGTACAAGTGTTTCATATATAGCCTGGTCGCCATGAGGATTCAATTTCATTGTTTCGCCGACTACATTCGCAGACTTTGAACGCTCTTTGTCGGGATTAAGCAATCCCCTCTTGTACATCATATAAAGCAATTTGCGGTGTGACGGCTTGAAACCGTCTATTTCAGGCAATGCTCTTGATATAATCACACTCATTGCATACGGCATATAATTCTTTTTAAGAGTGTCTGTAATTTTTTCGTCTATTATACTTCCCGAACCTTCAATATATGCTTCATGTTTAAAAGCGGGTTTTCTGACTGTTTTTTTTCTTGCCATTCTATAAAAATCTCCTTTTCATAACCTGCTCCGTCGGTGGTGCTTTTTATATTTTTTTGTGCATAATTCACAGTAGCCCCACGGTGCGGAGAGTTCATTATTTGTATATAATATACTATTTTTTATACTCTGAATACTGTATTGCTATTCTGTTTTCCGGTTGAGTATCGAACATATACAGAAAAGCTAAAAATATATATTCAAGCGGTTTCATTAAAATATATATTATATCTGCTCTTGTTTGTGTGGTGATATGTTTTGATATCGGATAACCGAATTTATCATAGAAATTTCTTATTATTCTGTGAAATTCCGGCAGGCGTTCCTTTATCAAATCTTCAAAGGCATTGGCTGTAAGCAGTTGTCTGTTTACTACTATTTTCTTATTAAGGCGTATGCCGTAGCGTACAGGCTTTACTATTTTTTCGTGTCCGCCTGCCGCTACTGTACAAAGGTAATGACCTTCATATTCCATAGCCGGCGGAGGTATTTGTGTAGAAAAAGTCCAGTCGGCAGTCATTGTAAAGGCTTTTATAAAACCGTCTGCACCTTGTCCGAGAAGTATATAAAATATTTCACATATTATCACTATCGGCAATATAAGCATAAAGCTGAATGTTGTCATTCCTGATATAGTTGACATTATTTTGTGAAGTTTCTCCCCTGCTTTCGTCCTGAATACCGTTTCACGCTCATTTGAAAGTCTCACCTGCTCTGTTATGTGATAACGTATTTTTCTTGCGGAAACTATTATAAGATTAAAATAATATAAGTAAAACAGTATGAAAAAACTGTCAAAGTTACGTGCCATCTGAATTTGTATTATTCCGAAAAGCACCAGCATTATTGAAGTGAATGCTATATGAAGTGCAGACTGTAAAGGCGGTGTTTTATATGGTGTTCTTATGCAAAGTAATATCATACTTATAAAGCCTATTGCCATGACTAAATTTATTACTGTACCGTATTCATTGTTTAATATTGTATGGTATTCGTCAGGATATACAGCACCTGTATAATCTGTATCGGTAATTTTTCCATTATCCATAGCAAGTATATAATAGAATCCGCCTAAAATTATAGTAGTTAAATCAATAATTCTTGAGGCATTGTTATTTTTAATCAAATTTCTTAAATTAAAGCCTGTAATCACCATAGGCAACCATATAAACGGAATCAGAATCACCATAAGAATAAATGCTGTGCCAATATCACCGGGATCTAATAAAATTAACGATATATATGCTATGCTGCAACCTAAAATTATATAAGAATATGATTTGTCGGGTTTGCTTTCGGGGTTTAATTCGTCTATTGTTTTTGAACTCTCTTTTAATGCAAATGAAGTTACACAAGCAACAACCAGAGAAAAAGCTATTAAAAAAATCATTTAATCATTCCTTTCAATTAAAATTTTCGTAAAATCAGCTTATATCGGCAAGTTCAAGATAGTCTGCACCATGTTCGGAAATATACTGTTTTCTGCCCTGTAAGTCATCACCTAAAAGCATTTCAAAAATTTCTGCTGATTCTGTTATGTCGTCCGCTGTAACCTTTATTAAACGCCTTGTATCGGGGTTCATGGTAGTAAGTGACATCATGTCGGGTTCATTTTCGCCAAGTCCCTTTGAACGCTGTATTGTATATTTCTTATTCTTTATGAGTTTAAGAATGTGCTGTTTTTCCTGTTCGGTATATGCGAAATATGTTTTTTCCTTTGTGTTGATTTCAAACAGCGGAGATTCTGCTATATATACATAACCCTTTTCAATAAGTGTCGGTGTAAGTCTGTAAAGCATGGTGAGAATAAGTGTTCTAATCTGAAAACCGTCAACATCGGCATCTGTACAGATAACTATTTTACTCCAGCGGAAATTGTCTATATTGAATGTTGATAAATCTTTGTTTGCTTTTGTATTGACTTCTACTCCACAACCCAATACTTTTATAAGGTCTGTTATAATCTCACTCCTGAATATCTTTGTATACTCTGCTTTAAGGCAATTCAGAATTTTACCCCTTACAGGAATTACCGCCTGAAATTCAGCATCACGTGCAAGTTTTACAGAACCTAATGCGGAATCACCCTCAACTATATATATTTCACGTCTTGTAACATCTTTTGTACGGCAGTCAACAAATTTTTCAACCATATTTGAAAGGTCAATACTTCCTGTCAGCTTTTTCTTTACGTTAAGACGGACTTTTTCAGCGTTTTCCCTGCTCCTTTTATTTATGAGAACCTGCTCGGAAATTTTCTGTGCTTCGTCGGGATTCTCTATAAAATATATTTCAAGCTGATGTTTCAGAAAGTCCGTCATAGCCTCACGAATAAATTTATTTGTAATGGCTTTTTTAGTCTGATTTTCATATGAAGTCTGTGTTGAAAATGATGATGATACAAGCACAAGACATTCTTCAACATCAACATAGTTTATTTTGCTTTCGTTCTTCTGATAACCGTTGTTCTGCTTTATATAGCTGTCAATCTGATATACAAACGCACGTTTTACAGCATCTTCCGGAGAACCACCATGTTCAAGAAAACTTGAATTATGATAATATTCTGTTAGTTTCACCTTATTTGAAAAAGTTACAGCAACATCAAATTTTACTTTGTATTCAGGTTTGTCGTCACGGTCACGCCCCTTTTTTTCAGCGTTCCAGTGCTGAATAGATGTAAGGGCATTTTCCCCTGCTATTTCTGTTACATAGTCTGTAATGCCGTTTTCATATATGAACTCTGTTTCCGTGAAGTCGCCGTTTTCGTCCTCTGAACGGAAAATAAAAAGCACATTCGGATTTACTACGGCTTGTCTTTTGAGTATATCACAGAAATATTCATCAGGTACCGCTATATCAGTAAACACTTCAAGGTCAGGTCGCCAGCGTGTTTTAGTTCCCGTCTGTTTTTTACGGCAAGGTTCTTTCTTCAGCCCGCCTATATTATCACCCTTTTCAAAATGAAGATTATATTTAAATCCGTCACGTATTACTTCAACGTCCATAAATTCAGACGAAAATTGTGTTGCACAAAGTCCCAGACCGTTAAGACCGAGTGAAAATTCATAAGATTCTGCTGTATCATCGTATTTTCCGCCGGCATAAAGTTCACAATAGACAAGTTCCCAGTTATAACGCTGTTCATTGTTATTGAAATCAACAGGACAGCCACGCCCGAAATCCTCAACTTCTATGTCATGATTTCTGTAATGTGTGATGATTATTTTATTGCCGTATCCTTCACGAGCTTCATCTATTGAGTTTGATATAACTTCAAATACGGAATGTTCACAGCCGTCAAGACCGTCTGAACCGAATATTACGGCAGGACGTTTTCTTACTTTGTCCGCACCTTTTAACATTGTAATACTGTCGTTTCCATAGTCATTTCTTTTAGCCATATTTTTTGTAAGCTGTTTTAAAAAAAACAGCAACTCCTTTCTTTTTTATAAAAACATTCTTTAATATAATACCACATTTCAGAAATATTTGCAAGAAAAAATTTTCAAAAAAAGAACTATTGTTCAAGCCTATCCGCATAATATATCTCGGAGGTGTTATAAATGTTTATTGAACTTATAAAAAATCTTTTTTTCTTTGCACTCCATATCGAGGGGAATAACGCTTTCCCAAAACCGCTTTCCAAAAAAGAAGAGGAAGAATGTTTTATTAAAATGGCTGATGGTGATAAATCCGCACGCAATAAGCTTATAGAGCATAATCTCAGACTTGTCGCACATATAGTAAAAAAATATGCATTGACTGTCCCTGAACAAGATGAATTGATATCAATCGGCACTATAGGACTTATAAAGGCTGTTTCTACTTTTGACTATACAAACGGGGCAAAATTTGCTACATATGCAAGCAGGTGCATTGACAACGAAATACTTATGAGTTTTCGCTCCGCAAAGAAAACAGCCGGAGATGTATATATAAATGAACCTGTGGAAATAGATAAAGACGGAAATGCTCTGACTTTAATGGATTTGATTGATGACGGAATAGACATTCACGAACAAGTTGATTTAATGATACGTTCACGGCAATTATATAAATTTCTTGACAAATGCCTTGACAAGCGTGAACTTGATATAATAATATACCGTTACGGTCTTTACGGAAAAAGTCCGCACACTCAGAGTGAAACGTCAAAAAAGTTAAATATTTCACGTTCATATGTGTCAAGACTTGAAAAGAAAGCTATTGAAAAACTAAAGAAAATGTACGATACTACGCCATTTTAATTCAAAAAATTAACTCAAAAAAACAGACCTGCTCATTCAGGTCTGTTTTTTTTATATATTCTTTGCAGACGTACATCACTACCGACAAAATTCATATTGACATATAAAGTTGTAAGACGTGATGCTATTCTTGCTTCATATCTTTTACGTATTCCGTTATAATCAAGGTTAGTGCTTATAATGGTAGGCATTTTGCGGTTAAGGCGTGTATTTATTATATTATAGAGAGTTGAGTTGTAAAACGGTGTAGAATGTTCTGTTCCCAAATCATCAAGAATAAGCAGGTCTGTTTCTATAACGGAATCAGTCATTTCAGAGTTATGCTCCCTGCTGAAATGTTCCTTTTCCATTTCTTTAAGGATATTTATTGTAGAATCATATACAACGCTGTAACCCTTTTCAAGTACCTTATTCGCAACAGCAAGAGAAAGATGTGTTTTACCAAGTCCCGTATTTCCAAATATGAACAGACTATTTGAATGAGGTGTAAAATTTTCTGCATATCCTTTTAAAAAATCAAAATGTTTTTTCATAGTGAAATAATCTTTTTCTTTATAATATGAAAGGTCAAACGTTTCAAAACTTGAAAGTTCCAGATGTGAACGTTTATTTATTTCATTTGCTTCAAGTTTTCCGCATAGTTTAGTAAAACATTCACACATACTGTTATTATAATAACCTGTATCGTTACACTTCTTACAAGTATAATGAATATCAAGATAATCAGCAGGATAACCATTTGAAACAAGCAATTGTCTTGACACTGCCTGTGCTTCAAGATTATCCTGTTTAAGTTTTTCTATTTTCTGTTTTTGTATATTTCTGTCTTTTTCGGCAAATACAGTCTTTACGGCTTCCTGCCCCGTATTGAATATAGTATCATTTATCACTTTAATTTCGGGAATAATGTTATTTATTTCATTTATACGTCTTTCGCTTTCAATAACGGCGTTTCTCCGTCGGCTTTGTATTATAAGCTGTGCCTTTTCAAATATTTCAGCATTCATTTTATACTACCTCATAATTATTTATACATATTTTGTACATATCCACGTCAAAACCGTCATCTTGTTTATCATGCTTATTATTATATTTTTTATCATTATTGAGCCGGTGTGCCTTTTCATCTTCATCTACTCCGTTTATATCTGTTATACCTTTTTCATACCAGCTTTTAATAATCTTGTTCATATAATTCAGACTTACTTTGTGGATTTGCTCTAACATAATTTCATTTGCACGTTCTATCATATCATTTGTAATATTCATATTCTTCCACTGTTCCAGTATTTCCTTTTCTTTTTTTGCAAGCCTGTCAACTTGCAAAATACTCATAATCTGATTTTCATATTTTTTTAATGATTCAAGACGCTGTACTTCTTCATTTGCTTGTTCAAAAGTATTTATATCATCATCTGCCCAACTTTCCGCAATTGTTTCTATGTATTTATTATATGGTCTTCCTATATTACAGCAGTAACTTATCAGAGTAATTATTACTTCTTTTTTAAGTCCCAAATCCTCATGCATATATATAAGAGAATTAAGGCGGGCATGATTCAAAGTTCCGAAATGTGATTCTGCAACTTCAAAAAGTTCCGCTATATCGGCAGATTCATTTTTTATCTGTTCTATTTCAGTACCCGACCATGTTCTTTTACATGATTTATTTTTTACTTTTTTCTGCTCGGGCGGATTTTCCGGAACAGATGCAAGAGGCGGTGACAGTGCAGGTGCAGTTGTTATTTCTGTCTGTTGTTGTTGTATAACGGGCAATGGCTGAATTGGTGCAGATGCAAAAGAGGCAGAAACCTGCTGAGGAGTAAGAACGTTTACTTGTTGCCAGAATAGAACGGCATCAGATGCTTCCTGAACGCTTACCCCCGTATTGGCTGATATTTCTTCCGCTGAACAGTCACGCCCGGAACATCGCAGAAGATAGAGAAGTACTTTAATCTGTTCCCCTGTTGCAAGTTTGAGAAAATTATCGGCAACTACACAAGGTACCCCGAACATAGTTCCCCATGCACCGCTGTTAGCTTTAAATTCCAAAAAAATTCCTCCCTTCATTATATTTTCAAAAATATTATACCATATTTTTTTGCAGTTGTCACCATGCAAAATAACCAATTTTTATTGTCAATCTTCCTCAAGAATTTTTCTTGCTGTTGAATATTTATATTTCCAATATTCAAGTTTTTTTGCTGAAACTGCGTTTTTGTCCGTTATCCTGCTGATATCTGAGTTATGGGCGATATCAGCGAGTTTTACCGCCCTTGCAATCGGATTTGATTTTATTTTGTCTATATATGCGAAATAATCCGTGTTTTTGTCGTGAGTAAGCAATTTAACGGCTTTTGTTACTTCTGACGGAAAAATTTTTTCAAGTTCTTCAATTGTAATATCTGTATCTTCTACAACGTCATGCAGGAGGGCGGCACATACTGTAAATTCATCGTTCATTTGTTCGGCGACGTGGTACGGGTGGAAAATATACGGCACACCGTTTATATCGTATTGTCCGTGATGTGCCTTATATGCAATTTGCATAGCTTTATTTGTAAGTTCTGTATAAATCATATAATAATCCTCCTGTGAAAACAAAGGGCTATGCGGTCAAGATGCACAGCCCTGTGATTCTATTTGTTTCAGTCTTCCGGTTCAAGTGATGAAAGATTAAGTTTAAAAGGTTCATATCTTCTGAATGAAGAATTATTCTTTTCCGGAACTATACTGTCTGAAAGTTTTTCAAGGTAGTCAGTGAAATCATCATTATATTTAAGTAACTGGAGATTATATATATAATCTTCAGACCAATAGTCGTCTTCTGTCATACGGTCTCTGAGGTCGCCCCTGATAATTACATACAGAGTATTTTCATCATAATCATATAATGTTGCCTTGTTCATTTCAAGTTCATCAAAAACAAACTGCTTGTATTCTCTGTCAGCTTTTTCGGCATCTGTTTCTTCTTCTTCCTCTGCTGTTGTTGTCGTTTCTGAATCTGTTGAATCATCATCTTCATCTGCCGTTGTTGTTGTGTATCTCTGAACAAGACGTTCATTTTCATATGGGTCTGTAGTAGTTGTTGTCTGAGTTTCATCTGAATCTGTAGTTGTTGTGGTGGTAGTAGTTGTAGTAGTCGTTGTTGTTTCTTCTCCCTCTGCGGCGGTAGTAGTCTGAGATGCAACATATTCGTCATAGTCTTCTATGCAATCATTCATTTTATACATTTTGTCCATCGGGTCAGATTCACTATTAACTTCTTTTACATATTCTTCTGCTTTCCTACGGAGTTTTTTCTTTTCGTCATCGCTTAATGCCTCACCGTTTTCATCTGTCATACTGATTGATATATATTTTACTCTTGCAAAATTTTCATCAAAATAATCCTTCAGTTCTTCTTCCGAACAGCCTTTTTCTCCGTCAAAGCCGTAATAATAGTCAAATATATACTTCTGCATATATTCATACTCACCATAATAATTAGAACCGCTGCCCGTTGCACTTATTACTTCCTTTAATGAATCCTTGCCGACACCGTTTTCCGTATATATATTACTCTGTTCCGAATCAACCATACTTTCGGCTAACTGGTCTATTTCGGTGAGTTCCTCACTTGAAAGCTGTCCGCCTATTTTTTTAAATTCATTTTCAATAGCGGCAATTGTAACACAATATTCAGTTGCTTTGTTCTGAATCCATTCTTTAGATTCAACATTATCAATATGTGCGTTTTTCACTTCCTTTACAGTAGGGGCAGTGCCGTTTTTTGTCTGTAAAATATTTGCGGCATCTTCATAAGCCTTAATAGTATAAAAAATAAACATACCCGAACTTACATCATAACCATCAGCGTTCATTGCCATTTCAGTTCCGCTGCCGATTGTAGGAGTACAGCCGACACTCGCCGCCATAAGAGCAAAAGCCGCTGCCGATGCTACAAATTTATTGAATTTTATCATTTTAAACATTCCTCCGATTAGTAAAATTTACAGATACTATTTTATTATACAACATTTTTCTGAAAATGTCTATACCTATACGGAAATTTTTTTCATTCTTTCACTTTGTTTTCAATTTTCAAAAATTACCATAAATTTATTTCGCTTATTCTTGACTTACAGCTTCAAAAATGGTAAAATAGAAATATATGTATTCTCACACCCGGAGGTTTTAATAATGAAAGTAAATCTTATTTCATATACTCCCGACCCTGAAAAGCTCGTTGCAACTGCCGCAAGGCTATGTTATTCAAGCAGTGACATAGATTCATTAAGGGAAGGACTTACAGAAGAAAAAATTAAGAATTTTATTGATATGCTTGTTTCTGTCGGTCATGAAAGCGTTATGGAACACGTTTCATTTACATTCGGTATTGAGGGAATTTCACGTGCCTGCTCTCATCAGCTTGTACGCCACAGAATAGCCTCATACTCACAGAAAAGTCAACGGTACGTCAATGAAAACGGTTTTGAATTTGTCACTCCTCCGGAAATTGAAGCATTACCCGAAGCAAAAAGCGAATTTGACCGCATAATGAATGAAATAACAGAAAGCTATGAAAAAATTGCCGACCTCCTCACAGAAAGCCACAAAAAAAGACTTGTTTCGGAGGGTCTTGACGAAAAAAAAGCTTTATCAAAAGCACGTAAAACAGCAAACGAAGACGCTCGCTTTATACTTCCCAACGCTTGCGAAACTAAAATTGTAGTTACTATGAATGTACGTTCACTTTTCAATTTTTTCCGTCACCGCTGTTGCAGGCGTGCCCAGTGGGAAATACGTGCCGTTGCCGATGAAATGCTTAAATTATGCATTGAAGTCGCTCCCGATATTTTCCGTTTTGCGGGTCCCTCATGTTTTACAGACGGAAAATGTCCTGAAGGTAATATGACTTGCGGAAAAATCGTTCAGGTGAGAGAACAATATCTTAAAAATACAGAGGGAAAAAATGCTTGAATTTAGGGATATAAGTATTTCAGACAAAGAACGTATAACTTCATGTCTGAGAAAATCCGACTTTATGGGTTGTGAATATACTTTTGCAAATAATATGGCGTGGAAACGTCTTGCAGATTCAAAAATCTCATTTTATAAGGATTTTTATATTGTTCGTTCTTACGATTCAATTGAAAATATTCCCTATTTCGTTTTTCCGTCAGGTGACGGAAACTACAGGGAACTTTTTACAGAACTAAAAAAATACACTGTTTCTCTTGGTGTTCCCTTGCGTATTACGGGAGTTACGGAAAAATCTCTTAATATGCTGAAAGAAATGTTCCCCGACAGTTTCACATATGAATATGACCGCAACGGTTCGGATTATATATACCGCTCGTCTGACCTTATCGGACTTTCAGGAAAAAAATATCATAGTAAAAGAAATCATCTAATGCATTTTCAGTCATATGAATATACTTTTTCGATGATTTCCGAAAAGGATTTTGACGACTGTATTTCTTTCTGTACAGATGACTATAATAAAAAGTATCAGGAAGATAATTATTCATCTGTTGCCGAACAGTATGCTATAAATACTTATTTCAATTATTTCGGTGAACTCGGTCTTAAAGGCGGTATTATACGCACAGACGGAAAAGTTTCGGCGGTAACAATCGGTGAACAGCTTAATTCAGATACTTTCTGTGTGCATATAGAAAAGGCTGACAGAAATTTTGACGGAATATACACCGCAATAAATAATTTGTTTGCAAAGTCTGCCGCTGCGGACTTTGAATATATCAACCGTGAAGAAGACCTCGGTATTGACGGCTTGCGAAAAGCAAAACTGTCATATCACCCTGTTTTTCTCCTGAAAAAATACATTATCAACTTTAAATGAAAGGAATTTTTTATCATGATTTACGTTTTTCTTGCAAATGGTTTTGAAGAAACCGAAGCCCTCGCCCCTGTTGACCTGCTCAGACGTGCAGGAAAAAATGTCGTTACTGTAGGTGTAGGCGACAATATTATAAAAGGCTCTCACGGTATTCCCGTTATTGCCGATACTATCGTTGAGGAAATAAGCCTTGACGAAGAACTTGAAATGATTGTTCTGCCGGGCGGTATGCCGGGTACTCTCAATCTTGAAAAATCTGAATATGTTCAGAAAGCAATTGATTATTGCGTACAGAACAACAGATTTATCGGTGCTATATGTGCAGCCCCGTCTATTCTCGGTCATAAGGGTTTACTCAACGGAAAGAAAGCTGTATGCTATACAGGTTTTGAAACTCAACTTGAAGGTGCTGTTATATGTGATAGTGCCGTTGAAACGGACGGTATTTTCATTACAGCAAGAGGAGCAGGCGTAGCTATTGAATTTGGTCTTAAACTCGTTGAAAAGGCTGTTTCAAAAGAAGAAAGCGACAGACAGCGTAAAGCTATTCTCTTTGACTGATTATGGACGACAAAAAAATACTGCGGAAAAAATTTTCAGAGATAAGAAAAAATATAAAAGGCAAAACAGAAAAAGATACTCTTATCCGAAATGCTTTTTTCAAATATCTCGGAAATATTGACACTGTGTTATTATATGCGTCATTCGGTACTGAAATTGATACAATGTCTATCGCTGAAAAACTTTTCGGAAAATATACGGTTGCTTTTCCGCTATCCCGAAAAGATGGCATTATGACATTTCACACCGTTAAATCCGCTGATGAACTTCATAAAGGTATGTACGGCATATATGAACCTGACGCTTCTCTGCCACGTCCCGAAATAAATAACAGTACACTTTGTATACTGCCGGGACTTGCATTCACGGCTGACGGCTTACGGCTCGGATACGGCGGAGGATATTATGACAGATTTCTTGCCGAATATCCTCATATACATACAATGGCATTCGCCTATGAAGAACTTATTACTGAAAATCTGCCTGCTATGCAACATGACATAAGGGCTGATTATATTTTAACACCAGAAAGGATGATATTCTGCCATGCAGAACAAAGATGATAAGGACGTAACAAACGAAGATATTAACGAAAATATCAGCGAAAATATCAATGAAAATATTTCCGCTGAATCTGATGAGGAAAATTCAACCGTTACGGAAGAAACGGAAGTTGAAGAAGATTCCGCTGAAGATTATGACGAAAATTATGACGACGATTATTCAGACTTTGCCCCGGATGATTATGAAGAAGAAAAAGAAGAATATGATGTTCCCGAAAGAGATGTACCACGAAAAAGAAAAAAGAAGAAGAGAAAGAAAAGAAGAAGCAGACTACCCGGAATTATTATTCTTACAACGTTTATATTTGCAGTTTCGGTATGTCTTTCACTCGTCATTATTGCTTTCGGGCGTGATATGCTCGGTATAGGCAAAAGTGAAAATACACATCTTATTGTTGTCCCCGAAGGAGCAACTACCGCAGAAATCGCAACAATACTGAAAGATGAGGGAATTATAAAGTCACCCGAATGTTTCCAGCTTTTCAGCCGTTTAAGAAAGTCCGATTCACTCTATATTGCAGGTGAACATTTTGTACGCCCCAATATGGCTTATGAGACTATAATAAACGAACTTACTACAATTGAGGACGAAACAAAGGAAACAATTGAAGTTACATTCCCCGAGGGTTCAACACTCTTTGAGGCTGCACAGATTCTTGAAGAAAATAACATATGTTCCGCAGATGATTTTATTTTCTATTTCAATTCGGGCGGTCTTGGTTTTGAATTTGAAAACAGACTTCCTACAGATACTTCACTGAAATTCTACAAAATGGAAGGTTATTTATTCCCTGATACGTATTTCTTCTATGAAGATATGGAACCCGAACAAATTTGTCAGAAAATTTATCTTAACTTTGATAACAAGATGACGGACGAAAGATACGCAAGAATGGAAAGTCTTGGTCTTTCACTTGACCAGCTTATAACATTTGCCTCAATCGTACAGAAAGAAGCCGCAAATACAGACACAATGACACTCGTTGCTTCTGTTTTCTGGAACAGATTAAGAAATCCCGACATTTTCCCTCTGTTGCAGTCTGACCCGACTTCAAACTATGCCGAATTTATTAAATCAAAAATGGATGTATACGACAAAACTGTTATTGATGCCTATGATACATATGTAGGTCCCGGACTGCCTCCCGGTGCGATATGTAATCCGGGCATTGAGGCTATAGACGCAGTTCTTGAAGCATTTGAAAGCAATTACTTCTTCTTTATTGCAAATATCTATACAGGACAGACTTATTTCTCCGAAACACTTGAAGAACATAATGCATATCAGGAAATGGTTGAACAGCAAGTTGACGAATATATAGCATCATCAGAGGCAGCCGAAATGGCTGAAAATGAAAATGGTTGAGGTTCTCGCTCCCGCAGGTGATGAAGAACGTTTCAACGCCGCTGTAAATTATGGTGCAGATGCTGTATATCTCGGAAGAAAACAATTCGGAATGCGTTCATCTCCGCTTAATTTTGATTTTGAACAACTTGTCAATGCGGTAAAGTCCGCACACGGAAAAGGAATAAAAGTTTATCTTACTTGCAACACTCTCCCACGAAACAGCGAAATACCTCAGTTTGAACAATTCGTCCGTGAAGCTGTAGAAGCGGAAGTTGATGCACTTATAGTAGCTGATATAGGTCTTCTTGCACTTGTAAAGAAATATGCCCCCGATATGGAAATCCATATTTCCACACAGACGGGTATTGTAAATTACGTCACAGCCCGTGAATTATATGACATGGGTGCAAAAAGGATAGTTCTCGCAAGAGAATTATCCCTTGACGAAATAGCCGAAATCCGTGCAAAGACAAACCCGCATATGGAAATTGAAACTTTTGTACATGGTGCTATGTGTGTATCATTTTCGGGAAGATGTCTTTTATCACAGTATCTTGTAAACCGTGACGCAAACCGTGGAGAATGTGCCCAGCCGTGCAGATGGGGGTATCATCTTGTTGAAGAAAAGCGACCGAATGAATTTTATCCCATATTTGAGGACGAAAAAGGCACATATATTCTGAACGCTAAAGATATGTGTATGATTGAACACATTGACAAACTCGTTTCAGCAGGTGTTGACAGTCTGAAAATTGAAGGGCGTGCAAAATCCGCATATTATGTTACAGTAGTTACAAACGCTTACAGAATGGCGGTTGACGAATATTATAAAAATCCCGACAATTTTGTACTTCCCGATTGGATTCGTGAAGAAGTTTATAAAGTAAGTCACAGACAATATTGCACAGGCTTTTTCTTTGGTACTCCCGAAAATTCACAGTACTACGAAAACAGCGGTTATATACGCAATTACGACGTTGTGGCAGTTGTTGAGAAGTGCGAAAACGGCACTGTTTACTGTACACAGCGTAACAGGTTCTTTGCAGGCGATACAGTCGAACTTCTTGCACCGTCTCAGAAGCCCGTTACACTTATTCTTGATACTCTTTACGACGAAAACGGTGAACAGATTCAGACTGCTAACCACGCTATGATGAAATTTTCATTCAAATCTGATTTGACTTTCCCGACTGGTGCGGTTATACGTAAAGAAACAACATAAAAAATCGGAGCAGGTTTTTAATGCCTGCTCCATATTTTTTTATAAATTATGTATTTTTGTCAACTTCATGGAACTTCTTGAGATTACCGATTTTTTCGTTTCTCTCGTCAAGAACCTTTTCAACGTCCGACCATTCAAGCCCCTGATTTGCACAGAGTACCATAACGTGATACAGTAAATCGTTGATTTCGTTCATAAGTTCGTTGTTGTCACCGTTCTTTGCGGCGATAACAGTCTCCGTTGCTTCCTCGCCGACTTTCTTACAGATTTTGTCAACGCCCTTGTCGAAAAGATAACAGGTATACGAATTTTCAGCGGAAGTACCGTTTTCGTACTGTTTTTTTCTTTCCTTGATTACTTCAAAAATTTCTTCATAAACAGTCATTTTTCAATTCTCCTCATTGTTATAGATTTCGTTAAAGAAACAGCTGTAACTTCCCGTATGACAGGCAACGCCCGTCTGTTCAACATTTACAAGAAGTGTATCGTTATCACAGTCACCGTAAATTGATACGACTTTCTGTAAATGTCCAGAAGTTGCACCCTTGTTCCAGTATTCCTGCCTTGACCTGCTCCAGAACCATGTGTATCCCGTTTCAAGAGTCTTTTTCAGGCTCTCCTTGTTCATGTATGCAAGCATGAGGACTGTTTTTGTATTGACCTCATAGCAGATTGCAGGAATAAGTTCACCCTTGACGAAAAATTTGTCAAGGTCATTCAAATCAATTTTAACCATTTTTTCTCCTTTCTAAGTCCACAGCGACGTTATAAACATCGGACTTGAATCATCTGATTTTTTAAATCCGCAGTTTTCGTAAAAATCCAGTTCGGCATTATATGCAATAACTGCAATTCTCAGATAATCAGAATATTTTTCCTTTACCATTCCGACAAGTTCCCTGCCTATATGTTTATCCTGATATTCGGGATTTACAAGCAGATAATGTACATAAGCTGTCATAATTCCGTCGTCCATTGCACATATCATGCCGACAAGTTTATCGCCGTCCCATGCGGAAAATACCGTTTCAAAATTTCTCATTGCCGTAACAAGTTTATCGGGATAGTGACCCGACGACCATTCAACAGACAGGAATAAATCTTCAAGCTGTTCACTGCTAAAGTCGTGTGTATCTTTATACACTATTTTCAATTTACTACCACTCCCAATACATTATAAAATTACTTACAAATTTCCACAGTCCCGACCATATGAATATAAAGCCGACGAATGAAACAAGAGTTATCAGAAATTCAGTCAATAACCTGCGTAACTTTTTTTCCTCGCCCATTAATGACACTATATCCATACAGAATACCGCAAGGCATATTATAAGTGAAAGACTTCCCGCAACAACACAGAACGGGTGTGCATAGGGGTGTTCGGAAACTTTATAATACAATACACAGAAAACATTTGCATAGCATAACAATCCGAGACTGCCAAATATTCCGTATAAAAACGGGTATACTTTTTGAATTTTCTTCATCTCACTGTAATATTTCTGTTACGGCAGTAGTTTTTTACTTCCTGTACGGTAAGTTCTTTGAAATGGAACAGTGAAGCCGCCAGTGCAGCAGTTGCCCCTGTTTTTTCAAAGACTTCCTCAAAGTCGTTTATTTTGCCTGCCCCACCGCTTGCAATTACAGGTATACTGCAATTGTCGCAAACTGCTTTCAGCATCTCAATATCAAAACCGTTTTTAGTACCGTCGGCATCTATTGAGTTAAGACATATTTCACCTGCTCCGAGCTGTTCAATCCGGTGAACCCAGTCAATAAGGTCAATACCCATGTCAACACGTCCGCCGTTTATGTAAACCGTCCACTTATGGTCGGCGATTTTTTTAGCGTCGATTCCAACGCATATACACTGACTGCCGAAAATATCAGCACCATCTTTAATAAGCTGTGGATTTTTAACAGCCTGCGAATTTACGGAAACTTTATCCGCACCGGCTCTTAAAGTCTCCCTTATATCGTCAACTGTCTTTATGCCTCCGCCCACTGTAAGCGGTACAAATACTTTTTTAGCGGTTTCCCTTACAACGTCGAGGAAAACTCCCCTGCCCTCAAAAGATGCAGTAATATCATAAAATACAATTTCGTCCGCACCCTGTTTATTATATTCTTCTGCACATTCCACGGGGTCGCCTACATCACGCACACCCTCAAAATTCACGCCTTTTACAACTTTTCCGTTCCTCACATCAAGGCACGGTATTATTCTTTTTGCAAGCATTTTTTCAATCCTCCTTTTTATAAATCAAAATAGTTGTTTTTATTTACAGAAAGTACATTTTTCCGGAAATAAATTACTGATGTCGTATTCCCTGAATATTTTACCTATCAAGCCGAGTGCAACAAAGTCTATTTCAAATTCATCTGTAGTTTTCGACCAGCAATTACTACAATTCCTGACTTCTATTACTCTTTTTAATCCCCATTGGCTTCTTTCAGGGAATTTTGAAAACAAATCCTTATGTATAGTTATTTTACCATCGCATATTTTGTCATCGTTGTAATGTTCAGGAACATTCCAGTCAAAACTTCCATATTTGTATTGGACGATACTTTCATTTTCTAAAGTCAAGTAAGCCCAACCTCCGACACCATAGCTCATATTTTTCAGTTCTCCTTTAAATCATTTATGAAACATAACACTCGCCATCAACACACCTATAACAATTGAGGGAATTAAAGTTATGTACCCCAATATTCTTAAAGCAATTCCTATTTTTTTATGGTCTGTCTTATTGTATAGAATTGTTCCAATAATAATAGGAGCTATTCCGATAATCAAAACTATTACAACTGCAATCAACAATACAAACAATAACCCGATAAAAGCCATATTCTCATCCTCTGAATTTCGATTTATTCTATTATATTAACGTTTTTCTAAATCACCTGACAGCGTATTCAATAGCCTCACGCAAGTCAAGAGTGCCTTTGTAAATAGATTTACCGCATATAGTACCGTACAAGCCCATTTCTTTGCAGGCAATGATGTCCGCCATTGTATGAACTCCACCGCTTGCGACTATATCGGCACGACCTTTTGTAGCATCAGAAAGTGCTTTAAGCTGTTCTGTATTCACGCCTGAAAGCGTACCGTCCTTTGAAATATCGGTAAAGATAAAATATTTAACGCCTGCGGAAATCATTTTATCAGCAAGTTCAATATAGTTCACATCGGAAGATTCAAGCCAGCCCTCAGTCGCAACCATGCCGTTTACTGCATCAATACCGACAACAATTTTTTCACTACCGAATTTTTCAACTGCATCGCTTACGAGTTTCGGATTTTTAAGTGCAACAGAACCGAGAATTACCCTTGTAATGCCCATATTCAAGTATTCCTGAATAGTTTCAAGACTTCTGATACCTCCGCCGAGTTCAACTTTCAGGTTAGTTTTTTCGGCAACATTAGTATAAATCTTTGTGTTTACAGGTCTTCCCTCTTTTGCACCGTCAAGGTCAACCATATGAATCCATTCAGCACCTGCTTTTTCAAAACTCTTTGCAGTTTCAAGGTAATCGCCGGCGACTTTTTCGACTGTTGAAAAATCCCCCTTGAAAAGTCTGACGCAGTTGCCGTCTTTAATATCAATTGCCGGTAAAATAATCATATAAGACCTCCGAAATTTCTAAGTATTTTCAGACCCGTTTCACCGCTTTTTTCAGGGTGGAATTGTGCCCCGTATACATATTTTCCGTCATGGACAAGTGCGGGAACCCGTCCGCCATATTCACAGTATGCGGAAATATCACTGTCCGCACATTCTGCTTTATATGAATGTACGAAATACACATACTCATTATCACCTATATTTTCAAGCAGTTTGCAGTCATTGAGTTTTTCAAGCTTATTCCAGCCCATATGAGGTATAATTAAACTTTCACTTTCCATTTTACGCACTGAACCTTTTATAAGTCCCAGACCGTCGCATTCCTCAAATTCATAGCCTTTTTCAAAAATCAACTGCATTCCGAGACATATACCGAGAAACGGCTTTTTAACAGCCTCTTCTTTTATCGTTTCGACAAGCCCGGAATTTTCAAGCATTTTCATTGCTGACGGAAAAGCACCTACTCCCGGAAGTATTACAGCATCAGCCGATTTTATTTTTTCTGCATCTGAAACAAGTTCACTTTCAAGCCCGAGATAGTCAAGGGCATTTTTTACACTGAAAATATTCCCTGCTCCGTAGTCAATTATTGCAATCATTTACAAAACCCCCTTTGTTGAAAGTACAGCACCGTCTGAATTATAGGCAATAGCTTTTTTCAATGCGTGTGCGACTGCTTTATATATTGCTTCTGCCTTGTGGTGGTCGTTATTTCCGTAAAGCATATTTATATGAAGTGTCATTCCCGAATTGAAAGCAAACGCACGGAAAAATTCTTCCGTCATGCACAAATCATAATCACCGCACGACTGATTAGTAAAATCGCAGTTGAAAACAAGAAACGGTCTGTTGCTGAGGTCAAGACTTGCCATAGCAAGAGATTCGTCCATAGGTATATATGCCGTACCATAACGCACAATTCCCGACTTATTCCCGAGAGCCTGTCCGAGAGCGTAACCGAGAGCGATTCCTGTATCTTCTATTGTGTGATGACAATCAACGTGCAAATCACCTTTTATTTTAGCGGTAATGCTTATTCCGCTATGTACTGAAAGTGCTGTCAGCATATGGTCAAAAAAGCCTATTCCCGTTGATATATCAGCGTTTCCCTTATTGTCAAGAACTACAGATACTTTTATATCTGTTTCTTTAGTTGTGCGGTTTACACTGCCTTTTCTTATAAAATCACTCATGAACAATTTCCTCCAGTGCCTTAAATAATGCATTCATTTCCGTTTCAGTACCTATTGTAATTCTCATATAATTATTTATTCTCGGCTTATTCCAGTAGCGGACGAAAATTTTACGCTTTTTCAGTTCCTCAAAAATATATTCCGCTTTTATTTTGTGTCTTGCAAAAATAAAGTTACTCATTGAGTCTGTCATTTCAAAACCAAGTTCAGCCAATTTCTTTTTTGAATATTCACGGGTATTTATTATTTTGTTTACTGTTTCAGTAAAATATTTTTCGTCACGCACTGTTTCCGCACCGCATATTTGTGTTATAGTATTCATTGTGTAGGAATTTACAGAAAACTTTACATCATTCATATATTTTATAAGTTTTTCGTTACCCATTGCAAAGCCTATTCTCATTCCCGCCATAGAACGTGATTTTGAAAATGTCTGTATAACAAGCAGATTGTCATATTTTTCAATAAGGGGTAAACAGCTTTTTCCGCCGAAATCAATATATGCTTCGTCAATCATCACGACTGAATCGGGATTTGATTTTATAATATCTTCTATCATGTCAACACTTTCAAGAACACCTGTCGGTGCGTTCGGATTAGGGAAAATTATACCGCCGTTTTCTGTTTTATAGTCATCGGGGTTTATTGTGAAATCTTCACGGAGGGGACAATTTCTGTACGGAATGCGGTAAACATCTGCCCATACATCATAGAAAGAATATGTAATGTCGGGAAAAAGTATCGGCTTATCTGAATTGAAAAACGTCATAAACGCCATTGAAATAACATCATCTGAACCCACTCCGACGAATATCTGAGAGGGCTTTAAACGATAGCGTTCAGCAATTGCATTTACAAGAATTTCAGAATCGGGGTTCGGATAAAGACGCATCTGTGAAACATCAAAATTATCAAGTATTTCACGGACTGACGGAGCAGGCGGATATGGATTTTCATTTGTATTTAATTTAATAATATCCTTTTCTTTCGGCTGTTCGCCGGGTGTATACGGAACAACCCGGCGGACATTTTTTTCCCATTTGCTATTATTCATTTTAACAACTGCCTTTCAGTAAATTATTCAAAACGTACTTTAATAGCGTTTGCGTGGGCGGTCAGACCTTCTTTTTCAGCTATCAGGACAATATCGTCCTTAACTTCTTCAAGAGCCTCTTTTGTGTAGTAGATATAGCTTGAACGCTTTGTGAAACTTGCTACACCGAGTGGCGAAAAGAATCTTGCTGTACCGCTTGTCGGGAGTACGTGGTTAGGGCCTGCGAAATAGTCGCCGAGCGGTTCGCTTGCATAATGTCCGAGGAATACAGAACCGGCATTATCAAGACTTCCGAGAAGTTCCATAGGATTTTTCATAAGCACTTCAAGGTGTTCGGGTGCTATTCTGTTGGCGAGTTCAACAGCTTTTTCACGGCTGTCGGCAATAATTACTGCTCCGTAGCCGTCAAGTGATTTTTCGATAATTTCTTTTCTTGAGAGATATTCTTTTTGACGGTTTATTTCAGCAATTGTTTCATCAGCAAGTTTTTCACTTGTTGTAATCATTATTGAAGATGCCAATTTATCATGTTCAGCCTGTGACATAAGGTCAGCCGCCGCAAATTTCGGATTAGCCGTATCATCAGCCATTACAAGAATTTCGCTTGGCCCTGCAATCATATCAATATCAACTGTTCCATAGAGAAGTTTTTTTGCTGTTGCAACATATATATTTCCGGGGCCTACTATTTTATCGCATTTAGGAATTTCCTCTGTACCGTATGCAAGAGCGGCAATTGCCTGTGCACCGCCTGACATGAATATTCTGTCAACTCCGCATATAGCAGCCGCAACAAGTATATCTTTATTTGGTGTACCATCTTTAAGCGGTGGAGTTACCATTATAATTTCCTTTACGCCTGCAATTTTTGCCGGTATTGCATTCATGAGTACGCTTGACGGATATGCAGCAGTACCGCCCGGAACATAAAGTCCGACTCTTTCAAGACCTCTGATTCTCTGTCCGAGAATAACGCCGTTTTCCTTTGGATTTATAAAACCCTGTTCAACTTGTCTGTTGTGAAAATCGGCAATATTTTCCTGTGCGTTAAGCAGTGCATTGACAAAATCCGTATCAGCCTCTGTAAGTGCATCATTTATTACTTCTCTTGGCACTTCATAGTACTGCGGAAGATTTCCGTCAAATTTAAGTGTATATTTTTTTACGGCATCGTCGCCGTTTTCCTTTACGTCCTCAATAATAGCCGAAACTGTTTCAGTAACTTTTTTATTTGTTTCGCCTGCTCTTTTATTAAGTTCATCAAGAAAAGCAACTTCATCTTTACCGTTTGCATAAATCTTTTTCATTTTACAGCTCCTTTTCTATAAGTGTAATCAATCTGTCTATTTCGTTTCTTCTGAGTTTAAGACTTACTGTATTTACAATAAGTCTTGCTGAAATAGGTGCGACATCTTCAATTACTTCAAGACCGTTTTCTTTAAGCGTTGTACCCGTTTCAACAATATCGACAATTCCGTCAGCAAGTTCAAGAAGCGGAGCAAGTTCAACAGAACCTTCAATTTTTATTATTTCAGTGTCCATTCCTTTTTTTTCAAAGAAATTTCTTGCGACGTTCGGGTATTTTGTAGCTATAGTCTTTACACCGTAACCGCTGTAAAAATCATAGCCTTTTTTTGTTGCAAGTGCAAACTTACAACGACCGAATCCCAAATCAACAAGTTCAAAAAACTTGCCGTTCATTTCCATGATAGTATCCTTGCCGACAACGCCCATATCGCACACACCGTGTTCAACGTATGTTATAACATCGTTAGCTTTTGCGAGGACTACTTCTATATTTGCATCGGGAACAGGGAGAATAAGCTTTCTGCCCTTTTCATGTATTGCCGTACAGTCAAAACCGAGTTTCTCAAAAAGTCCGACTGTATCTTTTTCAAGTCTGCCCTTTGTGAGAGCTATTCTTATTGGTTTATTCATCTTCAAAATCCTCCTGATTATCGCTGTCAATAACAACAACTCTTGAGATTTTCTTTTCTTTAGCGTATTCACGGACGGATTCAATATCACTGAAAAGTGCGTTTTCAACTATAAGACCCTGCTCACGGAGTTCATTTGCTGTTTTTATAGCAGCAACTTCAAAACCCTCTTCCGCATATACAACAGCATCAATTTTAGGCATAGACGGAATAACCCCGTTTTTTTCTATAACTTTCGCTACTGCGTTTATATTTACCGCAAAACCGACTGCCGGAATATCATAGCCAAATTCAGAAATAAGCCTGTCATAGCGTCCGCCTGAAATTACTTCTTCACCATGTCCCTTTAAATATCCTTTGATAATAATTCCGGTGTAGTAGTCTGTTTTATTTACAAGACCCAAATCAACAGTTATTTCGCCGTCGTTTCCGCAAAATTCAGCAACATCACAATAAATTTCACGGAGTTCATCAAGCAGACGTTTTATATTTTCGTCGGGCATAATTTCTTCTGCCTTTTCAAATACTTCCTCACCGCCGAAAAGAGCAGGTAAACTTTTAAGTGCATTTGTAATACTACTGTTTCCGAGAGTGTCGAGAAGGTCATTAAGAGCAGGGAAATTTTTCGTTTCAATAAGCATACGGATTTCTTCCTTTATTTTATCGGAAACTTCAAGCCTTCCGACAAGTTCCTTGAAAATACCTATATGACCGATTTCAAGCGAAAATTCCATGCCGAACGATTTAAGCGATGTGACAGCCGTTGAAATAACTTCAAGGTCTGCCATTTTAAGCTGTGAACCTATAAGTTCAATTCCCGTCTGTACTATTTCATCGCTTCTGCCTTTAAGTGCTGGTTCTGTGCGGTAAACTGTCTGATTGTAGAAAAGTTTCAGCGGTAATACAGCATCTCTCAGACGTGTTGCAACTACTCTTGCTATGGGCATAGTATTATCAGGACGCATGACAAGCAGTCTGCCCTTGCTGTCTGTCAGCTTGTATAAATTTTCCTGCGGGAAATAACGTGAATTAAGATTGAATACATCATAAAATTCAAGTCCGGGTGTAATCATTTCACTATATCCGTGACTTTTGAAAATACGGACAAGACTATTTTCAATATCACGTATTACAATAGACTCACCGAAAAGATAATCTTTAGTTCCTTCGGGAGTAATAAGGTCATAATTTTTCATAAGTCCTCCAATCACTTTAGCGTGCTAACATGATAACATGATAATATGATAACACATTAACAACACAAAGTCAAGTTAAAAGAATGATAATTGTGCAGATTCGGGCAAATCACCAAAAGCACCTATTGTTTTCATCATATCTATTGTTGTTTTTGACGCACTGCTCATTTGTTGAAATTCGTCTATTGAAATAAAACCGCCTTTCTGTACCGTTTCGTATATATCCATTGCAACGTTTGCACCTACGCCGTTCATTGCTGAAAATGGTATTCTTAGTTTGCCGTCCTCAATCAGATAGTCAACAGCATGAGATTTAAAAATATCAATCGGCAGAAATTCAAATCCTCTTGAAAGCATTTCATTTGTTATAAGCAGAATGTCATAAAGGTCATTTTCCTTTTTGGAACGGCTGTTTCCGAGTTCTCTGAGTTCTTCAATTCTTGCACGTACTGCTGTTTTTCCCTGTACTGCAAGTTCAGCGTCAAAGTCCTCTCCCCTCACCGAAAAATATGTAGAATAATATTCAAGCGGCATATACAGTTTGAACCAGCCGAGTTTTATAGCTGCAATTACATATGCGGCGGCGTGGGCTTTAGGGAACATATATTTTATTTTCAGACAGCTTTCAATATACCAGTCGGGAACATCATGACTTTTAAGCATTTCGATAAGTTCGGGAGTAAAATTTTTCGGAGCTTTTCCCTTACGTGTCCATTCCATAATCTGAAAAGCATCTTTCGGCGGAACTCCTTTATATAACAGATATGTCATAATACTGTCACGGGTTCCTATAACATCAGAAATAGTGCATATTTTCTGTTCAATCAAATCTTTTGCATTTCCGAGCCATACGTCAGTACCATGAGATAACCCCGAAATCTGCAAAAAGTCGCTGAATTTAGTAGGCTTTGCATCAAGTAGCATCTGTATTGTGAAATTTGTACCCATTTCAGGTATACCGAGACTTCCCGTCTTACAATATATTTCTTCCGGTGTTACTCCGAGAACACTGCAATCAGTACACATCTTTATAACATCGGGGTCTGAAGTCGGAACGTCCTTTATTTTTTTGCCGGTCAAATCTTCAAGATGTTTATAAAGAGTCGGAACAACATGACCGAGTTCGTCAAGTTTAAGTATTGTGTCATGTAAAGAATTGAAGTCAAAGTGTGTTGTAATAACTTCCGAATCAGTCGAATCAGCAGGATGTTGTACGGGGGTAAAATCATAAACTTCATAGTCGGACGGTACAACAACCATTCCGCCGGGGTGTTGACCTGTTGTCCTTTTTATGCCTGTACAACCCATTGCAAGGCGATTCATTTCGGCATTATTCAGTGTTATACCGTTGTCATCACAATATTTTTTCACATAGCCGTATGCAGTTTTATCAGCAACGGCAGAAATTGTTCCTGCCTTAAAAACGTTTGATTTTCCGAAAAGCTGTTCTGTGTAACGGTGTGCTTGTGACTGATACTCACCTGAAAAATTAAGGTCAATATCAGGGGCTTTGTCGCCGTCAAATCCGAGGAAAGTTTCAAACGGAATGTCGTGACCGTCACGAAACATATCAGCACCGCAGTCGGGGCATTTTTTCGGCGGTAGGTCAAAACCTGAACCATATTTTCCATCTGTCAGAAATTCGCTGTGTTTACATTCAGGACATACATAATGAGGCGGTAAAGGGTTTACTTCTGATATTCCCGCCATTGATGCAACAAAAGATGAACCTACAGAACCTCTTGAACCGACGAGATAGCCGTTTTCAACAGAGTTCCATACAAGTTTTTGTGCGATTATATAGAGAACAGAAAAACCGTGTTTTATAATTGATGAAAGTTCCCTGTCAAGACGTTTTTCGACTATTTCGGGCAAAGGGTCGCCATATATTTCATGTGCTTTTTCATGAGTAATTTTTTTCAGTTCTTCTTCTGCACCGTCAATTGTCGGTGTAAAAGTTCCTTTCGGAATAGGTCTTACAACTTCAATCATGTCAGCAATCATATTTGTATTTGTAATAACGACTTCTTTCGCCTTTTCTTCTCCGAGAAACTGAAATTCCGCAAGCATTTCTTCTGTTGTTCTGAAATAAAGGGGAGCCTGATTTTCAGTATCTTTGAAACCCATACTTGCAAGGATAATTTTACGGTAAATTGCGTCTTTAGGGTCTATAAAATGAACGTCACAAGTTGCACATACGGGAATGCCGAGTTTATCACCCAGTGTGACAATACGTCTGTTATAATTCCGCAGTTCTTCCTCATTTTCTGCTGTTCCGTCACGTATCATAAATTCATTATTGCATATAGGCTGAATTTCAAGGTAGTCATAGAATTTTGCAAGGCGTTCAATTTCTTCTTCAGATTTATTATTGAGCATTGCCTGAAATAATTCGCCTGCTTCACACGCACTTCCGAAAATAAGCCCCTCACGGTGCGACTGTAAGACGGATTTCGGAATAAGCGGTTTTTTATAGAAATAGTCAAGATTACTGTAAGATACCAGCCTGTAGAGATTTTTAAGTCCTGCCTGATTACGAACAAGAATAATCTGATGATAAGCTTTCAGTTTCTTGACATCAACCTGACCTGCTTTTGTGTTAAGGTCGTTGAGAGTTTCAATTTTTTTGTCGCTTATAAGCCGTCCGACGAGTTCAATATATATTTTAGCAAGCATAAGAGCGTCATCTGATGCTCTGTGATGGTCAAACTTTCCGAGTTTGAGTTTTTTCGCAACATAATTTAATTTGTGCCTTGCAATTTCGGGCAACATTATCTGACATAGAATAAGAGTATCAATCCAATTATATTTAAATTCAATGCCGTTTCTTTTGCAGGCTTCATTGATAAACGTCGTGTCAAAATTTGCATTATGTGCCGCAAGTACGGGATTTTCACCGCAGAATTTCATAAATTTCAGTATTGCATCTTTTTCTTTCGGAGCATCTTTTACATCTTCATTGCTTATTCCTGTAAGTTCTGTAATATTTTCGGGAATATCCTTTTCGGGGTTTACTTTTGTATTGAAAGTATCTATTACTTGTAAATTCCTGAGTTTTACCGCTCCTATTTCCGTAAGTCTGTCACCTGAAAAACTCAACCCTGTTGTTTCAACGTCAAAAATAATAATTTCGTCATTTATACTTCTGCTGTCGGGATTTTTCAGAATAAGCGGTCGGTCAAGGTCATTCACAACGTAAGCCTCACAGCCATAAATTACTTTGAAATTTTTCGGCATATTATACATACAGTCGGGAAAAGCCTGAACTGCACCGTGGTCTGTAATTGCCATAGCCTGATGCCCCCACATTGCCGCCCTGTTTATAAGTGTGACGGGGTCTGTTACTGCGTCCATTGCCGACATATTCGTGTGACAATGTAACTCAACACGTTTTTCGGGGTAGTTGTCCATTTTAGGTATTCTTTTTACTTTTATTATCGAATCGGGGAATATAATTATATCATGTGCAAAAGTATCAAAGTCAATTTTTCCTGAAACAAGAATAGTTTCGCCTTTTTTAAGAGATGAAATCTTTGTGTTTTTAACTTCCTCATTCTTTACAAAAATCTTTATTTTCAGAGAACCGCTGTAATCGGTAATATCAAAAGTAAATACTGTTTTTTCTGTTTTCAGTTCTTTCAATTCAGATGCAAAAATATCACCTACAACAACGAGCTTTTCGCCTAAACGCTGTACAGCCTCAGAAATGGGAACAGGTTCATTGCGTATTGCTTTTCCTATTACTATTTCGGCAGACTCTTTGTCAAATTCAGTATCAAGTGAAGTAATATCAATCGGTTGACTTTGTATAGGTGGCTGATATTCCGGTTCATTTTGTACAAACTGTGAATTATAGTCAGGCATTTCAGATTCTGCTTTTTCAATCATTTCATTATATTCAACAGATGAAGTTTCCCCGCCGTTCAGTTCTATTTTCATTTCAACTCCGAATTGATTATATATAAGCCGTGAAAAAGAACGGCAGAAATGATATTGTTCAAGCATATCTCTTCCACCATGTGCAAGATTTATTGAAATTGTATCTTCACTGAATTTAACGTCCGCATCGTCAAGAAAACCATTTACGTTAATATCTCTTTTAAGTAATTCTATCAGTTGATTATAACATTTTTTTCCGAAAATCTCAGACGGATAACGGCAAGCAAGGCGGATTCTGTCCACCTTGACCGCTTTTTCAACCGCTTTTTCAAAAGCAAATATATCACTGCTCGGAATAAGATTTTTAAAGAATGCAAAGAAAGTCATACTGTCAAGTTTTTCGGAATATGTAAGTTTGAAAATTTCACCGCATCGTATGCTTTCAGGGATTTCATTGCAATATTCTTTTAAAAATTCAGCTAAATTTATATTCATACTTAAAGTTTGTCAATCTCTGCTAAAAGCTCACTGACAATATCCTCCTCTTTGATTTTCCGTTGTGAACCGTCTTTTTTAAAGATAACTGCACATTCGTTACCGCCTGCAATTCCTATATCTGCTTCACGTGCTTCACCGGGGCCGTTTACTATACAGCCCATTACAGCAACAGTTATATTTTTATTCATATCTTTTATGGCGTTCTCTACCTGTTCAGCGATTTTTACAAGGTCTATTCTTGTGCGTCCGCAAGTCGGACATGAAACAAGTTTTACACATTCACGCTTTCCTATACAGTTAAGAATATCTTTAGCCGCATAAATTTCTTTTATCGGGTCATCTGTAAGCGATACACGTATAGTTTCACCTATTCCGTCACAGAGGAGAGAACCTATTCCGACAGCAGATTTAATAATTCCCATTCTTTCAGTTCCTGCCTCTGTTACTCCGAGATGAAGAGGATAACGGCATTTTTCAGCGGCAAGACGATATGAAGAAATCATTCTGTTTACATCAGATGATTTTATTGAAATTACAATATCATCAAAATCAAACTGTTCCAGAAGTTCAGCGTGTTTCAATGCACTTTCAACAAGGGCTTCAGGAGTTGGCGAACCGTATTTTTCAAGTAATTCCTTTTCAAGAGAACCTGAATTTACACCTATTCTTATAGGGATATTTCTTGAACGGCATACGTCAACAACCTGTTTTATTCTGTCGTTTCCGCCTATATTGCCCGGATTTATGCGGATTTTGTCAACGCCTGCATATGCTGATTCAATTGCAAGTTTATAATCAAAATGAATATCTGCAACAAGCGGAATTTTTACATTTTCTTTTATTGCGGGAATAAGTTTTACAGCCTCCATGTCAGGTATAGCGGCACGTATAATTTCACAGCCTGCTTTTTCAAGTTCAACAGCCTGTTTTACACTTCCTTCAATATCGTCCGAACGTGCGTTAAGCATAGACTGTATATATATGTGTTTTCCGTCGAGTATACAATTCCCGACTTTTACGGTTTTTATATTTCTCATAAATTGTTTCCTCCTGTAATAAGACGTACAATGTCATTATATGTTGCAAAAATCATTATACCGAAAAGAAGGAGCATTCCGGCAAGGTGTACATATCCCTCATGTTCAGGTTTTACGGGCTTACGTCTGATAAGTTCAATAAAACAGAAAATAAGCCGTCCGCCGTCAAGTCCGGGAATTGGCAGAAGATTGAATATACCTATATTTATAGTAATAAGGGCGGTCATATATACGATATTGAAAACAGCTTCCTTTGTGTTTTCGCTTTCCTGGGTGGTTTCGTTTATAGCAGTGACAACACCTACAGGTCCCGAAACATCTTCTTTTTTTGCCTGACCTGAAATAAGTTGTTTCAGCGACATTTCAACAATATGACCCATTGACATAAACATTTTACCCGAACCGCTGATAATGTTTAAGGGTGTTTTTTCGGCATGGACAAGTCCGAAATCTATAGCGTTTCCGCTTGCGTCCCCGAAATTTACATTTTTTATTTCTGTTTTTTTGCCGTCACGTATAACTGTAACATCATGAACGTTTGTAGGAGATGTCAGAAGAATGCAATTTAGGTCAAGCATACTGAAAATATGTGTTCCGTCTATCTTATAGAAAACGTCGTTATGTTTCAGACCTGTATCATAACTTTCTGCACGCCGTTCGAGAGTACCGTCTTCAAGTTCTACAGCACTGAATCCCGATATTTCAGTAGTCGGAACAGAACCAAGCATTGACATCATTATAACTATTGCTATAAATCCGAGAATAAAATTCATTCCTGCTCCGGCAACAAGTATTACCATACGTTTCCAGAGTTTAGCACTCCGAAAACTGTGCGGGTCGTCTGAATCCTCGTCTTCGCCCTCCATTGCACAATATCCGCCTACAGGCAAAAGCCTTAAAGAATACATTGTTTCACCTTTTTTTTTCTGTATTATTTTAGGACCCATGCCTACTGAAAATTCAAGTACATTTACTTTACTGAGTTTTGCACATATAAAATGACCAAATTCATGAACCGTGACTATAAGTCCGAAAATTATTATTGCAATAATTATGCCCATTTCTGTTTATCTCCTTTCAGTCGTTTATTTTCCTATAATATTACGGACGTAATTTCTTGCTGAATTATCAGCTTTAACAACATCATCATAGCAATTTATACGGGAGGGAGCGAATTTTTCCGTAACTGATGAAACTATATCACCTATTTCTATAAATTTTATTTCATCATTCAGGAATGCCTTTACAGCCTCTTCATTTGCTGAATTGACAAGACAAGGATATGCACCGCCGAGTTTAATAGCCTTTATTGCAGAAGAAAGACATTTGAAAGTTTCATAGTCAGGTTTTTCAAAAGTAAGACTTCCGTAATCTGTAAGGGAAAGACGTTTTGTAGGACATTCAAGGCGGTCAGGATAAAGAAGAGCGTATTGAATCGGTATTTTCATATCGGGTACGCCAAGTTGTGCAATTACTGAATAGTCGTTATATTCTACCGCTGAATGAACAACACTCTGTCTGTGGACAACTATTTCAATTTGTTCGGGCGTTAAATCAAAAAGCCATTTAGCTTCAATAAATTCAAGACCTTTATTCATAAGTGTTGCTGAATCTATTGTTATTTTGTTGCCCATGCTCCAGTTAGGGTGTTTGAGTGCGTCGGCTTTAGTGACATTTTTCAATTCGTCATAAGTCTTTTTAAAAAAAGGCCCTCCCGACGCTGTAAGAATAATTTTACTGAGTTGTTCCCTCTTGTTTCCCTGTAAGCACTGAAAAATTGCTGAATGTTCGCTGTCAACCGGATATATAGTTACTCCTTTTTCTTTTGCTGATGACATGACTATTTCACCACCG
The DNA here is from genome assembly GCA_947627175.1 of uncultured Ruminococcus sp. Lineage (GTDB taxonomy): Bacteria > Bacillota > Clostridia > Oscillospirales > Ruminococcaceae > Ruminococcus. The sequence continues at coordinate 113,930 of CANQVA010000005.1, forward strand.
GCAACGAGTGTTTCCTTGTTTGCAAGTGCAACATCTTTTCCGGCATTTATGGCTGTAAGAGTGGGAAGAAGTCCTACCATTCCGACAACTGAATTTAATACAATGTCATTCTGTTCAAGAGATGATATTTCACAAAGTCCGTCCATATCACAGAGAACTTTAACGCCTGTATCTGAAAGACGCTTTTTAAGTTCCGAATAATTTTCTTTGTTATAGGTACAGATATATTCCGGCTTGAATTTTCTTGTCTGTTGTTCGAGCAGGTCAATATTATTGTTGGCAGAAAGTCCGAGAACTCTGAAACCATGTTTTTCGCAGACTTCAAGTGACTGTGTACCGATTGAACCTGTCGAGCCTAAAACAGAAACTGTTTTATTCATTATTATTATAACCTCCTTAAAAAATTATATGAAAATTTCCTGCTGAAATGCGAAAAGGGACTACCCGTATAATATAACGTTTAGTCTCCTTTCGTGATTTTTATAATAGAGAAAATACAGAATACATTACAATAAATGCGTAGAATGTCGGCAGTACGAACAATACGCTGTCGAACCTGTCCATAAGACCGCCGTGACCGGGCATAATTTTGCCGTAATCCTTGAAACCTATCTGTCTTTTTACCATTGATGCAGACAAGTCTCCTACTGTTCCAATAACCGCACACACCGCTCCCGTAATAAACGCAAACAGTGCAAATCTTATATCAAATCCACCGGCAAATATACAGAAAGTTACAGCGTACACAATACCGGTTGTAAGAATACCGCCTATAAAACCCTCAACAGTCTTTTTCGGACTGATTTCGGGACAAAGTTTGTGCTTGCCAAGTGCAACGCCCGAAAAATACGCCCCCGTGTCGGCAATCCATGCACCGCAAAGACCCATTATGAGCAGGAAAAGACCTTCTTTTTCACTAAAATTATGAATACGTATAATTGCAGACATAGCCTGCGGTACAAGTATCATGACGGCAAGTACAAAGAATACCTGTTCATAGCGGATTTCCTTGTGCTTTTTCAGCCACGTAACAAATATAACAAATGCACACAGCAACGTTACTGCAAATGACACAAAATAATTAATCAGACCAATGTCCAATTTTATTGCACTGTAAGGTAATTTGGAACCGCCTGCATAGTCTGTATAAGTTACTCCTGACACCGCATGAATAAACGGCGTAACTATACCGCAGATTTCCGACGCAATCAGAACAGGTGTACATTTATGCATATTTACGGCTCTTAACAGTTCGTACAGCATGACGGCTATTATAAATGCCACTGCTATCGGCAGTACTATTGTATCGTGGAAGTACAGTACCACCGCCATTATCAGAATGCCGACCGCTCCCGAAATAATTCTTGTAAGCATTATCATACACCCCCGAAACGTCTGTTACGGTTCTGAAATTCAATCAATGCTTTATCAAGTTCTTTCGCACTGAAATCAGGCCATAAAACGTCCGTGAAATAATATTCCGCATATGCACACTGCCATATTAAATAATTTGATAATCTGAGTTCACCGCTTGGACGTATAAGCAAATCAACATCAGGAAAACCTGCTGTATACAAATTATCGGCTACTGACTGTTCTGTTATGTCTTCAGGGTTTATTTCACCGTCTTTTGCTTTTTGTGCAAGCAGGCGTGCCGCATGGGCAATTTCATCACGACCGCCGTAATTTACAGCCATCATAAGATTCATTTCTGTATAGTGGGCAGTATCCTGTTCAAGTTTTATCATTTTTTCCTGTAAGTCCTCATCGAATGCCGATTTATCCCCGAGAAAAATCATTCTTGTATTCTCACTGAGGAAGTTTCTTACATCGACAATATAATCACGGAAAAGCTCCATAATAGTATTTATTTCATCTGCCGGTCTTTGCCAGTTTTCAGTTGAAAAAGCATAGAATGAAATATTTTTAAGTCCTATATCTTTACAATATCGTACTATTTTCTTGAAATTCTTCGCACCCTCACGGTGTCCGAATGAACGTGGTAAACCACGCTTTTTTGCCCATCGTCCGTTACCGTCCATTATAAATCCGACGTGTTGAGGGAGAACAGCCGGCAGAGACTGTTCTTCCCTTTCTTTTTTATTAAATAACGCCATACTTCTCCAATCAGACTGTCATAATTTCTTTTTCTTTATCTGCAACAGCCTTGTCAACATCTGCACAGAATGTATCTGTAAGGTTCTGAACCTTCTTTTCGCAGTCTTTGAGGTCGTCCTCGGTGATTTCGGAATTTTTCTTCATTGCCTTGAATTTTTCCATAGCATCACGTCTGATTGAACGTATTGTTACTTTACATTCTTCACCATACTTTTTTATACTCTTGCAAAGTTCTTTACGCCTTTCTTCAGTAAGCTGAGGGAATACAAGGCGAATAACAGTGCCGTCATTTGTAGGATTTATTCCTATGTCTGACGCCTGAATAGCCTTTTCAATAAGTTTTATTGATGACCTGTCCCACGGCTGAATAACAAGTATTCTCGCCTCTGAAACAGAAACTGCTGCCATCTGGTTTACGGGTGTTGGTGCTCCGTAGTAATCAACAAGAACTTTGTCAAGTACAGCAGGATTTGCACGTCCTGCACGGATTGAGGCAAATTCATTGCCAAGAGCATTCAAACTCTTTTTCATTTTTTCTTTTGTAAGATTCATTTGTTCTTTCATTATAATTTAAGTCCTTTCCGGTGACATTCTCTGCCACTATTCAGTATTTTATTTTTTGTCCCTTTCATAATTTTCATGATGTTTAATTATCGTATACTTATAATAACATATTTTTCCGTTTATGTCAAGTAAAGTATAACGGCAATCAGTCTTCTGAAATTATTGTTCCTACTTCCTTGCCCATAACTGCATCATATATATTGTCAGGGCGTGAGAGGTCAAACACAAGCATTTTCATTCTGTTATCACGGCACATTGTAGCCGCTGTGCTGTCCATGACTGCAAGTTCCTCACTAAGAACCTGACTGAAAGTAAGTGTGTTGTATTTTTTGGCATCGTCATATTTATGCGGGTCTTTGTCATAAACACCGTCAACAAGAGTAGCTTTCAGGAAAATATCAGCCTCTATTTCAGCCGCACGGAGAGATGCCGCCGTATCTGTTGAGAAAAACGGATTACCCGTACCACATCCGAAAATAACAACTCTGCCCTTATTCAGATGATTTACAGCTTTGTTGCGAATATATGGTTCTGCTACTTGCTGCATTGCAATGGCAGTCTGTACACGTACAACACAACCGAGAGCTTCAAGACAATCCGCAAGAGCGAGGGCATTCATGGCAGTTGCCAACATACCTATATGATCGGCACGTGTTCTGTCCATAGCACCGCTTGAACGTCCACGCCAGAAATTTCCTCCGCCTACAACAACTGCAACCTGAACCCCTGCATCAGCACACTTTTTGATGCTTTTGCAGATGTCCATTATAATATTGAAGTTCAGACCGCTTTTCTTTTCACCTGCCAACGCTTCACCGCTTACTTTTAATAATATTCTTTTATACTTTGGTTCCATATCAGCACCTCACAATTTTCATTTTATCAGAACGATATGTTAATTTTATCATAATTTTTCATTCTTGTCAATATACTCTGACCACCTGACGGAAAAACTTTTTATAGTCATATTATACAAAAAAATCATAAAAAATTTTCAATTCTTCGTCATCAAAAAAACTTGACATTTTCTGTATGCTGTGATATAATATAAAAGTCGTAAGACACGACGTGAATAAAATAAAAATGGAGAGGTATCGAAGCGGTCATAACGAGGCGGTCTTGAAAACCGTTTGCCTTAACGGGCACGTGGGTTCGAATCCCACCCTCTCCGCCATATTTTGTATGCGGATTTACCCAAGTGGTGAAGGGGCTCCCCTGCTAAGGGAGTAGGTCGGGAAACCGGTGCGAGAGTTCAAATCTCTCAATCCGCGTTATTGTAAAAACCGCTGTATGTTGCATTTTTAGCAGTATACAGCGGTTTTCTTTATGTTTCAATAAGTCTGAAAATAAATAGATTTATAGAAAAAGAATAAGATTTTAATCTTTAAATTTTAAGATTTTCATCAAAATATGACACGAAAATTATTTCATCTTGCTGTCAATGCTTGCAACGTGTTCTAAATTTACACTATGTGTCGGGCGACGTATCTGCGGTAAAAATTTAAGCCGCTAAATTTTCATTTTTCGATAAGCATATCGAAATAATTTTTTCTGTTTACGGTTTTTATTCTCCCTTTAATTCTCAACGCTTGCCTTGATTTTGTCGATGTCCATATACATATACAGTTAGCAAAACTTAAACCAATGTAGCTTAACGCCCTTGTGGTTTAAGCATATTTGTGGTTTAAGCATATTATAACATAGTTTTTTCATAAAGTCAATGTTTTAAAGTAAAAAGTCTTGTTCCGTTTAAAGAACAAGACTTTTCTGTTTATGATTATGCAGCCATAAATTCTGAATAATCTCTGTTTTCACCTATATTATTATTTACTACTATATCGCCCTTTGCATTTACTGCACATGATGCACTGTATTCACCGTCACTTGTTCTTACGGTAATACTTGTAGTACCTGCTGAATTAGCAGTTATATTTCCGTTATTGTCTACTGATGCAACAGACGGGTCATTTGACTCCCAGACAACGTCCTCCATTGAATATCCTGAAGGGAGTGATTCAATTGCGAGTTTTGCAGAAGAGCCAACATCTATTGAAATGTACGATTTTTCAATTGAGAATATACCTACCGGAACAGTAGCTGCCTCTGTTGTTTCCTCTGTTGTCTTTTCGCCCGTTACTGTACATTCTGGAACTTCTTTGAAGTTTTCAAGATGTACACTGAATTTAACAGGGCTGTTGTCCTCACCTATTTCAAGCAGTGTCATATTAGCGTTTTCAAATAACTTTTCAAGCAGACCGACTGAAAGTTCAATAGTAAGCCAGCCGTCAATCTGTGTACAAGCTATCTTTGTATCACTATCCCATTTAAGTTCAGCCTTGAGTGTGGGTCCTACTTTCAAAGTAACTCTTACAAGTTCAGCATCTGTTAAGAGGCTGAGAACGAGTGCAAGTGTTAAATTAGCGTATGCACCAATCTGTCCGTTCATAGCAAGTTCTGCGTGTGGGCTGTTTTCATTTATAACACGTGGTGAATTGTTTCCTTTTACTTCAAAACCTTTTTTATTTGCAATAGAAAGAACAACTTCTGCTTCACCTGTAGCACCAAATGAAACTGATGCTTTAATCGCTAATGCCAAACCGTAACCTAATTGAATATCGATTTCACCTAATTCAATAGATGCGTCATCAGCTTGTTTACTTAAATCAAATATATTTACATTTCCATCTTCATCAGCACCAAATACAAATCCTGTTGATGCTGAAACATATTCTGTATAGTCAAGTGCTATATATATTTCATTTTCTTGAAAAATTCCACAATTAACTTTTGCAGTTACTCTTATGTCTTTAATACCTGCTTCAAGGTCAAACGGACCTACTTTACTTTTGAAAACAAGGTCTCTAAAACTTTTTTCACCGCCTGCACTTATAAGCGGTTGTATTTCACCTTTTTCAGTATCTGAAAGCTGAGTAATTTCCGGTTTATCATCAACAAATTCATATGATACACCTTCAGCCGGTTTAACATCTTTAATTTCACCAAATACACCACTTATATTTATATCTTTATAAACTTCTTCAAAAGTAGCCGGTACACATTTTACTTCTGCTTTTCCGTCTGCTCCTGTGCTTACAGATACAACTTTATATGCTACGCCGTCTTCGTCATTTTCCTGCGGAACAATAATTACATCATCACTTACAAGATTTTCCGCAGATTCAGACGGCAAAACAATTGAATTATCTTTAATTTCTACATCGGTAACATTAAGTGTCTGTGACAAATCGGTAACATTATCGGCAAGTTGTATATCATAATTTTCGTCAAAAGTCTTATTGCTCCATTCATGCTGAGCCGTTGCAAGAGATTGTACAGCCTGTTCGGGAGATGAAACACTATCCGTTGAATTGCTTATAACTCCGTGTTCTATAGCTGCCTGTATAATCTCTTCATCTGATGAATCAAGGTCAGCATAGCCTGATGCTCTCATGAGTGTACTTGTTACAAACTTGTCATCAACGGGGGAATTAAGGTCAATGTTTTCATCTTCGCCAATAACTCCCCATTCCTTTGCAGCCTGAACTTCTCCGTCCTCTGAATTTTCATCTACCTGCATACCGAAAGCATCGTTGACCATTTCAAGCCATTCGCCGTTAGTAATAACACCGTCCTGTGTGCTTGCTGTAGCAGAATCAGATGAATTATCAGAATCTTTCTTGCTTTCGCCGTTGAAAAATTCTTCAGCACTTCCGCAGCCTGAAAGAACAGTAGCCGTAGAGGCTAATACCGCAATACTTGTTATTGCTGATATTATGCGTTTTACTACCATTTTTTAACCACCTTTTCTATTTAATTTTCAAACATCTTTTGATTATAAAATCTCACCCGCCCTGTTTTTTCAACAGAACAAGCGAGATTTTATTCAGGTCTTTAGTTTACTGGGGCTTTCTTATGTTAGTAATGTTCTGAACATTAGTAGCCATTACTGAAGATGTCGGTTCAGCAACATTCAATCTAAGATATGAAACCACTTTTTTGAGATATGCCTCAAACTTTTCAATTGTCGGTTTGAGCTGACAGAACTGTTCTCTCATTTCATCTGCTGCTTTAGACTGATAATTGTCTTCGGTACTTTTAATTGCCTCAGAAATCTTATTAAGAGCGTCCATTATATTATTAGCATATCCTTCAATCTGTCCAGCATTTTCTCTTATGCCCTCAGGGTCAACAAAAATTATTTCTGACATTATAATTACCTCCTTTCAATAAAAATTAAAATTCAATCTCAGATGCTTTATTTTCGCTATCAGCTTTACGACCTACGTGAGCATAGATAGCGTTGCGAAGATTCCTGTGATACTCCACAATAACGTCATACATCGAATCGAAGTGAATCTTTTCCTCATCCATCTTTGACTTAAAGGAATCGTAGTCACTTCCCTTCCAGTTGTTTGCGAGTTCGCCTGCAACGAGATCATAGAGTGCTGAGTACTCTCTTTGAAAATCATCTGCAAACTTCTCGATGTTCTTGACTACACCGAGTACCGGATCCGGACCATCCGGCAAATTGATTGTACTTGCCATAAAAAATACCTCCTGATAAAATATATTTTTGGTGTTTCCACCTTATGTATATATTATAGCACATTCGATTTTCGGGGGTTTTAAAAAGTGCAACACTTAATATTTTAGTTATTTTAGATATGAGTGTATTTTTTTATTCCCTGAAAATCGGCATAAATTAACAAAAAAAATTTTTTTTGCTGTTTTTTACCCCTCTTTTTGCTGTTATTTACCATATGTTTTGCTGTGTCAGACCGTCTTTTTCATTTGAAATAAGTAAATTTATTTCCTGCTTTTCTGTTGCGGACGACAACAGCTTCACGTTCAGAAAGTGTATCTGCATTTTCTGCATCTTCAAAAAGTCCTGAACTGCTTATACCGTTACCGAGCCATATTCCCGAATTGTCAAGCCATTCCCTGTTATTTTCCTTGTCAATATTTTCAAAGTCAGAAATTTCTGATTCGTCAATATTTTTTATAATATGAATATATGCTCCACGTTCGTTATACATCTTGTCGGGGGTATCAAGAATGATATAATGAAAATGTATCTCCGGAAGACTGTTTATGACGCTTTTAAGATTTACTATTGTAAGATTCGTATTGTCGGCAGTACATATATCTGCAAATGAATTTATAATAACATAAATATGCTGTGCGTCCTCACTCATAACGCATTTTCTGTTTTCGTCAAGAACGAGTTTGTCACAACGTTCCTCTACTATATTCTTATAGAAGATATTCCAGTTCTGCAATTCTTCCAATGTTGAATAATATGTATATTCCTGATTTTCCTGTTTAAGTTTTCCTGAATTGTCAAGCAGTATAACAGATATATTTTTATCTTTTGAAAGAGCCTTTGCAAGATAACCTGCAAAATCAGTCAGACAATTTGAAGAAAGTGAAGAAACAAAAGTAATATATTTATCACTGAAATCATAATAGAATATATCTTTTTCTGTAGTGCCTATTGGTACATTATTATATTGTATATCATCTGCCAGTATACTTTCTGCATCAATATGAATATTTTTAAACGACACAGCACACATATTCGGATATTTTTCAGTTGCCTGCCTGCATAGAATTTTTACTTCCTTTGACGCATCGTCCGACGGTGTTTCGTCTTCCTCACATGGTACAATGTCGAAAATGTCAGCAGTCTGAAATTTATATGTAATATCGTTTTCTTTTATAATTCCGTTTCCTATACAGTCGGACGGAGTTATACCGCCTGTTCTTCCGAGTATACCGGAATAGTCGTTCACATCATTCATTTTAAGCATGAATGTCTGTTGTATATACTGTCTTAAACGGAAATTGACATTTACTGTTGAAGTTCCTATAACAATATATACTCCTCTTTTTACACCCTCACGGGCAATATACATAATATCAGAAAGGTCACTGTCTTTGAACTTTTCAATAAATTCAGTATAATTATTCAGAATGATAACAACAGACGGAAGTGTATTTCCCGAGTTTCTGCAATATCTTGCATACTCTCCGCCCTGCTCCGCAAATAATTTGCTTCTTCTTACAATTTCGTCCTTTACAGAACTTATAATACTTCTTACATCGTCCTCTTCGTCAGCAATAACAACATCTCCTACGTGCGGTGACTTTTCAAACGTTTTAAGAAATCCTGCATCAAAATCAAGTATGTATATATTTACCTGTTCAGGCGTATAGTCATAAATGAGTGAGTATAACAATGTAACAAAAAACATATCAAGACCGCTTCCTGCTGCACCGTAAACAATAAGATTTCCTTTCTTTGAAAACGGAATAGTCATAATTTCCTGTTTTCTTTCATAAAGGTCATCTTTTTTGCCTATAACGGGTTCAATCGGAACATAGCCTGTATGGGGAGTTCTGCCGAGTTCTGCGTAAAGTTCTCTGATTGAGAGTTTAGCGGGGATAGGTTCAAGCCACAGAGGTCTTACTTCAATATCTTTTGCAATATCAATAAGATATTCTCTTACTGCGATAAGTTGAGATATTGCTTTATCTTTTTCGGGGTTGATTTTAAGTTCTGACTTTTTAACTTTTTCATATATAACTGTTCCCGTGTTGCTGATAACTTCAACTGATTCAATATCATTTTTTACAAATTCTTCCGATTCTATATAATCAGCACCGCACCATGCAGACTGACCCATACTGAATACTTCATTATAGCCAACCTGAAAAAAGAAACGTCCTGTTGTAGATATTTCTGCGGCATCGGGACAATGAATAACAGCCTGACTGTCTTCTTTTCCCTGAACTTTAAGGCATATTTTAAAACGTGAGTTACTCCATATCTGAGGACTTACAACAGAATCAGGCTTTTGCGTTGCAAGAATAAGATGCACACCAAGACTTCGACCTATTCGGGCGGCACTTACAAGCAAATCCATAAATTTACTTCCTCCGCCTTTTTCGTCTGCTTTAAGTTCAGCAAATTCGTCGCATACTATAAATAAATGTGGGAGTGCTTCAAGGTCTGCACCTTCACGTCTTAACTGCTGATACTTGTATATATCCATAGTACCTTCATTTGATATTTTACGTGCTTTCTTGAAAAGAAACTGTCTTCTTTTTATTTCCGTATCAATGGAAATACAAGCTCTTTCAATAGTTGCACCGTCAAGGTTTGTAACAGTTCCCACAACGTGCGGTAACTTATGGATAACTTCAATAGTCTTTCCGTCTTTCTTTTCTTCTCTTACTTCATTGAAAGCATCGGCAAGACCACCGCCCTTATAGTCAACAATTACAAATGCAACTTCTTCAGGGCTGTAATTTACAGCAAGTGAAAGAATTACAGTTATTATTGATTCACTTTTTCCCGAACCTGTAGTACCTGCTATAAGACCATGAGGACCATGAAATTTTTCGTGCATATCAATAAAAAATACATCACCGGACGGTGCAACACCTATTTCTGTTTTAAGTGATTTAATAGGATTGTTTTCAGCCCATCTTGTAAGGCTGTTAAGATGTTCAACTTTTGATACCCTGAACATATCAAGGAAAGTAAGCATTTTAGGCAATTGATATTTTTCTGTATTTATATCAAGTTTTATATTTGCTATTCTGTTCAGATATGTTTCAAAATCAGAATTATTGTTGAGCTTATAGGGAGAAAATTCGGATACTGTATTATTTATGCGGTCATAAAGTCTTGAATTTCCGTCAGTAAGTTCAATAATAAAATCAGAATTGTTATAATTATACAGACCGAAAGAAGTAAGGAGACTGATATTCAGCATTTGTCTGTTTTTCATTATTACCTGCATAATGTCAATGCTGTCCACTTTATGCTTGTCAGATGCTATTATCAGCATTTTCGGGAAATCATCATTTTTTCGTGTAGTACGGTTTTCAATTTCCTTTTCAAGTTCATATGAAAGTTCTTTTATATCGTCAGCAGTTGATGCAACATATCTGAATGTATTGTCACCGTTCCATACGTGCGGAAGCCATTTTGCATATGACCATTTTTTTTCTTCGTCCTCACTATAGATAAAAACAAGTTTAAGTTCATCGTATGAATATAATGAAGTAAGTTGTATAACCATTTCTTTTATAAGGTCAAAAGAACGCTCTTTATCTCCGCTTACACCGCATATACAGCCGTTATTAAGTGAAATAGTTATAGGTACACCGTCAAGAACTCTCTCTTCATTTGCAAACTGCATCATATCATAACGCAGATTATCCTTGAAAAAAATATCATTGTCATCACTGTACTTTACAACTACAGACGATTTCTTTTTCCCTGTTCCTATAGATATTGTCATGAAGTCATCGTCATTTATACTTTTACTCCACAAATATCTGTCCCTGTTTATGGCACGTGCCATGCATTCCTCAACAGTAAGGCATTTTTCGCAGAGATATTTTTTTTCATTGTCTTTCATTACATCGACTTGTGCCCTGAGGTCAATTATATAATCCTGATAATCTTTTATGCGTCTGGCTTCTTTTTCTTTGGAATCAGCTTTTTTATGTCTTCTTGTTATGATTGGAAAAGTTATTGAAGAAGTAATCATACTTGCAGCCATAATAAAAGTAGGCACAATATAGGAAATATTCGTACCTCTGTAATGTGCGGCTATTCCCGAATATATTGCAACAAGAAGTGTAGAAAGACCCATTGTCATAGCAGGACCCATAGATGTAAGCAAAGATTGTTCTTCTTTTAATTCTGTACGTTCAGGGGGGAGAAGTTTTACTTCCTGCATTTCGGGCGGTTTTATTTCAAGGTCAACCGTCCTGTAAAAATAATCGGTATTTTCTTCGGGTTTTCTGCCGTTCTTTTCAAAGTCTCTGAGTTTTATTTTTATAATCCTGTTTGTATGTACAGTTTTTTCAAAATCTATATTTGCGGAAATAAAATCCGCACATATTATGAATTTATAACCCATAATAAAAACAACATCGCCTATTTCAAGCGGACATTCCTCAAAAGGTGCAATTCTTATATTATTGCGGTAAGTGCCGTTTCTGCTTTTTTTGTCAATCAGATACCATTTGTCATCTCTCCTGAATATAACGGCGTGACCACCCGAAACAGACATTTCATTTAATATTATATCGTTTTCCGCACTTCTTCCTATTGTAATTTCTCCCGACGGATTTTCCTGACTGTTTATAATGAATTTGACAAACTTGTTTCTTTCGTCGCTTATAGTTTCGGCAATCATCTGATATACCATGTCATTGAATGTAACCGCAAAAATATCACCGTTATCAATAACGGCTTTCATACCACATTCTACTGCTCTATTTCCCTCATAGCGTGAAATAGTATAATTTTCTCCGGCTGAAATAATCCACTTGTTGTCTGCTCCGTCTATATTTATATCTTCCGTCAATCCGCTGATGCTGTGATTAACTTTATAATGACCCTTTTTTTTATCAGGCAGAACAGTTGTATTTATAAATTCGTTCTGCATAAATGTTATAAGCAGCATATTTTTTTCTCCTGTTTATTATTTATTATACAAACATAAGCTGTGTTCTGTTTGAAACGCCTAATTCTTTCAGAGTACAATTCTGAAGAAGGCTTTTTCCGCTTTCCCTGAAACAGAGAATATTTACATCGCCCTTATAGTAAAAGCCTTTTGCAGACTCTGAAAACAGTTCTGCCAGAACTCTTGCCACATCATACACATACATATTTTCAGGCACTCTTACATCATACGTTTTTCTGTTTGCCGGTAGATATACCTGAATAATTATTTTATTCATGTTATTTTTTCCTTTCCTGCAATATTTCTTTTTTTCTTCTTTTTCTGCAATTCCGGATAACTACGCCATTTTATCCTTATAAGCAGATTATAGAAAATATGATAATTGAAATCAACAAGTTCACTTTCAGTCAGAGGGCTGCCGTTTGAATGGCAATATTCCCATATAAGCACATCTGAAAGTTCGTTCATATCACGTTCAAACGGTTCTATAATTCTCCGTGAAACTGCCCTGTCCGTACTGACAACATCTTCATATGCCGGCAATTCCGGCGTACATTCAAGCAATCTCCTTACACTCAGTGTATCAGCATTTTTCTTGAAATAATTCATTTTCTTATGTTCTGATATTTTTTTAAGAAAGTAATAACTGTTCGGATTTTTTTTCAGATTTATTCTGAATAGTTTTTCCGGATACGGCATTACCGGCATAGTTTTCATGACATAAAAAAATTCATCGCTGAATGTAAAGAAAATAATATTGTTTTTTATATTTACATCAGTACATATTCTTATATCTTCAAGACTTCTCTCCCTGTTTGACGATTTCTGAAAACTTACACGCATATTCAACAGTGTGTTAAGGTCGGCACGCACCTGTTTCCGCACTTCTCCCGTATTTTTAAGTTCGCACAATTCCATATACTCAGAAAGAGGAAGGCGTACCATTCTTTCAACTGCTCCCATTTCGGTAAATTTAACCATAAGAGCATCTGCCAACCGATGAGTAGTAGTTTTCAGACCTTTTCCGAGGGCAGAAAAATTTTCAAAATATATTTTCAGATTTTCCTTTTCAATGCATACTGTATCAGTACTATTTTCAGATACAAGACTTTCTGTAGTTTTCATAGTTGCCAGTTTATTCATGGCAGATGACTGTTTCATTATCCTGAAAGCATTTCTGGAAACTGAATTTATATGAAGGTCGGGTTCAAGAATCCTGCCTATAGATGATGACTTGCCGTCAATCCCTTTCGTATAGTCCATCAGTTCACCTCTGAATCAATGAGTATTGATACAAGTTCATTCATAGATGTACGGAAAACAGAAATGTCTTTCATACGTCTGCGTACTTTTTCCACAGCTTTTTCTGACGGTTCAAGACCTTCAAGTTTTACAGGTCTGAATACATCATTAAGTATTTTCAGCTTATTGAAGTATTCACCGCCTTCTCCTGCGATTTCATGGGCAAAATCTTCTCTTTGCAAATTGAATTTTTCAATCTGTTTTTTCAGTTCGTCTACATCGGTACAGAATACAGTAAATTCCGGAATATTTATTCTTTCTGCAATAAGTTCAAAAAGTTTATTGTATGCTGTCTGATATTTAAGACCGTCAAGCATAAGATTATTTCGGAAATATTCTATTTTTTCAGCCATACTTCCGCAATGTTCAAGGCTCATCATTTCCTGGAAACAATCTATTTCAGGTTCAATGAAATGGTCTTGTGCATCAAGGCATTTAGGACGGCACGGAAAATTATTTGCAACAATAGCAACGCCACGCATTCTTGCCAATGCTCCGGGAGGTTCCATTTCCATAAACTGACTTTCAGTCATTATTATAGGTAACATTTCTATCATTTTTCTTGCGTGTTCAACTTGCTGTGCCTGCGTCATATACATAAGCAAACGGCAAAAACCGTTCTGTGCCTGCTGATTATAGGCAAAAGAAACAGCCTGTGCATATCTTACAAAATTTTGTAACTGTACATAACATTCAAGTATATCTGCTTCTTCAATAGTATCTATCTTTTCAATAAGATTGTCAAGAACAGCCTGTGTTACGGGTTCATATTCTTCGTCGGGGCATAAAGCCCCGATTTGATTTTTATATGTACATATATCATTATATATAATAAGTCTGCCTGCATCTTCTCCCGATACAGTTTCCCTTTCGGATAATTCCTTTACATCAATCATTTTTTTCACCTGCATAATTTATTTCGTTCTTCTGCGTTTCTTTCTTCCTGCAAGAGTAAACCCTCCGATACCTGCACCAAGAACAACGATTCCCCCTGTAACTTTTATCCATACTTTATGGAATAAGTAAAGAAACATATTTTCAGTAACAAGAAGATTATTATAAGTTTCGATAGTCTTATTTCCTGCAAGGTCAGTAAGTTCAACAGTAACAGAACGTGATGAATTTGAAGCAGGCATAACAAATGTATAACTATTGTCGTTTACATCGTTTTCATCATCGGCATCTACATCAAGAAGAACTTCATCAAGACTTGTTGTAATAGTTAAGTGTCTGAGTTTTTCATTGACATTAAGTCTGAAAGTCTTTTCAGATTCTCTGAATTCAGCACGTTCAATAAGTTCATCACACTTAAATTCCGGTTCATGAGTATCAACGTTGAAACCAAGTTCAGCACCTCTGCTTGTACTTACGTTCTTATTTCCTGCCTCGTCAACTGTCTGTATTGAAATCCTGTAGTCAAGGTCTTGATTGAAATTTTCAGCCTTTATTACATAGTTATAAACATATCCCGACTTATCGTCAAGCATTTCTGCATCTGAAATATCATACATTGTTTCGTCAAGCTGTTCTGTAACTGACCCTTTGTCAAGTATTACAATTATTTCTGAGCCTTCCTTATGCTTATCAACATTTGTTTCCGTTATGAGTATATCGGGAGCCTTATTCAAATACTTGCCGTTTATATTTTCAATGTCCTCAACTGTAAACACTGAACCGAATCTATTAACGGAAAACTGACGTTTTTCATTCTGACTGTTTTCAGCTTTGTCAAAAGCAGATATTTCAATTCTGTATGAACCGTCAAAACATTCTTCTGAAGGGAAATTATCAAAGACAAATTCTTTCTGTAACTTTCCGTCAACTGTCTTTTCTGACCATTTGCCCGTGATGAAGTCACCACGTTCAGATACACTAAAATTATATATTTCTTTTGTTTCGTCATATGACATTTCACAAAGTTTACCGTTTCTGTATACTTTTAATTCATAGTCATCAAGATTTACATCTCCTATTTTTACAACAGGTGCGACATCTCCCTTGTTTGCAGTTTCAAAACCTGAAAATTCTATTTCAGGGCTTTCAGTATCTATTACAAAACTTGCTGAATAGCTTTTAAATGAATTTCCTGCAAGGTCTGTACCGGATATTGTAACAGTATATTCACCGTCTTTTTTAAATTCACTATATGGTATTGTTGCCGTATGTTTGCTGTTGTTTTCTTTCCAGTCATCGGGCTTGTATTCTTTTTCGTTTATTCTTATTGATATTCTGTTACTGTCGAAATTGAGTTCCTCAATTGATATATTTGCACCGACAACATCATTTATATAGCTGTTCTTTTCAAAATCAGCCTTTCCGCCACCCTGCTTTGAAAATTCCACTTCAAGAACGGGGTCTGTCTTGTCAATTACAAACGTTCCGGATGAATATTTTTCGGCAACGTTTCCCGCAAGGTCAGTATCTTCAATTTCAAGACTATATGTTCCGTCATTTTCAAATGCAACATCTTTTATATGTCTGAAATCGTCGGTATTGATTATAGAGCCGGGGTCTTCTGCAAAACCGCCGTCGGGGCTTCCGTTTACTGTAGGGGCGTTGAAATTACGTTCTGAAATAACTATATGTGCATTCTGACTTGAATTATAATATTTTGTTTCCTGAGATTGCTGTATTCCCGAAACAGATATAACAGGAGATTGTTTATCAATACTGAAATGTGCTTCACCCTCACTGACATTTCCCGAATTATCAGTTATTCTTACTATGATTGAATTTTCGTTTGCATCTCTCGAAACAGTGATATTGCTTGATACTGACAACGCAATGTTTCTTTCTTTTCTGTCAACGCTCCAACCGTCCGCACCGTATATATCGCCGTTATCATCAATATCAATTCTTTGCCAGCCGTCCATGTCTGACGTAGTCCATTCAACAGTTTTTATACCTGAAAAATCATCTTCAATTATTACTGTTGATGTAACATTATCACTGTAAAGCGGTAGTCCGTTAATGTCACTATATTCTGTCTGAGGCATTTCAATATTGATAGATGAGTGTGAATCATGGCGACTTTGATTTTCAGAGGCAAGACCGTCGGGAGATACTTCATCAGACGTATTCTTTACATTATCAACTGCCCATGCACGAATATCACCTTTAAAGCCCTCGGGAATTTCAAATTCCGCACTATATATATTTGAACCTGCGTCAAAATAAGGATTTTCAACATTCTGTTCACTGAATACTGTGCCATCGGGATTTATAAGTCTGCAATAAATTGAACGTATGCCTGAACTTGCATTAGTATCTTCCGCATAAACTGTCATTACTGTTGATGTGTCAAAGAAATATCCGAAACGTTCAAATTTGTCCATAATTATATTTACAGGACTTCTTGAAAGAACAGGTGAATAAAATTCAAATCTTCTTATTATAGGTTTAGTAATATCTTTATATACTACAATTTGGTTATCTGCTGAATTTCCTGCATTATCTGTTACTTTAATATCAAATACTGCTTTTCCGTCAGCACCATTTTCCGTTGAAAGTGTATATTCTGCCTGCATTACCTCATTTTCTGTATAACTTTCACCGGCAGATACATTTTTATTATTGGCTCTTTCCTGACTTCTGTCAAATACGACTTCTGAAAGACCTGAATCTCCGTCAGTATTATCTGATACATTACAATTTACAGTGACATCGCTGTTATACCATACTTCATCGCCTTTGTGATATTCGTTGTCACCTTTTACTGTAGTATTTATTACAGGTTTTTTATTTTCAATAATAACGTTGCTTTTTCCATATTCATTCAGAAGTATTGTGCTTTTGAACTCATTGCCGACATTGTCTCTTGCCGTCATTTCAAGCTGTCCGCCTGTACTTGTATTGTCGGGGAGTTCAGCCGGAATTTCAAAATATGCATAATTATTTTCTATTTTATTTGCCTGATATTTTGTACCGGCAAACAGAAGTTCTACATTTTCCTTTTCAATTCCTGATGAGGCAACGCTGCTGTCTGCACTTATATTTATATCATTTAATTCTGCTTTTACAGTAACCTTTTTATTTGCAAATGTACCTAATTTTCTGAATATTACGTCCTCACTGTCACGTTCAATAATGCCTCCTGATTTCGGGGCATTGTTGTCTATGTACATTACAGTATTACTGTTTTCATTATTTTCAGAACTGTTTCCTGCATAGTCTGTCAGGCTGACACCTACTTCAAGTCTTCCGTTCTCCGCAAGCGGAAGATTTTCAGCAAGCATAAAGAATGAATCATCATTAACATTTTCGCCGTCAGCAATTTTAACGTTAAACTGCTGATTGTTTTCACAAGGCGTAAATCTGAGAGTTAAATTTTCAGAAATTTCTTCTGTTCCGAAAATATCTTTAATATTTTTTTCAATAGTAATTGTTTCTTTGCTGTTAATTTTTATAGAAATTATTGCAACGCCCGTATCTTCATCAGATGCACTTATTGATATATCCTGATAATCTTTATACCAACTTTGATTATCTTTATCTGTATAATCAGCAGGCAAAGAAACAGAAACACCAACCACAGGAGGCATATTATCTGATGAAATATTCGTTGCATCATCTTCATTTGTACTTACAGTTATATTGTTTTCAGCATCAACAACACAGTAATAAATTTCTTCATTTCCTGCATTGTCAGTTACTATAATCTGTAATTTATCTGTTACGCCATAATTTATAGGAAACGTTCCTATATATTCATCACCGTTATTCTGAATTGTGTTATTACCTTGATTTTCGTCATTCTTTTTAAGTTCAATTTCATTATCTCCGTATCTATATTTAACACTTGCAATACCTGACGGAGAATCAGTAATATTTGCGATTATTTTAAGTTCTTTATTACCCTCAATAACTTTGTTTCCGCTCTTGCCGTCAGTAATATTTTCAATTCTTCCTGAATTTATTACAGGGGGTTGTGTATCAATCTTAACAGGGACTTCAACTGTTCCTGAAGTGTTTCCGCCCTTATCAGTTGCGAAAATACCGATTTTTTCATCGAAAGAATCTTCACCATCTTTAAGGGTAAACACAGCTTTAAATTCTGTTTTATCACCTGAAAAACTCGGTGTAATTGTAATGTTGTAAATTCCGTTTTCTTCATTTTCTGCTGTATATGTTTCTTCTTCCCAACCGTCGTCAGGAGCTGTAAACACATAACCGCCAACATTTATTGACTTAACAGACGCAAGAGAGGGATTTTCATTTATTTTTCCGTAGTCGTTTTTCAGTTCTTCCCTGATTCCGTCGGTAATATTTTCACCGTCGTCTATACTGAAATAAAATTCATAAGTCGGTTTTTTTGACCAGCTTGCATTTTCTTCTTTATACTCATCAGGCACATTCACTTCAGGGGATTTTCTGTCAATATATATATACACAGGGTCTGAAAAAGGAATTGATTTATTTTCAGAATCATATATTGATACTATCTTATAAAATTTAATTTCATCTCTGCCTGTCCTCATAACAGCTGACATATTATTTATTCCTGCTTTATAAATATTGCCTAAGTTATCTTCAAGTCTTAATGTGATACCATTAAATTTATTAGTTGTGTCTTTATCGGCTGAATCACTGTCTTCATCATCGGAAAAATCAAATGAAAAAGTTGATGATTCCTTTTTGATATTATAAACATTGTCATTTCTTTTAAAGCAGTTTTCGCCATTGCCTTTAACTAAAGCTTTAATAATTTCTTCTTTTGATATTTTAATATCTGATGTATCACACTTGCTATATGTAATATAAATATTTAAATCTGAATCATAAGGAATTGTTTCATACTTCTTATCAGTAAAATATTCAGCCGGAGGTTCAGTGTGAGAAATAACTGTACTGTTATATGCACATTTACTTAAATAATAATCAACACCATTATGTTTTATTATTGTCGGTATCAATATATTACCTTTTTCATCAATTGTATATTTTGCTGTGGATGTTTTACTATCTATTACACGTTCAAGAGTAATTGAATTTGGAACACCTTTAACATCAATATTTATATCTGAAACTTTATTTCCATCGAGTGCTATACCCTCATCTGTAACTGAATATCCCAATTTTTCGAGCAAGTCTTTTATAGTACCGGAATATTCTTTTACTTTTAAAAAAGTTTCATTTGCTTTTATATCTTTAAAACCTTCTCCGGCTTTCAATTCGATATTTTCAGTGTTGGTGATAATATCTTTAAGTGACATATGACTTACATCTTTACCCGATACAGTTATACCTTCTGATGCGTTAATATAAATATTTATTATATCTTCAACTATTGAAAACAGACTTCTGTCGCCTGATTTTATTTCACTTTCGCTAATCTCAATCGGAGCAGAAATTGTAATATTATTATTTTGTTTGCTCTTCAATCTATATCCGCTTTTAATATCAAAATAATCAGAATTGATTGGTTCATTAGCTTTTATATATGTTTTGCCGTTTTCTTCTATGATACTTTCGTTATATTTATCAGAAATATTTACAATTCCGTTGCTGTTATTTTCAACAAGGTAGTAGCCTTTTCTGATAATAAAATCACTGATTTCTCCTTGTGAGGGATTACAAACATATATACACTTTTCTGCTTGTGATTCATACAAAAAATTTGCAACCTTTTCTTCAACATTGCCTGCACCGGTTGAATAACTCAAAATAATAATATTGTTTGTTTCGTCATAAGTTATTGTATTTTTAATTCCGTTATCAGACAAATCAGCCATTTTGTTTTTAATTTCTTCTCTCTCATTCCAGTTGATACTTTTATTCAGCATTATTTTTATAGTTTTTGTCTGAGGAACTTCAGTTATCTGAGTAGTTGCAGTAGTTGTTGTAGTTGTCTGTATAATTTCTTCAGATGTCTGAGTGGTTGCAGTAGTTGTAGTAGTTATAGTAGTACTTGTTAGTTGTGTTTCATTTTCTGTTGTATCATCAGGATTAACCGAACTATTCAAAGCAGGAGTTTCTGAAACTGTTTCAGCAGATATGTCTATACTGTTGAAACTTGTCACCGAAATAAATGACATTGCCGAAACAAATGCCATTGCTTTTTTGATTTGTTCTTTTTTATTATTCATAAAACCGCTCCTTAAGTTATATTTGCCTGTTTTTCTTTATAAAAGTTACAATTCCTGCTATCAATGACATAACAGAAAGTGATACAATTATCAAAAGTATGTTTGAATTATTTTTCTTATTCTCTGTCTTGCTTTTTGTATATGCAGTTGTTGAATTTATGTCTGTTGAATCATTCGTCAGAATTTCGGAAGATGCAGACGTTTCTGAAAGTGTTGCATCTGAAAAAGATAAAACGTCATCAGACGTAATTTCAGTAACTGTTGTTGTCTGAACAGTCGTTTCAGTAAAAATATTTTCTGTAATTTCAGTATCCTGAAAAATATCTGTATTTTCCGTTTCGGGAGATGTAGTTTCTTCTTCCTGAATATTTTCCGTTGTCGTTTCTGAGGACGTAATTTCCTCCGTCTGTCCGTCCTGTGTAATAAGTATTCCGCCGTTTTTAAGTTGTGAAAACGATTCATTGCCGAATACTGCATCAAAATTATTTTCAAGCATTATAGAAGTTTCCATATCATACATATCAGAAAATGTTTTTCTGAAATTCAGACTGTAAAAATCACCTGCTTTTACATCTTTGGGAAGTATTAAATTTGCCCTTACAAGCAAGCCGTTATAATTTATTTTTTCGTTTGCCACAGCAGGAATATTGCACATGACAACATCAGACGTTTCTGACGTTCCCAATTCAAAACTTATACCGCCCATATTGTTTACCTGTTCCGCATCGCTGATATATTCATAAGGCAGATATTTAAGTCTTTTATCTTTTTCAAGCAGAAATGAAAGCATTAAATACGGCGGACAGTTTTCTGTATATATATCAAGAGAAATAACTCTGTCTTCCGGAATATCATTTATATCAATTTCCTTTGTTTCTATCATAAGATGTATATCTTGCGGTGCATCTGCAAAAGCACATAAAGCTGTTTCAGAAAGACATATTACAGCGGAAACGACTACCGCAACAACTGAATAAATTATCCGCATAGTTTGTCCTTTCCCTGTTTTTATAATACAACTTTCCGACGTATTGTGGAGGGGTCACCATGTATAACAATTATATTTTCTGATATAACAAAATCGTCGTTTTCGTTGTTATGTTCTTCAAAGTCATCACTTTCCGATGATACAAGAACAGTATTTCCCGCAACGGGTTCCGCCTGCTGAGATACAAGAACAGTATTTCCTGCAATGGGTTCTGATTGCGGTGCCAGAACAGTATTACTTGAAACAGATTTTTCTTGTTGAGGTGCAAGAACAGTATTTGAAAAATTTTTTTCCTGATTTGATGAGGAAGTTATATTTCTTATACTGTTATCATAATTCATTCCGTTTTCTGAATTATCACTTTTATTTTCCCTTATGATAAAATAATCATTTTCTTCATTGGGATTTTTCCGTTCTCTCCTGTTGTTTATTTCTGATTGTATTATTGATATAAGACGAAATTTTACTGAAAGCAATACAGTAATAATAAAGAAAACAATTCCGATTATCAGAAAAACAGTTGAAATACTATGCCATAATTCCGGATTCATACTTTTTCTCCTTTCAGTTAATCAGAGTATGCCATTTCTATTTTCTGCCTTACAGCATCTATATTGAAATTCGTTGATATGTTAATTGAATATTTATTGAGATATGTTATTTCCCCGTTATTGTATACTTTTTTGTCTATACGGTCAATAATTTCCATCTGACTTTCCTCTGCAATTCCAATCTGTCCGAATTTAGCGGAATATCTTGAAAGAAGTGTAAGAAGTGTCTGACATACTCTTGCATTTACTACTTCATTTGGTTCATCTATATATTCAGCCATTTCTGAAATATTGTTCCACATATCATTATAGAAATCGCTGTTATCAGTGCCTTCACGTTCTTTTCTGTCTATTTCTGCATAAAACTTTCCGATATTATAGAATATTACAGCACGGTCATATGACTCGCTGTCCTGTATTCTGAAATTTTCATCATTCACAGCTTTTTCAAACCATTCATAAGACTTTGTTATTCTTGCATTTTCAAGTTCAAGGTCATCAAGATTTGAATCAATCGGATAATAATAAAGCCAATAGGCGTTACCTATTTCATACATACAGCGTCCGTAATTGCTGTCTGTTTCTTTGATTGAATCAATGCTTTTTATTTCATTTATAATAAAATTGTCCTCATCAGAATCAAGTTTTTCATCATCAGTAAATGTTTCTATAAGTTTTGAATAAACATCATCTTTATTTGTATGGTCTATCTTTATAGCCTCTGCATAATTACCCTTATTTATATTTATGCTGTAGTTATTACTGTCATTTTCTTTACTGAGGGCATTTGACCTGTAAGCAGAAAAACCGGCTACAGAAAAACATACTACCGATACAGCAAATGAAAATGCTATATATTTCAGATTTGAATGCTTTTCAACACGGCATAAATCCTTATAAATCGCATTGCATGATTTATAACGATTTTCGGGGGAATCTTCAACACATTTAAGTATAATTTTTTTCAGTTCAACATTTACGTTTTTATCAAAAATAAAACGTTCATTTGAATATAATGCTCTTGTTTCGTTTGCGACTTTCTCCGGTTTTTTTCCGCAAAGCATATGATAAAATGTAGCACCTATATTAAAAATATCCGACCTCTTGTCAATATTGGGACTTTGTTCATATTGTTCACGTGAGGCATATTCAGGTGTATATCCCACAACGCCCGATTCATTTTTTATTGCTGTACCGAAATCTATAAATTTAAGGTTAATGCTTTTTTTATGTATACCGTCCATAAGAGCATTACTCGGTTTAAGAACCATTATATTTTCCGGTTTCATATCGCTGTGTATTCTTCCTGTACGATGAAAAAATTCCATAAATGAGCAAATCTGCTTTGCCGATTCAATAAACATATCATACGGCATAGCACCTTTTTCAAGCATTTTGTCCATGTTCTCACCGTCAAGAAAATCCTGCACTATGTAAAAATTATACTTGTCATTAGGGATTGTTTCTATGATATTGGGGAGAAATTCATTTGACTTATCTTGTTTATACAGTTCACTTATCAGCTTTGCTTCTTTTTTCGCAAGTTCATATACAGCGGAATTTTCCTTGCTTATCTGTTTTATGGCTCTTACGGCTCTTTCTGCTTTCAGGTCATATGCCTTATATACTATTGATGTACCGCCACGACCTATTTCTTTTTCTATTTCATAACGATTAGAAAGTATATTATACATCAAACATCAGCCTCCTTTGTATATTTCAATGCTAACGCTGTTATATTGTCACTTTCTTTTCGCTGAATATTAAGTCCCAGCAGATGCTCAAGATTTGATTTAAGGGAATTGTTATCTGTATTTATATCCGGGCTTAAATATATTGATATTTCATCTTCTGTTATCATTTTTCTGAAACCGTCCGAACATATCATATATATACAGTCTGTTTCCGGCTGTTGTATTATAAAATCATATATTCTGTTTTTGGACGCAACACCTATACAATTAGTTATTTGGTTCTGTCTTTTGTCTGTGCGTGCCTGTTCTTCCGAAATAATGCCACGCCGTACTTCTTCCGCAACGACTGAATGATCCATAGTGACAATTTCAAGGTGGTCAGAAAAAATTTTATACAGTCTTGTATCTCCGACATGGGCTGTAAGAGTGATATTTAAAACAGGGTCTATTAAAAGCGATGTGAGAGTTGTTCCCATAGCTTTACCTTTTTCTGTATTATCTATTATATCATCATTAAGACGGTGCAGACATTCGTCAAGGCTCTGTCTTATTTCAAGAACACTTCCCCCGCTTCTGATAATTGCCGGGTATTCTTTTTCAAACCATTCCGAAATACCTGATATTACAAATGAACTTGCTTTTTCACCGCCATAAAGACCGCCCATTCCGTCACATACGGCAGAAAATAATATTTCATGGTTTTTATATTTTGCAATCTTTATCATCAATGCATCCTGATTTACAGTTTTAACGATTCCTTCTGTTGTTACATAAGAAAAATTGTACATAATCATTCTCCCAATCAGTTTTCAATAATAAATGTATATTTTTCTGCATTTATAAATAGTGAACAGCCTGAGAATATTTCTTTCTTCATTCCTGTAAGTATATCAACGTTTTCAAGTTTAAGGGAATAACAGTCAATATTTTCAATAAACGGAACTGTCCTGTTATTGATAGTTTCCATAGAAAATACTACTCCGTGAATAGAATCATCTGTAAAAGGATACTGCATTACCCTGAGTGTGTTGTTATCAGAAACCCTTATAATATAGGCAACAGCTCTTGCTTCCTGTGGCTGTGAAACTACGACTGTATGATTTGTGTTATTCTGATGTGGTTGTATTATAACGGTATGCTGTGGTACGGGGTCAGGTTTTTTTACTGTATGAAAAGTATAGCAAGTACGGTAAAAATAAATTCTGTCCCCATCATTCAGCGGTACACTTGAAGTAATTCGTTCATTGAAATTTTCATTAAGGAAAGTGCCGTTACTGTCAAGCCAATTTGAAAGATAATAAATATTGTATTCTTTTTTTATTTTTGCGTGTTTTCCTGAAACGGTTGGTTCATCTATAACAAGTGATTTAGGCTCTACTCTTCCTATAGTAAAAGGGTTATCATCAATGTATATTTTCTTTCCGTTTGGGTCAATAAGATATGCGTCAAACATTTCATCTAAAAATTCACTCGGCTGTTCTTCCGTCTTTTTTGGTTCATTCTTTTCAGGCGGAATAAATGTACCGCCTTCATAATGATGCTGATTTCCCGGAACGAAAGATTGTTGCTGATTATTATGATTTTCAGTCGGTCTTACCGTTTCAAACTGACTTGATGAATCAGTATTTTCAGGCACATTGGTCTGCTGAATATTATGATTTACAGTTATTTGTTCATGTATATTGAATTTAGGGTCATTCACATAAACAATATTACTTGTACTTTTAGCTATCGGCTTATATTCTTTTGCAGGTTCAGCAGGTGCATTTTCATTGAAGAAATGCTGAAGTGAATCAGGAGAAAACGTCTGTGCCTTTGATTTCTTACCTTGAAAACGGCTGAGATATTCTTCATATTTGCCCATGTAGTTACCGTCTTTTATAATAACGTCCTTTGCACTTTTATGTATTTTCAACAGACATTCCGGAATATCCATACTTAACGGTCTTGGCGACTGAACAGGAACGAATGCCATAAGTATTTTTTTATTTACATTATGATAATACATATATTTAGGGTCACATATAAGATTCTCAAACGGTAGGCTTGCAGACTTACAAAATGAGGCGATTTTTTGGATACCGGAAATAATATCAAAATACTGTTTCTGTTCAAGTCTTGTTTTTATATATTCTGACAGTGAAGTAAGACCGCTTATATCAAAACTTATTTTTGTTGCTATTCCGTTTTTGGTACAATTAGGAATAATGAAATACTCTTTATATGCTTCATTTTTGAACATATCCAACTGAGTATAACTTATTTTATCTTTTCTTCCAAGTGTGCATATAAGATAAGTATTATTCCCCGAAAATATGGTACGGAATCCCATTATAATATAGCCTCCTTTATTAAAAAAATATAAGTTCATCACCATTATATCACGATTTTTTCAAAAATCAATAGTTTTTTAGTTATTTTGTATAAATAACTAAAAAAAAAAAAAAAAAAAAAAGTTGCTTATGCAAAATAAACTGAAAAACAAAATAATTATACAAAATATAATATATAAATTTAAAAAAATTTAATATATTATAAATATATGAGCAGGTTATCCGACATTTTCATTAAAAAATTCAAATATACTTGACATAGAAATATTTTTATGATATTATTAAAACGGTACAAAAAGAAAGTACCGTTTGAAAAGTTAATATATGAAAAGCAAGGAGTAAATAATGAAAAAATATTTATCAATTCTTTGTGCGTTGCTTGTAATGGCATCATTTGTTTCATGCGGAGATAGTGGTGATGATTCTGAAATATCAATAAACACTGTTTCAGAATCAACTACCGAAGAAACGACAGCTGAAGAAACAACTACAGAAGAAACAGAACCAGAAACAACAACAGAAAAAACAACTGAACCTGTGACTGAAAATACAACCGAAGAAGTTAGTGAAAATGTCGAAACAGAAGAAATAATACAAACAGAAACGGAAACAGAAGAAGTGACAGAACTTATAACAGAACCCATAACAGAAGAAGAAACTCAACCCGTAACTGAACTACTGACAGAAATAATCGAAACACAACCGCCTGTTGTTGAAACTCTACCTCCACCACAACCGACTACTCTGCACTTCATTTTAAATCTTGAAACAAATTGTATACATATCAATTCCGGCTGTACTGCTGCACAAGCAATTCTTCCCGAAAATCGTGCTGAAATTGATATATCGGAAAGTGATTTGGGAAGTTATTATCAAACTTATTGGGCTTGTGGAAGATGTTCAAAAATCTATTCTGACATACTCCCAAAGTTTTAATTATAAGACTAAAAAAACCGCTGTACATTGCGTTTTCGGCAGTATACAGCGGTATTATTATGTTTCAATAAGTCTGATTTGACAGATGCAATATATTATTCAGCATCACTTCTTGTATAGAATGTGTTGCGTCCTGTGCCGTGCCTGATTAGTATTCCCTTTTCCACAAGCTGTTTTATTGCATTTTCTACTGATGCTTTGCTTAACGTGGGACAAAGTTCCATTATATTGTTTTTTGTAAATTTACCAATTTTCCGATAAACTGCCCGCCGTACTGTTTCAATAGCAGGAAGTTTTTCTTCAACGAGTTCTACACGTTCTTCAAAGTCACGGTATGCTGAAAGAATAGTTTTCAACAGATATTTAATAAATGGTGTAGGGTCTTCCGCATTTTCATGCCAGCCTTGCTGACACTGTTCCAGAACGTCATAATAGATACTTTTATTTTTGGCAATCTTACTTTCCAATGAAATATACCTGCCTATTACATAACCTGACCGATACAACAGCAGTGTTGTCAGCAACCGGCTCATTCTTCCGTTGCCGTCATTGAATGGATGAATACAAAGAAAATCATGAATAAACACCGGAATCAAAAGCAGTGTATCAATTTCCTGTGTATCTGTCATATAGTTATAGCTTTCACAAATTGATTCAATTGCAGCAGGTGTTTCATAAGGGGCAAGCGGTGTAAACAACACAAATTCCCATCCGTCTGCATTTGTAGCACTTATATAATTTTGCGTATTCTTAAACACACCGCCGGTGCCTTTGTGGGAATATTGATACAAATCACGATGCAATTGCAGAATATAATTCGGTCTTATCGGAATATATTCGTAATTTTCGTGTATTGTATTCAGAACATCACGATACCCCATAATTTCTTCTTCATCACGGTTGCGGGGAGTTGTTTTTTCAGCCATAAGCTGTTTCAATCGTGTATTCGTTGTACGGATACCTTCAATTTCATTGGAAGACTCTGTGCTTTGGATTTTTGCAATCTCAATCAGGCGATGTAACTCAGCAGGTTTTTGTCTGATATAAAGTTCCTGACGACCTTTGCATTCATGAATCTGTGCTACGAGACCTAAAATTTCACTGTCCCATGAACGGCTTGCAAGATGTTTATAATCAAATATTCGCATAATCTCACGCTCCTTTCTCCTAATTATAAATTATTTCAGGTGAAAAATCAAGCTGATTATTTTATCTTGCTGTCGATGCTTGCAACGTGGTCTAAAATCTTTTCAAGGGTATTTTTTTCGGGTTGATTATCAGATTTTGAAAAGCCGTTCAGCCCGATATTTTTAATAATTGTCGGATAGTCTTTGTAAGCATAATCCAAATCAACATCGCCTGAAATTCCGTCAATGCGTCCTGTCCATGAATATTGCCACAAGCCGTAGTTGCCTGAATAGTCAGTATTTTCTATGCCGACGTGTGAAAGAAAAGTATCATACTTGTTTTTTATGTCTGAAGTTATATTATTTTCAAAAGCATTTTTAAAGCTGTAAATTGCCGTATAATAGCCGTTTTTTTCTATTTCGGAACAGAAAGCATCACACAATTCAGAGGCGTTTGCAAGGCTTAATTTTTCCTCAATGTCAAAAGCTACAGGATATTCAAATAACTTTCCGTCAAGTACTTTTAGAAATACATACGCTTCTTGTTTTGCTTCATCGGCGGTTGTGGCGTAAGAATACCAGTAAGCACCAACAGGAATATTAAGCCGTTTGCATTCGCTGTAATTACGTTCAAATTGCTTGTCAATCTGACTGTTCTCTTTTCCATAGCCCGCACGGAGAATTGCAAAGTCAACTGATGTTTTTACTTTGTCCCAGTCGATTATACCCTGATGTTCTGATACGTCGATACCACGGGCAACAATTGAATTATTTTTTGAATTATTTTCGGAAACTTTCGGAATGTCATAATATTTATAAAAATCATCTGTTACAGAATAAGAAGAAGTTTTCACTTCATCGCCTTTCCAGAAGTTTTCCGTTCTGACATCAACGTGTGTTGCGGTGTATGTACTGTCAATATTTGCGATACCGCCGAAACCAGCATCTTGTGCGGCACAGCATACTTTTTTTGATGATATTATTTTTCCTGATTTATCATAACACACTATATCAGCGGCATAGCCTTTAGTGTGAAAATCATTTGCCGAACCGCCGACATTCATGCTATGTGTCGGGCAACGATAACCTGAATTGACAATAATTTTTGAGCAGTTTAGCTTTTCAAAAAGCAGTTCCAATTTTTTAGGTAATTCAGGGTTTATTATTGTGTCATGAGTTTCACCGCATTTACAGCGAAATTCCGAAACGCTGAAATGTTCCGTAATCATAGAATTATCATTATATTTATAAGTATTTGTCATATTTTTTTATCCTCCTCATTTTTAAGTTGTGCAAGCACATCAACCAATTTTTTCGGCAATGGCAGACCGATTTTTCCGGCATTTTCAAGAATAGAAATTCCCTCATTTGCAAGATAAAAACCAATTACAGCAGAACGGAAAACAGCACTGTCGCCAATAATATAAGTGTCAAGAATATGACCAACAGCGACGAGTGTCATTATAAAGACTTTTTTTGCAATGCCTTTAAATCCGATTGATGACGATATATTTTTATCAATATACGCCGAAATAAGCCCGGTTATATAGTCCATTGCCATAAATGCAATAAGTGCATAAATAAGACCGTCAAGCTGTCCCCATAGAAAACCACAGACGGCAAATACGCTTGCCGAAAATTTTTGTAAAAGTTTATCCATTTATTCATCGCTCCTTTTTTGTGTGAGTGTATCCGCATAATAGGGCAAAAAAGCACGTTTTTTCAATGTTTAACCATTGAATAACGAATAAAATTTACAAAAAATTTACAATAATAATGCAGGCAATAATTTTGAATATCCGAAAAAATATGGTATAATATATAACGGAATGAGGTGAAAAAAATGAAAAATTACAACAACAAAAGCAACCCTGAATTTCTTAATAATTATCTTGTCCACCTGAAAGTAATAAAAATGCTTTCAGAGCGTACAATTCAGGAATATTATTTTGACTTACGTCTTTTTTTAAAATATATACATAAAAATAATATTGATTCTGAAAATGAAATTGAAGAAACAGACATAAGCAATATGAGCATAGACGAAGTAAAGAAAATTTCAGTCACGGATATATATAACTTCCTGTTCTATGCATCGGACGAAAGAAAAAATGAAAAGCGTTCACGCTCCCGAAAAGTATCATCTTTGCGGAGTTTTTTCAATTATCTCACAAAGGTTGAACATATTATTGAATATGACCCCACAAGAGATATTGACGTTCCGTCGCCTAAAATGGCACTGCCGAAATTTCTGTCATTGAATGAAAGTATGCGACTTCTTGAAGCGTCAGATAACAGCGATTCAAAACGTGACTACTGTATAATTACTCTTTTATTGAATTGCGGTATGCGTCTGAGTGAACTTATTGGAATAAACGTCAGTGATGTTGATTTCTATGAAAACCGCATACGCATTCTCGGCAAAGGCAATAAAGAAAGAATTGTATATCTGAATAACGCCTGTGTTGATGCACTGAAAAATTATCTTGAAATAAGAAAAAGAAATATGAAAGCAGTCGATGAACCGGCTCTATTTATAAGCAACCGCAACAGCCGTATATCAAAACGCCGTGTTCAGCAGATTGTTGAAAATACCATTAAAAACGCTGAACTTGACGGAAAAGGTTACACTACACACAAACTCCGCCATACAGCTGCAACTCTTATGTATCAATACGGCGGGGCTGATATTCTTACCCTTAAGGAATTACTCGGTCATTCAAGTATTTCCACAACTGAAATATATACTCATCTGAATAATGAACAAGTGCGGAGTGCCATTGAAAGCAATCCCCTTGCAGATGTTAATTTCAGCAAAAAAAAGTCCGGAGAAAAATAAATCTCCGGATTTTGCTTTTTAGTAAATTTTTTTCACTTTATAGCCTGCACTTTCGACAGCTTTTTTCATTGACTGAATGTCTGCTGTACCGACTGATTCAATTACGGCTTTCCTCTGCTCATGGCTTATTTCTTTTACTGATATTCCGTCTATTTCTTCCAATGCTTTTCTGACGTGTGATTCACAATTATTGCACATCATGCCTTTTATTTTTATAGTTAAAATATTACCGTCGTTTTCCTTGTTTTCTGTCGTTCTGTTTCCGTGCATTTTTACGAAATTAAGCCTTAACGCATTAGTTACAACACAGAAACTTGACAAACTCATTGCTGCCGCTCCGAACATGGGATTCAATTGCCAACCGAAAAGCCCTATATATACACCTGCCGCAAGAGGTATGCCTATTACATTATATATAAAAGCCCAGAATAAGTTTTCATGTATATTTTTCAAAGTCGCACGGCTTAATTTTATAGCTGACGGAACGTCACTCAGACGGCTTTTCATAAGAACTACATCTGCCGCATCAATTGCAACATCTGTGCCTGCTCCTATTGCTATACCAATATCGGCACTTGTAAGTGCGGGGGCATCGTTTATACCATCGCCCACCATTGCAACTTTACCCTTGCTTTTAAGATTGCGGATTACATTTTCTTTTCCGTCGGGTAAAACTCCCGCTATAACTTCATCAACACCTGCTTGTCTGCCTATTGCCCTCGCTGTGCGTTCGTTATCACCTGTAAGCATTACAACGTGTATGCCCATATTCTGCAATTCTTTAACGGCTTTCGGGCTGTCCTCTTTTATAACATCTGCAACGGCTATAATTCCGATAAGTCTGTTTCCCTCCGCAAAGAATAACGGTGTTTTTCCGTTCTCTGAAAGTTTTTCGGAATATTCTTTCATTGAATCGGGTATATCTGCAATAGTATTTATGAAATTATAATTTCCTCCCGAAATCTGAATATTATCTTTTACAGCTTTAAGACCATTTCCCGAAAGTGCCTGAAACTCTGTCACTTCTTCGGCGGATATATTTTTTTCTTCCGCTTCAGATAAAATTGCTTTTGCAAGTGGGTGTTCGCTTTTTATTTCAAGGGAATAAGCAATTGAAAGTAAATGACTTTCGGTTATTCCCTCTGATGTGATAATATCTGTTACTTCAGGTTTTCCCGACGTTATTGTACCTGTTTTATCAAGAGCGACAATATTAGTTTTCCCTGTTTCTTCAAGAGATACTGCCGTCTTGAATAATATGCCGTTTTTTGCACCAACGCCATTACCAACCATAATAGCAACCGGAGTAGCAAGCCCCAACGCACATGGGCAACTTATTACAAGTACTGAAATTGCTCTTGCAAGAGAATAGCCCACTGTCTGACCGACAATAACCCACACTATAAAAGTAATTATTGCAATGCATATTACAGCAGGCACGAATACACCTGAAACTTTATCAGCGACTTTTGCAATGGGTGCTTTTGTAGCTGATGCATCACTGACCATTTGTATTATTTGTGAAAGAGTTGTATCTTCTCCTACTCTCGTAGCCTTACATTTTATAAATCCTGACTGATTAAGTGTAGCAGCTGAAACGCTGTCACCTGTTTTTTTATCAACGGGAATGCTTTCGCCTGTAAGTGCCGATTCATTTACAGCACTTTCCCCTTCTATGATTATTCCGTCAACGGCGATATTTTCACCCGGACGAACTACGAATATATCGCCTTTTTTCACCTGTTCGGCAGGAATAATTTTTTCTTTTCCGTCCTCTATTATTACGGCGGTTTTCGGTGCAAGTTTCATCAGACTGCGGAGTGCATCTGTAGTTTTTCCCTTTGAACGTGATTCAAGCATTTTTCCGACAGTAATAAGAGTTAAAATTGTAGCCGCCGACTCAAAATAAAATTCATGCATATAATGCATCGTTTCAAGCCCTTTTAATTGTGCATCGGTCATTGCAAGTAACGCCCACACGCTATATATAAAAGATGTTCCCGAACCGAGTGCAACAAGCGTGTCCATATTTGGAGAACGCCGGAACAGGCTTTTGAATCCGCTTATAAAAAACTTCTGATTTATCACCATTATTATTACTGAAAGCAACATCTGTATAATACCGAGCATTATATAATTTCCGTCCATGAAAGACAGTAAAGGAAATCCCCACATACTGTAACCCATTGATATATACATCAGTACAATAAGAAAACCTATTGAAGCGATAAGTCTTTTTTTAAGAACAGGTGTTTCACGGTCTTTCAGCATATCTTCATTATCAGCTGTTTCGCTTTTGCCTTTAAGTGATATTCCGTAACCGGCATTTTGGACTGCTGTAATTATTTCACTGTCAGGTGCGTTTCCCTCAACTCCCATAGAGTTAGTCAGCAGACTAACAGAACAGGAAGTAACACCTTTAACGGCAGAAACCGCTTTTTCTACTCTTGCTGAGCAGGCGGCACAGCTCATTCCCGTAACGTTATATTGTTTCATTAATATTCCTCCTTTTTATTTTATATATATTTATTATAACACTGAAAGCAGGTAAAAACACATTTGTTGCATATAGCTGACAAAAAAATAACAAAGTCTGCAAAAAATAACGGAGAGTGCCTGCTCCCCGTATTTTTTTAAATAAACAAATCATTGAATATATTTTCAACCGCACTATAATTTTTCATTCTATAAAAATATTCATTATTGATGATTACATAATTGCCCATAAACAAAGCTTTAAATTCAGTTTTATCTTCATATCGTATAATGAAACATACAGAAGTACCACTTAAAAGATCATTATCACATGGAAAAACCTCTAATGATTTTATAAAGCTTATGTAATAATCATATTTTTCACGTTCAACATTGAACCTGGTTTCACTACTGGGAGTAAATTGTATAATCTGAATTTGTTCAATTTGGTCTTTTGTTTGTGTAATATTATTAATACTGTCATGCCATTGGTTCATATTGTGATTGTTCTCCAACAATATACCAAACACAAGTATTACAACCAACAAGATTATACCATATGATATAATTTTAATCTTTTTGTTTTTCATTCAAATCCTTCAAAACATTCTCCCAGTCTTTTTCTTTGAAACCAACAAGCACGGTATTATCAGTTATAATAATTGGTCTTTTAACAAGCATACCGTCCGTTGCAAGAAGTTCAAGCTGTTCTTCCTCACTCATGTCTACCAGCTTGTCTTTAAGATTCATTGACCTGTAGATAAGTCCGCTGGTATTGAAAAACTTCTTTAACGGAAGACTGCTTTTACAGTGCCATTCTTTCAGTTCGTCATAAGTGGGATTATTTTCCTTTATGTCTCTTGTTTCGTATTCAATACCGTTGGCACCAAGCCATTTCTGAGCCTTTTTACACGTCGAACACTTCGGATAACATACATACAACATTATAATTTTCCTCCTTTTTATAAACAGCAGACAAGTATTTCAACATCTGTATCGCTGAAAATATCCCTCACCTGCTCAGAAACGTTTTCCCATTCCAGACCGTCAAGACCACAGGCTATTTTTGGCATGGCAAGTTTTTTTATGTTTTTTTCATCAACCTGCTGTCTGAGTTCGGACAGAGATTCCTTTACACTTTCCATAGTGGGCTTACGTCGCCATGTTTCTTTCGTAACAAGATTGAATACCCTGTCAACAAGTATACATTTTGAATCTGTCTTTTCCATAGCTTTCAGTTTGTTTTTCATATCAAAGCGTTTTTTAAACTCTAGTGCTATTCCCTTACCAAGTGCAAAGTCCGCACTTATGCAGTGTACAAAATAATAATCTTCCGAAACTGAAAACAAGTCACGTTTTTCTTCGTTATAAATCATTTTGTCATCTCCAGCAGGTCGCTTTCACTTATGATATTTATTCCGAGATTTTGTGCTTTTGTCAGCTTACTTCCTGCTTCATCACCTGCAACAACATAATTTGTCTTTTTTGAAACTGAACCCGAAACTTTTCCGCCAAAACTCTCAATAAGATTTTTTGCTTCCTCACGTTTCATTGTCGGGAGTGTTCCTGTAATAACAAATGTCATACCCTTGAATCGTTCATCATTTGATGACTTTTCATTATACGTCATATTCACGCCATAATTACGCAGACGTTCAATAAGTTCCAGACGATGAGGTTCACGCAGTGCATTAAAAACATTTTCAGCCATTACACTGCCAAATCCCTCTATATCGGAAATATCTTCTTTTTCGGCATTAAGAATGCTTCCCATATCATGAAATTTTTCACACAGCAATACAGCCGACCTTTGCCCTATATTTCTTATACCGAGAGCATAAACAAGACGGTCAAGCCCGTTTTTCTTTGATTCCTGAATTGCATTTATCAGATTTTCAGCGGACTTTTCGGCAAATCTGTCAAGCGTCAACAACTGTTCTTTTTCGAGAATATACAAGTCCGCCGGAGAATGCACAAGCCCTCTGTCAACAAGAAGTTTCATATTTGCGTCGCCTAATCCGTCAATATTCATTGCATTTTTCGAGGCAAAGTGAATCATATTTTTAAGAAGCTGAGCAGGGCATTGAACGTTCGGACACCGCAGAACACTTTCGTTTTCATCTCTTACAGAAGGTGTTCCGCAAACAGGACAGACTTCAGGCAATTTGAATGTTTCGCTATTTTCTTCATGTTTAACAGAACGGACTACTTCCGGGATAATATCGCCTGCTTTGCGTACAATAATTAAGTCGCCTATGCGTATATCTTTTTCATTTATAAAATCCTGATTGTGAAGTACAGCCCTTGAAACGCTTGTACCCGCAAGAGTAACAGACTCAAAAACAGCTATAGGCGTTATAGCACCTGTTCGACCTACATTCACTTCAATATCAATAAGTTTTGTTTCTTTTTCTTCTGGAGGATATTTATAAGCTATAGCCCATTTTGGAGTTTTTGAGGTAGAACCCATTATATCACGCTGTGAAAGACTATTGACTTTTACTACAGCACCGTCTATATCAAATGCCAAATCCGCCCTTTCTCCGCCTATACGTTTTATTTCGTTTTCTATTTCTTCATATTCATGGCATACTTTATATGACGGAATTGTTTTGAATCCCTTTTCTTTGAGATAATCAAGTGTTTCACTATGCGTTGAAAAATCACGCCCCTTGCACTGCTGAATATTAAATACAAACATATCGAGTTTTCTTGTTGCTGTAATTTTCGGGTCTTTTTGTCTGAGAGAACCTGCGGCGGCATTTCTTGGATTTTTAAAAGGCTGTTCTTCTCTGAGTTCCTGCTGTTCAACGAGTTCAAGAAAACTGCTTTTCGGCATATATACTTCCCCTCTGACTTCAAGAAATTCGGGAGCATCTTTTAATTTAAGAGGAATAGAACGAATAGTTTTTACATTTGCTGTAACGTCCTCACCCGTAAAGCCGTCACCTCTTGTTGATGCTCTTGTGAGAATGCCGTTTGTATATTCAACCGATACGGAAAGACCGTCAATTTTTGGCTCTACAGTATATTCAGGTGAAACAAGTTCCTCACCGCACTTTTCAAGAAAATTCTGCACCTGCTCAAAGTCGAAAACGTCCTGAAGGCTTGCCATTTGTACATCATGATGTACTTTTTCAAAAGTATTCAGTGCAAAACCGCCTACCCTCTGAGTAGGTGAATCGGGCTGAATAAGTTCGGGATATTCTTTTTCAAGTCCTTTAAGTTCCTGCATAAGCATATCAAAATCATAATCACTTATATCGGGATTATCAAGAACATAGTATTTATAGCTATGTTTTTCGAGTTCCTCCGACAATTCGCTTATGCGTTTTTCAGCAGATAATTTATCCATATTTTTTTCCTCCGATACAGAATAATAATTATATAACATATTATATCATATTTTTTGATTACAGTCAACAGTATATACATTGAATTTTAACGACATTTTTCGGTTACAGTTTGTAATTTGTAACGATACGGTAACAAAAGTGTATAATCATGTAATTTTCCATAAAATAAGGCGAATAATATTATTATTCCAAAAAATGACCTTGATTTTCCTTATTCGATGTTTCACTATTTTGTTTCTGTTGTAATAATTTTGTAATTCTTTACAGTTACTTATTATAATTTATTATCATAATATTTACTCTGTATTCATATTTAATTCATGTTTTTTGTATCATTTTACCTTATAACTGTTGTTATAGCTCGTTCTTTTTGGGCGTAAAATGGAAATGTTTCAAAAGCTATTGCCATTTTACGCTAAATATGCTATTATTATGACAGTCCAAAATAAAGAAAGGATTTGAATAAATGAGTAAAATTAAAGCGGCAGCGATTGTTCTTGCTGTTATTCTTTCATGTCTGGCAGGTTTTCTTCTTATTGCATATTATGCAATGCCTGACAGCAATTCAAAAAATATGAATAATACAGAGGTTTTCAGTTTTGAAAATCAAATGCTCGCAAACAACGCTCCGGCTGACTACAGCACAGACAATATGACAGCAGTAAACATGGCAGAATCCCTCACAGCAGAAGAAGCAGCATTCAATTCATACAACGTTAATACGGTATACACAATGCCTGAAACGTGCGTTGAATCACCAATTGTTACAACAGTTCCGGAAGAATCAGTTTCATATTTTGCAGAAGAAGTTGATGCAACTGCAATGATAGCAGAAACACCCGTTGTTACAGAATTGGCTTTTGTTGAAACTGTTCCGCAGACAACAACTACAGTTGCAGTAATTCCTGAAACAGTTACAGAACCAATTGTTGAAACAACTGTTGTAACTGAAACTTTTGAAGTTCCTGAAGAATGGTTCAATGGTGGAGAGACTTACTATGAAGAACCGGTTTATTATGAAGAATATGCAGAACCGGTTGATAC
Organism: uncultured Ruminococcus sp.; assembly: GCA_947627175.1. Classification (GTDB taxonomy): domain Bacteria; phylum Bacillota; class Clostridia; order Oscillospirales; family Ruminococcaceae; genus Ruminococcus. The sequence goes on from CANQVA010000005.1 coordinate 151,830, forward strand.
ATACGTTGCCCCCGTTTCATATGTTTCTGACAGTGATTTCATTCTTTTATGTAATGCAGTAGCACATGAGGCAGGCTCAAATTGGATTGATATTTACAGTAAGGCTAATGTTGTTGAAGTTATAATGAACAGGGTAAACAGTCCGCTTTATCCGAATACAGTTTATGAGGTACTTTCACAGCCTTATCAGTTTGAGGGTTCAGAAACATATATAAATATGTCATCATATTCATATGAAGTAACTGACAGCGTAATAGCTGCTGTAAACCTCTATTTCAATGAACCGTATTCATTCATGAATGGTTATTTCTCATTCTATGGCGACGGATACCAGAACTATTTTAGTTAATAAAAATTGTACATACGAATTATTAAAGGGAGTAACGCTTTTATGATGTTACTCTCTTTTTTGTTTACAAAATAGTCACAGTACATATACATATTAGTAACTAATATTGCAATAAATAGCAGTTTATGGTATAATAATGTATAGTTCGCAAAGAACAGTATTTTAACGCTATGGAGGTGTTTTATGGAATTTTTTAATGATACATCCAATCTTTTCTTGTGTGCAGTTTCGGCTGCTGCACTTGACTTGTGCGTTCTCGTGCTTATTCTCATAGCATACAACGAAAAGAAACACGCACAACAGCACTGGAACATGATTTCAGGCTGTATGGAATTGTCCGCCCCTGATGCTTCATATCCTCTGAATTGTGACGAAATACTTATAGGCAGACACGCTTCGGCTGATATACGTCTTCCTGATTTGTCTGTTTCACGCTATCATGCAATACTTACCGTATCAGACGGAATATGGACTATTACAGACATCGGCTCAAAATCCGGTATTTTTGTAAACGGTACACTCGTTACTGAACGTGTACTTATGGAAAACGACGTAATAAATCTTGGCAACAAACGACTTGTTTTCAGACGCAGGAGGAATAATAATGTACATTAACGTATTTCTCTACACAATATCATGTATTTTCGTTCTTCTCTCTCACTCGGCTATGCTCCTCAATGTCTACTTCAACGGCAGTTCGGAAAGCACGGCAAACGTCATAATTCTCGCCGTTGCTGTTCTCGGGCTTGATTTTGCATACTTTATAATAATGCTTATGTTCAAACAAAGAACTTATGCTATTGATTTTTTGTTGATACTGATTCTTAATATGAGTGTGATTTTCCAATCATGTTTCGGCGGTGTGCATCTTTCAGTAAAACATTATATAACTTGTATAGTTTCACTTGTGGCGTGTAAGTTGGGATATATGATATGTAAAAACCACAAATGGCTACAAATGCAGAAAAAATATATATACCTTGCAATAGGTATACTTATTTTAGCTATACTGACACTTACGGGTTCAAGAAGTATGTGGATAAATATAGGTTCTATTTCAATTCAGCCGTCAGAATTTATAAAGCCTCTTTTTGTGCTTGCCTGTGCAACGTCAGTCGCAGAACAGCAGAAGAAACATAAATTTTTATGGTTTTATGTTGTATACGAAAATTTCGCCCTTTATGGACTTACTGCTGTAATATGTCTTTTGCAGTGGTGGTGTAGCGACCTCGGAAGCCTGCCGACGTTTGTCGGAATTTTCATATGCGGATTCTTTTTAAGAATATGCTATCCGAAAGCAAAATTTTCAAAAAAGACACTTATTTCAGCAGGAGTAATTTTACTGATAGTTGCATTGATTGCATTAAGATTCGCCCCCGACTACGTTCAGGAACGCTTACACGCTGATATATGGAACGACAAAACGGGAAACGGTTATCAGCAGTCACACGCACTTATAGCTATAGCTGACGGCGGTTGGTTCGGAAAAGGCCCCGGCAATGGTAGTCTGTGCAATATATTCGCCCATGAAAATGACATTGTATTTGCTACTATAAGTGAAGAATGGGGCTTACTGTTTGCACTTATGGTAATACTTGCGATATTGATTATGATTGCAGTTCCGCTTATAAATCCCCCCCGTTCATATTATCATTCAACAATGTCAGCAGGAGTATGTGCCTATTTTATAATGCAGATGACGCTTAATATTTTCGGTTCATGTAATATGATACCGTTTACAGGTGTAACTATTCCCCTTATATCAGCCGGAGGAAGTTCAATGGCAACAAGCGGTTTTATGGTGGGAATGCTTATAGCCGCACAGTCACCCGAATTTAAAAACCCTGACGGCAGACAATACAGAAATGCCCCTGTAAGGAGGCGGACAGCATGAAAAGTATAAAACGTTCACAATATATTATAAGTCTGTTTATAATACTATTTATTGCAGGAATGGCTGTTCTTGTAATAAAAATCAGGACGGAAGCAGAATTTTATATGATGAACTCAGATGAGCAAGTTCTCGGCATGGTTTACGACAGAAACGGCGGTGTGCTTTTTGACGGTACGGGCAAAGGACAGTATGAGGACAATTTTTTTGTTGATGTCGGTAATCTTATAGGCGACAACAAAGGACAGATGACAAATACACTCGTTGCACAAAATCTAAAAAAACTTAACAATTACAGTTTTTCGTCGGGTACTGTTGATGACGGAAAATCCGCTATTTATACTACTCTTGACCATAATGCAAACCGTGCTGTTTATAATTCTTACGGTTGGCAGGAAGGCTGTGCCGTGGCATATAATTATAAAACGGGTGAAATACTTGTCTGTACAAGTCTTCCGTCTATTGATGTTACAAAGGGTTATGACGGTATTGAATACTTTGAAAGCGGTACTCTTATTTCAAAAAATATGTACCGAACAGTCCCCGGCTCTACTCAAAAAGTATCAACAGTAGTTTCTGCACTCGAAATAATGGGAACAGACAAACTTTTTTCAAAATCCTATAATTGTTCAGGTCATTACACAAATTTAAACGGCGATGTTATTGACTGTCATAACTGGAGCGGACACGGCGACCAGAATATTCAGCAGGCACTCGAAAACAGTTGTAATCCGTTTTTTGCACAGCTTGTTGAAGATAATAACGATTTACCGCTTGAAGATATTATAAAACAATATAGAAAAATGGGTTATGCCGTAAATGATGATGAACTTGAATACATAGATATTGACGGCATACAATGTGAAAAAGCATCAACTACTCTTATTGACTCCCATGAATTCAGAACACAGTGGGGTTGTATCGGTCAGGGCGATACAATGGTTAGTCCTGTTCAGCTTATGATGTGGCAGAGTGCCATTGCAAACGGCACAGGCAAAATGACAATGCCGCATTTGATTGACCATGTAACAGACATAAACGGCAATATTACAGATACAGCTGAAACTAAATTCAGCAAACAAATTTTTTCCTCTGATACTGCTAACACAATTCGTCAGATGCTCCTTACAAACGGTGCAAATCATTATGTTTATTCAATAAGCGGTTACACTGTCGGCGTTAAAAGCGGTACTGCACAAGTAGACGAAGGTGCAAAGGAAAATTCTCTCCTTGTCGGATTCGTTGACGACCCGAACAAACCAATTGCTTTCTGTATACTGATTGAAGATAAAAATTCAGGCTACCTTACTACCGAACAAGTCGCAAAGATTATGCTTGATTCAATTAACCTGAATTAAATTGTATATAATTAACAAATATATGTCAACGCTTTATACAGATTTCACAAAATTAACAAAAATCTATTGTAATATTTTGAATCTTATGTTATAATGTGACTGTAATATTTATGCCTTGATTTTTCAGGGCAAAGGAGGATAAAAAAGTGAAAACTACTATCACAGCTAAGAAAATGCAGATACCGCAGAATTTCTCGGAATATGCAGAATCAAAAATCAACACAAAACTCAGCAAGTTTTTCGGCGATGAGGCTGACTCTAAAATCGTTATATCTGAACTCAAAAATCAGATTGTTCTTGAACTTACTGTCAGATACAACAGCATTATCTTCCGTGCAGAACGCACAGCAGAAGACAAATTCGTCGCTCTTGATGACGCTATAGACAAAATCATCAGACAGATTCGCAGAAACAAAACAAAAATTGAAAAGCGTCTTAAAGATAACGCTTTCAAAGAGGCTTTCATTGAAACCGTTCCCGAAACCGCTGACTATGAGGTTATAAAACATAAGAAATTCAAATTGCACCCTATGGATATTGATGAAGCTATACTTCAGATGAATATGCTCGGTCATAATTTCTTCATGTTTATGAATGGCAATACAGGTGAAATAAATGTAGTGTACAAGCGTTCAGAGGGCAATTATGCCGTTCTCGAACCTGATAAAAACTAAAATACATGACCGGCGGTTCAACAGAGCCGTCGGTTTTTTGAAAGGATAGAAATTTATGGATATAAATAAAAAGACTGTAATCGAAAAAAGAATACAGAAAACAGGAAAAAATTTAATAAAAAACAACATGGAATTTTACTATGCGGAAAGTAAAAACGATGTCCGCCCTATAGTTGAATCACTCCTTAAAAAAGGCGACGTTATAACAAACGGCGGTACTGTTACTATGGCTGAATGCGGTCTTTCTGACCTGCTCCGTTCTCCTGATTATACTTATCTTGACCGTACAGGAAAAAGCCGTGAGGAAGTTGAGGAGATATATATAAAAGCATTTTCTGCCGATGTATATATTTCAAGTTCAAATGCAATTACTGAAAATGGCGTTCTGTATAACGTCGACGGCAACAGCAATAGAGTGGCAGCTATTGCATATGGTCCCAAGTCCGTAATTATAATTGCAGGATACAATAAAATTGTTAAGGACATAAAAGAAGCTGAAATCCGTGTAAAGAGAGAGGCGGCTCCGCCTAACTGTATACGCCTTGAATGCCCTACACCATGCAGGGAAACAGGCGAATGTATCTCACTTTCAAAATCTGACAGACAGATAACAGACGGCTGTGCAAGTGAGGGAAGAATATGCTGTAATTATCTTATTTCGGCACAACAACGCCAAAAAGGACGTATAAAAGTTATTATTGTTGGTGAAGAACTTGGATACTGATATATATACATTTTTATGGTACTTTGTAATATATGCATTTTTCGGCTGGTGTCTTGAAGTAATATATCAGGCGGTTGAACAAGGTAAATTTATAAACCGTGGATTTCTTAATGGTCCTTATTGCCCTATTTATGGATTCGGTGTAATTATTGTTAATGAAACGCTTGAACCACTGAAAGAAAATATTATTATTCTGTATATTGGTTCTGTGATTCTTACAACGGTACTTGAACTTATTACAGGATTTCTGCTTGAAAAAATATTTCATCAGAACTGGTGGGACTATTCAGACGAACATCTTAATTTCAAAGGATATATATGCCTTAAATTTTCACTTCTCTGGGGAATTGCCTGTCTTATTGCAGTTCGTCTTATTAACCCGTTTGTAGAAACTTTTGTGGAGCATATTCCGAAAACTCTCGGTACAGTGCTAATCAGCATTATTATGATTGGTTTTGCAAGTGACATGATTATAACAGTATTGGCTGTAATTCATATCAGAAATCGTCTTGCCCTGCTTGACAATATCGCCGCTGAAATGCGTAAAATATCAGACTATACAGGTGAAAAGTTGTACAACGGTGTTGAAAATTCAAAGGCACGCAAAGAAAAATACGAAGAAAAATATGAAGAACTGCGTGAAAAGTATAAGGAACAGTTCAGCAAACGGAAATTTGTTGACAGACGTATTGAAAATGCGTTCCCTAAACTGAAAATCGACACAAATCAGTCATTTCATGAACAGCTTGAAGAATTAAGAAAAATCATAGAAGAAAAGAAAAATAAATAATAATACAAAATCGCCCTGATACGAAATCAGGGCATTTTTTTATCTTTTTACAAAATATTCTTCATACCATACAAGGAATGTATAAATAGCCCAGATTTTACGCCAGTTATCAGAATTACCGCTGATATAGTCATTAAATATCGCATTTATTTCTTCAACGTTGAAAAACTTTTCAGCCATATCACTATTGAATTTTGCTTTTACATCACTGTTATAACGTTCATCTGCGAGCCATATACGAATAGGAACAATAAAGCCGAGTTTCTTTCTGAAAGCTATTTCATCGGGTAAAACTTTCGCCGCCGCCGTTCTGAAAGCGACTTTGTTTGTTTCATTGTTTACTTTGTATTTTGACGGAAGTCTTGACGCTATGTCAAAAATTCTCATATCAGTAAGCGGCATACGAATTTCAAGACCTGCTGATGTACTCATTTTATCTACATTAAGATATATGTCACCCTCAAGCCATATCTGAATATCAACATCAGACATTTTTGTTAATGGGTCAAGCCCCTCTGTTTCTTCATATATATGTTTTACAAGGTTAATCGGCAGAACTTCGGGATTATAATTTTTAAGAATTTTCTTTTTTTCGTCCTCTTTCATTATATTAGTATTTCCGACATAGAAATTTTTAAGATTGTCGCCGTACTTTTCAGCGTTGCGGTACATATTGTAACCGCCGAAAAATTCGTCTGCACCCTCTCCCGAGTAACATATTTTAGTATGTTTCGCTGTTGCCTGACAAGCAATGGCAAATACTATTGCAGAAGCATCGCCGAGGGGTTGCTCCATATTGTACATTACATAAGGTACAATATTGAAATATTCTTCCGGAGTAATAAGACAGCGGTTATTTTCACGTCCGAGAATATCGGCTGTTTGTTTTGCAAGAACTGATTCATCAAATCGTTCGTCATCATATCCGCAAGAATCACTTACTTCAGCATCTGACATTGCAAGTACATAAGAGGAATCAACACCGCCCGATAAAAATGACTCTGCTGTTTCTCCATCTTCCTTGACTTGCGGAAAAATCTCTTGTATTGTATTATGAATTTCATCTGCCCATTCTTCAACGGTTAATGAATTGTCGGGTTTAAATGTCGGTGTCCAGTAACGTTCAACGGTAATTACACCGTTTTTAAATTCAAGCCAATGACCCGGCATAAGTTTCTTTATGCCTTTGAAAAAAGTATCTTCACCTGCAACATATGTCATTGACATATAAATCTGAAGCATATCATTATTAAGTTCTTTTACAAAGCCGTCCTGCTCAATAATACGGCGTATTGTCGTACCATAGAGAAGTTTTCCGTCTGCCGTCTGATAGTAGTAAAAAGGTTTCGTTCCGAATTGGTCACGCATACAGAATAATTTCTGTTCTTTTTCGTCCCACAAGGCAAAAGCAAACATACCGTAAATATGTTCCGCCATATCATGCCCCCATTTTTCGTAAGCCTTTTCTATTATCTTTTTTTCACGTTCATCACGTGGGAGCAGGTCTGTTTTCAGTTCACCGCAAAGTTCTTTCCAGTTGCGGATATGTCCCCTATACTCAAGAATTTTTATCATAAATATCACCTCATCAATATATATGCTTATTATCTGATTTCTTTTCCGTTTTTGTCAATCATTATCATTTTAGTAAGTATTTCATTGTAACCGGTAAATAACATTTTCATGAAGGTATCATCATTTAATCTGTATACATCCCATACTATTCCATAACCAACAGTTCCCGTCGGTTCGCCAAGGATTTCGACGACCTGACTGTAAGACATTCCCAATTGTATTTCCTCAAAGTCAGAAACTGTAAAGTTGCCATTATCAGAAGTAACAATATATTCTGTTGGTTTATGACAAGCTGTCAGCATAATAAAGCTGACAAGAACAAGCAGTTTAAAGTTCCTCATAAATCTAAAGTTCCTCATAAATCTGCGGACGATTCATAAGTTTTCCGAGTGCTTTTCTAACGTCACCGCCATGAAAAAGTACTTCGTTAAGTTGTTCGGTTATCGGCATTTCAACATTAAGGCGTTTTGACAGTTCATAAGCCGCTTTACAGCAAAAATACCCCTCAACAGTTCCTACTTTTTCAACAGCCTCTTCCGGAGAAATCCCCTGCCCTATGAGTATTCCCGCACGTCTGTTTCTGCTGTGCATACTTGTGCAAGTAACTATTAAATCGCCAAGTCCTGTAAGTCCACTGAATGTATTTCTGTTTGCTCCTACTGCTTTTCCGAGGCGTGCTATTTCATGCATACCCCTTGTCATAAGAGCGGCTTTTGTATTATCACCGTAACCCATGCCGTCACATATTCCCACACAGAGGGCAATTATATTTTTCAATGCTCCTCCGATTTCACAACCCTTTACATCGTCGTTAAGATAAATTCTCAATGCGTCATTTGCAAATGATTTCTGAACATATTCTGCGGCATCATGATTTTTTGAAGCCGCTACTATAGTAGTAGGAATACATCTTGCAACTTCTTCAGCGTGTGAAGGCCCTGAAAGTACAACAAATCTGTCAGTCTTGATTTCTTCTGTAATAACATCACTAAGCATTTTAAGACTTCCCTCTTCAAGACCTTTTCCCGTATTAACAATAGTCATTTTATCATCTGTATAAGGAGCGGCTTGTTTTGCAACGTCACGCACAAATGTTGACGGTATCCCGAAAATAAGAATATCACAGCCACTGATGCAGGAAATATCACTTGTCATTGCTATACTTTCCGAAATAGGCACTCCCGGGAGTTTATGTATGTGTTCTCCGTGACTTCTGATTTCATCAATTTCAGACTGAAATTTTGACCATACAGTAACATTATGTTTTCCGCAATGTTCAGCCATTATTGCAAGACTAAGACCAAAACCGCCCGAACCGAGTATAACTATATTTGCCATAAAAAATACTCCTTTCTGCTATCAAATGAGCATATTCGTAATTTAATGCGAATATGCCCTTTAAGTTAAGATTTTTTTATAGAGAATTTATTTTCAGTGCCTGCAAGCAATCTGTCAATATTTGGTTTATGTCGCCATATTATAAGACCTGCCATAGGTATGGAAAGAATAAAATAAAGAAAACTCTTTCCGAATGTACAGCCTTCTACAATAAATGACATACAAAATACAGCTAAAGGACAATAAACCGATGCAAAAATTGATGCAAGTGAAACATACTTTGATATTGAAAGTATAACAACAAAAATCGCAAAAATTGTTAAAAATACTTTCGGGTTAATCACAAGAAAAGCCGATGCTCCTGCGAGTACACCTTTTCCGCCTTTGAAGTTATAATAGACGGGAAAAATATGACCTAAAACAGCACCTATTCCTGCTATATATCCTATGTACTGAACATCATTATAAGGTTTCATTCCTGCTTTCATAATATTGCAGAACAAGAATGCAAGATACACAGCAAGTACACTTTTAAGCACATCGCCAATAAGAGTAAGCAAAGCACAAGTTTTTCCGACACAGCGATATGTGTTTGTAAGTCCTGCGTTTTTGCTTCCCATTTCACGTATATCTTTACCTGTCATTATTTTTACAAAAATAATTGAGAAATTACAGCTGCCGAGAAAATATCCCAGTGCGGCAGCAACAATAATAGAAATTAAAACTTTTATCATTTATCGCTTCCTCCTCTCTCACGGACTATAAAACGCACAGGTGTCCCCTCAAGTCCGAATGTTGAGCGTATTTGATTTTCTATATATCTTCTGTATGAAAAATGGAACAAATCCGTTTTGTTGACGAAAGTAACAAATGTAGGCGGTTTTGTTGATGGTTGTGTCATATAATATATTTTGAGTCGTCGTCCCTTGTCTGATGGTGGCTGTACTCTTGTAGTAGCATATGCAAGAACATCGTTAAGCATACCTGTGGAAATTCTCATGCTGTTTTGTTCATACGTATACTTTATAAGTTCATAGAGTTTATTTATTCTCTGTCCCGTTTTTGCTGATATAAACACAAAAGGAACATATGACATAAAGCTGAAATCTTTTTCAAGTTTTGTGCGGTATTCTTGCATAGTTTTGTCATTCTTTTCAATCAAATCCCATTTATTGACGGCAACTACACAGGCTTTCCCCTGCTCATGTGCATATCCTGCAACTTTAGAATCTTGTTCCGTAAAGCCTTCAACTGCATCAATCATTATTACACATACGTCTGCACGGTCAACAGCCATATATGCCCTTAATACGCTGTAATGCTCCACTTTTTCAGTTACTTTTGATTTTTTGCGTATTCCTGCCGTATCAATAAAAACGAATTTTCCATATTCATTTTCAATTACAGTATCTGTTGAATCACGTGTAGTTCCTGCAATATCAGAAACTATAACCCTTTCCTCTCCTGCGATTTTATTTATAAGAGATGATTTCCCGGCATTTGGTTTTCCTATAACGGCAACTTTTATATAATCTTCGTCATATTCCGTTTCATCTGTATCCGGTAAATAATCATATACAGCATCAAGCATATCACCCGTTCCGTGACCATGAACGGAAGAAATCGGGTAGGGGTCGCCGAGACCTAAATTATAAAATTCATAAATTTCCATAGGCGGTTCACCGAGTGTGTCGCATTTGTTCACAGCGAGTATTATTGGCTTTCCGCTTTTTATAAGCATTTCAGAAACTGCATAATCATCTGATGTAACACCGCATCTTATATCAGTGACGAAAATTATTATATCAGCCTTTTCAATTGCAATTTCAGACTGTCTTTTCATTTGTGCAAGTATAACATCATCGCTATCAGGTTCAATTCCGCCGGTATCAACGACCATAAACGACTTTCCACGCCATTCGCATTTTGAATAAATGCGGTCACGTGTAACGCCCGGTGTATCTTCAACAATTGACAGTCTTTTTCCGATAAGTTTATTGAAAAGCGTCGATTTTCCCACATTCGGGCGACCGACAACAGCAACAATTGGTATTGACATTTTTTCTGCACTCCTTTCTTTTACGTTAAGTTATTCCCATAATTGCGTCAAGAAGTTCATATCCGTCATTTTGTGCGGTTCTGATTTTGACATCAAGTTCCCTTTCAACATCAGAAACAAGCAGGTCATCAAGAAATTCCGTTGAATCCCGTCTTAACATTGATGTTGAAATAAGAAGATTTTCACCGAGATTTTTTCCTTTCAGTTGGGCAATTAAGTCCTGACCCGTAATAAGTCCCGTTACAGTAATAGTTTCGCCGAAAAAATCATTTCTTATACGGTAAACATCACATTTTAACATCGGGAAATATTTTTCAGCTTTTTCGGCAAGAGATTTTATAATTTCATATGGTGAATATCCCGTAGCAATTGAAACATGACGTTTTCCGCCCTCCCATTCAGCAATTTCAAGAGCTTTTTCAAATTCGTCAATAAGTGAGCGGAGCATACCGACACCATTTTCATATTGTGGAAAGTCCTCATAATATTCAATAGGCGGAATTTCACGTTCTGCGATAAGAAAAAATTCGTCGGACGGAAATACAACCCTTGTGCCGAACTTCTCAAGAAAAATTTTCTGATATTCTGAAATTATATCAATAGTTTCTGAAGCAGACTCTTTTGTAAAACAAGTAAGCGGAAACAGATTTTCACGGTATTTTGTAAGTCCCACAGGAACAACAGCCATACTTGTTATATTCGGCATAAGTCCGCCGAGGTCTTTAAGGGAACGCCTTAATTCGTCGCCGTCATTGAGATTCGGACAGCAAACAATTTGACAGTTCAGTTTTATACCGTTTTCGGCAAGCTGATATATATATTTGAGTTTTTCACCTGCAAAGCGGTTATTCATCATTCTGACACGCAGTTCAGGGTTTGTTGTATGAATGGAAACGTTTATATTAAGTTTCATTTTTATAATACGGTCAATATCAGATTGTTCAAGATTAGTGAGAGTAACATAATTACCTTGCAAAAATGAAAGCCTTGCATCATCGTCCTTGAAATAGAGAGTTTCACGCATATAAGGGGGCATCTGGTCAATAAAGCAGAAAACACATTTATTTCTGCAAGACTGCTTGCTGTCCATTAGGAAAGTTTCAAATTCAAGACCTATATCGTCGTATTCGTCTTTATCAATCTGAACAGAGAATTTACTGTTATTCCGTATTATTTCAAGTTCAACAGAAGTTTCAGCAGCATAGAACATATAATCAAGAACATCATTTATTTCCTGACCGTTAATTGCATATAGAAAATCTTCCGGCATAATCTCCGCATGATGAGCAGGTGAACCGTGAACTATACTTTTTATTTTAACCATATAAACACTCCGACTGTCTGATAATTTTTAAAAAAGGAGAGAAGGACTTAACTCCTCCTCTCCCTCTCATGCATCGGATTAAGCCGATTTATTCAGCGTCGATTTTAAGAACCTCAACGCCCTTATAGAAACCGCAGTTTTTGCAAATCTTGTGCGGAGCCTTATATTCACCGCAGTTGTCGCACTTAGACATTGCCGGTGTTTCGAGTTTCCATACAGCAGAACGTCTTTTATCACGTCTTGCCTTAGAAGTTTTTCTCTTTGGTACAGCCATTTTTGCACCTCCTTATAAAAGAGCTTCACAGCTCAGAATTGAGACAATTGCATTCTGACACATTCAAGTCACAGCCACAAACCATACAAAGACCTTTGCAGTCATCTTTGCACAGATTTTTTGAAGGCAACTGTAAAATCAAATCAGTAAAAGCAATTTCATTAAGTTCAATGCTCTGACCGTCGGCAACAATATATTCATCATTGTCATTGCTGACCGAAGGAACGACAATATGCTCAAAATCAAAGTGATGTTCTCTTTCAAATTCTTTAAGGCATCTGTCACAAGTTACAAGCAAAGTGAAAGATACGGAATATTCAAGGTAGACAACACCAGCCCGATTAAAGATTCTGCCGTTAATGTCAACAGGAGAAATAAAGCTGTAGCCACGAATAGCGGACAGTTCGTTCTCATTGATAGAATAACTGATATTTTTTGACTCTCCGACAATATTGAAAAGCTGTTTTAAATCAATCTTCATAATATAAAAGTCCTTTAGAGCATCATAAATTATATTATACACCAATTCACAGAATATGTCAATAGGTGTTCCCGAAAAAAATTGAAATTTATCTGCGTTGTCAATAGATATGACCCAAAAAGAAAAATTTTGATAGATATGGAATAATAAAAGTTGAAGTCCTT
>CANQVA010000006.1 GCA_947627175.1 uncultured Ruminococcus sp.
AAACGTATTTTTTCAAGATTTTTCCGCTTTTCGTCCGACGGTTTTATTATTATATCATCATTTTTGTATTTTGTCAAGTAAAATATTCACCTGATTATCAATATTATTTTGTGCATTTTCACTATATATAAAATCTATCCCTCACCCAAAAGATGAGGGATATAAAAATACTTATTTAGCCATCAATTTAACCATTACGGCTTTTTGAGCGTGCAGACGGTTTTCAGCCTCTTCAAAAATTTCCTTTGCGTGAGCTTCAAATACCTTTTCAGTGATTTCTTCCTCACGGTGTGCGGGTAAACAGTGGAGAACCATAGCATCATTATGGGCTACTGCCATAATTTCGTCGTTAATCTGATAGCCGGCAAACGCCTTTTTACGGATTTCGGCTTCTCCCTCCTGTCCCATAGATGCCCATACATCAGTAATAAGAATATCGGCATTTTCAGCTGATTTCAGGGGCGAATCAGTAATTTCAAAATTGTTGTATCTTTCAGCAAATTCAAGAATTTCACCCGGTGGGCGGTATCCCTCCGGACAAGCAACAGAAACAGCCATTCCGACTTTAAGACAGCCGACAATTAAAGAATTTGCCATGTTATTTCCGTCACCTATAAAGCACATTTTCAGACCGTCAAAACTACCTTTAAATTCACGGATAGTCATAAGGTCGGCAAGCACCTGACAAGGGTGACAAAAATCAGTAAGTCCGTTTATTATCGGAATATCGCCATATTCAGCGAGAGCCTCAACTTCTTTCTGTTCAAATGTACGAATCATTATACCGTCAAGATAACGTGAAAGAACTCTTGCGGTATCCTGAACGGGTTCACCTCTTCCAATCTGCAAATCGTGAGATGACAGAAAAAGAGGATAACCGCCGAGTTGATACATACCTGTTTCAAAAGAAACACGTGTTCTTGTTGATGCTTTCTGAAAAATCATTCCGAGTGTTTTTCCCTGTAAATGGGGGTGTGGAATGCCGTGTTTCAGTTCATATTTAAGCTGGTCAGCAAGATTTAATATATCAATAATTTCTTCTGTACTCAAATCGAGCATTTTAAGTAAATGTTTCATATAAGAATAATTCCTTTCATTATTGTTTATTCATAGCACCGAAAGCCTTATCAATAATTACAGCAAAAAGTGGTATATAGTCATCAAAAATTTTATCTTCAACAGTTATGTCATACTGTAAATCACCCGAAACTGATATACGGGTACTTATTGAACCCTTTTTGTCATTATCAAGCAGAATAGAAAATTCTCGTCTGTCTTTGCTTGCAAGAGTAAATGTCATATCTTTTGCCTTACATATAATAGTAGGGTCAAGAAAAAGCGACTTACAGCTGATTGTCATAAATGTAGCATCATTGAGAACTATGACAAATGACGGCTTTCTTTCTTCACCTGTCTGCAATAAAGTATAAAGATTGTAGTTACTTGCATCGAGAAGAACAGACTTTGAATTTCCGAACCCCTTTTTTTTGACAGTATAAAGAAGTCTTGATTTTTTGTCCTCAACGATATATTTATTTCCTTTCGTAATTACAACTAAATCCATCAAATCATTCCTCCAGTATATCAATCAAAATTTTCATTCCGCCTTTTATTTCTTCCATTGATATGGTAAGAGGGGGCAGAAGTCTTACTTTATCTTTGGCTGTAAGTACAAGCAGACCTTTATCAAGAGCTTTTTTCGCAATGTCGGAAGCAGTTTTTGTTTTCAGCTTTATGCCAATCATCAAGCCTATTCCGCTTACTGATTCAACTTCACTGCATTTTTCAAGTTCTTTTCTTATAAAATCAGCTTTTTCACTTACTTCGTCAAGGAATCCCTCACTGTTAAGTCTTTCAAGAACTGCGATACCACCAGCACAGGCAACAGGATTTCCGCCGAAAGTAGAGCCGTGAGTTCCTGCTGTAAGTACATTACTGCATTTTTCGGTAGTCAGACAAGCACCTATCGGAATACCGCCCGCAAGTCCCTTTGCCATAGTTGTTATATCGGCTTTTTTCCCGAAATACTCACCCGCAAGAAATTTTCCTGTTCTTCCTGCACCTGTCTGCACTTCATCAGCAATTACAAGAACGTCTTTATCTGCACATAATTCAAAAACAGCGTTCACAAAGTCTTGATTAAGAGCATTTACACCGCCTTCACCCTGAATATATTCAAGCATAACGGCACATACAGTGTTGTCAAGTTTTGATTTTAAATCATCAATATCATTTGCATTGACATTTATAAAGCCCTCAAGGAACGGAAAGAAATAATTATGGAAAGATTCCTGACCCGTTGCCGAAAGAGTAGCAATAGTTCTTCCGTGAAAAGATTTTACAAGAGTTATAATATTATGGCGGTTTTTTCCGTATTTGTCAAAGCTGTATTTTCTCGCAATTTTAATTGCACATTCATTTGCTTCTGCTCCGCTGTTGCTGAAAAATACAGAATCATAGCCTGATGTTTCACAGAGTTTTTCAGCAAATTCAGCCTGAATGCCTGTATAATAATAGTTTGAACTATGTTGAAGTGTCCTGACCTGAGTGCATACCGCATCAGCCCATTTTTCATCACAGTAACCGAGGGAATTTGTACCTATACCGCTCCCGAAATCGATATATGTCTTTCCGTTTTCATCGGTACAGCGTCTGCCCTCACCCTTCTGCATTACAAGGGGATAACGTCCATAAGAGTGCATAACGTGTTTATCAAATTTTTCTATTGTATTCATAATAAAAATTCTCCTTCTGCCGATAATAAACGACGGCAAATTTACAGTCCCTATATAATTATAACTCTACTTGCAATATAAAATCAATATAAAGATTAAGTAAATAAGCAAATTTTCTGTTTATTTATTATTTCTTTATACAAATTGTGTGCCGATACCCTCATTTGAAAGTATTTCTATAAGTATTGAATGCGGTACTCTGCCATCAATAATAACTGTCTTGTGAACACCACGCCTTACAGCTTCAACACAGCAATCTATCTTCGGAATCATACCGCCCGAAATAATACCCTGCATTTTCAGAAACGGCACTTCACTTACATTTACTTCGGAAATAAGTGTTGAGGGGTCATTCTTATCTTTGAGAAGTCCTGCAATATCTGTCATAAGAATAAGATTTTCCGCACCGAGTTCAGCGGCAATTCTTGCGGCGGCTGTATCGGCATTTATATTGTATGTGTTGCCCTGTTCATCTGTTGCGACTGTTGCAATTACGGGAATGTTACCATTTGCAAGAGCGTCAAGAATAGGCTTTGTGTTTACTTCCGTAACTTTTCCGACCCAGCCTAAGTCCTGACCATCGTCTGCTGTTTGCTTTTCAGCCTTAATCATACCGCCGTCAATTCCGCAAAGTCCGACGGCATTGCCTTTATGCTGTGCGAGAAGTTGCACAAGTTCCTTGTTGACTTTTCCGGCAAGAACCATTTTAACAACATTTACAGTATCGTCATCAGTATAACGCAGACCATTTACAAAACGGCTTTCTATGCCGAGTTTACCGAGCATATCGTTAATTTCAGGACCCCCGCCGTGTACGAGTACCACCTTAACGCCTACCAGCGAAAGCAAAACTATATCAGTCATTACGGCATCTTTAAGTTCCTTGTTTGTCATAGCGTTTCCGCCGTACTTGATTACAAGAATTTTATTATTGTACTTCTGTATATATGGAAGTGCATTTATAAGTATCTGTGATTTATCACTGTTTGAAATCTTTTCCATTTGTTTTCTCTCCCCTCATGAGCGGTAATCTCCGTTTATTTTTACATAATCATAAGTCAAATCACAACCCCATGCAATGGCTTCCCCGGCATCCTGACCGACTGATATATTTATAACAATTTCTTCATCGCTGAGAATTTCTTTTGCTTTCTCTTCGGAAAACTCCAATCCCCTGCTGCTTCTGCACACATCAATAGTACCTTTTGACGAGGCTATTGAAACATCAACCCTGTTTATATCAATATTGGCGTCTGAATATCCTACTGCACATAAAATTCTTCCCCAGTTTGCATCTTCACCAAACATAGCAGCCTTGAAAAGATTTGACGATATAACGGACTTAGCCACTTTTTCGGCATCTTTATCTGTCTTTGTGCCACTGCATACACACTCAATAAGTTTTGTTGCTCCCTCTCCGTCACGTGCCATCATTCTTGCAAGATTCATCATTACTGCATAAAGAGCATTCAGAAATTTTTCAAAGTCCTCATTTTCTTTATTTACGGGGGTATTTCCGGCTGTACCGTTTGCAAGTATGCACACCATATCATTAGTAGATGTATCACCATCAACACTTACACGGTTGAGTGTGACTTTTACAACGTCATTCAATGCAAGTTGGAGAAGTTCGGCGGAAATATCGACATCAGTTGTAATAAATGTCAGTGTTGTAGCCATATTCGGGTTAATCATACCACTACCCTTTAACATACCGCCCATTGTGCAGGTTTTTCCGCCGAGTTCAAACTGAACAGCAACTTCTTTTACTCTTGTATCAGTAGTCATAATAGCTTCAACGGCTCTTGAATTTCCGTCATATGTCAGACCGTCTGCGAGTTCTTTCATTCCGTTTTCAATAGGTTCAATCGGCAATATCTGTCCGATAACTCCGGTTGATGCAACTATAACATCATTTTCATCTATGCCGAGTTCATCAGAAACAAGACTACACATTTTTTCAGCCTTTTTAACACCGTCATAATTACAGGTATTGGCATTTACGGAATTGACAATAACAGCCCTTGCGATGCCGTTTTTAATATGTTCTTTAGTTACGAGAATAGGGGCACCTTTGACTTTATTTGTAGTGTAAACCGCCGCAGCTGTACATTCTTTGTCAGCGACAATAAGAGCAAGGTCATTTTTCTTTTTAGCGGGAAGTGAATTTTCATCTGTATCAGCAAGGGGTTTATGAGCAAGTCCGCACTGTATGCCGTTTGCCTTAAAACCTTTTGATGCACATACACCGCCGTCAATAAAAGTTACTCCCTTAACTTTTTTTAAATTCATTCTTTACATCTCCTTATTATCAATCAGACTAAACCTGTTGTTTCATCGATACCCATCATTATATTAAGGCACTGAACAGCCGCACCGCTTGCACCTTTTCCGAGATTGTCAAGGCGTGAACATAATAAAATCTGTTCATCGTTTCCAAAAACAAACACCTGCATTTTATTAAGTCCGCTGAGGGTATTTGAAGCAAGGAAAAATGTTTTCTGTTCCTCTTTCGTCATAAACGGCATAACTTCAACAAGCCGTGCATTTTCGTAATGTTTCATGTACATTTCATGAATCTTTTCAGCCGTTATATTTTTATCAATCTGTCTTGACTGTATCGGCACACTTACTACCATACCGCTGTAATAATCACATATTATAGGGTTGAACATCGGTTTATATTTAAGCCCTGAAACTGCCTGCATTTCGGGCAGATGCTTGTGTTCCTGCGAAAGTGCATACTGACGGGGACTGTTATATTCTTCCGGCTTTTCGTCACTCTCATAAACAGCAATAGCCTTTTTTCCTGCTCCGCTGTAACCTGAAGTCGCATATGCAAATACGGGGAAATCATCCGGGATAATGCCGTTTTTTACAAGCGGATAAACTATTGATGCAAAACCGCTTGCATAACAGCCCGGCACGGCTACTCTGTCTGAATTTTTAATTTTATCTCTGTGAGCCTGTGAAAGTTCCGGGAAACCATAAGCCCACGCAGGATTAGTTCTATGTGCCGTTGAAGCGTCAATTATTCTTACATGGTCATTATCTACAAAAGACACTGCTTCTCTTGATGCACTGTCAGGCAAGCAAAGGAAAGTATAATCCGACATATTTATAAACTTTGCTCTCTCTGCTGAATCCTTGCGTTTTTCCTCACTTATGCGGAGAATTTCAACGTCGTTTCTGTTCTTGAAACGCTCCGATATTTTTAGTCCGGTAGTACCCTCCTGACCGTCTATATATATTTTTACAGACATAATAAATATATCCTCCGATTATTTATTTTTTGTGTTTCTTTTTCTTTCGTTCATATTTAACACGCTTAGGGTCCTGAAGGTCTGATTCATCTTCAATAAGAGAGTGCCATACGCTTATTCCTATTGTAAGGCATACTATAAGGACAAACCAGAAAATATGAGCTTTCGGAATTACTGCTATCCATAAACCCATTACCAATTCTCCGACTATCCATATGACACCCATAAGTATTGACAGACCCATTATAAAAATTACATCTTTCTTTTTCATATATCAAGCGATTTCTTAGCAATTTCAATTTGTACTTTTACTGCATCGGGAGAGGGGCCGCCCTCTGATTTTCTTTCACGTACACAAGTTTCAAGATTTATAGCATTATACACGTCATCATCAAAAAGTTCTGTCATTGCTTTATAATCTTCAATCGGCAGTGTTTCAAGAGTATAGCCTTTTTCAATGCACTGTGCGACGAGTGTGCCTGTAATTTTGTATGCATCTCTGAACGGCATACCCTTTTTTACAAGATAATCCGCACAATCTGTAGCATTTATAAAACCTCTTGCGGCGGCGTTACGCATATTTTCCTTTAATACTTTCATTGTAGAAATCATTGGAATAAAAGTTTTAACGCATAACTTTACATTGTCAACCGCATCAAAAACAGCTTCCTTGTCTTCCTGCATATCCTTATTATATGCAAGGGGCAACCCTTTAAGCATGGATAAAAGCGTTACCAAATCGCCGTTTACACGTCCTGTTTTTCCTCTTATAAGTTCCGTAATATCAGGGTTTTTCTTTTGCGGCATAATTGAAGAACCTGTAGCAAAAGCATCATCAAGTTCGATAAACTTAAATTCCCATGAACACCACATTATTATTTCTTCTGAAAAACGTGATAGATGCGTCATAATAAGCGACAACGCACAATTCAACTCTACGCAGAAATCACGGTCTGAAACACCGTCAAGACTGTTCGGCATAGGTGCAGTAAAGCCGAGAAGTTCGGCTGTCTGTTTTCTGTTGGTATGATAAGTAGTACCTGCTAAAGCACCACTTCCAAGAGGACAGTAATTCATTCTCTTTGAAGTGTCCTGAAGTCTTTCGAGGTCACGCAGGAACATAAAAACATATGCCATTAAATGATGTGCGAAAGTTATCGGTTGAGCCCTTTGCAGATGAGTATATCCCGGCATAATTGTTTCTGTATGCTGTTCAGCCATTCCGACGAGAGTTACAGCAAGTTTTTTCACAAGTTCATATATTTCCTTAATTTCATCACGCAAATATAATCTTATGTCAACGGCAACCTGGTCATTTCTTGAACGTGAAGTGTGAAGTCTTTTTCCTACGTCGCCGAGACGTTTTGTAAGTTCTGCCTCAATGAACATATGAATATCTTCGGCAGAGGGGTCAAGCTCCAGTTTGCCTGAATCAATATCAGACAAAATACCCTTTAAACCGTCAATAATCTGTAAACTGTCCCCTTTTGTGATAATACCGCAGTCGCCCAGCATTGTGGCGTGTGCGATACTTCCCTGAATGTCGTGACGGTACATACGACCGTCAAAGGCAATCGACGAATTGAAAGCGTTTACAGTGTCGTCAATCTTTTTGGAAAATCTTCCTGCCCACATCATATCAGCCATATTTTTTTACTCTCCTATCATTAATTTTTATTTTTACATTATTTCTAAAAAAATATTGGACAAAGAAAAATAAATATTCCTGCTGTAACTAAAACAGCATTGGCAATTAAAATATTTTTTTCAAACCCTGATAATGTATCCATTACTTTCTTGTATATAAAAAAGATAATATCATAAATTACAGAAACAGGAAGCACCCAGTATACTGCATAAACAAGGCACAACCAAAAAAATGTATTTTGAAATGCATCTGTTCCGTAAACCTTTTTATTTGTAAAAATTCCCGTTCTGAAACCTGCAAAAGCATAGTAAATCGAAATTAAATATATACTTATGTAAACAACAGCTGTCATTACTAATATAACATCTGCTATAATATAGCCTTTTTTCAAAATATCCCTCCTATTTTTCATATATTTTTATTGTTCCAACAAATTTCAGTCGGCAATATTTATTTTCATTAACGGTTATATTTCCGTCGTAAGTGAAACACTGTAATCAACAATACCAATCATAATACTTTTTATTCCTGTCATTAAAAATTCATTTATTTTTCTGCCATATTCAATATATCATTTTTGTAAGAAAGAATCAGATTACGTTTAAATTTATAAATATATTCTTCGTTATCCGTAATCCAATCATCTATTTTTTCCGATTCATCAATCCAATTCTGTGGATAATCAAAATTACCATTATGTTCATAATTGCAATAATCATGTATACCATAAGCATAAATATCAGCCAATTCATTCTCATTATGTGATTTCAGGTAATTTATAACTCTTTCAGATTTTTCGCATTCATAAGAAATATTTTCGTAATACTGTCATACACCGCAACGCTGACACATACCCTGCCATTTGTCAATTTCCATAAACATGAAAGCAACATCAGGAATTTCAGAAAAATACTTATCACTGAATATATCATAAAATAACATAAAAAAACTATAATCGTAATTCCATAGTTCACTTAAATCTGTCTGTTCATAAGAGATAAACAAGTCATGCAATAAATCATAAGTCATAATATATGTATCTCCTGTTACAAATTTCAACTTATCATCACTTTAAAGTACAACAGGCAGGAATTACCCTGCCCGTGCAAACTTATTATATCGACGAAAGAAATTACTTATTATTGCGTTTCTGGTCGAGTTTAGCCTTAACGTGAATCGGTAAACCAAAGAGATTGATAAATCCTGTAGCATCAGCCTGATTATAAACTTCATCGGCATCGAAAGTAGCTACTTCTTCATCATAGAGTGTATACGGAGAAGTAACACCTGCGTTTATAATATTGCCCTTATACAGCTTTAATTTTACATCGCCTGTAACTGTTTTCTGAGTTTCTGTAACGAATGCACTCATAGCTTCACGAAGTGGTGTAAACCACTGACCGTTATATACAATATCAGCGAATTTAATTCCGAGATATTGCTTTACTCTTGCTGTTTCTTTGTCAAGGCATATTGTTTCAAGAACTTCATGTGCATGATAGAGGATAGCACCGCCGGGTGTTTCATAAACGCCTCTTGACTTCATACCGACAAGACGATTTTCAACGAGGTCTGCAAGTCCTATACCATTTTCACCGCCAAGTTTATTAAGGGTAGAAACAATTTCCGTGCCGTTCATTTCTTTACCGTCAATAGCAGTAGGAACACCTTTTTCAAAGTGAATTGTAACGTATGTAGGTGTATCGGGGGCATTTATCGGAGATACGCCAAGTTCAAGGAATCCTTCTTTTTCGTACTGCGGTTCATTAGCAGGGTTTTCAAGGTCAAGACCTTCATGTGAAAGATGCCATATATTTTTATCTTTGGAATAGTTTGTTTCCCTGTTAATTTTAAGGGGAATATTATGTGCTTCTGCATAGTCAATTTCTTCATCTCTTGACTTAATATTCCATTCTCTCCACGGTGCAATAATAGCCATATCGGGGGCGAATGCCTTTATAGTGAGTTCAAAGCGAACCTGGTCATTTCCCTTACCTGTACAGCCATGACATATAGCGTCTGCACCCTCTTCTATAGCAATTTCAGCGATTTTCTTTGCGATAATCGGACGGGCGAAAGAAGTACCGAGAAGGTATCTGTTTTCATATACTGCACCTGCCTGAACAGTCGGGAAGACATAATCCTGAATAAACTCTTCTTTCAAATCAAGTACAATGAGTTTTGAAGCACCTGTTTTTATAGCCTTTTCTTCAAGACCGTCAAGTTCTGTACCCTGACCTACATCAGCAGAAACAGCAATAACTTCACAGTTATTATAATTTTCTTTGAGCCACGGTATAATGATAGAAGTATCAAGTCCGCCTGAATAAGCAAGGACTACTTTTTTAATTTCCTTAGACATAATAAGAAATACCTCCTGAAATAAATCATGTAATAATTATATTATACACTTATCGGCGGAGTTGTCAAGGGTATTTGAATAAATATTCATAATTTTCAAAAATATTCATATTTTTCAGAATAATATTCATGTTTTGCAATGCGTAATTAAAATTAACTTGAATTTATAATATTTTTTAACAATTTAATATGGAAAAAGTAACATTAAATATGCTTTGCTTTTGTGCGTTTTTACGATTTTTAATAAATTATTATTATTTCTCTTGATATTTTCTGTTTTTATGTTATAATAATATTATGTATAAGTTCGCATCGCAATCATTAAACTACTCTCTTTATCTGTATATAAGGAACGGTTCATGCGAAAAATATAATTTACGGAGGTTCTTAAATGGAAGCTAATAAAGGAAGCAAAATTTCTATTCTTGGTGCCGGTAATGTAGGTGCTACAATTGCTTATACATTCGCAGTAAGCGGCACTTGCTCTGATGTTGTTCTTGTTGACATCAATGAGGCAAAGGCAAAAGGTGAGGCTATGGACATACGCCACGGTATTTCCCTTGCACATAACATTGATATTAAAGACGGTACATACGATGATATTGCCGGTTCTGATATTGTTGTTGTTACTCTCGGAATGGCAAGAAAACCCGGTCAGACGAGAATTGACCTTACACAGAACAATGTAAATATCATAAAGCAGGTTATGCCTAAAGTTGCCGAAATCGCTCCCGATGCTGTTTATGTTGTAGTAAGTAACCCTATTGATATTCTTACATACACCATTCTTAAATGTACGAATCTTAAACCAAGTCAGGTTGTAGGTTCGGGCACTGTTCTTGATAGTTCAAGACTTCGTTCTGCTATCGCTGAAAAGGCTGAAATAAGCCCGAAAAGCATTCACGCTTATGTATTCGGCGAACATGGTGATACTTCATTCGTTCCGTGGTCAACAACTACTATCGGCGGTATGAATATCTTTGACTATTGGACTTCAACAGGACGTTCGGCAGAATCCCTTGACACAGATGCAATTGAAGAAAGTGTACGTGTTGCCGGTGCAGAAGTTATCAAAAGAAAAGGTGCTACTTTCTATGCAATCGCACTTTCAGTTAATAAAATATGTGATACAATTCTGCGTGATTCAAACAGTATTCTCACTGTTTCTACACTTGCGAACGGAAGATACGGAATTGATGATGTATGTTTCAGTCTGCCTTGTATTGTGAACGGTCACGGCATAGCAGGCGAAATAAATCCCCCTCTTCTTGATGAAGAAGTTGCAAAACTCAGAAAGAGTGCTGACTCTCTCAAGAGCGTTATCGCACAACTTACATTCTGATATATTACACAAACAGCGAAGAATTGAGATTTTTCGCTGTTATTTTTGAAAGGAAGTTTATAAATTATGAATTATGCAGAAGAATCACTTAAGAAGCATTATGAATGGAAAGGAAAAATTGAAGTAGTATGCCGTGCCCCTCTTGAAACAACGGAAGACTTATCACTTGCATATACACCGGGAGTTGCACAGCCTTGTCTTGAAATTCAAAAGGATATACTGAAAAGTTATGACCTGACACGCCGTTCAAATCTCGTTGCAGTAGTTACCGACGGAACAGCCGTTCTCGGTCTCGGTGACATAGGAGCAGAAGCAGGTATGCCTGTTATGGAAGGGAAATGTGCCTTGTTTAAGGCTTTCGGCGATGTTGATGCTATCCCGCTCTGTGTACGTTCAAAGGAAGTGGACGACATTGTTAATACTGTCAGACTTCTTGCGGGTTCTTTCGGCGGTGTGAATCTTGAAGATATTTCCGCACCAAGATGTTTTGAAATCGAAAGAAAATTAAAAGAATGTTGCGATATACCTATTTTCCACGATGACCAGCACGGAACGGCTGTTGTTACTCTTGCCGCTATGCTTAACGCCCTTAAACTTACAGGAAAGCATATTGACGAAATACGAGTTGTTACAAGCGGAGCAGGTGCGGCAGGTATTGCTATTATAAAACTTCTTATTTCAATGGGTCTTAAAGATGTTGTTCTGTGTGACCGCAAGGGTGCTATTTACAAGGGACGTACAGAGGACATGAACCCCGTTAAGGAAGAAATGGCGGAAATCACAAATAAACAGATGAGAAAAGGAAGTCTCGCAGATGTTATAAAGGGAGCAGATGTATTTATAGGTGTGTCCGCCCCTAATTGCGTTACACCTGAAATGATAAAGAGTATGGCTAAAGACCCTGTAATTTTCCCGATGGCTAACCCTACACCCGAAATAATGCCCGAAATTGCAATTGAAGCAGGTGCAGCTGTTGTCGGAACTGGAAGAAGCGATTACCCTAATCAGATAAATAATGTACTTGCTTTCCCGGGAATTTTCAGAGGTGCGTTAGACGTTCGTGCAAGCGATATAAACGACGCTATGAAGATAGCCGCCGCAAAAGCTATTGCCTCATTTATTACAGATGATAAACTTGCACCCGATTATATTATTCCCAGTGTTCTTGACAAATCAGTTGCACAGGCTGTTGCGAAAGCAGTCGCACAGGCTGCACGTGAAACAGGCGTTGCACGTATATAAACTATAAAGGGAGTGAATTTATTATGAGCCTTAATGATACACCGTCAGGCGAAAGAATACACATAGGTTTTTTCGGAAAGAGAAATGCAGGTAAGTCAAGCCTTGTCAATGCTGTTACAGGTCAGGATTTATCAATTGTTTCAGAAGTAAAAGGCACAACAACAGACCCCGTTTCAAAAGCTATGGAACTCCTACCCCTCGGGGCGGTCGTAATTACCGATACGGCAGGTTATGACGATGAGGGAACACTCGGCGAAATGCGTATAAAAAAGACTAACCAGATTCTTAATAAAACTGATATAGCCGTTCTTGTCGTCGATTCCGAAACAGGTCTGACCGATACAGACAGAGAACTTTCCAGACTGTTCAGGGAAAAAAATATCCCCTATATCACTGCATATAATAAATCAGATATAAAAGAGATTGAATGCGGTGAAAATGAAATTTCCGTAAGCTCTGTAAACGGAACTAATATATATGAACTGAAAGAAAAAATCGCTTCCCTTGCAGTCAGGGAAACGGAAAAACACATTGTCGGCGACCTTATTCAGCCGAATGACGTTGTTATACTTGTAACACCCATAGATGCAGCTGCACCAAAAGGGCGTTTAATACTTCCCCAGCAAATGACAATCCGTGATATACTCGATTCAGATGGTATTGCAGTTGTAACGAAAGAATTTCAGCTTGCTGAAACGCTGAAAAAATTCCCATGCCCCAAAATGGTTATAACCGACAGTCAGGCTTTTGAAATGGTGAATAAAATAGTTCCCGAAAATATCCCCCTCACTTCTTTTTCAATACTGATGGCAAGATACAAGGGATTCCTTGAAACGGCAATAAAAGGTGCGGAGGCTATAAATTCACTCAAAGACGGCGATACTGTATTGATTTCGGAAGGCTGTACACATCACAGACAATGCGGAGACATAGGCAGTATAAAACTCCCAGCACTTGTAAGAAAATTCACGGGCAGGGAGATTGATATAAAATTATCTTCCGGTCATTTTTTCCCCGAGGATTTGTCACCATATGCACTTATAATGCATTGCGGGGGTTGCATGCTTAATGAGCGTGAAGTAAAACACCGTATGCAGTCGGCTGTCAGTCAGAACGTGCCGTTTACAAACTACGGTATGGCGATCGCATATATGACCGGAATACTTAAAAGAAGTATAGACATTAAGGGAATATAATTATCTGTACACGCCATGCAGTCGGCTGTCAGTCAGAACGTGCCGTTTACAAATTACGACGGCGATGCGTGAGTTCACCGTTGATTTGTCACCATATGCACTTATAATGCACTGTGGGGGTTGCATGCTTTGCGAACGTATTTCAATCCACGCCCCCTGTGAGAGGGCGAAAAACAACTTTTTACGCCTAAGATTTTACATACAATACGATTCGATTGTAAAACTGCATATCTTAACTTTTTAAGTTGTCAGTACTTGTTTTTGTACTGATTCAATAATAGCACAAAAAAATTTTTTTGTCAATAGGTGGTGAGTTGCAACCACGGCAACAGCATTTACTTTTTGAGAGATAAAAGAACAGAGAGCAAAACCTCGGGATTAAGAGAAGCTTTGAACATCATTCTTTTTTTACTAAGGCGACCATATCTGGCTTTATTCAGCAATGAAAGCGCAGTTTTTCTCAAAACATTCATATTTAATGGAGAATTATTTTTCCTTGCACGGGCGGCATCTTCTCTGAAAATCACATCCAGACACCAATGGAGCTGATTTTCAACAGACCAATGTTTCCGGACTGCGTATGCAAATTCATGGATATCTGTCAGAGAAGTGATATAGTAGCGAACATACTCCCTTTCCTTTTCACCTTCAGTCACCTTTGACCAAACCATGCCTATAGCATTCAGATTTTCCCATTCACTGCGCTGTTCCAGCCAATCTATATCTGTTGTCAGAAAGTATTTACGTTTTTCTATCCGTCCGTGTCCTTTTTCTGAAGTTTTCGTCTGCTCACTTTCTTCTGAAAATTCGGCAAAAAAATCTTTTGTATCTTCATACAGACAAGGTTGATTTCCTTTTAAGGCAATACAGTAATCGCCCTCTCCTTTGACAATTTTCTGTACAATGTTCTTCTGACAGCTCATTGAATCTGCTGTAATTATCGCATTTTCAAAATACAACAAATCAAGTAATTCAGGAACTGCGGTAATTTCATTTGATTTTTCATCAACAGTGATTTCTCCGAGGGTTATCTGATTTTCTGCAACAAATGCACTGACAACATGATATGCTTTATGTGTTTTGTCTGCACTGCCACAGATTGTCTTGCCATCAATGGCGATGACACATCTGTCCGGTAGTTCCTCTTCCAGCCAATTGACAAGACATTCAGATAATTCTTTGGGATGAATCTTTTCAAATAGTCTTCTGAAAGTATCACTGTCGGGTATGCCATTCGGAAGTTCAAGAAATTTCCGTAAAAATTCTTCACGTTCTCTGCCAAATTCCTCCATATCAGCAAAGTCTTCGCCTCCGCATATTACTGTGCATAGCCCTATGACAATAATATCTTCCAGTTTATGTCTGATATTTCCATATCTCGTCCTTCTCGGATCTGTGAGATGTGAAAGTCTTTCTGTTAATTTTTGTATCTTCATACTTATATTCTACCATATTTTTGGAAAAAAGTAAATGCTGTTGCCGTGAGTTGCAACAAGCCCACCACCGCTTGCTTTTGGCTATATTTAGAGGAAAAATGATATTCAGAATGTTTTTCGGGTGGTGAGTTTCAGCCATTTTAAAATATTATATATACTTTTTATCTTCTACATGAAAGGATTATATATACTCAGAAACCCACCACCAATAAAATATGAAATTCTTTATTTTTGGCTATATATTGGTAAAAATAGTAGGTGGTGAGTTGTGATAACCCCACCACCATTTTCTATGGTTCATATTATGGTGGTGGATAGAAATTTATCCACCACCGCCTGTTTTTGGCTATTTACAGGAGAAAAACAGACTTTTTTTATTGTATGGGTGGTGGATTTGAGCCATTTATAAAAACTATATACACTTTTTTTTCTTTCTATGGGTGAAAGTTATAAAATCCGGAAATCCACCACCAATAAAGAATAAAATCACTTGTTTTTAGCTATATATCGGTAAAAATAACGGGTGGTGGATTGAAATAAATCCACCACCACTTTATAGCTTATGCGATTCGGGGTTATCTGTTTCTGCCTACCATTTCAATCCACGCCCCCTGTGAGAGGGCGAAAACAGCATGGATTCAAAACCATATACTTTCATTTCAATCCACGCCCCCTGTGAGAGGGCGAAAAACAACTTTTTACGCCTAAGATTTTACATACAATACGATTTGATTGTAAAACCACATATCTTAACTTTTTAAGTTGTCAGTACTTGTTTTTGTACTGATTTAATAATATCACAAAAGAATTTCTTTGTCAAGCCGTTAATTTGATTTTTTCTGCAATTTCAGCAGAAGTACACATAAAAACACCTCTCTTTTTATGCAATCATACAAACTGCAAAAGTACTCCACGGTTGCAGGGCGGATAACAAATGAAGGTGTATTAGCATCAAGTGAACCCGATGGAAGCGTCCCATTTTAAGTTCACATTTATTATATCACATCGAAAGGGGGCTGTCAACCCCCTTCTCTAAAAAAAAATTTATGCCGTTTTCTCTCTGTCTGCATATAATATAACGTATAATCAAAACAATTCAGTCAATAATAATATCAAGCATTTTGTTTTGAATTGCTGTAATAAATATAGGAGTGAATTATATGCCGGTAAAAAGGGGAGAAATTTATTATGCAGACCTCAGCCCCGTAGTTGGTTCAGAACAGGGCGGAGTAAGACCTGTACTTATTGTTCAAAACGATGTCGGAAACAAACACAGTCCGACTGTTATCGCTGCCGCAATTACAAGCCAGCGTGACAAAACACATCTTCCGACACATATCGAAGTACAGGCAAATAAATGCGGTCTTGCAAAAGATAGTATAGTTCTTCTTGAACAAATACGCACTATTGACAAAAAACGACTTAAAGACAAAATGGGAGAACTTGACCTGCATTCAATGGATAAAGTCAACACTGCTCTTTCAATAAGTTTCGGACTTACGATATGAATTAGCATATTCGCCCCGAAACTCTCATATTCTGTAATGACAATAAACATGAAAGGAAGATATAACATGGGTCTTACAGAAAAAGAAGCGGCGGAAAGACTAAAAGAAGAAGGCGAAAATGTTCTTGAAAACGGTAAAAAAACAAATCCAGCCGGGATATTTTTCAGACAGTTCAAGGACATAATGGTGATGATTCTGCTTGGTGCAACAGTCATTTCGGTTTTCCTCGGTGAAATTTCAGATGCTGTAACAATAATACTTATAGTTCTTTTAAATGCAATACTTGGTTTTATTCAGGAATACAGGACTGAACGAACGCTTGAAACGCTTAAATCAATGACTTCCCCGACTGCTAAATGTTACCGTGACGGAGTATTAAAAGAAATAGATGCTTCATCACTCGTTACCGATGATGTTATTGAACTTGAGGCAGGCGACCGTATACCTGCCGACTGTGTTGTTCTGAAATCATTCGGATTCTTTGCAGATGAATCAATACTTACAGGAGAATCGGAGGCAGTCGCAAAAATTGCAGGTCTTACAAATGATACTGATAATTCGCTGAACAAGGAAAATATTGTCTACTGCGGAACTTCTGCAACAAAAGGCGTTTGCCGTGCAAGAGTAATCGCAACGGGAAAACGTTCACAAATGGGAAGAATTTCCGAAATGCTTACAGATATAAGCGACGAAATGACACCATTGCAGAAACGTCTTGCCGAACTCGGAAAAGTAGTTGCTGTTATATGTCTTGTTGTATGCGTTGCAGTTTTCACGGCGGGAGTGATGAGGGGCGAAGATGTTTTTGAAATGCTTATGACAGGTATAACAATTGCAATCGCTGCAATACCTGAGGGACTTCCGGCAACAGTGACAATTGCCCTTGCACTTGCTGTAAATCGTATGCTGAAACAGAAAGCACTTGTAAACAGACTTCACAGCGTAGAAACATTAGGCTGTACTTCTGTAATATGTTCTGACAAAACAGGAACGATAACTGAAAATAAAATGACTGTAACTGAATTGAGTACAGTCGGGGAGAGTTATTATTTCAGCGGTATGGGCTAT
Organism: uncultured Ruminococcus sp.; assembly: GCA_947627175.1. Classification (GTDB taxonomy): domain Bacteria; phylum Bacillota; class Clostridia; order Oscillospirales; family Ruminococcaceae; genus Ruminococcus. The sequence goes on from CANQVA010000006.1 coordinate 17,800, forward strand.
CGTATAAACGGCGGACTTACAAAAGGCAATGAAAATATTTCAGTAAATCCTAATAATGAAAAATCACTTACAGAGGCTCTCAGATGCGGTGTTATATGTTCAACTGCATCTATCAGCACACCAAAACAGCCTAAAAACCGCAACAGGGGAAACCTCACAGGAAAAGGCGAATGGCAAGTTACAGGAGACCCCACGGAAATAGCTCTTCTGATTTCCGCCGCTAAAGCAGGTATAACAAAGCCGTCACTTGAAATGACTTTCCGAAAACTTGACGAATACCCATTCGACAGCGAAACAAGATTCATGGCAGTACATTGTGCCGTATCTTCCGAAAAGAGAATATATTTCAAGGGTGCGGAAGAAGTTATTTTGCCGAGATGTACTATGTATATGGACAGTAACGGCGAACTTAAACAAATAACGCCAAAAATCAGAAATGACATTTCAAGAAAAGTAATTGAAATGTCTGATAAGGCTTTGAGAGTTCTTGCACTTGCTTTTTGCGTTTCCGATACCCTTGAACCAAATCATGGCAATCTTATATTTCTTGGTATTGCAGGAATGATTGACCCGCCACGAGAAGAGGCTAAAACAGCTATAAGAAAATGTTCAAGTGCATCTGTTAAAACTGTTATGATAACAGGCGACCACATAAACACAGCCGTTGCAATTGCAAAAAAAGCCGGTTTGCTCAAAGGCGGAAAAGCCATGACCGGGGCGGAACTTGACAAAATAAGCGATGAGGAACTTGACCGCATAATACATAAATATACAGTCTTTGCAAGAGTAGAACCAATTCATAAACTCCGTATAGTCCGCAGTTTCAAACGGCGTGGGGAAATAGTTACAATGACTGGCGACGGCGTAAACGATGCACCTGCCATAAAAGAAGCAGATGTCGGCGTTGCAATGGGAATAACAGGCACAGACGTTACAAAACAGGCGGCTGACGTTATACTGCTTGATGATAATCTTGCAACACTTGTAAACGCAGTTGAACAAGGTCGATGCGTATATTCAAACATCAGAAAATTTGTGCGTTATCTTCTTTCATGCAATATAGGCGAAGTTCTGACGATGTTTGTCGGTATACTAATGGGTATGCCTGTTGTATTACTTCCCGTGCAGATACTTCTTGTGAATCTCGTTACAGACGGACTTCCGGCAATAGCTCTCGGTCTTGAACCGCCTGAAAATGATATAATGACAAAACCACCCAGAAAGTCAACAGAAGGTTTTTTCTCCGATGGTCTTATGACAAAAATAATTTTCAGGGGCATATTCATAGGGCTTTCAACTCTTGCATCTTTCGCAGTAACAATGCGTTCGGGCGGTAGTATCGAAGCAGGACGGACAGCCGCACTGATTACACTCGTAATGTCACAGCTTATACACGTCTTTGAATGCAAATCAGAAACAAAGTCACTCTTCAAAATAAATCTTTTCAACAATATAAAACTTATTCTTGCCGTACTCGTATCATTCGGTGCATTGGCGGCATCTGTATTAGTTCCGCAATTGCAGACCGTTTTTGAAACAGTAACACTTACTTCACAACAACTTCTTATAGCACTCGGATTCAGTGCAATAATACCGATAATAAACGGAATATTTCGGTAGTGAAAAAAATGTATATTATAGTTCCGTCGTGAAATAATATCCGTATAATATTACGGAGGTTATTAAAAATGGCTGATTATATTTCACAAGGTGTTTTCAGACTTGCAAGTTCAGTAAAAATTGAGAGTTTTTCCGCCGTTGTAGGTTCAAAAGAGGGTAAAGGTCCCCTCGGGAAATATTTTGACAAAATAATTGAAGATAGTCATTTCGGTAAAGATTCATGGGAAAAAGCCGAAAGCAGATTCCAGCTTGAAGCCGTAAGTCTTGCTGTTCAGAAAGCCGGAATAACTAAAGAAGACATTGACGTTATATGTTCGGGAGACCTTATAAATCAATGTATCGGCTCAACTTATGGATTGCGTGAACTCGAAATACCGTTTTTAGGGCTTTACGGTGCTTGTTCAACAATGGCTGAGGGTTTAATCATATCTTCACTTCTTACTGAAAACAACGTCGCAAAACGTGCAATAGCTGTTACATCATCTCATTTTTCAACGGCAGAAAGACAATTCCGTTTTCCTCTTTCATATGGGGGACAGCGTACACCAACAGCACAATGGACTTGTACAGCGTCGGGTGCTGTGGTACTTTCAAAAGATACGGGAGTTATTGAAGTTGTCGGCGGTTGCATCGGTAAAATAACTGATATGGGCATAAACGATATAAATAATATGGGAAGTGCAATGGCTCCCGCTGCTGCTGAAACAGTAAAGCGTTATCTCACTGCGACAAATACAGTCCCTGCGGATTATGATTATATTGTTACGGGAGATTTAGGCGTTGTCGGTAGTAAACTTATTATAGAATTTTTACAGAAACAAGACATTGATATTTCATCACAGCACCGTGACTGCGGTTGTATGATTTTCGACAATGAAAACCAAGATACACATTGCGGTGGTTCGGGCTGTGGTTGCAGTGCAAGTACACTGTGCGGTTATTTTCTCCCCATGCTTGAAAGCGGAAAAGCAAAGAATATTCTGTTCATTGCAACAGGTGCGTTAATGTCGCCTATGTCGCTACAGCAAGGAGAGTCAATACCATCAATTGCACATCTTGTACATTTAAGAAAGGAATAGAAAAAATATGATTATAAAAGCCTTTATAGTAGGGGGAATAATATGTGCCATAGGACAGCTCCTGATTGACTATACAAAACTGACACCCGCACGCATATTGACATCTTTTGTAGTTGCAGGGGTAATATTATCAGCACTCGGAATATATAAACCGCTTGTTGACTTTGCCGGTGCAGGTGCATCTGTTCCGCTTACAGGATTCGGTCATCTTCTCGCCGAGGGAGTACGGAAAGCAATTTCACGTGACGGATTTCTGGGAATATTCACAGGCGGTATGACCTCAGCCGCCGCCGGAATAACTGTCGCATTGCTTGCCGGTCTATCCGCAGCAGCAGTATTTAAACAAAAAGATAAAAATTGATATAAAAGATAGAAAAAACGCCCTCCGAAAAGAGAGCGTTTTTCGTTAAAATTATTGGAGATTGATATTGGAGATAGATAGCTTTTTGTATTATCTTAGATTTAGTTTTTGTCAAGATTGCTGAGAATCTTAACACCGCCCGTAGACTGAACAGTCTGCATATAGAGTTTGTTGCTTTCTTCATATGCCTTGTCAAGTTTTTCCTGAATAGCATTCTTTTCAAGAAGTACTGCATCATAATCAGCTTTCAAGCGGTCAATCTGTTTCTGAAGTGACTGAACAGCAACTTCTGCATCTTTCTTTGCCATATTAGTTTTATAGCCGTGTTCTTTGCCGAGTTCTTTTTCTTTAGCCTCTTCACCCTCATGCATAGCCTTTTCAATAAGCTGAGGAATTTCCTCAATTTTCGCCTGAAGTTCAGCAACGAGTTCAGCTTTGCCGTCAATATCCGCCTGAAGTGTTGTGATTTCTTCCTTTACATCGGCAATAGCCTCTTCACGTCTTGCAAGTTCATCAGACCACAAGTCGTCTTCTTCTTTCCATGTTTTAGTGAGTTTATAGCGGTATTCTTCTTCTTCTTTACTTCTTTGAAGAGCGAGTTCTTCTTTTTGTCTGATAATTTTTTCATCTGCCTCTTGTGAAAGTGCAGTTGCCTTTTCAAGTCTTTCCTGACTGCTTACAGCGAGTTTTTCAGCGGATTCTGCCAATTTTTTATTAAGTTCTTCTTTCTGCTGTGTGTGTGATTCCTCTTGTAAAATATTTTTCTTCTTGTATTCGTTAATCATGTTGACGAACTTTACAAGTTCTCCCTCAATGGCAACGAGTTCGGAATACTCTTGTTTTTTGAGTTTCTTTGCGGTGTTCAGGGCTTCAATTTCGTCCCTGATTTCAGATTTCAGGTATTTCAAATCATCTTCCTCCTCTATGGATAAACGGACGGAATTTTTCACGGCTTTTACAGGAACGTCAACAGTTTCCGTCTTTTTTTCTTCAACTGTCGGGACTTCCCTTGTTGTTTGTGCGGGGGATTTATTGCTTTCAAGAAGTTTTATTGCGTTCAGAATGTCTGCTTTTGTACTCTTAACGCCAATACCCTTAGCCCCTGCCGGAACAACACTTACTTCCGAAACAAGCCGTTTATATTCCTCCAAAAGTTCTTGTTTTGTGTTTTTTTCGCTAATCATGTAAACCTTCCTTTCAGGAAACAACGGTATTATTTCTTGCCGGGATTGCCGTTATATTGGCGGTTGTCCGCATTGAGAATATTTATTCCGCCGATTGAACGAACAGTATCGCTTGTAAGCTGACGGCTTTCAGCGTTGCACTTGTCAAGTTTCTGAGAGAGAGCCTCTTTCTCTGCACAGAGTGCATTATATTTTTCCTGAAGTGCATTAAGTTCATCTTTAAGTTCGTCAATCTTATTCTGATTCTCTTTATCTGCCATCCACTTGTGATAGCCGTATTCTTTATTAAGTTCTTTTTCCTTTGCTGCTGCACCCTCTTCTTTAGCTTTTTCAAGCAAGTCGGGGATATAGTCAACTTGTTCCTGCTTACTCTGAATTTCATGCAGTTTGTCAAGACAACTCTGTTTTTCCTCCTGAACTTCCTTTTCTCTGATTTGAAGTGCATTTTCACGTTCTGCAACGGCTTTTTCTCTTTCCTCTTTTTCAAGCTTTCTGGCACGTTTCAGCTGATATGTAAATTCTTCCTTTTCACGTTCAGCTTCCTGCCTGGAAGAAGCAACCTTTTCAGCCGTTTTCTGTTGGATTTCCTCAACCTGTGCATCTGCCTTTGCGGATTCCTCGTCAAGCTGTTCCTGCTTTTCCTTTTCTTCCTGCATAAGTTCATCTCTGAAAAGTTCGTCCTGTGTTCTGAGTTCTTCCGAAAATTGCTTTTCAACTGCCTGCATTGCCTGCTTTACAGCCTGCATTCCAAATTCTTCCACATCAACGCCGTAGAGTTTGTGAAGTTGTTCTTTTTCCTTTCCAATCATTTCAAGAAGTTCGGCATACTCTGCTGTAACTTCATCGCTGAGAATTTCCCTGCTGAGAACACCCTCTGCAAGAGTAAACATTTTTTCAGTTTTTTCACGCTCTGTTATACTTGCCGGTGTTTCAAGCAAACGGGCATTCGCCTGAATTGCTGAGAGTTCTTGTGCATAGGATTCAGAAATATAATCCTTAGCACTTTTTTTGTTGTCTAAAACCATGACATACGCTCCTTTTTTAAAAATTTTTGTTTTGTGCCTGTTTTTCTTTCCTTTTGCCTTATTATATCATTCCAGATGTTCAAAAGTTATACAACTGGAAAATTTTTTTCATAAAATTTCTGAACTTTTTTCGTTTTATTTTTAAATATATTATATTTTTTAATTTAATATAAATCAGATAAAAAATAATAAAGTCTGACTGTAATTAAAAATAGTACAAGCAAAATTCAATCAATCTTTTATTATATTGTAACATAATATTTTTATGTTGTCAATAGTTTTTGTAGTTATTTTATATAAATAACTAAAAAAAAAAAAAAAAAAAAGTGTTAATTTTGCACAATCGAATTTATAAACAATTTCAATACTATCCGACAAATACCGACATGATTTTACATTGTTTCCCTGCTTTTCTGCATAAAAACATTCAAACAAAAAGCAATGAAAATTAGCAAAAATTCACAATAATTTATATTATATACCTATTATATTATTTATAGAAAAAAGCCTTGACATATGTAAAATATTATGATATAATAAATGTAGGTTTAAAGAAATTTGTATAATTGCACAAATTATTATTATTATTATTATTATTATTGCATATTTGACAAAATACATGAGAGGAGTTTTATATATGAACTTTAAAAAATTTTGTTTTGTTCCTGCTGTTGTTCTCGCATTGACTATGACTTCATGCGGTTCGGGAAGTATCAAAAATGAAGATAAAAAATCAGCAGATTATGCATCACTTGAACTCGGTTCAAGTTTCACTGACCTGAAAGCTAAAATCAGTGTTGTAACTTGTCGTACTGACCTTATAGACGATAACCCCGATATACGTGATTTTAACGACTATACGGCTGAATTTAATGCAATGTATCCAAATATAGAAGTATCATATGAGGGAATAACAGATTATGACGTTGATATGAGTACACGTCTTAATAATGCCGACTGGGACGTTTGCTTTATACCAAGTTCAACGCCTAAATCGGAATTTTCCAAATATTTTGAACCTTTTTTCAAACTCGATGAATACAAAGATAAATACGAATTTATAGATGCACAAGTTTACGACGGTCTTGTTTATGGTATACCATGTCAGGGAAACAGTCAGGGAATTGTATATAATAAGAGAATCTTTGAAGAAGCAGGCGTTACGGAAATACCGAAAACCCCCGACGAATTTATAGATGCACTCCACAAAATAAAAGATAATACAGATGCTATCCCGCTTTATACAAACTATGCCGCACGTTGGACTATGGGTGCATGGGATTATTATTGTTTCGGCGGTGCTACAGGAAATCCCGATTATCACCAGGTTATGGCGAAAATGGAAAATCCTTTTTCAGAGGGAACAGCTCATTATCAGGTATACAGCATACTTTACAGAGCCGTTGCCGAAAAACTTATTGAAGATGACCCATATAATACTAACTGGGAAATGTGTAAAGCAAGAATAAACAACGGCGAAATTGCTTGTATGGCTCTCGGAACGTGGGCTATCCCGCAAATGAAAGATGCAGGCGACCACCCCGACGATATAAGTTATATGCCGTTCCCCGTAACAGTAGACGGTGTTCAATATGCAACTGCCGCCGGTGACTATGGTTACGGAATAAATAAAAAGTCATCTGATGATGAAAAACTCGCCGCTGAATTGTATGTAAAATTTATGACGGAAAAGTCACATTTTGCTTATGACCAAGGCTGTATTCCGATTGTAAAAGGTGAAGAATACCCCGATGCATTCGCAGACTTTGAGGGCGTTGAACTCGTAAAGGATAATGTTGTAGGTGAGGGCAAAACAGATTATTATAACCTTGTAAATACTTCTTCCGGACTTAATCTCGAATCAGATTCGGAACACGTTATTTCAATCGTTGATGCAGCATATGAGGGTACAAAGGAATTTGACGAAATTATGGACGAATGGAATGAAGCATGGAGTAAAGGTCAAAAAGAAAATAATATAGAAACAGAATAAAATAACTAATATAACAAAAAGGAGAACATCGATGAAAATCGAATCACACAAAAAAGGCAGTGTGGCGTTTGGCGGTAAAAGTCTTATTTCCACAATGATTCTGTTTCTATGCATCGCAATAATCTCTGTATTGCTCTCTGTCAGCCTTAATAAACTCGCAGAAAAACAATGCTATTCTATTCTTACTTCCTCAACTAATGTCGCTTTAAATAACGTTGAAAGCAATTTCCGAAGTGATAGAAACTCTCTCCGTATGCTCTCCCGTGTAGTTGCCTTTGAAAATGACCTTCAGTCTGATGCAACAAATCATTTACTTACAACATATGATGTAAGCAGTATGGTTGTAAATATCGCTATAATTACACCCGACGGCACTATTATGCCGGTGAGAGGTGAAAAAATGTCATCTGAAGGCATAATGGATTTTGAAGAAGAAAAAAGACACGGCGAACATATGAGCGGACTTTTTCCGTCTTTGAGTAATTCAAAGACAAATGTTATACGCAGTTTTGTGCCTGTTAAAAAAAGTGGAAAAATTGCAGCAATTCTTTTTATAGAAATGAGTCCGTCCGCTATTGCAAACGCATGGAAACCCGATATATATGACGGTGCGGCTGATTTTTGCATAATAGACAGAGATACGGGCGATTTTATTGTAGATAGCCGTGAAGAATCAGTCAGCAATATTTCTGAACTCAACGACAATTCGCTTTCCGACAGTCTTATTAACGGCGATACGGGTTTTATAGAAATGGAATCAGAATCGGGCGATAATATTTTTGTATCGTATATTCCTATGGAAATAGCAAACTGGGAACTTATGATAACTGCTAAAAAATCAGATGTTTTTTCATTCGTCAATCAGATGAGAAAATCAATGTATATATTCTTTTTCAGCGGTGCTGCTATAGTTTTGTGTTATCTTCTCTGGCTTTTGTACAGTAACCACCGTTCTATACTTGCAGCAGAAAAGAGTGCAAATATAGATGTTCTTACAGGATTGCAGAACAGAAACCGTTACGAAACTTTCTGTAAAGGTCTTGAAAAAGAACGTAAGGGAACTATATGTATATATATCGATGCAAACGGTCTGCATGAAATAAATAATACACAAGGTCATCTTGCGGGCGACAGAATGCTGAGATTTATTGCAGATGCACTTAAAATAAAATTCGGAGAAGACAGCGTTTACCGTATAGGCGGAGATGAATTTGTCGTATTCTGTCAGGAAAGCAAAAAAAATAAAATCGAAAAAATGCTTGACAGTATCCATGAGGAAATGGCAAGAAATAATTACCATATATCGGCAGGTTATACAGTCTGTGATTCGTCTATGACAGTTAATGAACTTATAAAATCAGCTGAAACAAAAATGTATGAGGCAAAAAAGAAGTACTACGAAAGTATCGGAAAAGAAGTAAGAAATGCACAACAACAGTAAAAAATACTCTCAGATGGCTTGAAACGTCATTTGAGAGTTTTTATATTTCTTGTCGTTTTTTTATAGGAAAATGTCTGATTTTTGAAGTGTGAAAAATCTGAAAATAATGATAGAATATAATTACAGTAAAGAACAAAAACAATATTAAAATAGATACTTTCAGGAGGAGATTTTATGAAAAAGGTTAATGTATTATTTAAAAAGGTTATATCTACTTTATCAGCAGTTATCCTTGCAACAGCAGGAGCAAGCAGTTTTGCAACAAAGTCAAATGCAGCTTACGATGACCCTGATTTCCTTGAACTCGCAGAACAGGTAATTGTTCTCGTAAACGAAGCAAGAGCTGAAGAAGGTCTTGACCCGATATATGCAGTTCCTTATCTCTGTGACGCAGCTACAATACGTTCAGAAGAATGCGTTGAAAGTTTCAGCCACACAAGAACAAACGGCGAAAAATTCACAGAAGTTATAGATTATGATGTTACACCTTGGGCTACAGCCGCTGAAAATATTGCTTGCGGTATGAGCACAGCAGAGGAAACTTTTGAACAGTGGAGAAATTCACCGAAACATTGGGCAGCAATCATGAACCCCGAATATACACATATGGGTGTTGGCGTTACTTATGACCCCGACAGCACATATAACTGGTATTGGGAACAGCTTTTCATCAAAGTTGACACTTATGAAGTTCCCGACGGTGAAATTGAAGGTCAGTATATCCCCGAAAAATACAGAGTTGTTCCGCAGTCAGCAGGCGACATCACAGGTGACGGCGTTATCGATTCATTCGATTACATTCTTCTTTGCCAGTATATCAATAAGAAAATCACTTTGAATCCTCTTCAGGTTGAGAGTGCAGACGTACTTAAAGACGGCGTAATAACTTATTCAGATGCAGCAGGTCTTAGAAAGTATATCCTCGGTGAAGTTGAACAGCTTCCGATATCAATATTCTAAAAAATAAACGGCTGAAAAAAATCAGCCGTTTTTCTTTTGTCTTGCGAAAAATAAACAGCAATATTGTTATTTTGACATTGAACGTTCACAATAAAGTGCAGGATCAGCAATATCGTAAATACTGCATAAGTAAATTCATAATCCGGTTTCTTCTGAAAAAATATTTTATTGTGAAATGAAGAATTTCAATTTTTTCAAATTTTTAATCTAAAAAAGTAGAAGTAATGAATAAAATTTCCCATATAAAAGAAAAACCCGGAAACGGTGATATTACACTGTTTCCGAGATTTTGAAGTGGTGACCCGTACGGGAATCGAACCCATGATTCCGCCGTGAAGGGGCGATGTCTTAACCGCTTGACCAACGGGCCTCTTTAGTGGTAGCGGCAGTAGGATTTGAACCAACGACCAATCGGGTATGAACCGAGTACTCTAGCCAACTGAGCTATGCCGCCACATTGTCGTCGTTGCCATTACTGCCTTACGACGTTTATTATTATATCACATATTTTCCGAAAAGTCAATAAGAAAATTGAAAAAAAACAAATTTTATAACATATCACAATATTTCAGACTGTTTTTGTGATATATTTAGTGAAATAACACATAACTTTATTTAGATATTATATAAATTAAGACTTGACAAATTCTGAAAATCATGATAAAATATAGTTATCTTTAAATATGATGATGAAATTTAATGAAAGTGAAAAAGATATTAAGTATAAGGAGTTAATTTTTATGAGAAAGAATATAAAAACTACAGAAGCAATTTTCCCGATGCCGGTCTTAATGATTGCAACTTACAATGACGACGGCACTGTAAATGTCATGAATGCGGCATGGGGTACTATGGTTGAAAGAAATATTGTCGCACTCAATCTGACAGAAACTCATCACACAGTTTCAAATATTAAAAAAAGAAAAGGTTTCACTGTTAGTATTGCGGACAGTAAACACGTTGCAGAAGCGGATTATTTTGGGGTTGTGTCGGGAAAGAACACAAAGGATAAACTTGCCGATAGCGGTCTGACTGCCATAAAATCCGAAAACGTTGACGCTCCTATCATCAATGAATTTCCGATTTGTCTTGAATGTGAGTTCATTGAATATCAGGACAATCAATACGGACTTGGTGTAATAGGAAAAGTTGTAAATGTTTCTGCTGATGAAAGCGTTATGAAAGGTGATAATGTTGATATTGATATGGTAGAAGCTATTGCATTTGACCCGTACACACACGGTTACTATAAAGTAAGCGGAAGAGTTGGCGACGCTTTCAAAGATGGATTTAAATTGAAAAAATAATTGCTGAATTGTAATACTTTTGATGCGGTTTAGCATTTTGTGATTTTGAGTAACCCTTTCATTGGGTTACTTTTTTTATACTGTCTGTTATTGTTAAAACATTTTTAAAAACAAAAAAGCGGACATTTCTGCCCGCTCGGTATAGACTTATTCTTTACTTGAAAGAACCGTCTTTAATTCTATCATAATATTACGACGTGCTTTAAAAATAACACGTATCATTCTGTATATACACACAAAAGGTATAAGAATCCTGTGTTTATATGCAATCGGGCTATACTCACGATAAAATTCAGCATCAGGGAAAATTCTCTTAAATATATATTCATATTTATTTCTTGCACCCATGTCTTTTTTCCTAATTCTGATTTTATTTTCAAATGTACCGTATGCACCGGCAAATAAATGTCTTTCAAGAAACTCTTTTTCTTTTTCCGTGAGATTAGGCTCAATAGTCGGCTTTGAAAATATTTTCCGTGCGACTTTCCTTGTCATGTGTTCATATCCGTTTATTCTCATTTTTTTAAGTTCACATTCTATATACTCACGGTCAAGGTCAGGCTTTTTTTTCAGGTACAAATAGCAGTCAGCCAATGTACGCAGACCTGTACCGCCACTCATATGATGTTTTGCACCATGTGCCATCATGTATATATAAAAATCTTCATCTGTAAAATGATACCCATAATTATTATTTTCATCTTTTACAAGTCTTTTTTTAACGTCGTCATAATAATTACTGAAACGGGAATGACGGGCATAAAAACGTGAAAAAAGTTCCACGTGCATTTCATAATTATAAACGGGCGGTTTCTGAAATGAATAATGATTAGCATTTTTTCCGCCCTCAACAGAATAGCCGTTTGAGAGCATATATTTTTTTAAAACTTCCAAATATCTGCGGTCAAAAAGAATATCATTATCAGACATTTCTCTCATACCTAACGAGGGATAAAATTCTTTAATAATAACACCCTTCATAGGCATATACCATATGCCTTTTTTTTCCATGAATGAAATTATTTTTTCACGTTCAGCGTCAAGTAAAATAACTTTTCTTATTGCTTTTGCTTTACAGTCAATCCATTCTTTTGACAACTTTAATTTTGCTGACAAAAGTGCAGTGCATACAGTTGCAGAAAGACAATGAAATTTTGACAATTTCAAAAGTGATTCAAGGTCAATATTTTCTAATATATCACGTTCCGGCACAATTCCGTTTATTGCACATCCGGTAAGATACATCATATAGTATACAGTTTTCTTCATTTTTTCTCCTTTTTATTCCTGCATAGCAATTATTTTATCGCATATTTCAAGTGCGGCAGGTCTGTGTGTAATTATAATAATAGTTTTGTCTGTCATACTTCTGATATTTTTCAGTAACTGTTGTTCTGTTGCAATATCGAGAGAACTTGTAGATTCATCAAGAATAAGTATCGGTGCATCTGAATAAACGGCACGTGCAACGGCTATTCTCTGCATCTGACCTTCAGACAATCCCGAACCTTTTTCGCCAAGCACATAATCAACACCGCCGTCAAGACTTTTTACAAATTCACTTGCACAAGCTATATCAAGTGAACGCCACAACATATTTTCATCGCAATTTTCGTCTGAAATCGTCACAACATCACGTATTGTACCGCACATAAGGCGATTACCTTGCGGAACATATGCAAAAAGTCTGTGCAATTTGCTTGTAAGCGGAATTTGACTGCCATCTTTACATATAATAAAGCGTTCTCCTGAAGTAAGAGGATACAAACACATCATAAGTTTAAGCAGAGTTGACTTGCCACAGCCTGAATGACCTGTAAATGCAGTTGCTTTACCTTTTTCAATTGAAATATTTACATCATCAAGAACTTTTTCGCCGTCAGCATATGAAAAAGATGCGTTGCTGAATACTATTGATTCAAATTTATTACTATAAAATTCTTTTACATCATCGTCTGAAAGTACTCCCTCGGGGCAATCGTCGGGGAAATTTTCAGCCTCCATAAGTCTTTCGGCACTTGCTATCATTGCATAGAATTTCGGCAGATAGCCTGTAATATTTGCAAAAGGTGTCTGTATCTGTCCTATTAACTGCATTATAGCCATAAGCGTTCCATAGCTTACTGTCCCCGAAATTATGCCAAAACAAGAAAACCCGATTCCGAACAGATACATTCCGTTCATAGCAACACCAAAACCGACATTGCATAAATTTGAGAATGCATTTTTTTTCATGCGGGCTGATTTATGGGATTCCATTTTTTCACTGCATTTGTTTCCGCTTATTTTTTGTGCTGAAAATGTGCGTATTATCATAAGGTTTTCGAGGTGTTCCTGAAAAAATACCCTCAGACTGCTATCTGCCTCTTGTACTTTTTTATGCAGGCGTTTCAGAATTTTCCTGAAAGAAACGGTAAAAATTATCATCACTATACCGCCGGGAATAATTATAAATGCAGTTTCAGGCACAAGTGTTATTATCATCAGAAGTGCAGCAACCATTTTTATAAACATTCCCAGAACACCCGGTATTATTTCAACTGCACCATTCGCACATACAGCAGAATCAGAAGTAAGACGACTAAGCCATTCAGCGGAATGAAGTGCCGAAACATAGGCGTGTTCTTTTTCCATAAGACAAGAAAAAAGTCTGCCCTTACATTCATTTTCAATACCGCTCCTGCATCGTTCTTCAAGATGACGGAGGACGGCACGGAATGTTATTTGAAGTGCCGTAAGCAGAACAAGAAGAATAAGACTTATAATAAATTTTTTCCTGTTCTCATCTGCCGCATCATCAACGGCATTTCTGAGAAGAAGTGCAAATATAACACTACTAAGTCCGAGTATTACCTGTATAAAGCCAAGTGCAGTAATTGCAATTTTATATTTTCCCGTGACTTTCCAAAGCCATTTTACCGCAGAATTTTTCACCGTTTCAACCGCCTTTTCAGGAAAGAAACTCCCCTTGCAATAAATGCCCTTATCGGGAAAAAATCACACCATATATGCACATAAAGTTTATATCTCCAATCATTAACGGAAATAGTTTTTCCATTGCGGACAACAGCAGAAAGAACGCCTATAATATGGCGGTCTGTTATGCCGTATTCTTTTTGCCAGCGGTTATCCCCGCATATGACATAATCCTTTTCACGTACTTTTAATATACGGTGCAGGACATATTGACCTGAATCACGCTTATACAAAGGCACATCATATTTTTTCAGCCGTTTTTTTGGTTTACGGGTAATTATTATCAGGTCTTTTCCCTCACGTATAAGAGGCATCATGCTGTCGCCTTTATTTTTATATACAAGTTTACCCGACTTTTTAATTACTTCCTCAAAAGTTGATTTAATCATCAATAGCACCGATATTTCTTAAAGTTTTTATAATTTTTTTAACATCAGCTGAAATAACATCTTTCGGAGCATCATATATTTTTGCCATTTTTTCGACTATCTGCTTTTCAGTTGTTTCTTTTTTCAGGCAGTCAACAATAAAAGCGGCGGTATCATTACTGCGTACAATACCGCTGAATTGTTCATTTCCTGCGGCAACAAGAATCTGTTCACCGCCTGAACTATGTGTAATAAATCCGTCTTTAAGTTTCATGTTTCAATTTTATCCTTTCATAGCATTATATGACGTTTCAGCCGCTGAAATGTCCATATTACAGCCGAGTACATATAATGGCACATTATTCATAAGTTTTTCAATAAGAGTGAGAAGTTTTGCGGTTTTTTGGGCATTTGCGGGACGATATGACTGTTGGAGAATCAACGGATATACTGAAGAACGATTGCCGACTTTTTCTATGTGATTCTCCTTATCTCTTTTCAACACACATATTGCCTTCAAAGGTACGGCAATATTTTCGCCGAGACGGTGCTTTCCGTTCCACGGAGTGCCATAAGCTGTAACGCCTGTATCACTTATCATAAGTAAAGGTTTATCATCATTCACCATAACAGCACGTTCACCGAAATATTCCCTCCAAAGGCGTGTATGCGTTGATTTTCCTGTACCGCTTTTAGCGGTGAACAGATAGCCCTCACCGTCTACCGCCACAACCGAACCATGAAAAAGAATTTTGTCATCTTCAATTATTTTTTCGGCTATTTTGCGGTAAACGGCGAGAGTTTCAAGATAGCTGTCACTGTAATTTATTACTTCGTGTCCCTCTTTTATATCCTGTGATGCTGAACGCATTCTTTCATATGTAATATCATCTGCGGATATAGTCACTACAAAATCAGGTTTATCTGATGTTTCGTAACCTTTGCAAAGAGAATGCACGCCCTCAAACAGCGAACACACTTCAATATTTGTGTCGGCAATCCTGTATGTTCTGCTTATCATGAACCAACAACTGGTGCGTCTATGTCAGGACTAACAGGATCAGGGTCAGTTGTAAAACCACCACTTGTTGTTATAACATCTTCACATTCAAATTTAATAACCTGCATTTTGGGCTTTTTGTAAGATTTCTTCATAATGAATTCCTCATTTCATTATAGTTTTATTATTCTACAGGGACAAACGGCAATTCAATATAGCTTTCTTCAGACTGATTTTCTTCAGCCTGCGGCATATCATTTGATTCACTTTCGGCAGATTCGGAATTTTCAGCATCTTCAATGACAAATTCAAATTCACCGTCGGGAATATCGCTGTTTTCCTCTGTAGTATCAGATTCTGTTGATGTTGTTGTAGTAGTAGTTTCAGCAGATTCTGTTGTTGTTTTTGATGTAGTTGTAGTTTCAGCAGTTGTTTCAGTTGTTTCAGTTGTTTCCGTCGTTTCTTCTGTTTGCGTTGTTTCTTCTGTCGTTACTTCAGCGACAAGAACCGCATCTTCCGACAATGAAATTTCATTGCTTTCATTCTTTCCGGAATTGCACGCACAAAGCAAAACCGCTGAACATAGCGTTAAAATAAATGGTATTTTCTTCATGACAAATCCTTTCATATAAAAAAACATTGAAGGAAGCTACCCGTTTGGGTAGCTCCCTTTTATTTGATTATCAGAATCCAAGTTCGTAGTCCGGTACTTCATCGCTTCCCGGGTTAGATATGTGATCCTCCACGCCACCGCTTGTTGTGATTACATCTTCGCAGTCGAATTTTATTACGTCCATCTTAGGTCTTATATAAGCTTCTTTCATATAATCAATTCCTTTCTGTAATTTACTATTTAATGCTCTGATAGCTTACTGCTGCCTGATTGTAGAGGTAGAGTGCCTTTACAAGGCTCTTTATGCTGCTGTTTGCATGAGAATTTGAAAGAACAGCATACGCATAGCTGAGAGGGCTTGCACTTATTGTGAAGTTACCCTTTCCACAATTCTGCGGTTTACTGAGATTCTGTGCAATGATATTTGGAATATCGCAGTAGTAAAGTCCGGGTTCTTTCTGAGTAAGTCCGAGGCTTGCTATAGCGTTTTCTTCTGTTACATCGAAGTAATGACGGAGAGTTGTTTCAGATTCGAGTATAAGGCTTGTGCTTCTGTATTTTACGCCGTCAGGAAGAGTTCCTGTTTTAGATGCCTGATAATTTGCAAGTGCTTCAGCTGTAACTGCTTTCATTGCTTTTGTTTCAGTAATATCTGTCTTTGCAAAGTATGCATTTGCAACTTCGCCGTATGTCTTGAGAGCTGTTGCGAGATTCTGCTCTTTAGCGTATTTCTCTGTTTCGTTGAGGATAGTTGTGAGGTAGTGTTCAACAGAACAAGTGTTTTCTGTATCTACTACATCATTAACTTTAACTACAAGTTTAACGTCCTTATTGATGTCCTTTGCAGATACTTCGCAATGAATCTTGTATGTGTTAGGCATATCGTTGTTTTCATATTTGAGAGCTTCTGTGATGTCCTGTGTATCAGTCGATCCGTCAGGGAGAGTAATTATAGCCTTAGCACCTTCAACATCTTTAGCATCTTTGAACTCAACATAGAAGTTAAGACCGATATTTCCGCCGAGGGAGATGTTGTGACCAACTACAGCACTGAAACCGTCTTTGAATTTTGAGGTTGTTTCGTGAGGTTCAACTGTTTCGCCTTCATTCCTCTCTGCCTCTTTTGTTTTAACTGTTTCAGAAACGAACTGTACATCAATTACTGCACTATTTCCGTCAATCTTTTCAAGCTGTTCATAGTCAACTTGAATTTCTGCACTGTTTTTGTTATCATCTGTTATTTCATAAGATTTATCGCCAATCTTAACAGACTCAATGTCATAATTTGGGTCAGCTTCGATTTTGACAGTAGCTGTTTCGCCCTTGTTGAGGATTATTGTGCCAGATTTTTTTGGATCCTGCTGATTTGAAGAAACTGTTCCGCCGATAGTCTTTGATGTGAAGACTACAGATTCCTGTGTGCGTGACTTATCAAATTCAGTTTTTTCAGTTCCCGAAAGAGTTAATTCTGCTGTTTCAACGTCAATCGGAACAACAGCGAACGGGCTGAATGCATCGCACCATACAACAAGACCGTATTCTGTGATTTCACAAGGAATTTCGTTTACGCCTGTGATGTTGCCTTTTTCGTCTTTAGAGAAGTGGTAAACTTTGAAAGTTTTGCCTTTGTCTTCCGGACCGTAGCCTGCCGGGAATCCGAGTGTTACACGAACTGCCTGACCTGTGCTTACAATCTGAGATTTACAGAGTGTGAGGTTGATGTTGTAGTATTCAGCATTATCAATTTCAGCTGCTTCTTTAAAACCGTTAAGACCGCCCTCATTATTTGAAAGTAAATCGTCCATTTCCTGTTCCTGTTTTTCGTTTGCGTCTGTAGCAACGAGAACCATTCTGTGTGTAAGACCTTTGAGAGCCTCATTCAAATCATCAAATCCATCTGTCATATCGCTTGAATCGCCATTCATCTTGAATTTTTCATTATTGAAGTCAAAACTGCTGAGGTCATCCATAAGAGTAGGCTTGCCGAATACGTTCCAATCATAACCCTGTGACTGGAAAGCGTGCGCTGCACATCTGTGAGCTGCGAGGTAGCTTATAGCGATTGGCTCTTTGCCCTTTATTATTGTTGTCTTAACATCAACGCCGGGTTCGGGATAAGTTCCGTCTGATCTCATTTCCTGATATTCAAACTGTATATCATTTCCTCTTATGCCTTTAACGTCAAAATCATAGAAGATATTGTCATCAGCATACATTGTACTTGGTGTGAAGTCAAATTTGTAACCTATGATTGTTTCATCAGCGAGTGTGCTTGGGTCAATGCCGTCAAATGTTCTTGTGTATTCATCAAATTCCTGTAATATAACAGCATCACGAGTATATTCATCTGCTTTCTTATCAATAAATCTTACATCACATGATACAGGTTCAGTTTCTTCACCGTTTGCAAGTATAAGTCTAAGATTTGTGAAAGCACTGTGTTCAAAACCTGATGTATTTGCAATGTCATACATATCCTGAATATCAACTCTGAGTGAAATTCTTCCATTATTCTCTGCAAGATATTCTTTATCAATGTGGAGATTCTGGTCAAATGTTGCACTTATTTCACGTGTACCGTCATCAATAAGAAGTGCACTTGTAAGTCCGGGAGAAACCTCTTTCGGATATGGAGGAGCTTTATACATTCCGTTTTTGTTAAAAACTGAATCACTTGCTGCAATTAAATCTTCCTGTGTACCTCTGAAAGTATTGTCATACATTTTAGCGTGTGTCTTAGGGTCTTCATATGTTACCTTAGGTTCAAGTTTTGTTACAGCAAATTTTACATACGGTGTCTGTGGAAGTTTGATAACAAAGTAGTTTGGAGTATCATAGAAATCGATATTTTCTGCATCTCCCTCATTTTCAAAGAATGGAGGAGCCTGAACGCCTGTACCCATGAATACGTATCCTGTCCAAGCAAGGTCACCGATTCCTGCTTCTGCAACGAGCTGATCATAAGACTTATCGCCTTTGTCTGTGCTTCTGCTCTGGCTTGATACACCGCCTCTTTCAACAAAGCAGTCATACATGAAGTTGTAACCTGCTTCTTTTGCGGCATTGAATCCCATTCCCTTATAGCTTACCTTGAAAACTCCACATTCTTCGCCTTCTTTCTGTGTACCCTCTTCAAATTCAACCATAAGACCGTTTGTATTGTAAACTACTTCATTGCCGTAGTTGTCATAGTTGAGTGGAGGATAAGTAAATTCATAGTTTGATTCAGAACGGATTCCGCTGGGAGCGTATTTAACAGCCATTTTGTTATCGCCCTTGAGGAGATATTCGTGGTTTTCAAAACCGTCAACGCCTAATGTATTGCCTTTTGTATTTGTCGGGTCATCGATTGTCGGGTCAACTGCGTACCATGCACTGTCAAGTTCTACATATGTCCACATATGAAGTTCATATGATTCCGGAGTAGGTTTATATGCACCCTGAATAAGTACACAAGGGATTCCTTTTTTGTCCATGAATGCCTTGAAAAGTCTTGCGTAGCCCTCACATACAGCTTTATGATTTACGAGAGAACCGTAAGATGTTCTGATGAGGTACTGTGCTGTGTCGATTGAGTCGAATTTGTTTTCAAGTCTGTATGATGTATGCTTTGTGATATAGTCGTGTGCTGATTCAATAAATTCTGCATCTGTGCCATCTACTTTAAGTGTGCTGTAAGCTGCTTCAAATTCTTCATTGTATGTGTTGATAGCGGTCTGAACGTCACCAGCAGATTTGAAAGATTCTGTCCAGTAATTCTCACGTCTGCCTGAACCAAGATAAAGATGATATTGGTTATTGCTATCTCTCTTGATTCTGATTGAGAGTGCTGAGAAGTCAACATAGAATACTTCGGGGTGGTCGCCTGTGAAAGCGTCTCTTGCTGCTCCGTATATATTGAGGACATTGCCTTTACCGCCTGCATAAGCTGAAACTTGTTCTGATGTGAAGTAACCTGCACTTACAAGGTCGAGGTCTTCGCCTTCTACGAAAAGTCCGTCGTTGAGCATTTGCTCCATAGCGTTATAGAATTTCTTATGTTCCCCTGTGGAAAGCTGATCATAGAAGTAGCCTTTTGAAGATGCTACAAAAGCAGCATTAACTGTAGTTGAGATAACTGTCGTGGGAACAAAGTTTGTAACTGCCGGTACGGAAGAGATTGTCATTGCTGCTGCAAGAATCGATGCAAAAAATTTTTTAGTTTTCATCATAAAAATCACCTCATAAAATATTTTTGGTTGTTTAGTTTAGTAAGACCATTTGAGAATCTAAGCTGTATTTTTTATTTCCTACGTCTGTCTCATGTCTTGATTATATTATACTTAGATTTTCCAAAAAGTCAACGGGGTTTTGAAGGGTTGACTTTTTTGTGAGGTAATTTGTCTGATTTTTATAGGGTTTTATCTTTTTTTCACCGATTCTTTACTTAATTATACAGTATTTCAAGGGTAAAAGTCAATAGTTTTCCAAAATATTTATGTGAAAAACATATTTTTTATAATATATAACCAAAAAAGCACGCTATTGTTTTTTCATATTTCAAGTCATATTATTATATTTTACGGCATATTATTTTCTGATGTAACGGAGGTGATATAATGGAAAACAATAAATATCTTGTCGCTCTTGCGGGAAATCCGAATGTCGGAAAATCAACGGTTTTCAATGCTCTTACGGGTATGAATCAGCACACGGGAAACTGGGCAGGAAAAACTGTATCAAGTGCAGAGGGATATTTTGAATATAAGGATATGAAAATTACTCTTGCAGATATTCCCGGCACATATTCTTTGCGTACAAACTCAGCAGAAGAAAACACTGCAAGTGATTTTATATGTTTTTCAGATGCAGATGCTGTTATTGTAGTATGTGATGCAACGTGTCTTGAACGAAATTTAAATCTTGCTTTACAAGTCATTGAGGCTATGCCTAAAAGCATATTATGTGTAAATCTTCTTGATGAGGCAAAATCAAAGGGCATTGAAATAAATCTTGACCTTTTAAAAGAATTGCTCGGTGTAAACGTTGTTGGTGTAACAGCACGGAGCGGAAAAGGTCTTGATGAACTTCTTGAATGTCTTTACAACTGCATAAATAATGATTCAGATATAACACCGCATTCTGTTTTACTTCCTGAAACAATAGAAAAAGCTGTTTCCGAAACTTGCAAAATTATTGAAAATAATATACATAAACTTCCCGCACGTCTTACGGCTATGCGTATTATTGAGGGCGATACGGATTTTGTCAGAAAAGCCGAACAATACGAAAACACGGATATTTTTAACAGTCCTGAAATTGAAAAAATAAAGTCCGATTTACATAATGACGGATTTACAGAGGAAAAAATCACTGATGAAATTATTTCTGCTGTTATCGGAAAATCCGCTGAAATAGCCGAAAAAACTGTAAATTATAACAAATCATCTCCATATGTACGTGACAGAAAACTTGACAGAATTTTTTTAAGCAAACGTTTCGGAATACCTATAATGATTCTTTTACTCGGGCTGATTCTATGGATTACAATTATAGGTGCAAATTATCCGTCTGACCTCCTCGGAAAAATTCTTTTCGGGTTTGGTGATGTTCTTTCCGACGGTCTGCATGAAATTCACGCTCCGCAATGGCTTGAGGGCGTACTTATTCAAGGAATTTACCGTGTGCTTGCATGGGTTGTTTCCGTGATGCTTCCGCCTATGGCTATATTTTTCCCTATGTTTACACTTCTTGAAGATTTCGGATACCTTCCACGGATAGCTTTTAATCTTGACCACGGTTTCAGGTGTGCCAATGCCTGCGGAAAACAAGCTATAACTATGGCTATGGGGTTTGGCTGTAACGCCTGTGGAGTCACGGGCTGTAGGATTATTGATTCTCCCCGTGAAAAACTTATTGCAATACTCACAAATAATTTTGTCCCATGCAACGGACGTTTTCCGACTATCATAATGATAATTACAATGTTCTTTGTAACATCAGGTAGTATAATGTCTGCTGTTGTTCTGCTTGGCGTAATTATTCTTGGAGTTTTAATGACGCTCATCATGTCAAAATTTTTGTCATGTACTATATTGAAAGGCGTTACTTCGTCATTTACTCTTGAACTTCCCCCTTACCGCCGCCCGCAGTTCACAAAGGTTCTTATACGTTCAATTTTTGACAGAACTATTTTTGTGCTTGCAAGAGCCTGCACTGCTGCTGCACCGTGTGGTCTGCTGATATGGATTGTTGCAAATGTCAAAATTGGAGAAAATACACTACTTTCAATAACGGCGGATTTCCTTGACCCTTTTGCCTCACTCATGGGTCTTGACGGTGTTATACTTCTTGCATTTATACTCGGATTCCCTGCAAATGAAATTGTTTTCCCGATAATACTTATGACATATCTTGCACAAGGCAGTCTGACTGAAATATCAGACACTATTCAAATTCATTCCCTGCTTACGGAAAACGGCTGGAATATAACTACAGCTTTATGTATGATGATTTTTACATTGTTTCATTTTCCGTGTGCAACAACCTGCATGACCATAAAAAAAGAAACGGGCAGTATAAAATGGACTGCATTAAGCTTTGCACTTCCTACAATAACCGGAATTATTATATGTATGATTATAAATGCAATAAGCATTATAATATGAAAAATAAAACCTGTGCTGAAAAAAATCAGTACAGGTTTTTTCAATGATTTCAAGTTTTCCGCCGGACTTTATTTCAGACGTTTCCGCCGTATGAACGGACAATAGCTTCAAGTCCGCCCTGATAACCTGCTGCTACAGCATTGAATTTCCATTCACCGTTCCTATAATAAAATTCAGCTACTACAAGTGCAGTTTCAATTGAAAATTCTTCTTCAAGGTCAAATTCAAGTACAGTTTCACCTACTGTATCAAATTCATCTTTAATTTTTGCAACCCTTATATAAGCATTTGAAACTTGTCCGAAATTCTGCTTTCTTACATTAGCCTCATAAATGGTTACACATATAGCTATCTTTTTGATTTCGGGCGGAATCTTTGTGAAGTCAATCAGAATAACTTCGTCATCGCCTTCGCCGTCACCTGTAAGATTATCGCCTGTATGAATTACAGCACCGTCTCTTCCGTTGAGATTGTTGTAAAAAACAAAATCCTCATCTCTTATAAGTTTTCCGTTTTCTCCGAGAAGAAAAGCAGAGGCATCAAGGTCAAAATCATAACCCCCGTCATAACGGTTTGTATCCCAACCAAGACCCACAAGAGCAAGTTTCATTGAATCGTCAAGTGCGACACGCTGACCTTTCTGTAAATTGATTGCCATAATAATTTTCCTCCTTTTTTTAATAAACTGCGGAGAAACTTTTTCACATATAAAAATCAAAGTGAAAATCCCTCCGCAGATTTCAATATTATTTGTAAATTGCAACTAATGCGTCAAGCCTGCTGGCTTCTTGTACAGGTTGTCCGACAGCGTTGAATTTCCATTCACTGCCTCTGCGGTATATTTCCCCTACTACAAGACCCGTCATGTTGTTATAATTTTCTGAAAGATTGAAACGGCAGATTTCCTGGTTGTTTTCCATGTTTACAAGTCTGATGAAAGCGTTTTCAATAAGACCGAAATGCTGTCCCCTTGTACGTGCATCATAAATATTTACAACGAATACTATCTTTCCTACTTCTGACGGCAAACGGCTTATATCAACCATAATCTGCTCATCGTCGCCATCTCCTGCACCTGTAAGGTTATCACCCTGATGAATAATTGCACCGCTGGGGTGTTTGAGATTTCCATAATAAACAACACTCTGCTTTATATCATTGCTGATAACTTTTCCGTTGTTGCCACAGATTATAACGGAAGCATCACAGTCAATGTCCTGCGGTTGTTGTTTGAATAATCCGAGGAAACCGCCGCCGTTATTGACCTTTTTTACTTCGTCCCAGCCAAGACCGACCATTACTTTTCTAAGACCGCCGCCTTTTGTAAGGTCAATTTTCTGTCCTTTCTGAAGATTTATACTCATTCTCTTTATTCCTCCTTTATTGTTTTTTAGTAACTGATTTGCGTATTATGTCAATAGGAATTACCATAAACGCAATTACAATACAGATTAACCATGTCTTTATATTAAGTGCCTCAACGCTAAGGAATTTACCGCCGAATGTTACGAATACAAACTGAATTAAAAGAAGTGCAAACATTACAATTAAGAAATTCTTATTGCGTCCGAGATGTTCAAATACATTTACTTTTTCAGTACGTGCATTGAAACCGTTGAAAGT
The DNA here is from genome assembly GCA_947627175.1 of uncultured Ruminococcus sp. Taxonomy (GTDB): domain Bacteria; phylum Bacillota; class Clostridia; order Oscillospirales; family Ruminococcaceae; genus Ruminococcus. Next base: position 41,997 of record CANQVA010000006.1, read on the forward strand.
AATAGCCATCATAAACGTTGCGAAAAGTGCCGAACGCAGATAAGTGTCATCAACGTTTCCGAAAATATCACGAATTGCAGGAACGAAACGAATAACAAGACAAATTGCTGTAATATAAAGACCGCTTATAATTACCTGTATAAGCATTGATTTACTTACAATACTTTCATTTCGTGGAATAGGTTTATCTTTCATATACTCTTTAAGAGCCGGTTCACTTCCGAATGCAATAGCTGCAAGAGTATCCATAGCAAGGTTTACAAGAAGAAGCTGAATAACTGTCAGCATAGTAGGTTCACCCATAAGAGGGCCTAAGAAACAAGTAAGAACTGCGGCAACATTTACTGTAAGCTGGAATATGAGGAATTTTCTAATGCCTTTAAACATTGTACGGCCGTAAAGAATAGCTTTTGCAATTGATGAGAAGTTATCATCAAGAATTGTAATATCTCCTGCTTCCTTTGCAACTTCCGTACCGCTTCCCATTGCAAAACCGACATCTGCCTTTTTAAGTGCCGGTGAATCGTTTACGCCGTCGCCCGTCATGCCTACTACATAATCAAGTTCCTGAGCACATCTTACAAGACGGCTCTTGTCCGTCGGTAATGCACGTGCAACAACTCTGAGATTCGGAATAACTTTTTTAAGTTCTTCATCTGATTTTTCGTTAAGTTCTGCTGATGTAAGTGCAACATCACTCGGATTTCTTATAAGACCGGCTTCTTTTGCGATAGCAACAGCAGTTTCTTTTCTGTCACCTGTTACCATTACAACCTGAATGCCTGCGTCCTGTACTTCCTTAATAGCGTCAACTGCCTCTTTACGCACATTATCTCTTATACAAAGAATACATACAAGAGTTAAGTCGCCCTCATCGCTGTCGCCGTCACGCTTTGCAACTGCAAGAAGTCGCATTGAACGTGCTGCCTGTTCGTCAATATAAGCTGTAATTGCGGAATGATTTTTAAGAGCGTTTATATTTCCGTCGGAGTCAACATATTGTGTACATCTTACAAGAAGTTTTTCAGGAGCACCTTTTACATAAGTATAACTGTTTCCGTTTCTTGAAATAGTTACACTTGACATTTTCTTTGTAGAATCAAATGAACTGAAATTTGTAACTTCATCTTTGTTTATTTTGTTTTCTGCCTTTGCATCTATGATGAAATTCATCAATGCACGGTCTGTACTGTTTCCGCCGATAACATTACCGTCACTTGCGGCTGCACTGTTATTTACGCCTGCACCTACTACAATATCATCAAGAAATTTTGCTGACGTATCAGAAAGTTTATTGAACTTCTTTACATCACCTGTGATAAATTCAACTACTGAAAGTTTTCCCTCTGTAATTGTACCTGTTTTATCACTGTAAAGCAAACTAAGACTTCCCGCTGTTTCAAGACCGTTTATTTTTCTTACAAGAACGTTGTCTTTTGACATTTTCAGACTCTGGAATGAAAGAAGTATAGATGTAAGCATCGGCAGACCCTCGGGAACTGCACATACTATAATAGTAACTGCTACAGTGATAGCTTCAATGAATAACTTAACCCAATCAATAAAAGTGCCGGGAGCATCACCGCCAATAACTGTTTTTAATATTATGCTGACAATAATAGCAATTGCACCTATATAACCGAATGTTGAAATTTGTTTTGCAAGTTTTGCCAATTTTACTTGTAAAGGCGTTGCTCTCTGGTCTTCCTGAACTTCAAGTGCAAGTTCACCAAACAGAGTTTTATCACCTACAACTTTTACTTCCATATGTGCTTCACCGCCACATACAACCGTACCACGATAAGCATAATGTTTGTTAAGCAAGTCTTTTGTATCATAACTTTCGCCGGAATTTACAGGGCGTTTTGTAGCCTCTTCCGTTTCGCCGTTAAGTGCAGCCTGGTCAACTTTTACTTCACCTTCAACAATTTCACCATCAGCGGCAATTTTGTCACCCGCCTGCAAATAAACTATATCCCCGACTACTACTTCACTTACATGAATTTCAGTGAGTTTTCCGTCACGTACAACTTTTGCCATTTCTTTAGCCTCTTCTTCTTCTTTCAGAGCAGAAGCCTTGTTTTCTTGTTTGTATTCACTGATTGAAGAAACACCATTTGCAATAAGAATTGCAATAAGTATTCCGACAGGTTCAAACCAGTCTGCCTCACCCATGAAGAAAAGCACAACCTGTATCACCAATGCGACAAGAAGAATCATAATCATAGGGTCTTTAAAACCCTCAAGAATTTTCTTCCACAATGGGTCGGGCGGAATTTGAGTCAGGTTATTATCGCCATATTTTTTACGGCTTTCTTCAACCTCTTTTTTTGACAGTCCATTAAGATTCATAAAAAATCTCCTTCTTAAATATATTCTTTTTAAATGCAAAAAAATCTTGCATTTAATAATATTATTATACATTCCGGCACATGATTTGTCAATATATAGCAAGACAAAATGTCTTTTTTCCGCTTATTTTAGCGAAATAAACAAATTATTCAAATTCAATTTGTGAAAAATAACGTTGGTAAAATACTCCGCTTTTATATGTTTAACAATATTATGGATAATATTCAAATATAACGATATTCAGGAAAAAACAGCTTTTTTCATTTTCAAATGTTCCACGTGGAACATTATTATTATGATGATTTTTTGTGAAAATTCCACATAAAAAAATATACCTGTATTTTTTTCATTATTCAAATTTTATACATGAAATTTTTTCATAATACTCTTTTATTTTTCTTCAATATGTGATATAATAATATTATAATTTTATGAAAAGAGGTATTAAAAATGAATATAACGGAAGATATTTTCTATGTCGGAGTAAATGACCATAAAACAGACTTGTTTGAAGGTCAATATGTCGTACCGAACGGCATGGCTTATAATTCATATGTAATTGTTGACGAAAAAATTGCTGTAATGGATACTGTTGACGCTGATTTTTCAGATGAATGGCTCAACAATATCAATAACGTTCTCAACGGCAGAACGCCCGATTACCTTATAGTCAATCATATGGAACCCGACCACTCCGCAAATATCATGAAATTTATCAATGCTTATCCCGATACAGTAATTGTCGGAAATGCAAAGACTTTCAACATGATGGCAAATTTTTTTGAAAACACTGATTCAGTGAATAAACTCATTGTCAAGGAAAATGACACTCTTTCACTTGGTAAACATCAGCTTTCATTTATTTTTGCCCCTATGGTTCATTGGCCTGAAGTAATGTTTACTTATGACAGCACGGAAAAAGTTCTTTTCTCGGCTGATGCTTTCGGAAAATTCGGTGCATTGGACGTTGATGAGGACTGGGCTTGTGAAGCAAGAAGATATTATTTCGGTATTGTCGGAAAGTACGGTGTACAGGTTCAGACAGTTCTGAAAAAAGCATCTGCAATTGATATAAATATTATATGTCCCCTCCACGGTTCTATACTTACTGAAAATCTCGGTTACTATCTCGGACTTTATTCAACATGGTCATCTTACAGTGTTGAAAGTGAAGGCGTAATGATTGCATATACTTCAGTATACGGCAACACAAAAAAAGCCTGCGAAATTCTTGCGGACAGACTTAAAGAAAAAAATTGCCCGAAAGTGGTTATGTGTGACCTTGCCCGTGAGGATATGGCAGAGGCAGTTGAAGATGCTTTCAGATACGGAAAACTTGTGCTTGCCTCTACTACATACAACGCTGATGTATTCCCATTCATGAAACAATTTATAAACGCTCTTACAGAAAGAAATTACCAGAACCGCACAATAGGAATTATTGAAAATGGTTCATGGGCTGTAACTGCCGGAAAAGTAATGAAAGAGATGTTCAGCAAATCAAAAAATATCACATGGCTTGAAAATACCGTAACAATAAAATCTGCTGTAAAGTCTGAAAACATCACACAGATAGAAGCAATGGCTGATGAACTGATAATCTGAATTAAATTATGATTTGAAGTCCATAATAATAAAAAAGATGAAAAAGGAGTATTCAATATGAAAATTACTCTGAATCCCGACAAGGAAGTTGTTGCAAAAATAAAAGAAGGACTGAAAAAAAAGGGCGGCTATTGTCCGTGCAGAATACCACGAATACCCGAAAACAAATGTATGTGTAAAGAATTTCGTGAACAGATTGCAGACCCTGATTTTGAGGGGTTCTGTCACTGTCAGTTATACTATAAATCGAAAGAGGGGTGATTTTATGGCTGAAATTGTCATCACAAAGGAAAATTTTGATGAAGAAGTGCGAAACTACAAAGGAATTGTACTGCTTGACTTCTGGGCTGAATGGTGTGCTCCGTGCATGATGCTTTCTCCTGTAGTTTCAGAAATTGCAGAAGAACTTGACGGAAAAATTAAAGTCGGCAAAGTAAATGTTGATGAACAGATGGAACTTTCTATGGCGTTCAAAGTAGAAAATATTCCGCTCCTTGTCGTTGTAAAAGACGGCATTATTCAAAAACAGTCAGTAGGCGTTATTCCGAAAAACAGTATACTTGAAATGCTGAAATAGAAAAATAGTCCCGAAAAAAAATCGGGACTTTTTTTGTTTATATATCATGAAATTTCATATAATATATAAAGAGGTGGAATTTATGATTAACTTTCTGCTTGGTTCTTTTTTCGGCGGTACTGTAGGAATTTTCACAATGTGCCTTTGTACCGTCGCCAAAGAAGCCGACAAACAAAACGGTGTGGACGAATAGTCCATACTGTTTTTTATTTTTTTACGGGTATAACATCCTTACGCATATAAGGTCTTAATGCTTGCGGTATTCTTATACTGCCGTCTTCATTGAGATTATTTTCAAGAAAAGCAATTAACATTCTCGGAGGTGCGACAACAGTATTATTAAGAGTATGTGCAAAATATGTTTTCTTGTCGGCTGTCTTTACCTTTATATTAAGACGGCGTGCCTGTGCATCACCAAGATTTGAACAACTTCCGACTTCAAAATATTTCTTCTGTCTTGGTGACCATGCCTCAACGTCGATACTCTTTACTTTAAGGTCTGCCAAATCGCCTGAACAACATTCAAGAGTACGTACAGGTATATCAAGTGTGCGGAAAAATTCAACTGTATAACTGTAGAGTTTTTTAAACCAGTCCATGCTTTCTTCCGGCTTGCATACAACAATCATTTCCTGCTTTTCAAACTGATGTATTCTGTAAACTCCTCTTTCTTCAAGTCCATGGGCTCCTACTTCCTTACGGAAACACGGCGAATAACTTGTAAGAGTTTTCGGCAATTCTTCTTCGGGAATTTTAGTATCCATGAACTTTCCTATCATAGAATGTTCACTTGTGCCTATCAGATAAAGGTCTTCACCTTCAATTTTATACATCATGCCTTCCATTTCGGCAAAACTCATTACACCTGTAACAACACTGCTTCTTATCATAAACGGCGGAATATAATATGTAAATCCCTTGTCAATCATGAAATCCCTTGCATATGAAAGTATACATGACTGAAGTTGTGCAATATCTCCGCAAAGATAATAAAAACCGTTTCCGCTTGTCTTATCTCTTGCACTGTCAAGGTCAATGCCGTTTACCTTTTCCATTATGTCTACATGATATGGCACTTCAAAATCAGGCACAACAGGTTCACCAAATTTTTCGACTTCAACGTTTTCGCTGTCGTCCTTGCCAATAGGAACACTTTCGTCAATGATGTTCGGAATAACAAGCATTATTTTTCGTATTTCATCATTAAGATTAGATTCAATTTTTTCAAGTTCAGCACGCCTTTTATCAATTTCTTCTATTTCTGCCGTCAGTTTTGCAATACTTTCCTTTGCTTCAGCCTGTGCGTTTTCGTCCCCGTTTTTAAGAATAGCATTATACTTTCCAAATTCCTTGCTTTTCTTGTTTTTCTGATTGCGGAGGTCATCGCCGTCAGATTTTGCTTTTCTGCACTGTTTGTCAAACTCAATAACTTTGTCAACAAGTTCAAGTTTTTCGTCCTGAAACTTCTTTTTAATATTTTCCTTTACAAGCTCCGGATTTGTACGTATCAATTTTATATCAATCATTTCTATGATTCTCCTTTATTCATCTCTTGCGAGTTTTTCCGCAATTTCTGCCAAATCATTTTTATCATAAAATTCAAGAACAAGCACACCCTTGTTTTTTCCGTAATCTACTTTTACTCTGCGTCCGAGTTTTTCATTAAGTGAAATTTCCATTTCAACAAAATAATTATCAATGTGCTTGTCTGTAACTTTATTCTTTTCGTTCTCTGTGGATTTTTTTACAGCACTTTCAACTTGCCTGACAGTCATACCGCCATTTGATGCTTTTTCTGCAATATTTATTAAAAGTTCCCTGTCTTCACAACTGAGCAGTGCCTTTGCATGACCGACAGACAAATCGCCCTTTTCTATCATATCAAGAACAGATTGGGGGAGTGTCAGTATTCTTATTGAATTTGCCACTGATGACCGTGAACGTCCAACCATTTTAGCAACCTTATCCTGTGTCATGCCGTATTTTTCAATAAGTTCATTATATCCGTTTGCCTCTTCAATGGGATTTAAATTTTCACGCTGTAAATTCTCAATAATTGCAATTTGCATTGCTTCTGAATCGGATAATTCACGGATATTTACGGGTACTTCATCAAGACCAAGCATTTTAGCTGCACGCCATCTGCGTTCACCTGCGACAATCTGATAACTTCCCACAGGCAACGGGCGTACAAGAATAGGCTGTAACATACCATGTTCACGGATTGAATCAGCAAGTGATGTTATAGCTTCATCACTGAATTTTTTTCGGGGCTGTTCACGGTTAGGTTCAATTTCAGAAGTGCGGAGTGTTTTTTTTACCTGCACTTCATTTGTATTGTCACTGAACAGACTGTCAAGACCTGCACCAAGACCACCAATAGCCATATTTTTCTCCTTTCCGGTTTATTTTTTGAAAGAAAAAATTCCCCTGCGTTTTTTCTTTGGCAGTTCAAGAGGTTCGCCCAAAAGTTCATGTCCTAAAAGTTCATAAGCCTCTGCACCCTTTGATGATTTATCATAATACATAACGGGTTTACCATGACTGGGGGCTTCTGAAAGACGAACATTTCTCGGAATTTTAGTCTTGAATACCTTTTCAGGAAAATATTTCTCAACTTCCGCAACAACATCATTTGCAACGTTGAGCCTTCCGTCAAACATAGTGAAAACAATTCCCTCAATGTCAAGCGACGAATTATAATTTGCCTTTACAATTTTTATCGTATTGACAAGCTGTGATAAACCTTCAAGTGCAAAAAATTCCGCAAGCATCGGAACAATTATTGTATCACAAGCAACAAGTGCATTGATAGTCACAAGCCCTAAAGCCGGGGGACAGTCTATAAATATGTAATCATAATCTTCACGACAGGTAAGTACTTGCATTTTCAGGCGTTTCATTCTGTTTTCATAATTTATAAGTTCAATTTCACAACCGGCAAGTGATTCAGTTGCAGGAACTATTGAAACATTACTAAATTCAGTCGGCACAACTGCGTCCTGAATACGTGCTTTTCCAATGATAATATCATAAGTTGAAGCACTGACAGACTTTTTTTTCACACCGAAAGCAGTAGTTGTATTGCCTTGCGGGTCAGAATCAATACAGAGAACTTTAAAACCTCTTGAACCGAGATAAGCGGCAAGGTTAACGGCAGTAGTTGATTTTCCTACTCCGCCTTTCTGATTTGCCACAGCAATTATTTTGCTCATAGGATTTACTTCCTTTCACTTTTTTATATTTAATATTATATCACTTTTGAAACGTTTTGTAAATAGATATTTTCAATAAAAATGTTCCACGTGGAACAATTCTAAAATCAGCAAAAATAATTTGCATGAAAATGTTCCATGTGGAACAATTGCAAAATCAGTAAAAAAATTGCATAAAAATGTTCCATGTGAAACAATTGCAAAATCAGCAAAAAAATTGCATAAAAATGTTCCACGTGGAACAATTGCAAAATCAGCAAAAAGAATTGCATAAAAATGTTCCACGTGGAACAATTGCAAAATCAGCAAAAAGAATTGCATAAAAATGTTCCACGTGGAACAATTGCAAAACAACAAAAAGAATTGCATAAAAATGTTCCACGTGGAACAATTGCAAAACAGCAAAAAGAATTGCATAAAAATGTTCCACGTGGAACAATTTACTATTTTGTTTTCTGAATCGGAATCTTCACACGGTATTCAATATAGTCCTCATTCTGAATTTTTTTCGCATCTGCCTGAATCCCTTCTGACTGCATTGTTTCTACTGCCTTATTTATGGTATTCACAAACATTTTCACATTCTGAAAAACCTTTGACCTCTTTTTATAGCTTGCTTTTTCTTTCTGATTTCCGATATACTCATCAATTACACGTTCAGTGCGTTCGACATTAAGATTATTCTTGATTATTTTTTCAAGAATTTCAAGTCTGTCTGCCGGGCTTGCGAGTTTAAGCAAAGCCCTTGCATGACGTTCGGTAAGATTGAATTTTACAATAAGTTCTCTCTCTTCCGATGTAAGACGCAAAAGGCGTAACTTGTTTGCGATAGTGCTTTGAGCCTTTCCGAGTTTTTCGGCTGCGTCCTCCTGCGTCATACCATAATATGTAATCAATTTTTCTATTGCCGATGCTTCATCAAAAAAAGATAAATTCTGTCTTTGAATATTTTCAACGAGTGCAAGAACAGCTGAATCTTTGTCACTGATTTCATGAACGATGCACGGAACTACAGTAAATCCGCACATTTTTGCAGCTTTCAGCCGTTTTTCACCTGCAAGCAATTCAAAAACATTTCCGCAGCGTCTTACAGAAAGTGGCTGTAAAATTCCGTTCTGTAATATTGATTCTGCAAGAGCGGAAATTTCAGAATCCTGAAATTCAGGCTTATTCGGATTAGTAATAATCATATCAACTTCAATTTCGATTACTTTATTTATCGGTTTTTCTTTTGTTTTTAAAAATCCTGCCATTTTTCTTTTCCTCACATAATTACTCGGGAATATTCCCTGTAAATAAATTCTAACATCTGCGGGAAATAATTACTACACAAAAAAATCGCTGATTTTCAATAAATCAGCGTTTTTTTCGACAAAAGAAAATAAAATCAGAGGGATTTTTTCTTAATTTGACTGCTATTTCTGGGATATTTTGTCATAGTGTGCGATATTTTTTTTATGATTATTATTTTCCGTCCTTCTCCCGAAATATCATATTCAAACTGATTTTCAATTTTTCCTCCGAGAATCTGAATGGCGTTATTTCCTTTGGAAATATCCTCATTAGGCCCTTTCATGGCTGTAAAAATACCGCCAACTTTTACAAACGGAATGCACATTTCACTTAAAACTGACATATTTGCAACTGCCCTTGCACATGATACATCAAATTTTTCCCTGTACTCCGCCATTTTTCCGGCATTTTCAGCACGTTCATGAATAAATTCCGCCTGAATGCCGAGTTTTTCGCAGAGTATTTGCAAAAATGTTATACGTTTGTTCAAACTGTCAAGAAGTGTTATATTCAGGTCAGGGCGGAAAAGTTTCAGCGGTACAGACGGAAAACCCGCACCCGTTCCGACATCAATAAGACTTGCATTTTTCGGAATTTCCGCATACTTTGCAAGCAGAATACTATCAATGAAATGCTTGTATAAAATTTCTTCGGGTTCTGTTATCGCTGTAAGATTTACATTTTTATTGTACTCAACGAGAAATTCCGCATAAATATCGAGTTTTTCATAGAGAGTTTTCGACAATTCAACGTTAAAATGTTGAAAAGCTGACGCACACAAAGTATATTCAGGAAGCATCGCCGTCCCCCGTTTCATGCTGTAACCATACAGTAATAAGTGATATATCAGCAGGCGAAACACCTGAAATTCTTGAAGCCTGTCCTATAGATGCAGGCTGAATTTTATTAAGTTTTTCAATTGCCTCAAGTCTGAGACCGTGTACTGTATTATAATCAGTATTTTCAGGCAATTTTTTTGATTCATATTTTCTCATCTGTTCAATCTGTGCCATTTGTTTTGATATATAGCCCTCATATTTTATCTGCAATTCAACTTGTTCAGCAATTTCGTCTGAAAGTTCCGGACGTTCTTCATCAAAAGGTTCAAGCATACTGTAATTCAACTGCGGACGGCGTATAAGGTCTGCAAGCTTACAGCCCGTCGAAATAGGAGCAGTGCCCATTTTTTCAAGAAAATTGTTAAGACTGTCACTCGGTGCAATATTCAGACCGCTGACACGTTTTATTTCTGCATCAACAGCATCTATTTTTTCAAGGAGTTTATTATATCTTGTTTCATTGATAAGCCCTATTTTGTAACCAATGGGCGTTAATCGCTGGTCGGCATTATCCTGACGGAGAATAAGCCTGTATTCACTTCTTGAAGTCATCATGCGATAGGGGTCTGAACATCCCTTTGTCACAAGGTCATCAACAAGAGTTCCTATATATGAACTTGCACGGTCAAGAATCATAGGTTCACGTTTTTTTATTTTGAGTGCGGCATTTATGCCTGCAACAATTCCCTGTGCCGCCGCTTCCTCATATCCTGAACTTCCGTTGAATTGTCCTGCACCATACAGACCGCTTATTTTCTTAAATTCAAGCGTCCCTGAAAGCTGTGTAGGGTCACAACAATCATACTCAATTGCATATGCAGGACGCATAATTTCAACGTCCTCCAATCCGTCAATTGTACGCAAAAAAGAAAGCTGAACATCTTCCGGCAGTGATGATGACATACCCTGTAAATAATATTCCTCTGTTGAAAGACCCATTGGTTCAACGAAAAGCTGATGTCTCGGCTTGTCGGAAAAACGCACTATTTTGTCTTCGATAGACGGACAGTATCTGGGGCCTACACCTTCTATTTTTCCTGAGTAAAGAGGTGACCTGTCAAGGTTTGCAAGAATGACTTCATGTGTTTTACTATTTGTATAAGTCACATAACAGCTTACTTTATTTGAAAGATTGTCAACAGGAGTTTCAAAAGAAAACGGTACTATTTTTTCGTCGCCGTCCTGACGTTCCATAATATCAAAGTTTATACTTCTCTTGTTCACACGGCACGGTGTACCGGTCTTGAAACGACGGAGTTTAACACCATTTTCAATAAGGCTTTCAGAAAGATATTTACTCGGCAATGCCGAATCAGGGCCGCTTTCATATGAAACTTCGCCTATATGAATTTTACCTTTTAAATACGTTCCTGTAGCTATTATAACGGCTTTTACGGAATATTCAGCACCAAGCGACGTTATAACACCTGTTATTTTTCCGTCCTCAACAATAATTTCAGCTATTTCAGCCTGTTTTACATAAAGATTACGCTGTTTTTCGCAAACATTTTTCATATAGTCATGATACATAACACGGTCTGCCTGTACTCTTAAACTGTGTACAGCAGGACCTTTTCCACGGTTAAGCATACGGCTCTGAATAAAGCACTTGTCCGCACCTTTTCCCATTTCACCGCCAAGAGCGTCAATTTCCCTTACAAGATGACCTTTTGCAGTACCGCCTATTGACGGATTACAGGGCATATTTGCAATCTGGTCAAGAGATATTGTAAACATTACAGTCTTACATCCAAGCCGAGCAGCCGCAAGAGCAGCTTCAATCCCTGCATGACCTGCCCCCACTACTGCAACATCAAAACTTCCCATTTTATATGACATAATCTCCACCTCCAAAATGTTCCACGTGGAACATTATTTTCCGACGCAGAATCTCGAAAAGACTTCGTCCACAACTGCATCTGTAACTTTTTCACCCGTCAGACTTAATAAATTCTGTTCTGCCTCATCAATAAGAACGTTTACAGCATCAAGAAATTCGCCGTTTTTCAATGCAGAAACTGCTGATTCAACACACATCAAAGCAGAATCAATGCATTTTTTCTGACGTTCATTTACGGCAACAGCCGATGAAAAAGAATTTTCATTGATTTCAAAAAGCGACTCAACAGCAGATTTAAGACGTTCAATTCCGTCATTTTCCTTTGCCGATAAATATACAGTCTGTTGAATATATTTTTCAATTTCGGAAATATCAAGACATATTTCAAGGTCACTCTTGTTAATTACAGCGATGCATTTTTTATAATTAAGTTTTTTAATTAAATTCAAATCGTCCACCGTGAGCGGACAATTTCCGTCAAAGACTGCAATAATCAGTTCTGACGAATCAATAAGTTTTTCAGCAATGTCCACGCCTATTCCCTCAATAATGTCATCAGTCTGACGTATTCCGGCAGTATCAGCAAGACGGAGTGTAATATCACCGAGCCTGACAGACTCTTCAACAACGTCCCTTGTAGTGCCTGCAATATCAGTTACAATGCTTCTTTCGCAACCGCTGAGACAGTTGAAAAGCGTTGATTTTCCGACATTAGGTCTGCCCACAATAGCAGTAGAAATACCCTCACGCAGTATTCTTCCACAGTCATAATTTTCCGTGAGAGATGAAAGCTCTTTCCTGACTTCTTCAAGTTCTTCACAAAGATTTTCAGGTCTGACTTCGGGAATATCTTCTTCCGGATAATCCGCCCATGCGGCAAGGTCGCCGAGAATCTTCAAAAGTTTATCGGAACAGGCTTTTGCCTTTTTGAAAGCAAGCCCATCACGGAGATTTTCAGCCATTTTAAGTTCACGTTCACCCTTTGCGGAAATAATATCCATAACTGCTTCCGCCTGAGTAAGGTCAAGTTTTCCGTTAAGGTAAGCCCTTTTTGTAAATTCACCCGCACCGGCATTTTCTGCACCGTTTTTAAGAATGGCACGCAGAATACGCTTAGTTACATAAAGTCCGCCGTGACATGATATTTCAGCTATATTTTCACCTGTATAACTATGAGGTTCACGAAAGACTGTAAGTATACAGTCATCAAGACGTTCACCGCCGTCATGGGCTATTCCGTAGGCACAAGTATATCCTTCCATATCCTGCACATTCTTATTTCCGGCAGGAGTAAAAACTTTTTCCGCAATATTCAATGCATCTTTTCCGGAAATTCTTATAACAGCTATTCCCCCGGGAGCATTCGGAGTTGAAACAGCAGCAATAGTTGACAAAAAAATCACTCCTAAAAAAACAACGGCAGTTTTGCCGCTGAAAAAATTTTGTTTCGGGATTCTGCACTTTACAGAATCCCGTAAAAAATCAAAGTTCTATTTTACCGTAAAGACCGCCTTCAATAGCGTCCTCCGGCTTTGGACGCTTATAATCCTTTTCAAAACTCGTTGAAACATCTACTTTTTTTCTTTCAAAGTTATTGTTGTCATGATTTTTCGGACGGCTGTTTTTTCTGTCGTTTCTCTGATTGTCACGGCGGTCACGTTTTCTGTTGTTATTGTTTCTCTGATTCGGTTGATTTGAAGAAATAATAATCTTTCTGTAAGGTTCTTCACCTACTGAACGTGAGGAAACGCCGTCAATAGCTGATATAGCAGAATGAATAACACGTCTTTCATATGGATTCATAGGTTCAAGAGGCTGTGAACGTCCTGTTCTTAGTACTGACTTTGCAACTTTTGCGGCAAGCTGTTCAAGCGTTTCTTTTCTCTTCTGACGGTATCCGAGACAATCAATCGTTATACGGAAATAGTCTTTATCGCCTTTGTTAGCGATAATAGAACAAAGATACTGTATTGAATCAAGTGTTTCGCCACGTCTGCCTATGATAGTGCCGTTGTTGTTGCTGTCAATATTTATTATCACACCTGTATCATTCTGATAAACATTGTATTCAGCATCAATGTCTATTGCTTTCAGAATGCTTGTAATATAATCAAGAGCGAGTTTTACTTTTGGATTCATAAGCGATTCATCTTGTATGAGAGTGAAATTCTCAATAGAATAATCATCTTCACTTTCAAGACTGTTTTTTTCAACCGTTTCAACATATGGCTCTGTTGATGCTTCAGATGCATTTTCAGGCGTTTCAGACGGCTTGTCAATGTAATTACATTCCTGTATTTCAGCGGGCGTTTCAGGGGCATTTAAAGCCTGTTTTTCTTCCGCTGTAATTTTTTCGTCAGAAACTGTCTTTTCAGGCTCTGTTTCTTCTACAGTTTTAACTTCTTCTACAATTTTCTTTTTTGTCTCTTCTACAGCCTTGACTTCTTCTACAGTTTCAGGTTTTGTTTCTTCTACAGTCTTGACTTCTTTTACAGTCTTGACTTCCTTTTTAACTTCTTTAACTTCAGAAACAGGCTTTTCAACATAAGTAGCTTTCACTTTTGCGTCTTTTGCTCCTATGCCGAGAATGCCTTTTCTTGGCTCTTCAATTACTTCAAATTTAATGCTTTTAATATTTTTGCCAAACTTTGCGGCAGCAAGTTTCTTTGCATCCTCAATAGTTTTAGCAGTAAAAATCTCTGTCATTTTTTGTACCTCCATCATGAAGAATAATATTATTCTTCATCATCATCGTTTTCATCATATTCTTCGCCGTATTTTTCAGCCATGCGTCTGCGTGCTTCCTTTATTTTGTCACGGTTTTGTCTGTTCATTTCAGAACGTGAAATTTTATTTGAATTAGAAGTCCCTGAACCGCCGTTCTGTTGTTGTTCAAGAAGTGCTTGCTGTTCAAGCATTCTCTGCATAAAAGTCTTCTTTTCGGGGTGTTTTTCGGCATAAATTCTTGCCTTTTCCTTTTCCTTTTCGTTAATTCTCTCAGTGCGTTCAGGCGTGAAATAGTGATTAAGCCCAAGATTGATAAAGAAAGAAAACAGCGACGACCAAATCCAATAAAAGCCTATACCGGCAGGGAGTGCAAATGCCCATACTACAGACAAAACAGGCATAAGGTACAACATGAGTGACATACAGCCGCCCCCCTGCATTTCGGGATTTGTTTTTTTCTGATGCACCTGACTGTAAATTGACTGTACAAGCTGTGCAAGACCTGCAAGAAACGGAATACAGAAAAGTATTACAGCTTCAGTATTCCATGTTTCGGGGTGAAATTCAGGAATTTTTCCGAGATTTGCCCCTAAAATCGTATAATGCTCATTAAATTCATTTACTCTTCCTGCGAAATTTTCGGCAAGATTAGTGAATTTATCAGCGTGTTTGTCAAGCTGTTCCATAGTTATCAGTTCACTTCTGAGCGATTTGAAATCGAAACCTTTTTCACCGCTTAATTCAGAAGCTATTTTAAAAGCCGCCTGTCTTACATTCTTTGATATATGCAAGATATGCGTAATAGGCTTGTATACAACGTCAATTACACCGAAAAGCAAAAACATCTGTACAAATGCCGGCAGACATGAACCCATGGGATTTATACCTTCCTGCTGATACAGTTTTTGCTGTTCCTCCTGAAGTCTTTGCGGATTGCTTGCAAAACTCTTTCTCAGCTTTTCCATTTTCGGATTAAGTAATTGCATACGTGCCGAACTTTTTTGAGTATGATAGTTTACAGGAAAAAGCAGCAACTTTGTAACTACCGTAAAAATAATAATCGCAAAAGCGTAATTATGGCAAAGGGAATAAATAAGATACATCAGATACCCGAAAGGGATACCGATAATGTCATAAAGTGAATTCAATTTCAATACCTCTCAATTTTTGTTGTCATCATTATCATTATCATCATGCCCGCAGAAATAATCATATTTTTTCACTCTGAATGTGAATTTTTCAGGCACATAGTCAATACCGCCGAGTGACCACGGATTACAACGCAGTATTCTCCATATTGCAAGGAGAGAACCTCTGAAAACTCCGAAACGTTCAACGGCTGTCAGTGCGTATGTACTGCAAGTAGGATAATACTTACAGCACGGCGGGAAAAGTGGAGAAATAAATCTCCTGTAAAATTTAATCAAAGAAATAAAAATAAATTTCATGTCTGTTGCCTGTCTGAAAAAAATTTTTCATACATTCTTATAATTTCCGGAACACCGTATTTTTCCATATAACTGCAATATTCCTGAGATTTTATTCGGCATATCGGACTTCTTGCGACAATGACAATATCAATGCCGACGGGTAGTCTTATCTCTGCATTTCTGTATGCAAGCCTTATAAGCCTTTTTGCCCTGTTTCTACAGACAGCATTTCCGACTTTCTTGCCTGCGGTAATACCGAAACGGTTAAATGGTCTGCCGTTCGGTTTTATGTATATTACTGAATACTTTGATGCAGTGAACCTGCCTTTTCTGTAAAGATTGTTAAAATCTCTGTTATCATTAAGAATTTCCGTATAAAGCATAATAAATACCTAAAAGCGGGACACAAAGCCGTCCCTTTGATAGAAAATAGGATTTAACAAAAAAGACCACAAAAATAGATTTTGTGGTCAGCCTCGTTAGTGAGTTAATCTTGCTCTGCCCTTAGATCTTCTACGAGCTAAAACCTTTCTGCCGTTCTTAGTAGCCATTCTTTTCATAAAACCGTGCTCCTTCTTTCTGTGGAGCTTTTTAGGCTGATATGTTCTTTTCATTAACGCATCCTCCTCTCTGCGAAATGTATAAAGGAAACAGGAAACACTCCTGCTGTCCTGATTGACAAAACAAAGTAATACAAGCTATTGTCCGCATTACACTTGAATATTATATAACAAAAAAATAATTCTGTCAAGCAATTTGAGAAATTTTTTTCAGATTTCGGATATTTTCATATTTTTTTACCAATAAATTATAAATCATTACATATCATTTATGGCATAAATCATATATTTTCGCACTGCCAGCGGATAATTTTTTCAAAAAAGTTATTAACAAAACCGCTGTTGAAACTGTTGAAAACTATTTTTATCGGAAATTGAAAATTGATTTTTCTTAACATTTTCAACAGCCCGAATATTTAATATCAATTCAACAAAGTTTTCCACATAATGTTGAAAAAAAACGTGGAAAACACGGTTTTTTTCTTCATTTTAAGCATCAAAACTTCTTGCAATTTCAGCTGTAATATGTTATAATAGAGTATACATTATAAATAAGAAGGGGGATAAATTTTTTCAGCCCTCTTCCGGTACCTGAAACGCCATTCAGAAGCACGCATAAATGACAAAGGGTACTGCCAAAAGGAAATGGAGGTTAAATATGAACTCTTTTGAGGAAGTTTTTGAAAATGTAAAAAAATACTGCCTTGAAAACAACAAAATTCCTGCCATCGGTCTTAAAACATGGATTGACCCGTTAAAACCGGTCAGCTTTGACGGCTCTAACGCTGTTTTTAAAATCCAGACAGGCTTTCAGCGTGGCATTGTTATGTCAACATACGGTTCAATACTTAAAGAAGCGTTTCTTACTCTTCTTGGACTTGATGTGAATATAATAATCAACGTTGAATCAGAAAAGGCATCAAGAATCAATGTTCTCACAAATGACGAACTTGACCAGAAACACGCCGAACTTCAGCAGACATATAAATTTGCCAACTATGACTATACGTTCGACACATTTATTCAGGGACGTTCAAACGAATTTGCTCTTGCGTGCTGTAAATCCGTTGCCAAAAACTGTGGCGAAAGGAAAGTACCCGAATATAATCCGCTGTTTATATATGGCCCTTCGGGAATGGGAAAAACCCACCTTATAACGGCAATTTCAAATGAAGTAAGAAGAAAACACCCGAACTTAAATATTGTCTATGTGACGAGTGAAACGTTCGGAAATGACCTTGTAAGTTCTCTTAGTGACAAAAATATTTCTGATTTTCATGAAAAATACAGAAATGCTGACATACTGCTTATTGATGACATTCAATTTTTCGTCGGAAAGGAACGTATGCAGGAGGAATTTTTTCATACGTTCTATAAACTTCACCAGGAGGGCAGACAAATTGTCATTACGTCGGATAAAGCCCCTAAAGAACTTCAGACACTTGAAAAACGTCTTATAACACGATTTGAGGGCGGTCTTATTGCCGATATTTCCGCCCCCGACTATGAAACAAGACTTGCTATCATAAACAGGAAGTCGGAACTTTTAGATTTGAGAATGCCGGGAGAAGTCGCTGAATTTATGGCAAACCGCCTTAAATCCAATATCAGACAGCTTGAAGGGGCAGTGATGCGGCTTAAAGCACTTAATCACTTTGCAGGAAGTGCAATAACCATTTCAATGGCTCAAAGTGTAATAAGGGACGTTCTCACAAATGAACAACCGATTCCGATTACCGTTGAAAAAATAATATCGGAAGTTTCATCTGCTTATGGTGTATCTCCTGATGACCTACGTTCAAATAAGCGTTCCGCACAAATATCTACAGCAAGAAAAGTTGCTATCTACGTTGTGAGAGAAATCACTCAAATGCCACTTGCAACTATCGGAACTGAGTTCGGCGGACGTGACCATTCGACTATTGTCTACTCAGTTACGAGCATTTCGGAGGCTATGAAAAAAGACCAAAATTTACAAAAACTCGTCAATGATATTATGAAAAATATACAAGACAGAAGTAAACATTAAAAATTTTAATTTATACAATGTTTGTTAATTTTTGTATTTGATTAAAATATGATATTAACTTACTATTCGCTCATATGAGAAAAGTTTTCCACAGCTTTCAACACTAAACTAACAGGTTTTCAACAGTATGTTGAAAACTGGCTTTCGTTCCTATATATCGTTATTTTCAGGGGGTAGACTATGCAAAAAACGGCAAGTTTTCAACAAAAAGTTTTCAACAATTTGAAAAGTAGACATTTTTTAAGTAGTTCGTATAATATTTTAGGGAGTATTAAATCTTTTACAAAAAAAGTTTTCAACAGTTTTCAACACTAAACTAACAGGTTTTCAACAAAATTTGTATATGCTAACAAAGGGCATTTTAAAAATATGAACACCAGAGATTTCGCTACAAAGTGCCATTTTGGGGGTATTTAATTAAAAAATCTTTCAACAGTTTCAACACTTTCAACACTCGAGTTTTCCACAATTTTTCCGCACCGAAATATGAAATTTTCATGAAATTTCTGTTAATAAAACCCGCCCTCCGAATTTGGCTAAAAACCGTTTTCAAAATTACCCCAAAAACAGAGTTTTCCACACTAAACTAACAGCTTTCAACAAGTTTTCAACAGTCAAGTTAAATTAGTTAACATCAAATTCTAATCTGTTTAAAGCCGTAAAAAATATGTTGTTATTTTTAATCAAAAAGTTTTCAACACTTTCAACAATAAAGTTTTCCACAATGCCCGTTGAAGCCAATTTATTCACTGATTTAACACTGTAATTTTGTGCAGTCACAATTTGTTCATAATGTTGAAAACTCCATTTTTAGCGTGTGCTAACAAAAGTTTTCCACACTAAACTAACAGCTTTCAACAAGTTTTCAACAGTCAAGTTAAATTAGTTAACATCAAATTCTTATCTATTTCAAGCCTTAAAAAATATGTTGTTAGTTTTAATCAAAAAGTTTTCAACACTTTCAACATTTGACTTTCAACATATGTTGAAAACTTTTTCAAATCTTTGTTCGATTTTGCCGAGTTTTCAACAATTTTTTCCACAATCTTTCAACACTTTCAACAGTGTAAAAGATTTTACCAAAGTTTTCAACAGTTTTCCACAATCTTTCAACAGTCCATTGTTGAAAACTTTCGACCGTATATCGCTACAAAACATAGTTTTCCACAGTTTCAACACCCCCTACTACTACTACTATATTTATTTACGTTTTTTTTCTTTTTTTTTTTCGCAACAAAAAAAATTTTTTTTCAGTCAAAAAAAACCAAACCAAAATTATACGAACTAACAGTTTTTTACAGCAAAATCATTTAACAAACTGTCAGTTTTTTCAAGGAGGATTATTTATGAAATTCATATGCAACAAAAACGAAATCAGTGAGGCTATTAGCAATGTCTCAAAAGCTGTATCATCAAAATCAGTGATACCTGCTCTTGAGGGAATAAAAGTGAAGGTTACTTCAGGAGAGGTTGAACTCACTGCTTACAATCTCGAAATGGGTATACGCACTTCTATCAGGTCAACAACAGAGGGAGAGGGGGAATTTGTAGTAAGTTCAAGATTGTTCAGTGAATTTACAAGACGTATGTCAGGAGATGAAATAACTTTCAGCATTAACGAAAGTCTTATCATAAATATTTCATGCAGTTCAACTGAATGTAGTTTTTCAGCAATGTCAGCAGAAGATTATCCCGACTTGCCTGTAGTCGATTCACAGAGGGGATTCAAAATAAAAAACTCTCTCTTGAAGTCAATGATAAATCAGACAAGTTATGCGGCATCTCTTAATGAAAACAAACCAATACTTACAGGTGAACTTTTTGACATCGAAAACGGAAAGTTCAATATGGTAGCAATTGACGGATTCCGTCTTGCTATAAGAAGTGAGGAAATTGAAAGCGATGAAAACTATTACTTTGTAGTCCCTAAAAAAGCACTCCTTGAAATTTCATCTCTCATGAAAGATGAGAATGAATGCATAGTTTACACGAACGACCGCCATATAATTTTTGAAACAGGCAATTTATTTGTCATTTCACGTCTACTTGAAGGAACTTTCCATAATTACAAAGTCAGCATACCACTTGAACACAAAACAGAGGTAATTATAAACAAGAGAGAATTTTCTACCTGCCTTGAACGCTGTTCACTTCTTATCGATGATAAAAACAAATCTCCTATCCGCTGTGAAGTTAATGACGGTGAAGTGAAAATAAGCTGTAAGACAGGAATAGGACGTATAAACGATTCTCTCTCCGCTGATATAACAGGGGAAGCTGTTACAATAGGATTCAATAACAAATTGCTCCTTGATGCACTCCGTGCAGCAGAGGGGGATAAAATACGCATACGTTTCAGCGGTGCTACAAAGGTAATAGAAATTCTTCCGCTTGAAGGAGAGAATTTTATATTCCTTGTAATGCCTGTTCAGCTCAAAAACTGATTATACTGAAAGTGAGGTTAACGACGTGACTGAAACAATAAAAATAAAAACGGAATTTATAAAGCTTGACGCTCTTCTCAAATTTGCATCTCTTGTAAATTCAGGCGGAGAAGCAAAAATGCTTATTCAGAATGGGCAGATTCTTGTAAACGGGGAAATCTGTACCATGAGGGGTAAGAAGATAAGGTCAGGCGACAGAGTTTCATACGGTGATAAAGAGGTAGTTGTAGAGTGATTGTCACTTATGCTGAAATTGACGGTTTCAAGAATCTTTCGGAAATATCTTTTGTTCCTGACCCTAAGTATAATATCATATCAGGCAGAAACGCTCAGGGAAAAACAAATCTCATTGAGGCGATATGGATAATGTCAGGCTGTAAAAGTTTCAGAGGTTCAAAGGAAAAAGATTATATAAATCTTGACAGAAACAAAATGACAGCAGAAATAAAAATACATGATGCAGTAAGGGAACAGAAAATAGAATTTGAAATGACAAAGGGAGTAAACAGTGCTAAACTTATACGCCTTAATGGAGTAAAGCAAAAAGGCACAAAAGCACTTTTCGATGTTTTCAAATGCATTGTCTTTATTCCTGACGATATTGAACTCATAAGGGGGTCGCCGGAAAAGCGACGCAGTTTTATAGACATGGCGGCTTCACAACTTAACCCCGTTTCGATTGTTCACCTGAATAAAAATAATATAATCATGAACCACCGCAACGCACTCCTGAAAGAAATCATGCAGGGCAATGCGGGGGAAGATGTTCTTGAAGTATGGGACAGACAGGCGGCTTATGAGGGTGCTTTTATCTCTTATATGCGTAATGATTATGTAAAAAAAATAAATGAAATATGCCATAGACTGTACTGCACAATTTCAGGAGGAACTGAAAAACTTGAACTTGAATACAAGTCAAATATATATAAGCCGTCGGACTTTGAAAAACCCCTTGATGAAGAATCAGTTGAAATTTATTATAATAAACTTCGTGAAACATCTGCTTATGATATAAGGACAGGTTCAACCCATGCCGGAGTAAACAGAGATGAAGTGCTTATAAAAATAAACGGAATAAGTGCGAAAGAGTATGGTTCACAAGGACAGATAAAGAGTGCCGCACTTGTCATGAAACTTGCACAAGCGGAAATATTCATGAAAAAGTCAGACGATGCACCTGTTATATTTCTTGACGATGTAATGGGTGAACTTGACGAAAAACGTCAGAGATTCATATTTGACATTGTCAGGGATATGCAGGTATTTATAACAACCTGTAATGAAAGTGCCTTGTTACCTGAAATAAAAGGAAAAATTATCCATATAGACAGCGGAAAAATTACGGAGGGAGCTGAAAATGTATCTTCATATCGGGAATAATTATTCTGTAAATACACGTGATATTGTAGGTATATTTGACATTGAGAATACCACAGTCGGAAAGTGTACAAAGAAACTTCTTGAACGTGCTGAAAAAAATCATTTCTGCATTTATGCTACTTACGAGATGCCTAAGAGTTTTATTATCACTATGAAAAACGGAAATGAACAGCTTTATATTTCACAGCTTTCAGCTTACACGCTCAAGAAAAGAATCGGAGAATATTACTTCGGAAGAAGTAAACGTTGATGTCTACAAAAGCGACAGCAAGAATAATTACAGTATAACTTTTAACATAATTTGCTAATTTTAAAAAATCGGAGGTAAATTCATGAGTCAGCAGAATAACAATTATGATGAAAATGATATACAAGTACTGGAAGGTCTTGAAGCTGTAAGAAAACGTCCGGGAATGTATATCGGTTCAACAGGTGCAGGCGGTCTGCATCATCTTGTCTATGAGATTGTAGACAACTCAATTGATGAATCTCTTGCAGGCTACTGCACGGAAATTACCGTTGAAATTTTAGAGGGCGATATTATACGTGTATCAGATAACGGAAGAGGTATACCTACGGGAATACACCAGAAAGAGGGTATTTCTGCGGCAACTGTTGTATATACCGTTCTTCATGCAGGCGGAAAATTCGGCGGAGGAGGCTATAAAGTATCGGGAGGACTTCACGGTGTAGGTGCATCGGCTGTAAATGCACTTTCCGAATGGCTTGAACTCACTGTATACGACGGCAGTGACATATGGTTTCAGCGTTTTGAAAGAGGGCATTATTCCGAACCGCTGAAAAAAATCGGAAAGACTGACAAAACGGGAACGAGTGTAATGTTCAAGGCAGATGACGAGATTTTTGAAACAACAGTTTACAGTTATGATGTTCTTCTGAAAAGACTCCGTGAACAGGCATTTTTGAATGCGGGTCTGAAGATTATATTTGCGGATAAGCGTGAACCGCAAGAAATCAAAGGTGAAACACTTTGCTATGAAGGCGGAATACGTCAGTTTGTGGAGCATATCCACACGGCAAGGGGTTTTGAATCACTCAGCGGTGATGTTATTTACTTTTCAGGCACTCAGGGGGATTCGTTTGCGGAAATAGCATTGCAGTACAATGACAGTTACAACGAAATTATATTATCCTTTGCGAATAATATTCATACAAAAGACGGAGGCTCACATGAAACAGGGTTCAAAAATGCGATGACAAAAGTTGTGAACGAATACGGTAGAAAAATGGGACTTCTGAAAGATAAGGAAAAATTAAGCGGTGATGACATTCGTGAAGGGCTTACTGCCATTATCTCCGTAAAGCTCACAGACTGCGAATTTGAAAGTCAGACAAAAGTAAGACTTGGAAATCCGGAAGTAAGACCGTTTATTGAAAAGCTTGTACAAGAAAAATTCATGAATTTTCTTGAAGAAAACCCCGACACAGCAAAGATGATTTTTGAAAAAAGCCTTTCAGCACTTAAAGCACGTGAAGCCGCACGCCGTGCAAGAGAAGCAGAAAGAAGTAAGAATGCATTCGGAAAATCTCCCATGCCTGAAAAACTTGCAGATTGTTCCGAACGTGACAGCCGTTATACTGAAATTTACATCGTAGAGGGAGATTCCGCAGGAGGTTCAGCAAAGCAGGGACGTGACAGACGTTATCAGGCAATACTTTCACTATGGGGAAAAATGCTGAACGTTGAAAAGGCAAGAATTGACCGCATTTATGGAAATGACAAACTTGAACCCGTCGTTGCCGCACTCGGTACGGGAATAGGCGAAGATTTCGATATAGAAAAATTACGTTACGGAAAAGTAATCATAATGGCAGATGCCGATGTTGACGGTATGCACATAAGGGCGTTGTTGCTGACATTCTTTTTCCGTTATATGCGTCCGCTGATTGAAAACGGAAATGTCTATATAGCACAGCCTCCGCTTTTCAGGGTTGAGAGAAACAATAAAATTTTCTATGCATTTTCAGATATTGAACGTGATAAATATATAGCTGAACTCTCTGAAAACGGTAGATACAAAGTTGAAGTACAGCGTTATAAAGGTCTTGGCGAAATGGACCCTGAACAGCTTTGGGAAACGACAATGGACCCTGAAAGACGTACAATAATTAAAATCTCAATGGAGGACGCTTTGCACGCAGACGAAGTATTTACCGTTCTTATGGGCGATAAAGTAGAGCCACGACGTAATTTCATAGAAACAAATGCAAAGTTTGCACAGGATTTAGACATATGACGGAAAATAATTACAGACTTGAAAAAGAATATACAATTCCCTTTGAAATATTCAGGGAGGGGTATACGGAATTTCAGAAAAAATTTGTTTTTCCGCAGGCAAATATTACATCACTTGCATTTATAATACTTGCCGGAGTTTTTGTCTTTGCGGTTATACAGGACAATTCACAATATTTTGCATATCTTCTGATAATGGTTTGTCTTGCAATGGCTGTCAGGCAATGGTACAATCCCCGAAAGCTGAGGCGGAATCTCTTTGATGTCTTTAAGACTATGGAAAAAACAGTTTACAAAATCGGAATAGGGGACGGATTCGCTGATATTTCAACAATTTCAGAGGGAAATGTTGAAAACTCCGTTGATAATCCGGACGGTGAACAAGAAGAAGAAGAAGAAGAGGAAGAACCGCTCCCCGAAAAAAGCCGTATACCGTTTGACGAAAATTTTTCACTGCTTGAATATGACAATTTTTTTCTCATGTTTTCGGGAAAAACAGTATTCTACATTATCCCTAAAAATTGCTTTTCGGAAAGCGAAAATGAAATAATCAGGGAATTGAAAAAATCTGATAAATAATAAATAATCTCACAGGAGGTAAAAATTTTGCTTTACAATGATAACTCAAAAGTAATAAATACCGAAATTTGTGACGAAATGGAACATTCCATACTTCATTATGCAATGTCGGTAATAGTTTCAAGGGCATTGCCTGACGTAAGGGACGGACTTAAACCCGTACACCGCCGAATACTTTACACCCTTCACGAAAACGGTCTTACACCTGAAAAGGCTTACAGAAAGTGTGCTGATACTGTAGGTTCTGTTCTCGGACGTTATCACCCACACGGCGACGCATCTGTTTATGACGCACTCGTTCGTCTTGCACAGGATTTTTCAATGCGTTATCCGCTTGTTGACGGTCACGGAAACTTCGGTTCAATCGACGGTGACGGCCCTGCCGCTTATCGTTACACAGAAGCAAAGATGGCAAAGATTACTCTTGATATGCTTACGGATATAAACAAAGATACTGTTGATTTTGTTGCAAACTATGATGACAGACTTAAAGAACCATCTGTTCTTCCGTCAAGGTTTCCTAATTTGCTCGTAAATGGCTCTGTAGGCATCGCAGTCGGCATGGCTACCAATATACCACCCCATAACTTAGGCGAGGTTATAGAGGCATTACAGACACTTATAGACGACCCTGAATGTTCACTTGAAGATTTAATGCAGCATATACAAGGTCCTGACTTCCCGACAGGCGGAATTATTATGGGCAAGGCAGGCATACGTGCCGCCTATGCTACAGGGCGTGGAAAAATAATACTCCGTTCACGTACACACTTTGAAGAAATAAAAGGCAGAAATTGTATTATCATTGACGAAATCCCCTATATGCTCCGCAAGGAAAGACTTCTCAAAAGCATAAATCAAATGGCGAGAGATAAGAAAATTGAGGGGCTTTATGACTTGCGTGACGAATCCGACAAGGACGGAATGAGAGTTGTTATAGAACTCAAAAAAGACGCTGTCCCCGAAATAGTCCTTAATAAACTCTTTGCACTTACTCAATTGCAAGATACTGTCGGAATAATAATGCTTGCACTTGTAAATGGAGAACCTAAAATTCTTACACTGAAAGAGATGCTCCGGAATTACCTTGATTTTCAGGTTGAGGTCATTCAACGCCGTACAAGATTTGACCTTAAAAAAGCCCTTGAAAGGGCACATATTCTTCAGGGTTTTGTGCTTGCCGCTGATTACATTGATGACGTTATTGCAATACTCCGTAAAAGCAAGACTATTGCAGAGGGTAAACAGGCAATGATGGAACGTTTCAAGGATATTGATATTTCAGCACTTCTTGACCATTCACAATATGATTTCACAGGTCTGCATATTGAAAGACAGATTGGACTTTCAGAAGAACAGGCAGATGCTATTGTTCAGATGAGACTTGGTGCGTTGACAGGTCTTGAAAGACAAAAAATTACTGATGAACTTTATGGACTGCTTACAAAAATTTCAGATTATGAAGACATTTTAGCTGATGTAAAACGTGTATATGAAATAATCATGAATGACTTGAACGCAATACGCAAAAAGTTCAGCGACAAAAGGCGTACAGACATTGAGTCAGTAAGCGGGGAAGTTGATATTGAAGATTTAATACCGCAGGAGGATTGCGTTGTAACGCTTACAAACAACGGCTATATCAAGCGTATGCCGGTAAGTGAATATAAAACACAAAGACGTGGCGGACGTGGAATAACGGGAATGAAACAGCGTGAAGAAGATTTCGTTGAAGAAATGTTCATATGCGGAACTCATGACAATATTCTTTTTATCTCAAACAAGGGCATTATGTACAAGCTGAAATGTTATGAAGTGCCTGATGGTTCAAAGGCTTCAAGGGGATTCAATCTGATAAACCTCCTTCCCCTTACGGACGGTGAAAAGATAACTGCCATGATAAAAACCACTGATTTCAGCGAGGATAAATTTATAACTATAGTCACAAAGAACGGCAAAATCAAACGTTCAAATCTTTCGCTTTACAAGAACGTCCGCAAAAATGGTCTTATTGCCATAGGACTTGACGAGGGCGACGAAATAGCAGGAGTACGCATGACGGACGGAAATGCACAGATTTTTGTTGCAACAAGAAACGGAATGGCTATACGCATTGAAGAATCAAAGGGACGTTCAATGTCACGTTCTGCACATGGTGTAAGAGTAATAAAACTGCGTGACGGTGATTACGTCGTAGGAATTGCACGTGTGCGTGATGGTGCATCACTTCTCACTGTTACAGAGAACGGTTACGGAAAGAGAACTGATATTGACAGTTACAGAATACAGAACAGAGGCGGTTACGGTCTTTCAAACTATAAAATTGACGATATACGTGGTCATGTATGCGGAATAAAAATTGTAGATGAAGATGATGATATTATACTTGCTTCAAGTGACGGAATAATTATCAGGATACTTGCAAGCGATATTCGCATTATGGGACGTATTGCAAAGGGCGTGCGTGTCATGAGAGTGACAGAGGGGGCAAAGGTTGTTGCAGTTACACGTGCCGAACATGACGAAAATGCAGAAACTGAAAAAGTAGAACAACTTACGGAAGAACAGGCAATTCAGGCTGAAAAGGAATCTGAAATTGAGGAACGGAATGAAATTGTTTTTGAATCAGAATCAGAAGAAGATGAATAATCAGAAAGAGGGTTTCCGCAGTAAGCCGGAAATCCTCTCACCGAAAAATATTTTTTCCGCATTGTTTCTGATATATGCATTTATTGAAAATAAGTTTATGCTTTGCACAAGACATGAATATTTCGGCAATGATATAAAAATTGCTCATATTTCCGATATTCACAAAAGAAAGTTCGGAAAGAATAATTCACGGATATGCAGTATTATCCGCAGGGAATCACCCGATATTATATTCATAACGGGGGACGTTGTTTCACGTACTGAAACAGATTTTTCAGCCGTTGAGTCAATGCTGAATGAACTTTGCGGAATATCCCCTGTGTATATGATTTTCGGAAATCATGAACAGACACTTGAACCGAAAATGAAAAAGCGATTTATTGAATCCGTAAATCGTACAGATGCAGTAATGTTAAGAAACGAATCGGCATATATTGAAAAAAACGGTCATAGACTTAATATTTACGGTCTTGAAGAAGAAAGCACCGTTTACAAGAAAGGAAAAAGTTACAGAAATCTTGACAAAATAAAAGTTTCAGATATGGAGAGACTTCTCGGAAAATGTTATGGCAATAATAAAATAATACTGCTTGCACATAATCCTTTTTTCTGTGAGGCGTATTCACAATGGGGTGCAGATTATACTTTAAGCGGTCATGTGCATGGCGGTGCAGTGAGAATTTTCGGAAAAGGCATTCTTTCGCCTGAAAGAAAATTTTTTCCTAAGTTTTCAAAAGGTGTGTATACTTACGGCGGAATGAAACTTCTTGTTTCGGGAGGTCTGGGAAAATTCCGTCTTTTCAATCCGCCTGAAATAGTAATATATCAGATATAAGCCTATATTCCGAAAAATGCAAATAAAATAAGCATAATACCGCCAACCCATGAGAAATCATGTTTAAGTGATGAAATTTTTTTCCCTGTTATGTTTCCCATTGCTATTGAAATAAATCCTGCTGTAAAAGTGAACAGAAAAGCGGTCAGCGGATTTATTCCGGAAAAACCACTGCTTAACCCTGTAGCGGCTGAATCAAGTGAACTCGCAAGAGCAAGAGCGGCGGCTTCAGTGGCGGATAATATTTTTGAGTTGTCAAAATCGGCGGCTGTATCATCAAGGTAAAGTTTTAAGACTATGCCGTACTTGTCAGACCGCACTGAAAGTTCTCCTTTTTGTGAGATATGTTTTGTAATACTGCGTATAATACTCTTGAAAATTGTTATTATGCCGATAGATATTATTACAACAGTTCCGCATATACGGCATAAGTCCGACGGAATGAATGAACCGATAAAATCAGAAAATTCAAGTGATATGCCAAGTACAACGGCACTTATAAGACTGATGACAGACATTGACAGCAGGGGAATTTTTATTCCGCTGTTGCAGTATGCCACCGCCGCAAGATATGTATCAAGACTTACAATTAACGCAAGGAAAATTTCATTGTACAATTTCAATCACCTCCCGACGTATAATATGCAGAAGATGAAGAAAATGTCAAAATACCTGAATATTATAATTAAAAATATGAAAAATCTATTGACTTTTTCTGTAAATATTGATATAATAAATAAAATAATTTTTTGTATTTTTCGGATAAGTATTTTTAGAAAGGAGAAAAATAATATGAAATGTCCTTTTTGCGGATTTGACGATTCAAAAGTAACCGATTCACGCCCATCCGATGAAAAAATAAGACGACGCAGGGAGTGTATGAAGTGTAAGGGAAGATTCACAACGTATGAAGTCGTTGAAATTCCTCTGCTTATGGTTGAAAAACGTGACGGAACATATGAAACATTTGACCGCAGTAAGCTGATAAAGGGAATTTTTACGGCAATAAAAAAACGTCCCGTTACTATAGGGCAGGTTTCGGAAATTGCGGACTATATCGAAAATTATTATGCAAATCAACTGAAAACAGTTGCACCCTCAAGGGAAATAGGTGAAATAGTCCTTGAAAAACTCAGAGAAATAGACCCCGTGTCATATATAAGATTTGCATCTGTATATAAAGATTTCACGGATATAAAAAGTTTTGTTGCGGCAATAAGTGAATTTGAACAGGGAGGAAATTTATGAATATTGATAAAATTCTTGATAACTTCAACGACGAAAAAACAGCTTGTATGTTTGACTACAATGAAATTCAGCAGAACAAAATTTCTGCTGTCGTTCCTTATCTGATTCCGATTTTGTTTTTTCTTCCACTTATTATGGATAAAAACTCTAATTTCTGCAAATTCCACGCAAACCAGCAATTCACATGGTTTATACTCACTTGTGCTATCCGAATAGCTTGTAAGTTAATCGGAATAATTCCAATTGTAGGCTGGATAGCAAATTTTTTTATTAAAATCGGACTTATAATAATATCAATCGCACTTGCGTATGGTGCAATAAAAGGAAAGGCTCTAAGACTTCCTTTTGTGGGCGAATTGATAAAAATATTTTAACTGACGGCAAGTTTTATGCTTCCTCCGTCCTCACTGTAAACCATTGAGGCAACAGCTTTATCATTGCAGACAAGAAGTTCCGCAAGCATTTTCTTGTTTTCGGGTCTGTAGTTTTTTACCTCATATAAGTAAATACGGGCGTTTTTTCCCGCATATTCACGCAGTGGCATTCCCTGTTTGTCCTGAAGAACTGCATATTCTTCATATGCCTCCGAAAATTCCGACGGTATAGTAATGTCTTTTCCGGCGATTTCTTCAACTTCCCAGCCGTGAGAAGCAAAATAGTCTATACGTTCGCTTGATGTTGATGCGGAAACTACCGGTTTTTCAGGTGTTTCCGTTTCGGTATCGTTTTCGGGAATAAGAAAAACCACCGTATAAATTATAATGGCTATAAGTACAAGTATGAATATTTTCTTTTTTTTCATAATGCCCTCCGTTTGAAAATTGTAAAACGGAACAGGAAAAAATTCCGCTGATAAATAATATAGCATTAAAATGAAATTTATTCCGAAAGGGGAAAAATATGGCATTGGTTCGTATTGATAAATTTATTTCCGAACGGACGGAATATTCTCGCAGTCAGATAAAACAGCTTATAAGCAAAAAAATGATAACAGTTGACGGACAGGCTGTAAAAACGGCTGATATGAAAATAAATCCCGATTCCGCAAAGGTGACACTCAACGGAAAAGAAATTTGTGCAGAACGTTACAGATATATTCTTCTCAATAAGCCGTCGGGCTATGTCTGCTCAACGTCTGAACATGATGGAAAATCAGTTATGGAACTTATTCCGTCTGAAATGAAAATGAAAGGAATGTTCCCGGCAGGCAGACTTGATAAAGATTCACTCGGGGCGTTACTTATAACTAACGACGGCGGACTTGCACACCGTATACTCTCACCCGGACAACACATATCAAAAATATATATTGTGAAACTTGACAGACCCTTCCAAAATAAATATATTGACTTGTTCAAAAATAATTTACAATTGGCAGATGGAGAAGTATGTATGCCCGCATATGTCAGGAGGTGCGAAATCTCCGAAAAACTGGCTTTTGTACAACTTTTTGAAGGGAAATATCATCAAGTTAAAAGAATGTTTTCAGCCGTCGGAAATCATGTTGAAGTTTTAATGCGTGTTTCTCTCGGTGGGTTGATTCTTCCCGAAAAATTGGGCTTTGGGGACTGTATGGAATTATTGCACAAAGATGTTGAAAACTTATTCAAAAAACCGGATTTTGATGATTTTTGCCGTTATTCTTTTAGAGTTTTTTCGGCAAATCTAATAAACAAATAAGCTGAACTTTGGCAATTTAGCATCTTGAAAAATTTTTCAAAGTTTGGTATTATATTAATAGGGCTGATTTTTATCGGCAAAAATTTTGAACTGGAGGACTGAATTAAATGGCAGGTTTAAGTCTTAAACAAATAAAAAAAATATACCCCGGAGGTGTTGAAGCTGTTCACAGCACAACGTTTGATATAAGAGATAAGGAGTTCATCGTATTCGTTGGACCTTCCGGCTGCGGCAAGTCTACAACTCTTCGTATGATTGCAGGTCTTGAAGAAATCTCAGAAGGCGAACTTTACATCGGCGACCGTCTTGTAAACGACGTTGCTCCCAAGGACAGAGATATTGCGATGGTTTTCCAGAACTACGCTCTTTATCCTCATATGACCGTTTTTGAAAACATGGCTTTCGGTCTTAAACTCCGTAAAGTTCCTAAGGACGAAATCGAAAGAAAAGTTAATGAGGCTGCTAAGATTCTTGACCTTACACATCTTCTTGACAGAAAGCCGAGAGCTATGTCAGGTGGTCAGTGTCAGCGTGTGGCACTCGGTCGTGCTATTGTTCGTTCACCAAAGGTATTCCTTCTTGACGAACCTCTTTCAAACCTCGACGCTAAACTCCGTGCTCAGATGAGAACCGAAATTTCAAAGATTCACAAAAGACTCGGTACAACTTTCATCTATGTAACTCATGACCAGACAGAAGCTATGACAATGGGCGACAGAATTGTTTGTATGAAAGACGGCTGGATTCAACAGATTGATACACCGCAGAAACTTTATGATGAACCCGTAAACAAATTCGTTGCAGGATTCCTCGGTTCACCTATGATGAACTTCATTGATGCTACTCTCAAGTATGAGAGAGAATATGACCAGTTTATCGTTGAATTTGGTGCAAAAGATGCAAGAGGCAGAAAATTTGAAGTTATCGTTCCCGAATCAAAGGTTACTCCCGAACTTCAAAGCTATGTCGGCAAGGAAATTATCCTCGGTGTTCGTCCTGAAAGCATTCATGATGAAGAAATGTATATTTCAAACGCTACAACAGGCATCGTTGACTGTCAGGTAGAAATTACTGAAATGATGGGTGCTGAAATTTATCTTTATCTCCTTTGTGAAGGTATTCCTATGACTGCAAGAGTAAGTTCAAGGTCAACTGCAAAGGCTGGCGACGAAATAAGAGTTGCTATTGACCCGAACAGAATCCATATCTTCGACAAGGAAACAGAGAAAACTATTGTAAACTGATATTGTTCTTTTCCTATCATCCTTTCTTTTTTTCTATCAGTGTACACTGTTAATGAAAAGCAGGGTACACACGGAAAACCGCAGTGGAAATACTGCGGTTTTTTGTGTCTTTAAGCGGAGGTAAATTATTATGACTGAAATAAGAAAATATCTTGAAAAACACCGTGAAGAAATGATTGACTTTCTTGCTGAACTTGTTGCGGTAAGAAGTGTGCAGAGTGATGCAGACGGAAATTATCCTTTCGGAAAAATGCCGGCAAAGGCACTTGAACTTATGCTTAAAAAATGTGAAGAATCGGGTTTTAACGTTGAAAATGTGGAAAACTACGTCGGTTCAGCTGATTTCAATGATATTGAACCCTCTCTTGCAATTCTCACACATCTTGATGTTGTACCGGAGGGAACAGGCTGGAACAGTGACCCATACGAACTGAAACGTTCAGAGGGGCGTTTAATAGGGCGTGGAACGTGCGATGACAAGGGGGCTGCTGTAGCATCATTGTTTGCGATGAAAGCCGTCAGAGAGCTTGCTATACCCCTTAAACGTGGCGTGCGGTTAATATTTGGTACAAATGAGGAAAACGGCTCGGCTGACCTTGCATATTATCGGACAAAAAGAAAGTTACCGCCTATGGTTTTTACACCTGACGGCGAATATCCTGTAATCAATGCCGAAAAGGGTATGATAAGAGTATACTTTTCAGCAAATTTTAACGATTTATCAATAACTTCGGGAAAAATTATCAATGCAGTACCGGAAAAATGTATTGCAAGTTATGAAAGTAATGTTATGTTTTTATGTAACGGAAAATCCGCCCATGCGTCAACTCCCGAAAAGGGCGACAACGCAATAACAAAGTTTCTTTATGAGTACAGCAGGACATATAAAAATTCTTTATTGTGTGGACTTGCGAAATTATTCCCACATGGTGAAACGGACGGAAAATCATGCGGTTTAGGATTTTCTGATGAAGTTTCAGGAAAAATGACTTGTGTGCTTTCTATGCTGAATACTGAAAACGGCAGACTTAAAGGCGGTATAGACATACGCTTTCCTCTTGACAGGACTTTAAAAGAGGTAAGCGGAATAATTTGCAATTCGCTTGAAAATATCGGTTTTGAGATTGACTCATGCGAGGGGACAGAACCGCATATAACCGACGAAAACAGTGAATTTGTACAGTCACTTATGCGTGTTTATGAACGTGTTACGGGTGACAAAGGTCATTGTATTGCTATAGGCGGAGGAACTTATGTACATGAAATAGAAGGCGGTGTTGCATTCGGTGCGGAGTTTCCGAATGAAAACGGAAATATGCACGGTGCGGACGAATTTATTACAGAAGAAAACCTTATTAAAAATGCTGAGATAATGGCAGAGGCTATAATTGAACTTTGCGGATAAGTTTTCAACATCTCAACGTGCAAATGTTGAAAACTTTGTGGAAATTGTTTAAATACTGTTTAACGGCATGAAAAAAGGGACTGTTAATTATATTTACAGTCCCTTTGAATATTTAATCTCTGTTATCGTTTTCACTGGAATTATCGGTGTTTTCCTCACCGTCAAGCCCGTCGGCTATATCTTCGGCAGCGTCGCCTGCTCCTTCGATAATTTCATCGGCGGCATCTCCTACACCGTCAACTACATCTTCACCTGCATTTTCAACGCCGTCGATAGCGTCGTCTGTGTGGTCTTTAACGGAATTACTACTCCCGGTAGTATCAACAACACCGTCATCATCAGCATCATAGTGTTCATCATCATAGTAACGGTCATCACGTTTATCGTCCTCACGGCTGTCATCATCACGTCTTTTGTCGTCATCACGGTCTTTTTTTTCAGTGCTTTCATAATCAGTAGTTACCATATCACCGTCTGATGAATAGGAATTGTCGTTATTTCCGCACGAGGCAAAAGCAGTACACACAGTCAGTAATATGGAACTTATTGCTAAAAGCTTTTTCATACAATCAAATCCTTTACATGAAATTATTGCGTCAGATTTTCCGCAACGTGTTTTTATTGTTTGCGTAAATTTCTTGTTTATCCACAAAGTTTTCAACTTTTTAGATGTGAAAAGTTGAAAACTCTGAATTATCATGTATTTTATTGTTGATAAGATTGATGAAATTATTCACGTTTTTTCCCTTTTATCGGCTATTTTTTTAAAAAAAAGTTTTCAACACAGTTTTCAACACTATGTGGAAAACTATGTTGAAAACTATCTCCCTGCTATTTTTTTACGGCAGGGAGATATTTAAAAATAAATTAAATTAAACTGAATTGATATTATTTTATGTCTGCATGGTGGGCTTGCAGTGATTTTACGCTGAAATGCTTGTTTTCTTTAATAGCCTTGATTCCCTCTGCACTCGCCTTTGCTGCTGCCATAGTTGTTATATAGGGAACACGGTGTTTTATAGCGGCTTTTCTTATATAACTGTCATCATGTGAACTTGTTTTTCCGGCGGGAGTGTTTATAACAAGCTGAATTTCGCCGTTTGCAATTTCGTCCGCAATGTTGGGGCGACCCTCATAAATTTTGAAGATTTTTTCGCAGGGAATGCCGGCTTCTTTAATCATCTTATAACTTTTTCCTGTAGCGATAATGCGAAAACCGAGTTCATTAAATGATTTTGCAATTTCGATTAGTTCGGGTTTATCATGGTCACATACACTTAAAAGAACAGTTCCTTTTTCGGGCAATCTTGTCTGAGTAGATTCCTGTGCTTTATAATAAGCCTCTCCGAAAGAGTCGGATATACCGAGAACTTCCCCTGTTGAACGCATTTCAGGGCCTAAAACGGGGTCAACCTCCTGAAACATATTAAACGGGAATACAGCTTCCTTAACGCCGTAGTGGTTGATAGTTTTGTCTTTAAGCTGTGGAACGGGTGAAGGTTTTCCCGTAAGTTCGGAAGTAATGATTTCAGTCGCAATTTTAACCATGTTTATATTACATACTTTTGAAACAAGGGGTACAGTTCTTGATGCACGGGGATTTGCTTCAAGTACATAAACAGTATCGTCTTCAATGGCATACTGCATATTCATAAGACCACGCACATTCATTTCAACAGCGATTTTCTTAGTATATTCTTTGATAGTATCAATTTGTTTCTGTGTGAGATTCTTTGCAGGAAGAATGCAGGCGGAGTCGCCCGAATGAACGCCGGCAAGTTCTATATGTTCCATAACAGCAGGAACAAAACAATTTGTACCGTCTGAAATAGCATCTGCCTCACATTCTGTAGCATGATGAAGAAAACGGTCAATAAGAATAGGTCTGTCAGGGGTTACGCCTACAGCGGCGGACATATATATTCTCATCATTTCGTCATCGTGAACAATTTCCATTCCACGACCGCCGAGAACGTATGATGGACGAACCATAACAGGATAACCAATTTTATTAGCGATTTCAAGAGCCTCATCAACGTTTACAGCCATACCCGATTCAGGCATCGGAATGTTAAGTTTGTCCATCATTGCACGGAAATTGTCACGGTCTTCTGCGAGGTCAATAGTTTCGGGAGTTGTACCGAGAATGTTGACACCATATTTTTTAAGGTCATTTGCAAGATTAAGCGGAGTTTGTCCGCCGAACTGTGCAATAACACCAAGTGGTTTTTCTTTTTCGTGAATGCTTAGAACATCTTCAAGAGTAAGGGGTTCAAAATAAAGTTTGTCGGAAGTGTCATAATCAGTTGAAACAGTTTCAGGGTTACAGTTTACTATAATTGATTCAAAACCGAGTTTTTTAAGTGCAAGAGCAGCATGAACGCAACAATAGTCAAATTCAATACCTTGACCTATTCTGTTAGGTCCTCCGCCGAGAATCATAACTTTCGGTTTGTCGCTTGACGTGCTGGGGTCTTTGTCAAGATGATATGTTGAATAGTAATATGCGGCATTCTGAGTACCGCTTACATGAACGCCCTCCCATGCCTCTTTAATTCCGAAATTGATACGTGCGTTTCTGATTTCTTCTTCTGTAACTTCAAGCAGTGAACTTAAATATCTATCCGAAAAACCGTCAAGTTTAGCCTGTTTCAGAATGTCTTTTTCGGGAATACTTCCTTTTAATGTAAGGAGTTTTTCCTCTTCCTGAACAAGTTCAAGCATCTGTTCAAGAAACCAGTGTTTTATTTTTGTGAGTTCAAAAATTTCCTCAACAGTAGCACCCTTGCGGAGAGCTTCATATATAATAAACTGTCTTTCACTTGTCGGGAAACGCAATTGATTAAGAAGTTCTTCCTTTGACTGTTCGTGGAAATTCTTTGCAAAACCGAGACCATAACGACCTGTTTCAAGACTTCTGACGGCTTTCTGAAAAGCCTCTTTATATGTTTTGCCTATACTCATAACTTCGCCGACTGCTCTCATTTGCGTACCGAGTTTATCCTCTGCACCTTTGAATTTTTCAAAAGCCCATCTTGCAAACTTGATAACTACATAGTCACCGTCGGGTGTATATTTGTCAAGAGAGCCATATTTACCGCAGGGAATGTCTTTCAGTGTAAGACCGCAGGCAAGCATTGCAGAAACAAGAGCAATAGGGAAGCCTGTAGCTTTTGAGGCGAGAGCAGAAGAACGTGAAGTTCGTGGATTGATTTCAATAACGATAATACGCCCACTTTCAGGGTCACGTGCAAACTGACAATTACAACCGCCGATAACTTCAATTGATTCAACAATGCTGTATGCCTGTCTTTCAAGTTCTTTCTGAACGTCCTCCGGAATTGTCAGCATAGGAGCGGAACAGAAAGAATCGCCCGTATGAACGCCGATAGGGTCAATATTTTCAATAAAGCAAACAGTTATGATATTGTTTTCAGAGTCACGGACTACTTCAAGTTCAAGTTCTTCCCAACCGCTGACGCATTCTTCAACAAGAACCTGTCCCACAAGTGAAGCCTGAAGTCCTCTTTCACATACTACTTTAAGTTCATTGACATTGTATACCATACCGCCGCCTGTACCGCCCATTGTGTAAGCAGGACGGAGAACAACGGGATATTTGAGTTTTTCGGCAATTTTCACAGCTTCATCAACTGAATAGGCAACTTCACTCCGAGCCATTTCTATGCCGAGTTTGTCCATAGTGTGCTTAAATTCAATGCGGTCTTCTCCACGTTCAATTGCATCAACCTGAACGCCTATTACCTGAACGCCATATTTTTTGAGAACGCCGGCTTTGTCAAGTTCAGAACATAAATTAAGTCCTGATTGTCCGCCAAGATTAGGCAAAAGAGCGTCGGGGCGTTCTTTTTCGATAATTTGAGTAAGTCTTGCGACGTTAAGCGGTTCAATGTAGGTTATGTCGGCAACATCGGGGTCTGTCATGATAGTAGCAGGGTTAGAATTTACAAGAACTATTTCATATCCCAGTTTTTTAAGTGCTTTGCACGCCTGAGTGCCGGAATAGTCAAATTCGCACGCCTGACCGATAATAATAGGGCCTGAGCCGATAATTAAAATTTTGTTGATGTCTTGTCTTTTTGGCATATCATTCTCCCAACTCGTACATAAAATTGCACGTAATAATATTTACCATTATGTCATGGCATTCTTATTTTATATGATAACATAAAAAAGTTGAAAATGCAAGATAAAAATAGAAAAAAATCATCAAAAAAGGACAGATAAAAATCTGCCCCTGTTATTATATATGCTGTTTTATGTATGGTACAACTTCTTCACGTGGAATATTGAGAGAATATGCAAATTCATCATAAAGCATATTTTCCGCTTCTCTCAAAAATTTTTCATCTGCTGAACGGAGTTTCTTGTGATTTTTGTTGAGTTCAATATTTTTTTCGTAAAGAGTTTTTATAAGGCGGACAAGTTCATGGCGGTCGCCTTTGTCAATAATTTTTTTGTATTCTTCTTTTCGCTGAAAGTCGTTGTCAATCCATATACAGCATTCGTCTGACATCATGCTTATAAGGTCATCAACTTCCTTGCGAGAATAAATACTTCTCATTTTGTTTTTAAGTGCAGAGTTTGAAGTAGGAACATAGAAAGTATTTTTTTGTCCCCTACCGGCTAAAGAATATAATATTCAACATTTTCACCGCTGAAATCACGTTCTTCTATTGCACTTATTATGCATACGCCGTATGTGGCATATACAACTGCGTCATTCACATTATACAATTTAAAATTCCTCCTTTATCTGATATATAATAATTATAACACATTTTTATATATAAATGTCATAGGCATTACTAACAAAAATAAAGAAAAGATTTGTATATTTTGTCAACAAAAATCCCCGCTCTTATTATGAACGGGGATAATTTTTTACTTTTTCTTTTTCTTCTTTTTCTTGTTGTTATTGCTGTTATTATTTTTGCTATTATTGTTATTATTTTTGTTGTTACTGTTGTTATCAGAAACTTTTTCCGAATTATCAGTTTTTTCTGAATCATCAGATTTTTCCGAATCATCAGTTTTTTCGGTGTCTGGTTCTTTTGTTTCGTTTGATTTTTCGGACTTATTTTCTTCATTCTCAGAGGAATTTTCCTCATCGTCGGATTTGTTTGCCGTTGTCAGTTCCTGTTCGGAAATAGCACCCTTTGATTTGATAATCTGGACATTTTTAGCAGGTTTAGCAGGTTCTTCATTTTCAATGCCGAGTTTTCTTTTTTCTTTTTCTTTCTGAAGTTCAATAAGCACAACGTTATGTTTTTTGTCGTAGATATAGAACATAACCATAATTGCAATACCGAGAATGAGAGTGAATATTCCGAGAGTAAATCCCGGTGGTGTATATTTCATAGTGATAGTATGCTGACCCGGGGGAAGTTTAAGACCTATTGTAGATTCAAGCATAATTACTGTTCCTGATTCGGCATCAGAATTGTTTGAATAGCGTATTGTGCCGTCCTCATTTACATTTTCAAATATAAGGTTATCAGCCTTTTTGCCGTCAATTTTCAGCGTCCAGCCTTCTTCATACGGGATAGTAGTAAAGAGCAACTGTCCTTCATTTACATTTACAGTACCTTCAATATATCTGTCATTTGACTTATCTGTATTTATTACAAGCTGATTTTGTTTGAGTTTGTTTATATCTTCATGGAAAGCTTCATAGTCGATATTATAAAATTGCAGACCGCCATTTTCCTTGAACATGAAGTGTTCATTTGAACCTGTATAAACACTGCTGCCTTCTGTTTTTGTGATAGTGAATCTTACTTCAATTTCAGTGCCGGCAGGATAAGAACCAAGTCTTATAATAGGTCTGATATGGTCTTTAAGATAATTGCCGTATTCCTGATGATTAGTGTAGTTTCCGTTTTCGTCTTTATCCGTGGAAACCCATATATTAACGCCTTTATAGTAATCACTGTCTATGTGCATATATACAGCACCGTCATATTGAGTAGTAATATGCATATTTACAACAGGGTCAATTGCGTTGGGGAGAGCATCATAAGCATGATGTGCTTTTTCATTCATAACATTTCCGTTGCTGTCAGTCGGTGTATATATACTGTGGCGTACCTGATTCGGGTCAAATACGGTATTTCCTTCATATGCTTCAGGTTCAAGGCGTTTGTAATATTCCTTGAAACCGTTTATTGTAATATAACCGTTTTCATCTGTCTGAAAATCTGTATTTCCCGTAAGTGTACTAAGGAAAATATTCATGCTGTTGAATTGGTTGTCATTTCCGAGATGACCGAGTTTAAGCATATCTTCACTTGCGGCATATGCGATTGAAAGAGCGTCTTTGTTTTCATATACATCAAGTGTTGTTTCTTTATTTACATTGTTTATATAGCTTGTTTCAAATACTTTTTCATAAAGTGGTTCAAGAAGTGAACGATTTCCGGAATTTCTGTTAGGGTCATCAATTACATACTTTATACCGAGAAGTGAATCTGCAATAACATTGTTTCCCTTGTACTGAGTTTCAT
Organism: uncultured Ruminococcus sp.; assembly: GCA_947627175.1. Taxonomy (GTDB): domain Bacteria; phylum Bacillota; class Clostridia; order Oscillospirales; family Ruminococcaceae; genus Ruminococcus. The sequence goes on from CANQVA010000006.1 coordinate 82,712, forward strand.
AGCTTTGTGTGAAATAGCCGAGAGCTTCAATAAATTTAATTGCTTTCGCATTCATTACAGAGCTTGAGTGTGAAACACCTTTCAGACCATATGCAAGATTATCATTTACGCATCGCTGATAAGTTTTTTCAGCACGATAAAAACCGTCGTCATATTCTTCCAATGCTTCAACGACATCGGGAGCGGACATAATTTCTTCATATGTTGAACGGTCGGAATATGCAACTTCCTTGTTTACTTTCTTGAAAGTATCATAGGCGTTATATCCTGCCTCAAAAAATACAACGCAGGCAACGGCAATTGTAAGAAGATTTTTTCCCTTTTTTGTTTTTGAGTTGCTGTAGAAATAGATATAAATAAGATAGACCGCCGCAAGCATTACGCCGATAACGAGAGTACCGAGCCATAATTCTTCATGTGTGTCATTGTGATATGTTTCAGTTGTTTTATAGGGAACTGTTGCGACATACTGGTATTTTTCCTGATTATAGTTGTATTTCGGCATACGTTCATTGAAGAACGCAACAAGCACCGCAATTCCGGTGAATGTCCCGGCAACACTTCCGACTGAAATTTTATATCCGTCAAGATGTGAGAATATTTCTGCCGCCATTGAAACAAAGACAAATGAGAGCAGGAAAGAATATCTATAAGGGAGCCAGTTAGGGTCTTGTCCACCGTGCCAAAGCATATTTATCGGCTTTACATACATACTTGTAATCAATATTGCAGTAAGCAGTCCATAGCCTATTTTGTGTTTTACTTTTACTTTTTTATTCATGAAGAACAGCGGTAAAAGTGTTAGTGTAAGAACACCGCAATAAATTTCCGGTCGTCCATACATTCTTGTACCCTCATCAACGTTTACAGAATAGTATTGGTTGGGGAGCAACGTCGGGACAAGTTCAAGAAATTCAAACATATGTTTGAAAGAGTAGTCAGGTTCGGAAAAATCAAATTTACCATTTGAAAGACCATTATAAACAGGCAAAATCATAAATATACTGCACATAAGCACAACTATAGTTGATACTGCCATAAGACCAAATGTCATGAAATATTCTTTGACATTGTTGAACTTTCTTTTTGTTCCGAAGAAAAGATAGTAAAAGAAATAAATTGCAACAAATATTGCTATCATGTAGCCGATGTAAAATTCAGCAACAAACATAATCGCAAGCGGAATAATATAGTTGAGTTTTCTGCCGTCGTCTATGAGATATTCAACGCCTAAAATAATAAGCGGCAGGAAAACAGGGCCGTCAATCCACATGGGGTCAATAAGCTGAATTGCAACATAACTCATCATTGCATACATTGTAGAAAAAAGGATTGACTGCAAAGGCGGTACATTCTTTGATTTCTGAGCATATATGCAGAATGTAAGACCGGCAGCACCGACTTTGCACAACTGCATTATCATCATAGCTTCAAGTATAAGGCTTCTTGGCATGAGAATTATAATAAGTGTAAACGGGCTTGCAAGATAGTAGCCTGTTATACCCATAAATTCACCTGATAGGTTACGGCTCCAGTTATAGAATATACTGCCGTCTCCCCAGAATGCGTCACGGATAGCCTCAAAGTAGTAGATGTACTGTCCGTTAAGGTCAAGAGCGAGTACGGAACGCTCATTGAACGGATATATGCCGAAAAAGGCATATGCGATAAAAGTAAGCAGAGCCGGTATAAGAAAAGCAGCAACATAATAAAGCGGTTTATACTTTACTTTTGTTTTTGCTGCAATTATGTCTGAAGCTGTAACAGACGGTTTCTGCTTTGAACCGATAGCTTTTGTTTTAGACAAAATTTTGTTCCTCCTTTTTTTTCGGCGGACGGCGGAAAGCCATAATCCCCGATTATAATAATAATTATTATACTATAATTTTTCTGACATTGCAAGAGAAATATATAAATTTTCATAAAAGATAATAAATACTCTGTTTCCCCATTATATTTGACGTTTTTTAATACAAAAACTCTCAATATTTTTTAAAGTAATGTAAATTAAAAAAACGGGGCAATTACCTCGTTTTTTTATGAAAAATTTTATATTTTTTGTTGACAATATATGTATTATGTGGTATTATAGAAACAGGGCATAATGCCCACCGTCTGAAACAGGTCGGCAAACCTGAATCAGACACTAAAACAAAAGTTACCAAACTAACTTTGTAATAGCTTGTGAACAATATACCCTATGATTTTATTATATCATATAGGGTTTGGTTTGTCAAGATTTTTTTACTCTTGGTAACTTCTGTTATCAGCAATTTTTTTGTAAAGGAGTAGAGAAATATGTATGAAATTATTAACAATGTACCTTTAGAAATCAAAGAGTACAATGGACAGCGTGTAATAACATTCAAGGACATCGACATCATACACGACAGACCGGAGGGAACAGCACACAGAAACTTCCAAAAAAATCGTGCTCGTTTTATAAAAGGTGAAGATTACTTCAAAGTTAGTGCTGATGAAATTCGCCTTAATAACATCATGGATATATCACCAAAAGCACATGGTGAAATTATTCTTGTTACAGAATCAGGCTATATGATGCTTGTAAAATCTTTTACAGATGAACTTGCATGGAGCATACAGCGTCAGCTTTTCACGACGTATTTCAGGAAACAAAAAATTGATAATTCGTATGATGAAGATATTATTATCAGGCTTAATGAGCTGGAACAGAAAATCAATGAATTATATGTAAGGGAAGAAAGGGATTTTAAACAAATAACAGAAGACATTAAAGCTATGACGGAGGACATTAAAGCTATGGAAGAAGACATTAAAGCTATAACAGAAGATATTAAAGATATAAGAAAAGATATGGTAATAACTTCTCTGGAAGTTGTAAATACATTGATACCATGTTTTGGTTATATCAATAAAAAGTTAAAGAAATTAAAGGAAAAGTTAAAAAATAAATAAATCAAAAAAAATTAAGGTTATTTCAAAAATTGCGAGGGCGAAATTTGTTGGCACAAATTTTCCTATATATAGCCAAAAATAAAACGTAAATTATTTTAATTTTCTTACATATAAAAAAACTAAAATAAGGGAAATTTCACAAACCACGATATATAGGCAAAATATAACAATCGCTTTGTAGAAAATTCGGATTATTTCAAAATTTGTAAAAGTGAAATTCACCTGCACAAATTTGCCTATATATAGCCATATTTGCAAGTGCAAAATTTGCTCGCACAAAAAAACAGCCTTATTTATATTTTTTGGTGCTTATTCAAAAAACCAGCAAAAAAAACAACGGTTCTTTTTTTCGGAACCGTTGTTTTTATATTATCAGCCTATAAATTCAGCGGAAATTATTGTATATCCGTAGGGTTTTAGAGTAACCGTATTATTTTCAAATTCGCCGTACATCTTTTTAAAGTTTTTAAATCTCGGCAGAAGTTCCTGAATATTTTCAAAAGTTATGTCATCACCGCTTCTGTTTACAAAGATAATTGCATCTACATCACCTTGTCTTGTAAAAGCAGCTACACGTTCGTCAATAATTTCATTATCATTGATAACAAAATAAGTTCTTCCATATTTCATATTGGGAATAGATTTTCTTACACGGCTTAACTCTGAAACATATTCAATAAGTTCCTTGTCCTCATTTCCCCACGGATAACAACGACGGTTGAACGGGTCTTTATATCCCTGTAAGCCTGCCTCGTCGCCATAATAGATACTCGGAACACCCGGAAGGAAAAACATTAAAGCCATAGCAGCCTTCAGGAGATTTTTTCCCTGATTGTACTGATGTTCATTAAGGTATCTTTCAGCCATCCAGTCCTTGCTTTTATCGTCGCAGTTTTCACCGCCAAGGCGATTTATTGCACGTTCAATATCATGAGTTGAAACAAAATTCATAAGAACGTCAACTGTCGGTTTAGGATAGTTTTCAACAATTGTCATTATTGAATATATAAAATTCTTTACACTTCCGCCCTTTACATAATTGATTATAGCTTCACGGAAAGGATAATTCATAACAGAGTCAAGTTGTTCACCGAGAAGATAACGGCGTTTTATGCCGTAGCTTTCTTTATTTGATGCATCTTCCCATACTTCACCGATAACAATTTTGTCCTTGTCGTAATTTTTAACGCATTTGCGGAGATTGATTAAAAATTTGTCGGGGAGTTCGTCAGCAACGTCAAGGCGGTATCCTGCCGCACCCTTTGAAAGCCAGTAATTCAATACACCATCTTCACCACATATAAATTCAGTATAGCTTTCATTATTTTCCCATACATTTGGGAGGGTATCAATTCCCCACCATGCTTCATATACATCAGGATAGTTTATAAAAGTATACCATTCATAATACTTACTGTCCTTTGAGTTATAAGCACCTTGATTTTCATATCGGTTGAACTTGTTGAAGTAAACGCTGTCCGCACCTGTATGAGAAAAAACACCGTCAAGAATTACGGAGATACCATATTTTTCAGCTTCTTTGCAGAGTTCTTCAAATTCGTCATTAGTACCGAGGAGCGGGTCGGCTTTCATATAGTTAGCCGTATTATAGCGATGATTTTCATGTGATTCAAATATAGGATTAAGATATATACAAGTAACACCGAGGTCTTTCAGATAACCGAGTTTTGACTGTATTCCGGCAAAATCTCCGCCGAAATAGTCATTATTCCACACATGACCGTTTTGGTCAGGCTTGTAAAACGGAGTACCGCCCCAGTCATCACGGATAATACGGTCTTTCGGTACATTTTCATGTACTTTTCCACTTTTGCAGAAACGGTCGGGGAAAATCTGATACATAACGCCACCTTTCAGAAAATCGGGCGTTTCATAGTCACTTGAATAAACTGTAAGCTGGAAAAGGTCGCCGAAATCTATATTTCCCTCATGGCAGTTAATTCTTTTTATGTAATGGCGTGTTCCTCCGCTTGTATATGAAAAGTAGTAATAATGAACATCAGTATACCTTGCGTTGTAGCTTGTAGTGAAAACACGGTCTTCGTCAGTTTCTTCTGTAAGTTCCATATTAAGGAAACGCTCTTTGAATCCTGTTCTGAAAAGAACGAGTACAGGCGGAAAATCGAGGTTTATATTTTTCGGGAGTCTGATGGAAAAATTACAGGTTTCCCCCTGCTTTACCGCTCCGAAAATTGATTTGTAATTTAAATTCCATGTATCATAAATTGGTTTCATAATAACACTCCTATATTTATTATTTTTTATAACTAAAAGGGGACGGAAGTTGAATTTCGTCCCCTTTTTTTTAGAATAGGGTATATTTTATTTTAAATGCCAGATATTTTCTGCATATTCCGTAACTGCACGGTCTGCGGAGAAGATACCCGCACCAGCAATATTATTAAGTGACATTTTAGCCCACTTCATAGTATCCTGATAGCACTCTGTTGTATATTTCTGTGCTCTTCTGTAATCATCGAAATCAGCAAGAACCATATACGGGTCACGGTCTTTAAGTGAATTTGCAACATCATTGAAAGTACAGCCGTTAATTCCGTGATACATACGTTCAATAGCCTCATGAATAAGCGGATTGTTGTTGAAATATTCTTCAGGCTTGTAACCGCTTGCTTTAAGGGCATTAACTTCTTCTGTTTTCATACCGAAGATAATATTATTGCCTTCTCCTGCTGCTTCATTTATTTCGATGTTTGCACCGTCAAGAGTACCGAGAGTAATCGCACCGTTAAGCATGAATTTCATATTGCCTGTACCTGATGCTTCTGTACCTGCAAGTGAAATCTGTTCTGAAATTTCTGATGCCGGCATAAGTGCTTCAGAGATAGTTACACAGTAATTTTCAAGGAATACAACCTGCAACTTCTGATTGATTCGTGGATTCTTTCTGATTTCCTCCGAAATAGCCCATATCAATTTTATAATCTGTTTTGCAAGGTAGTAACCCGGGGCAGCCTTTGCGGCGAAAATATATGTCTTCGGCACAAATTCGGCACTTGGGTTATTGAGGAGATAAGAATAATCAGCAAGTATATTCATAACATTAAGGTGCTGTCTCTTGTATTCATGGAGACGTTTTACCTGAACATCAAATATACTGTCGGGATTAAGAATAATACCCGTTTTGCTCTTGACTTTCTTTGCAAATTTTTCCTTGTTCTCTCTCTTTACGGCAACGAGTTTTTCAAGGACTGTTTCATCATTTTCAAATGCCCTGAACTTTTCAAGTTCTGCACCGTCCTTTATGAACTTTGTACCGATAGTTTCGCTGAGAAGGTCTGTAAGCCCCTTATTTGACTGATAGAGCCATCTTCTGTAAGCGATACCGTTTGTAACATTCTTGAACTTTTCGGGAGTGTTTTCAAATTCATCGTGGAATACAGATTCCTTGATAATTTCCGAATGGAGTTTTGAAACACCGTTTACACTATGTGAAACAGCGACACAAAGAGTAGCCATATGAATTTGATTGTCTTTGATGATAGACATACTTGTTGTCTTTGCACTGTCATGACCGTTGCTTTCCATAAGTGACTGACAGTATCTGTTGTTGATTTCAACGATAATAGAGAAGATTCTCGGAATTACTGTTCTTACAAGGTTTACATCCCATTTTTCAAGAGCTTCAGCCATAACTGTATGGTTTGTATATGCGAATGTTCTTGTAACAATATCCCATGACTTTTCCCACGTGTAACCGCAGTCGTCAAGGAGTATTCTCATAAGTTCGGGGATAGCAAGTGTCGGGTGTGTATCGTTTATGTGAATAGCAACTTTGTCGGCAAGATTTTCAAGAGTGCCATAAACGTTCATGTGATTATTTACAATATCACCGATTGATGCGGCACAGAGGAAATACTGCTGACGAAGACGGAGTGATTTTCCTTCGGGGTGATTGTCATTAGGATAAAGGATTTTTGAAATAGCGTTTGCAATTGCATTCTGATTTATAGCTTTGTCATAGAATCCCTGATTGAACATTTCCATATCAAATCCCGGAGCTTTTGCAGACCAGAGACGAAGAACAGAAACGCCCTCAGAACCGTAACCCGAAACGTACATATCATAAGGAGTAGCAACAACAGTACTGTAATTTACGTGGGAAATGTAGTGATACTGATTATCCCAGTATTCCTGCAAATCGCCCTCAAAATGAACATCAATTGAAAGTTCGGGCTTTGGAACGAGCCATACAGAACCGCCCGGGAGCCAGTTGTCGGGGAGTTCAGTCTGCCAGCCGTCCTGAAGTTTCTGCTGGAAAATACCGTATTCATAACAGATAGAATAGCCCATTGCAGGGAAACCGGTAGTTGCAAGAGCGTCAAGATAGCAAGCCGCAAGACGACCAAGACCGCCATTTCCAAGACCTGCATCGGGTTCTTGTTCATATATTTTGTCAAGGTTTATGCCTGAATGTGCAAGCAGTTCCTTAACGTCGTCAACAAGTCCGAGGTTGTAGAGGTTTGTTTTGAGGGAGCGTCCCATAAGAAACTCCATTGAGAGATAATAAATCTGTTTCCCTCCGACTGAGTTCGTATGATTTATGAATCCCTGTCTTTTCTGACCGAGAATTTCTACAATAATAGCAGAAAGAACATGATAAACCTGCCTGTCAGATGCCTCTTCGGGGGATACGCTGTATAAAGCATGAAGCTTTTCAGGGAATGCTTGTTTAATTTTTTCCATAAGTGGATTAACCTGTTTGTTTGACATAATTATTCTCCAATCTGCCGTATATAACGGCTGTATTACTTATAGTAAATTATTTACCATGATTTACTGATGGTTTATATAGAAATCAGGGAAATAACTTTACACTCGGTATATTAACTATTTTACCATGTTTCTGAATTTTTTTCAATTGTATATTTCAACAAATATTTATCAACGAAATATACATATTACAAAAAAATCACATTAAAAGTAGACAAAATTCAATAAAAGTCTATAAATTACAAATTTCCAAATTCCCACAAGGAAATATATATTTTTTTTCTGTTCAAAAAAAATGTCTGTAAAGGCAATATGTGATGAGTAAATAAAAAAATAAAGTAAAATATTAAAAAATATCAGAAATATTTGAAATCTCTGTAAATATGTGTTATAATAAGACTATGTTAAATTTTGATTCGGATAAATCGGCTGAAAATAATGAAAAAGGACGGGTTTACTTATGAAGAAGAAAAAAAGATTTTCCATATTGAAATGTTTTATATCAATTATATGCGTGATTTTTATTGCGGTAACGATTGCAATAAATGTCTTTTATTCGCAGAATAAAACTCCGAATATTCTCGGGAGATATTTTTACATCGTCACAGAAAATGATACAAACGGCATAAGCGACGTAACGCCGGGGGCTGCAATTATTGCAAAGGACGCATCTAATATAAGCATAGCACAGAAAGACCTTGTTCTTTGTTATCCTGCCGGCGACCCTAACAATTTACGTCTTTGCGGAATATACAATATAATTACGGGCGATGACGGAATAGAAAAGTATCAGACTTATTACGACGGTCATGAAGATAATACAGACCTTATCACAAAGGAAAAAATTGCCGCAGTCTGCACAGGTTATCCCGAAAGTACAGAACTTGGAATATTTATTACATTTACAAGAAGCATTCCGGGAATAGTTGCGGAACTTATTATTCCGTGTATAATTCTGCTTGTATTCTTTATTTCAAGAATGTCCGCAAAAGAAGAAGAGGAAGAATATGAAAGTCCTGATTTTTCAGATGATACTCCTAAAAAGTCAGGAAATAAAAAAACTGCCTCAAAATCTCCTGCACCTCTTTTTGAACCGTCGCAGGAAACACAGTCAAGCGGTGAACTTGAACGCAAAAAAATGTCAATCGCAGAAAATTTCAGTCAGAAAAAAGTCAATCCTGATTCACCGTATCAGAAAGAAAAAGAACGCACAATGCAGTTTAAGGCGGCAACTCGTCCCGATAACGCAAAAGGACGTGTTTCGCCTGCTCCTACAGCCGACGATATAAGAGAAGATATCCGCAGAAAAAATGAATATGAGGGGGCTCACGTCAAGAAAGTTGAGAAACTTGAAAGAGTTGAAAGACCTGAAAGAATTGAAAGACCTGAACCCCAAACAATAAAAAATGAAATCATTGACAATACGGGAATTATTCCTACTGCTCAGATTGCTGAAATGTCGAAAAATGCCGAAGCGTCAAGAAGTACGGTATCAGAAGTAAAGGCTGCTGCTCCAAAATCTGCCCCTAAAAGCAGTTCGCCCGATATTTCAGATATTATAAGCAAATCAGAGGCAAACAAGCGAAAGAGAAACGCTTCAAATATGTCTGTTGATGAACTGCTTAAAATCATTGAAGAAGAAAAGAAAAAGCTGTAATTAAAGGGACTGCTGTGGCAGTCCTTTTTCACTCTGAATAATAGAAACAAAACCGCAGATAATTATTATATCACATTTTTATAGAAATTTATGATTGTTAATAGCTTGACAAATTATACCTGATTATGTATAATATAATATTATATTATAGTTATTATAATATCACTAAAAATGAAAGACGTGAACAAATGAAAAATACCGGAAACAGAAGTTTCATGAAAACACTTATAATATTGATGGTTGGAATGGGACTGATTACTCTTGCACTTATGTTCATGGAAAATGTCAGAGATAATAATAATACTTATATCACGATTGATGTTGACAGCCTTGAACTTGTTCAGCTTGAAGAACCGCAGGAAAATGACCCTATAGCAATAGTAGAAACAACTCTTGGTGAAATACGTTTTGTGTTGTATCCGCAATATTGTCCGAATGCCGTCAAAAATTTTACAGACCTTGCCGAAAGCGGATATTATGACAACACATATTTCTATAATTCTGACAGCGGAGTTTACTCTTCAGCAGGTTCAAAGAAAAAAGACGGCAGTTTCAACAGCGGTGATGCCTGCGAAAGAATAGAACGTGAGCTTAATCAGAATTTATGGAGTTTCAAGGGTGCTGTATGTTGTACCACTACCGACTATGAACGCACTTTCAAGGAAAAACTCTTCGGCGGGGGAACTTATTATTGTGGTAGTCGGCTGAATTTTATCAACACAATAGATTTTACCGACGAACTCAAAGAACAATTGCGTGCTTCCGATACAAGCGAAAAACTTGTTGAAGCCTTTATAGAAAAAGGAGGAGTGCCTAATTTTTCACAGCAAATGACGGTAATAGGGCAGGTTTATAAGGGAATGGATGTAGTTGAAAAACTTGCTTCTCTTGAATCTTCCGATAATGGGAATTATAAAGTTCCAAATGATGATATAATGATTATTTCCGTAAAAACAGGAACATATTCCGCAGACGAAAAGGAATAATAATAATTCAGGTCGTTTTTGCTTTACTATAGAATAAAAAATTACGGCATTTTAGAGTAAATATTATTCGTTTTTGTTATTGCTTTTCCCGTTTGTTACAAATTTATTCGGAAAGTATTTACAAATCAAGAATAATGTTGTATAATAATTAAGTTGAATTATATTTGTTATTCAAAACTGTACTTTATGTACATTAAAATTTTTTGAAATTTTTAAGGAGTGCAACAACGTATGTTAAAAAAAGTATTGGCTGTTCTTATGTGTACATTTACATTTGCGTCGGCTTTTTCGTCGTGTGGTAAAGAACCGGAAATAGTTGAAAATTCAAATGAAGAATCTGTTGACAATTCTTCACAGTCAAGTGTACAGGTAGCTAATTTTACTGCTCCCGAAAAAGGAGATACAATTATTACAATGAACATAAAGGACTATGGAACGGTTAAAATAAGACTTTTCCCCGAATATGCAGACAAAGGCGTTGAAAATTTCATCGGTCTTGCAGAAAAGGGTTATTATGATGGTCTTACTTTCCACAGAGTAATAAACGATTTTATGATTCAAGGCGGAGACCCCGAAGGTACGGGACGTGGCGGTGAATCAATATGGGGCGGAAAGTTTGACGGCGGTACAGACCCGCATCTTATTCATGCGGCAGGTGCTCTTGCATATGCAAACAGTGGTGCTACTTCAACAAATGGAAGTCAGTTTTATATAGTCACAGGTAAAGTATGTACCGAAAATGATATTGAACAATATAGGTCATCAGGTTATAATATATCTGAAGAGGCTGAAAAAATTTACACGACAGCAGGCGGTACACCTTATCTTGACGGTGCATACACTGTTTTCGGTCAGGTCTATGAGGGACTTGACATAATATTCAAAATACAACAAGTTGCTACTGATGCTAATGACAAACCGACACAGGACGTTATAATGGAATCAGTTACAGTTGACAAATACGACGGCGAAGAAATTAAATGGTATATCAGCGATTATGACGGTTATGACGAACAGTCCGAACCTGAAGAAAATACTTTACCTCCCGAAGAAGTAGCTGTTGAAAATTTTTCGGATATTAAAGAGGGCGATAAAGTAATAAGCATGAATATCAAGGACTATGGCGAAGTAAAATTCAGACTTTTCCCCGAATATGCCGACAAAGGCGTTGAAAATTTCATCGGTCTTGCGGAACAGGGTTATTATGATGGGCTTACTTTCCACAGAGTAATAAATGATTTCATGATTCAGGGCGGCGACCCCGAAGGAACAGGCATGGGCGGAGAATCCATGTGGGGCGGAAGTTTTGACGGCGGTACAGACCCGCATCTTATTCATGCGGCAGGTGCAGTTGCATATGCAAATAGCGGTTCAACTTCAACAGACGGAAGTCAGTTCTATATTGTTACAGGAGAAGTATATTCAAAGGAAGATTTGGAACAATATAAAAACTATGGCTACAACTTCTCAGATGAAGCAATGGAAATATATTCGACAGCAGGCGGTACTCCTTGGCTTGACGGAGCTTACACAATTTTCGGTCAGGTTTATGACGGTCTTGACATAATTTTTGAAATTCAGAAAACTGAAACAGATGAAAGCGACAAGCCTATTGAAGATGTTATAATTGAGTCTGTTAAAGTCGGTGAATATGACGGCGGTCAGGTGCGTTGGTATATTTCCGATTACAGCGGTTCTTCATCGGAAACTCCGGTAAGCGGAGAAACAGAAAGTTCTGTAAGTGAAGAAACAGCAGAAACAGAAAGTTCTGTAATTGAAGAAACGGCAGAAACAGAAACGTCCGCAGAGGAATCACCGGTATAAATATATTTTAAATAATTATGCTTGTGTGTGGCAGTACGTATTATTTACGTATATAAAGATATTCAGGAACAAATAAAAAATTTCCTGAGAAATAAGGAGAGAGTATATTTGGATAAATTTGTTATCAAGGGTGGTCGCCGTCTTAGCGGTGAAGTAATTATAAGCGGTGCTAAAAATGCCGCCGTAGCTATTATTCCGGCAGTAATTCTTTCAGATGAACCGTGTTACATTGAAAATGTTCCGTCAATAAGTGATGTGAAAATAAGTCTTACTATTCTGAAAGAAATGGGTGCTGAAGTTACAAGCATCGGAAAAGAGGCGTACAGAATAGACCCCACTACAATTGACAGATTCTGCGTTCCGTATGAAACAGCAAGAAAAATGCGTGCGTCATATTATTTTCTCGGTGCTTTGTTGGGAAAATACAACAAGGCAAGAGTTTCAATGCCGGGTGGCTGTTCTCTTGGCAGTCGTCCAATTGACCAACATTTGAAGGCTTTTTCACTTCTCGGTGCAGATTATACACTTAGTCAAGGCATGGTTGACCTTAAAGCAGATGAACTGAAAGGAAATCAGATTTTCCTTGATGTAATTTCAGTAGGGGCTACAATAAATGCCGTTCTCGCCGCTGTTAAGGCAAAGGGACTTACAGTCATTGAAAATGCGGCAAAAGAACCTCATGTGGTTGACGTTGCAAATTTCCTTAATTCAATGGGTGCAAATATCATGGGTGCAGGTACGGACGTTATTAAAATAAAAGGTGTTGAACATCTTCATGGCACTCGTTATTCTGTTATTCCCGACCAGATTGAAGCAGGAACTTTTATGATTGCTGCCGCAGCTACAAAGGGCGATATATTGATAAAAAATGTTATTCCGAAACATCTTGAATCAATCACCAAAAAACTTGAAAAAATCGGCGTGAATATTGAATCATACGACGACAGTATGAGAATATGGGTTGATGGCCCTCTTGTAAAGGCAAATGTAAAGACTTCTCCTCACCCGGGATTCCCGACCGATATGCAACCACAAATTGCAACACTTCTTACTCTTGCAGAAGGTACAAGCATCATAACAGAAGGAATATGGGATAGACGTTTCCGCTATGTTGACGAATTAAGACGTATGGGTGCGGATATTACCGTAAACGGCACTGTTGCACTTATTGAGGGTAGCCGTGAACTTATAGGAGCACCTGTAAAGGCTTGTGACCTCAGAGCAGGAGCGGCGTTAATTATTGCTGGACTTGCCGCAAACGGTATTACTGAAATTGAAGATATATATCACATTGAGAGAGGCTATGACAAAATGGAAGTCAAGCTGAATAAAATAGGTGCTGATATAAAAAAGGTATCTGTTCCGGACGAATTCCCCGACGAAATTATTGAAGAAATTCCGGAAGAAATTTATGAAGAAATTCCCGATGAAGTTCATGAAGAAATCACAGAAGAAACTCCCGAAGATATTCATGAAGAAATCACAGAAGAAATTACCGAAGAAATCCCCGAAGAAATCCCGGAAAACGATGAAAATACAGTCATAGTAAAAAAAAATGCGAAAGCAGTTTAGTATGATATGAAAACAAAAGACGGAGAAAAAAACTCCGTCTTTTTTTATACTGAAATTCCTACTTTTTCGCCGTAGTGTACGACAGTTTCAAAGCCGTCCCTTGTGTTTCTGAGAATATCGGAATCGGGGCGTATTCTGTCTTTTTCAAAAAGCTGAACTATAGTTGAACCGCCGAATTTGAACATTCCTTTTTCTTCACCCTTTATGAAATTGTATTCTCCGTGGTAATTGCAGATTCTTCCCACCATCATAGCACCAAATTCAATTTGCACAACATCTCCGAAATTATCCGTATGCATAATTGTATATTCACGGCAGTTTCTTTTGTATATATTATATTTTTTCAGGGCAACAGGATTTACTGTATGAAGTTCACCCAAAATAAATATATTGTCAGTTTTTATTCCGTCATCAATATAACAGTAACGATGATAATCATCAACTTCAAGACGGTAAATAAGACAATAACCGCCTTCATATCTTCTTGCAAGAAATTCATTTTTCAGAATATCGGAAATTCTGTAAAGTGAGTTTTTTATTTTGAATATACTGTTTCTTTTTATTTTGTATGCGGTCATTTTTGAATCACACGGGCTTATCAGATGTTTCTGATTATAATCAACAGGGCGTTTTCCGGGTTTTATTTTTCTTGTGAAAAATTCATTGTATGAACTGAAATTTTTCATTATATATTGTGATGTATCAATATTATTATTCTCTATAAACGATTTAATCAGAGGTTTTGAAAATGGTGAATCCATATATTTTCCGGCAGTTTTTGAGATAATCGGAGAAGTAAGCATTTTAAGGATAATTCTGCCGGAAATTGTTCCGTAAAGTTTTTCAAGGGTCTGATTTTGTTTTTGATTTGTGGCGATTATTTCGCCGTTTCTTTTTTTAATCATAATAATTACCTGCGAGCATTAGCGAGCATTAGCTTTATACGATTTTCCTGATTTACACGAGTTGCACCGGGGTCATAGTCAATAGCGACTATATTTGCATTCGGGTTATCCTGCTTTATTGCACGTGACATACCTTTTGCAACTATATGATTCGGCAGACAACCGAAAGGCTGTGTACATATTATATTCTCAATTCCCGACTGTACAAGAGCAGCCATTTCAGCAGGAATAAGCCAACCCTCCCCCATTACAACACCTTGATTTATATATTTGTCGGCAAGTTTTCTGAGGTGTTCAAAATCATGAAACGGTTCAAAACTGCCTTGTTTTTTCATAATGGAAATAAGTTTTTTCTGCTGATGATAAATAATTTCATAGGCAAGTCTGTAAAGATGTGATTTTGTGTTTGCATTGTCATATATTTTAGCGTCATTAAAAGTTCCCGATGCACAGTACATTATAAATTCAAGCAAAGATGGAACAACAGGTTCACAACCTTCTGATATTAAAAAATCTTCAAGATGATTATTTGCAAGCGGAGAATATTTTACATATATTTCACCGACTATTCCTACACGGATTTTCTTTTCACAGCTAAGCGGTATTTTTGCAAAGTCGTTAAGAATATCACTGCTTATTTTTTCAAGTTTAAGATAGAAATTACTTTTTTTCCGATATATATTTCCGATTCTTTTCTGCCATTTGTTCAGGACTTTTTCAGCCTGACCTTTATTTATTTCATATGTACGGCATTTATTATAACAGGTCATAAGCAAATCACCATAAATAACAGCATAGAAAAGTTTAAGGAAAATAACGGGCGTTATTTTTAATGCACTGTCATGTTCAAGACCGCTGAAATTTAAAGATATAACGGGAATTTGCGGATAATTCTTTTTAACTGCTTTTCTGAGAAGGTGAATATAGTTTGAGGCACGGCAGCCTCCCCCTGTTTGTGTTATCATAAGGGCAATTTTGTCAAGGTCATATTTTCCGCTTTTAAGAGCGTCCATGAACTGACCTATAACAAGAAGTGCAGGATAGCACACATCATTATGGACGTTTTTAAGACCTTCATCAACAACAGAGCGTGAACTATTCTGTAAAAGTTCCATTTTATAGCCCTCTGCTTCAAATATGCTTATAATAAGTTTGAAGTGTATAGGGAGCATATTCGGAACAAGTATAGTATGCGTTTTAATCATATCTTCTGTAAATTTAGCATATTCAGACATATTATAACAAATTTCTCCTTTCTTGTTTTTTTATATAGGAACTATTTTTGTTCCATAGCAGCAACAAGACTTCTGAGCCTTATTCTTGCCGCACCTAAATTATTTATTTCGTCAATTTTCAGCTGTGTATATAGTTTTCCGTGACTTTCAAGAATATTTCTCACTTCGTCGCCTGTAACGGCATCTATTCCGCAACCGAAAGAAACAAGCTGAATCATCTGCATATCGGGCTGTTTTGTGACATAGTTTGCGGCACGGTAAAGTCTTGAATGATAAGTCCATTGATTAAGTACATCAAGTTTCGGAGTACGTGCAAGAGCGGAAACGCTGTCCTCTGTTATTACAGCCATTCCAAGACTGGTAATAAGTTTGTGTATGCCGTGATTTATTTCTTTGTCTATGTGGTAAGGTCTGCCTGCAAGGACGATAATATTTCTTTTTTCTTCACGTGCCTGACGTATTATATTTTCTGCCTGACGTGCTATATCGCTGTTATAATTTTCCATAGCCTTGTAAGCCTTTTCAAGAGCGTCGGGAATCCTGCACCGGAGGTTATAGCCTTTGAGAGAGTTTTTCAGAACTTTTATGACGTTCTTTTTTACATTAAGGTCAATATACGGGTGAATGAAATTTCTTTCATTAAGCCGTGGATTATTGGCAAGAAGTAATTCAGGATAGTAAGCAACAACAGGACAATTGAAATGATTATCACTTTGTCCTTCATCTATATTGTAACTCATGCAGGGATAGAATATAAAGTCAACATTCTTGTTAAGTAAATTTTCAATATGACCGTGTGTAATTTTTGCAGGATAGCAAACAGTGTCAGACGGAATTGTATGTTGTCCGAGATAGTACATACCCCTTGAACTTTCGTCCGAAACAACAACCCTGAAACCAAGTTCCGTAAAAAGCATATGCCAGAAAGGAAGTTGTTCATAGAATCCGAGTGCAAGCGGAAAACCGACTGTTCCGACGGGGCGTTTTGGCTGATGTGTTTTAACGATATTGACAATACTGTTGTATTTATATTCATAGAGATTCGGAATAGTATTTTTACTTGAAATTCCTCCGCCCTTTTCGCATCGGTTTCCGGAAATAAATCTGCGTCCTTTACCAAAATTTATTATATTAAGCTGACAATGTGCTGTACAGCCTTTGCATTGTGCAGAACGTGAAGTATATGAAAATGTTTCAAGTTCTTCCTTTGATATGAGAGCAGATTTTTCAGCAGTTACTTTTTCCTTAGCGTACAATGCACAGCCGAAAGCTCCCATAAGTCCCGAAATTGCGGGGCGTATAACGTTTCTGCCGATTTCCTTTTCAAATGAACGGAGTACAGCATCATTAAGGAAAGTACCGCCTTGAACGACAATATTCTGTCCGAGTTCTTCAGGGGAATTTGCACGGATAACTTTATATATGGCATTTTTTATAATGGACATTGAAAGACCTGCGGAAATATCTTCAACTGTTGCACCGTCTTTTTGAGCCTGTTTTACTGAACTATTCATGAATACAGTACAGCGTGAGCCTAAATCAACAGGGTGTTGTGCGAAAAGACCGAGTTGTGAAAATTCGGAAATATCATACCCGAGAGCCATAGCGAAAGTCTGAATGAATGAACCACAGCCGGAAGAACACGCCTCATTAAGCATAATGCTGTCAATATTTCTGTTTTTAATTCTGAAACACTTTATATCCTGACCGCCTATGTCTATAATAAAATCAACGTCGGGACAGAAATAAGAGGCGGCTTTGAAGTGTGCGACCGTTTCGACAATTCCGCAATCTATGGAAAGACCTGCTTTTATTAAATCTTCGCCGTAACCCGTCACGGCAGAACCTTTTATTATAATATCGGGGTTCATTTCATTATATATTCGTTTTATCTGTTCAGCGATTTTGTCAAGAGGTTGACCCATATTAGACGAATAGTGATGATAAAGTATTTTTCCGTCGTCAGTTATAAGAACAAGTTTTGTTGTTGTAGAGCCTGCATCAATACCGAGATATGCGTTGCCTTTGTATTTATGTATGTCTGCATATGCAAGGTCATATTTTTTATGACGGTCTATAAATTCATCATACTCCGCTTGTGATGCAAAGAGGGGTTTACCTGTAATTATACCGTCAGAAGCCCTTGCTTTACTGACTTTGTTTATTATTTCATCTATCCTGAAATAGTCATCAGAAGTTGATGCATAGAGTGAACAGCCGTATGCGACGAAAACAGGGGCTTCTTCGGGGAAAATTGCGTTTTCCTCATCAAGTCCGAGAGTAACGACAAAGGCATTTTTCAGACCTTTGAGAAAGAAGAGAGGCCCTCCGAGAAACAGAATTTTTCCCTCTATTGAACGCCCTTGTGCAAGACCTGAAACTGTCTGGTCAACGACTGCCTGAAATATGCTTGCGGCTATGTCCTCACGCCTTGCCCCTTGATTAAGTAACGGCTGTATGTCTGATTTTGCGAATACACCGCACCGTGATGCAATAGGATAAATTTTTTGTGAACGCAGTGAAAGATTGTCAAGTTCATCTGTCGTAATGCCAAGCAGTGTAGCCATTTGGTCAATAAATGCACCCGTACCGCCGGCACATGAGCCGTTCATACGTTGTTCAACTCCGCCTGTAAGAAAAATTATTTTTGCGTCCTCACCTCCGAGTTCAATAACTGAATCAACATCGGGATATTTTTTCTTTACTGCAAGAAAAGCGGCATGAACTTCCTGAACGAAAGGTAGTTCGGCAGAATTTGCAAGACCAAGACCTGCCGAGCCTGTTATACATACTGTAAAAATATCATCAGGGTAATCAGCCTGAATAATTTTAAGTTGGTCAGTCACTGTTTCTTTTACTTTTGAAAGGTGACGCTGATATTTTGCATAAATTATATTTCCGTCTGAATCCGATATAACGGTTTTTACGGTTGTAGAGCCTACGTCTATACCAAGAGAGAGTTTTTTACTCATTTTACACATTCTCCATTCTCAAGTATCCCCTCTTATTATTATACTATAATTTTTCAGAAAAATAAAGCGGAAAATTTTGATTTTCCAAAAATGAAGGGACGGAATAACCGTCCCCCTATTTTTAGAATGAAATTTTTTCTTCAAGGTAAGCAGTCAGGTCATTTATATTGACACGTTCCTGTTCCATTGTGTCACGGTCACGAACTGTAACACAGTTGTCTTTTTCAAGTGTATCGAAATCATAGGTTATGCAGAACGGTGTGCCTATTTCATCTTGTCTGCGGTATCTTTTTCCTATAGTACCGGTTTCGTCGAAATCAACCATAAATTTCTTTGACAGCATTTCATATACTTCTTCTGCTTTCGGTGTAAGTTTCTTTACAAGCGGAAGAACTGCACACTTGAACGGAGCAAGTGCGGGGTGAAGATGCATAACTGTACGGATTTCCCTTTTTTCCTTTCCGTTTTTGTCAACTGTAACAAGTTCTTCTTCGTCGTATGCTTCAGTAACGATTGACAGAAAAAGTCTTTCAACGCCGAGGGACGGCTCAATTACATATGGAATATATTTTTCATTTGTTTCGGGGTCAAAGTATTCGAGGGATTTTCCGCTTGTTTTGATATGTTGTGTAAGGTCATAGTCTGTTCTGTCAGCAACTCCCCATAGTTCACCCCAGCCGAACGGGAAGAGATATTCAAAGTCTGTTGTTGCCTTTGAGTAGAAACAGAGTTCTTCGGGGGAGTGGTCACGCAGACGGATATTTTCTTCTTTAAGACCGAGACTAAGTAAAAATTCTTTACAGTAATTTCTCCAATAGCTGAACCATTCAAGGTCAGTGCCGGGTTTACAGAAAAATTCAAGTTCCATCTGTTCAAACTCACGTACACGGAAAATAAAGTTTCCGGGAGTAATTTCATTTCTGAATGACTTTCCGACTTGTGCAACACCGAACGGGACTTTTTTTCTTGTAGTACGCTGAATATTTGCAAAGTTTACGAAAATTCCCTGTGCGGTTTCGGGACGGAGATAAAGCTCAGACTTGCTGTCTTCTGTAACGCCCTGAAAAGTCTTGAACATAAGGTTAAACTGTCTTATATCTGTAAAATTATGTTTTCCACAATTAGGGCATATAATCTGATGTTCATTTATATAGTTCATCATCTGTTCATTTGACCAGCCTGCAACATTAGTGCCGTCGAAATCTTCAATAAGATTGTCGGCACGGTGGCGTGTTTTACATTCTTTACAGTCCATAAGGGGGTCAGAGAAACCGCCGATATGACCCGAAGCAACCCATGTCTGCGGGTTCATAAGAATTGCACTGTCAAGACCGACGTTATACTTATTTTCCTGAACAAACTTTTTAAGCCATGCCTTTTTTATGTTGTTTTTCAGTTCAACACCGAGTGGGCCATAGTCCCATGTATTAGCAAGACCGCCATAAATTTCAGAGCCGGGGTATACATAGCCCTTTGATTTGCAGAGGTCAACAATTTTGTCCATAACTTTTTCATTGTTTTTAAGCATTTTGATTTACCTCATTTCAGAATGATATTGTTTATTATATTGTAATTGAAAAAGCGTAAAATGTCAAGACCTTTACAAAAATCAATAGAAAAAAAGCCGTACAGGGTACGGCAGAATAAAAATATAGAAATGGGAATCGGGGGATTACTTAATCCGATTATTAGTATATAGTTTATTTCTTAAAATAATCTTAAATAATAATAATAATAATAATAATAATAATAATAATATTAAATAATCAATGCGGTTTCAAGTGCTGTTTCCATCATATCACGGAAAGATGACTGTCTTTCTTCTGCACTTGTGGAAAGATTTTTCAGCGGACAATCCGACACTGTAAGTATGCAGAGTGCATTTTTACCTGTTCTTGCGGCATTCATATAAAGGGCAGCCGTTTCCATTTCTACTCCGATTACTCCCATTTTCTTCCACTTTGCAAGACTGTCCGAATCGTCATAGAAAGCGTCGGTTGATAAAATATTCCCGACATGAAAATTAAGACCCATTTTTTCAGTTATTTTTACAGCAGATGAAAGAAGTTTCCATGAAGCAGTCGGGGCATAAGTTCCCGGAAGATTATACTGTGATGCATAAGCGGAATTAGTGCTTGCACTCATAGCAATAACAATATCCCTTAAATTAACACTGTCTGAAATTGCTCCGACTGTTCCTGTTCTGATAATGTTCTGTACATCATATTCATTGAAAAGCTCCCATGAATATATAGCCATTGACGGCATACCCATTCCGCTCCCCTGAACTGATATTCTTTTATTTTTGTAAGTACCTGTATATCCGTACATACCCCTTACTTCATTATAGCATACAGCATTTTCAAGGTAGTTTTCAGCAATAAATTTTGCTCTCAGCGGGTCGCCCGGCATAATTACTGTTTCGGCAATATCGCCTTTTTTTGCGTTGTTATGTGGTGTAGACATATAATTTTCTCCTTTTTTATTTTTTTAAAAATTTGCGTGCGGTGAGCATAAGTGACTGATAATTATTCATGAGGACAAATGCAAGCAAAGCAAATACAAATAATCCGTATAAAGTATTCTGTGCAATCATAAGCCAACACATTATAAGAAGTATAAATGTATTTACTAATGATTTAACACCATTGAATCTGAAATGTATATAATATCTTGCGTCAATTATTCTTGCCCAGAAACAGAGGTAATAACTAAGGAATGTTGATATTGAGGCACCTTGTATTCCCCATACAGGAATCAGGAAGTAGTTCAGAATTATATTTGCAACGCTTGCAACAAAACTTGTCCAGAATGAATTTTTAGTGTGTTTGGTGGCGGTGTATATACTGCTTAAAAACTGGTCAAGGCACATGAAAAGTACTGCAACGATAAGAACGGGAGTATATTTATACACTTCGCCATATTCCGAAAAGTTCTTTGTACTCACGAAAAACGGAGATATAATTTTTACTCCTGCAATAAGAAGTGCAGACGCAATAAAAAGAATTGCTTCATAGGCATTATATACTTTTTCATAGAAGTTACTCCTGTCTTTTGAGTCATTCTCCATAATTGCCGATATATTCCACGCTTGAAAGAAAATAGTTGATACCATTGAAATAAGGTTCGGAACTTTTGAGGCGTAACCATATATTCCTGCGGCACTATCTCCGAGAGTAACTATATCACTTTTCATGTAACGTATAAAAAGCCTGTCCGAAAATCCTGTTATTACCCACATTACAACCGTCGGGATAAGAGGAACGGCGAATTTCATCATACTCCTTGCGAGTTTTTTGTTATAGTAATTTATATAGAAATATTTTTTAAGGTCTGCTATGGTAAACAGAAAAATTGTTGAGCATAAATCAGATAATATTACTGAAAGCATAAAACCTTTAACGCCCCAGTGCAATTTTGATATAAATAATATATTGAATATGAAAAGTGTAAGAGTTGCAAATATTCCGTCAAATGAAAACAGCTTTACAAAGCCTTTTGCACGTACAAACTGTGAACATATCGCCCTTAATGCGGAAGTACACACATAAATAAGAAGAAGTATTGTATAACCGTCTATGAAGTCAAGAAACGGTATCAATTTCAGAATAGGTGCGAATACAAACATAAGCCCAAGCCCGACAAGATTCAGGCAAGTTGCCGTTGTAAAGACTTCTCTCTTCTTATATTTACGGTCAAGTCCGTATCTTATAATTGCCTCTGACATTGAGAAAGTAAAAATCGGCAGAAGAAAATTTGCAGTTATTTCAAGAAGTTCTTTTGTACTGCTGTCAGCCGGACTGATATTGTTTGTGTAAAGTCTTGTAAGAAGAATTACAAGGATTTTTGAACCGAAATTTCCTATTGCGAAAATAACAGTGTTCATTGCAAGTTTTTTATATTTATTCATTTTTTGTTCACGCTCCGGAAAATTATGTTATACAAACTCATTATATCATATTTTTTGTGGTTTGTCATTACTTTTATGATTTTTTTCAATAAAATTATATATTATAAAATGACTTTATATGACATTTTTGTAAATTATTTTCAGATTTGTTGTATTTTTATACAAAACAACGCCCTTAAAATATTATTTATTTATGATTTATTTCAGAATTGCACGGGAAATTGCAAGGAAATTTGCAAATATAATAAAACTGTGATATAATATAGTGATGATGATAAAAAGCCATTATAACTTTTGAACGGAGAATATTATGGAAACAGAAACAATACTAAGATATGACAGTCCTGCGGAAGATTTCAGTTGGGCTATTCCTGTCGGCAACGGCAGAATAGGCGGTATGGTTTTCGGAAAACCTGCTGATGAAGTAATTGAGCTTAATGAAGATTCAGTGTGGTCGGGCGGACTGCGTAACCGTATAAACCCGGACGCTCAGGAAGGACTTAAAGAAGTCCGTGAATTGATTATGTCCGGAAACATTCCTGAAGCCGAAAAAATTGCATTTGAAAAAATGCAGGGCGTAACGCCTGATATGAGGCGTTATATGCCTTTGGGTAAACTTTTTATAAATATGGAACTCAACGGCAAAGTCAGAGATTATTCACGTTTACTCGATATTTCAAACGCCTGTGCAGAGGTTTCTTTTACTGTAAATGACATAGCTTATACAAGAAAAGTATTTATTTCATTTCCCGATGAAGTAATGATTGTACATATTTCTGCATCAGAATCTTCATCAATTTCGCTTACTTGCAGTATAGACGGACGTGACGATTATTATGATAATAACCGCCCATGCAGTGACAATATGATTCTTTATACAGGCGGAACGGGAAGCCGTGACGGTATATTTTTTGCAGGTGTTCTCGGTGCAAAGGCAAACGGCGGAGAATTGAGGACACTCGGCGGTAAAATATCTGTTAAGAATGCTGATGAAGTTATGATTGTTTTTTCAGCACGAACAAATTTTTACAGTAAAGATTATATCGAATCGGCAGAAGTTGATGCTGAAATGGCTCTCGGTTGTGAATATGATGAAATTTATTTCCGTCATGTCAGCGATTACAGGGAACTTTTTGAACGTGTCGAATTTTCACTTAATGACAATTCAGAATGTGATGATATATCAGGTCTTTCAACGGATAAAAGAATTGCCCGTCTGCGTGGCAATGAACTTGACAACAAGGAATGTCAGCGTCTTATACATGACAATAAGCTTATAGAACTTTATTTTAATTTTGCACGCTATCTTATGATATCCGCAAGCCGTCCGGGCAGTCAGCCTATGAATATTCAGGGTATATGGAATGAAGATATGAAAGCACCTCT
Organism: uncultured Ruminococcus sp.; assembly: GCA_947627175.1. GTDB lineage: Bacteria > Bacillota > Clostridia > Oscillospirales > Ruminococcaceae > Ruminococcus. Next base: position 106,848 of record CANQVA010000006.1, read on the forward strand.
CGGAAGTCGTTACAGTGTTAATGTGCGGACACAGATGAATTACTGGATTGCTGAAAACTGTAACCTTTCAGAATGTCATATGCCTCTTTTTGACCTGCTTGAGCGTGTTTGTGAAAACGGCAGAAAAACCGCAAAAGAAATGTACGGTATCAAAAAAGGATTTGTTTGTCATCATAATACGGATATATGGGGCGATACTGCACCGCAGGACACTTTCCTGCCGTCAACTATATGGGTAACAGGCGGTGCATGGCTTGCACTTCATATCTTTGAACATTATGAATATACAATGGATAAAGATTTCCTTACCGAAAAGTATCATATAATGAAAGAATCCGCCGAATTTTTTGCAGAGTATCTCATTGAAAACAAGGACGGAAAACTCGTCACTTGTCCATCAGTTTCACCTGAAAATACATATCTTACAGAAGATGGCGTTAAAGGTTGTCTTTGCATGGGTCCTTCTATGGATTCTCAAATTATAACGGTACTATTTCAGAATGTCATAAAATCAGCGGAAATTCTCGGAAAAGATAAAACATTTTCAAAAAAACTTTCAGGACTGCTGAAAAAACTCCCTCAGCCCGAAATAGGAAAATATGGTCAGATAAAAGAATGGGCTGTTGATTATGATGAAGTTGAAATAGGTCACAGGCATATTTCACAGCTTTTTGCCCTATATCCCGCAAGTTTGATTTCACCGCACAAAACACCTAAACTTGCTGATGCGGCAAGGGCTACACTTATACGCAGACTTATTCACAGCGGAGGTCATACCGGTTGGAGCTGTGCATGGATTGCGAATATGTGGGCAAGACTTTATGACGGTCGAATGGTCTACGAAAATATAAAAAATCTCCTTGCCTATTCAACAAATCCTAATATGTTAAATAACAGTCCCCATTTCATGATAGACGGAAATTTCGGCGGTGCATCTGCAATTACAGAAGCACTTATGCAGTGTTGTGAGGGTGAAATAAATTTACTTCCTGCACTTCCTGATGAATGGAATAGCGGACATATAAAAGGACTCCGTGCAAAAGGCGGATTCGGAGTTGACATTGAATGGGAGAACGGCAAACTTAAAAATGCCGTCATTACGTCTGATTTCGGCGGTGAATGCCGTCTGCGTGCAAATTGCGTTGTAAGTATTATATGTGACGGCGAAACAGTAGGTTCAAGGATTGAGGACGGCGTTATAATATTTAATACTGCTGAAAATCGTAAATATACGGTAAAAGCATGATTTATTGGAGGAAAAAATGAATATTCTTAAATATATTTCTGTTGCATTGACTGCTGTGTTGTCGGTTTCTGCCGTTACTGCGTGCAGTTCAAAGAAAAATGTAGAAGAATTATCTGAAGAAACATCTGTTACAGAAGAATCTACTGAGCCTGTAACAGAACCTGTTACAGAAGAAATCACAACAGAACCGCCCGTTGAAAAGTATGCGGAAAATCCCGTATCTTACCCGGAAATGGAACATTCTTATGCTTCCGACCTCTATGAGGCTGAAAGGGAAAGACTTAAAAACGGTCTTGTGGCTTCAAATGAAAGATACGGTTACAGCGGAGGAGGATATGTTACAGGTTTTGACAATTCGGGTCAGAAGTCGGTCAGATTTACTTTTGACGCTCCTGCAACACAACATTATGATATTTCTTTCGGAATTGCTTCTGATATGCCGTCAAAATGCCGTGTTCTGCTGAATGGTTCGGAACTTTACAGCTTTGACACAATGTCAGACGGACAGTTTCAGAAAATAACGCATTATGGCGTATTTATTGAAAAGGGTACAGCTATAATTGAAATATGTCCGCAAGGCGATATTATGCTCGATTATCTTGATATTGAAAATAGTGTTGCCGTAAATAATATAAATTATGAAGTAAACAGTGTTCCGGTGAATCCCAATGCATCAGAGCCTACAAAAGAACTTATGAAATTTCTTGCCGACAATTACGGAAAATATACGCTTACAGGACAATATGTCACAAGTCCCGAAAATAATGAACTTGAACTTATATATAAGAATACAGGGCAGTATCCTGCAATAAGATTTTCTGTAATTGACGATACAGAAACGGGAACAGACGTTACCCCGGAAAATGTCAATGCCTGCGTTGCATGGCACGAAAAAGGCGGTATAAACGGAATTACATGGGAATGGAAATCTCCTTCCCTTCAGTCATCAGTATATGCACAGGAATGCGACTTTTCAATTCTGAATGCCATGACAGAAGTTGACATTGCAAAATATTCGTCAGGTCAAATTTTCAATCTCTACAGTGACGGATATATTTCTGAAGAATGCTATAAACTTATGATGAGTATTGACGAAGTAGCACAAAAACAACTTATGCCACTGAAAGAAAAAGGTATTCCTATTTTGTGGAGACCGCTTTATGATGCCTCACTCGGATATGACAGTGAAAACGGTGCTGTGTATTGGTGGGGTGCAGGCGGTGCAGATGCCTACAGATGGTTATGGAATCTGATATATAACCGCTTTACTGAATATTATGGTCTTGATAATTTAATATGGGTATGGAACGGAATGAGTGATGTTTATACGGTTGATGAATCAACTTTTGATATTGCATCTTATGACCTTTATACAGGAACAGATAAAAAATTCGGAAGCCGATGTGAACAATTTATGTCAGCTCAGAAATACATAAATAATAAAATTATTGCAGTCAGTGAATGTGACAATGTACCTGATATTGATACTTCTTTCAGGGATAATTCAGTGTGGTCATTTTTCGGATTGTGGTACGGTGAATATATATCAGATGAAAGTGGTAATTATTCAGAAAAGTACACAACTAAAGATGAACTGATACGTGCATATAATTCAGAGGGTTCACTCACTCTTGATGAATATAAAATGTTGCGTGAGGGTGGACAACTTTCAGTAGGAAACAGAAATTTCTCTTCTGAATTACAGCAAGAATACACCCAACCGATAACAGAAACACCTGAATACGGTTATAACGATTACGGTTATGAAGATTATGGATATAATGATTACGGTTATGAAGATTACGGCTATAACGACTACGGTTACAGTGAATGGTAATATATAACTTATTTCCGGAAAAGGAGGTTTTCCGTGAACGAATTTATAAATAAAAGACCCTTGTCGAATGAACAGAAAGAACTTTTAAATAAAATGACCCGTGAAATTTCGGGTAATAATATAAGGGCTATCAGCTTTAAAATGAACGATATACTTGTTGTCACACCGTTTTCATCACAGCAAGATATGTTTATGTTAATGGAAAACGATTTCAGAAAATTAAACAAGGGGAAAAGTTTTTCACAACTCCGCACTGATGCACAGGATACGGCATATAAGAAGTATGGAAAAGAATCTGTAACAATTGATATTATATATAGTATACTTGCAAAAACAGCAAAATTAAAAAAAGATGATGTTTCTATTCTCATAAAACGTGAATGTGAACTTATTCAGAAGTTTTCGTTTGTGCGTGAATGCGGAAAAGTTCTTTTCAATGAGGCAAAAAAGAATGGCAAAAAAATAATTATCTCTGTGGACACGATTTATCCGCAGGAAATTATTGCCGGTATTCTTAAAAAATGCGGTTATACTCCTTATAATGTACTTGTAATAAATCCCGATGATTTCGGAAAAATTCAGGAAGTTTCAGGTGTTGAACCGTCAGAACTTATGCACATAGGCGGAAACGTTGAACATGACGTTGAAGTCCCTATTTTAAAAGGTTCAAAGGCAATACTTATTTCTCCGATTATTCCCCTTATGGTAAAGTCGGGCAGATTGAGGGGTTTTATTGAATCAAAAATACTGCTTGAATCTGATTCACCGAAATATCTCGCACTTCGATGTGCTTTCGGACTTTATGCAATGTACGGTTTTGATGTTCCGCAGAACAAAATACCTAAATCGGATTTTTGCAAAGACCCTTATATGCTCGGCTTTATAGTTTACGGTACTTTCAGTCTTATTGAAAGTGACTATGAATTTAATGAAAAATGGAAACAGGAAATTATTCAGCTTAACGGAAACAATCAGAAAATTTTGCAGGGAAGAGACGATTTTATAAAAATGTTCAATGAATATTTCGGTGAATTTTATGACTGTATGAAATATACGGGGTTTGAATTACCGTTTGAATTTCTTACAGACCATTCCGCACCCGGTGACAGAATGATGCTAAAGTCATGCATTTCCGACAGCACTTGTAAAAAATGGTCAGAATCCGTCACCGAACCTGAAATTGTACCTGTTTATGCCCGTGCAGTCAAAAAGAACGCTGTTTCAAGGCTTGCCGACAAACTGTTTCCGCCGGGTACTAAAGTAAGGACAATTGCCGACGGTATTCTTGCGAAATCGCAACGTTAATCCGACAATAATTTTTTCAGCTTGCTGTTTTATTCATTTCCCGTGCTTAAAATACAAGAAAACCTTAAATAATTTGTTGCACTTCCTTTTTATTATGTGGTAAAATATACTTACAGAACAAAAGGAGGTAAAAATAAATGAACAACAAAATAAGAGTGCTTATAGGCGATGATTCTGCCGAAACAGGTGTAAGTATCGCAAATAAGCTGCGTGAAAGAGGTATGTATGCCTATACCAGACGAAAGGATTGCAATGTAATTCTTGAATCTATAAAGAATGACCCGCCGGACGTTGTTGTAATTGACATAACAGCACAAAACGGCGACGTTGTTGCGATTATGAAAAGAGTGAGGGAACTCGGTGTCAAGTTTCCTGTTTTTGTTGTTACTTCTTCATATGACAACGAATTTATTGAACGTCAGGTTATAGACAATGGTGCGTCAAAGTTCATTCTCAAGCCATATGATGCAGACGACCTTTGCAGAGCAATAAATTCTGCTCTCGGTGACAGGGCTAACAGTCTCAGCGATGACATGGAAGTTGTTGTGACTGATATTATTCACCAACTCGGCGTTCCTGCTCACATAAAGGGTTATCATTATCTCAGAACAGCTATTCTCTATTCAATAGAAGATAAAACGCTCCTTGACAGCGTAACGAAACTGCTTTATCCGACTGTTGCGGGGATATATGATACTACTTCATCAAGAGTTGAACGTGCAATACGCCATGCCATAGAAATTGCGTGGGACAGGGGAAATGTTGATACACTTAATTCCTTTTTCGGGTATACTGTTGATACCGGAAAAGGCAAGCCTACAAATTCTGAATTTATCGCTTTGATTACAGATAAACTCCGTTTGAGATATAAAGCGGCTTTAAGACGGGTATAATTTGTGTAAAGCCGTTAAATTCGGAAATTATATTAAATATATAAAGGAGAATTTTATTATGGCTTTTAAAAAAATCAGTCTTTCGGAACTTTCATTCAATCCGTTTGAAAAAATCGGAAAAGAATGGATGTTAATTACAGGAGGAAATGCAGAAAAATTCAACACTATGACGGCATCATGGGGACAACTCGGTGTACTTTGGAATAAAAACGTTCTCACCTGCTACATAAGACCAAACCGCTATACATATGAATTTATAGAAAACGGAGAATATTTTACAGCATCTTTCTTAGGTGAAAAATATAGAAATGCACTTTCTTTCTGCGGTTCACATTCAGGCAAAGACTGCGACAAAGTTAAGGAAACAGGGCTTACACCTGTTGAAACTGACGGCTGTATGACTTTTGGGGAAGCAGACCTTGTGTTTGTGTGCCGTAAGCTGTATAACTATGATATACAGGAAAACGGCTTTACAACGGGCGACGGAATAGCGGAAAAAGTTTATGGAAATGACCCTTATCACAGAGCATATATTTCTGAAATAACGGCAGTTTATATCAAAGAGTAAGAAAAAAAGGACGTACTTTAAAAGTACGTCCTTTTATTATTTAATCATTATTCGGGGAGAGCATCAACAGGGAGGTCAGCTACTGAAAGAGTTTTGATTTCTACATACTGAATTACAAGAGCGTCATTGTTTGTGATACCGTCGCCGGTTTTATAAACATCGCCTGCAATTCTTCCTTCTTCAGAAAGGGTAAATTCGTCGGGGTTTGCGATTGACTGCATAATCAATACAGCATCAGAAATATTTACTGCTCCGTCGCAGTTAGTATCACCATAATTTACAGATGGTGTTATACCTGTGCCTGTAGTTGTAGTAGTTGATGTTGTCTGAGAATCAGGTGCTGTTGTAGTAGTTGTAGTTGTCGGATTTGTCTGTTCACTGTCGCCGAAATTGTAGCTTTCAAATTCAAGCGGAGTATCGCTCCACCATACCTGAATCTGAACATCTTTTACAGAATCGGGAATCTGACTGATGTCAGCTTCAATAACAAGATTTCCGTCACTGTCTACAGTGCCTTCCCATTCGATACTTTCCCAGTCCTCGCCATTCATATAGCCTATACAGCCGTTAGCATATGTTCCTGCTTTACCTGTAAATTTAGCTGTCATTTTGTTGCTGTCGCCTCTGTTTGATAATTCTGCCGGATAAACCGGAACTTCAGGTTCGGGGTCTTCCTCGGGCGGTTTTACTGAAGATGCACTTATTGCCACTATGTTGCCAACAGTTGTAACGCCGTTTGTCTTTGCACATATGCTGTTAAGTTCTGAAATATCGACCGGCCATGCATTCTTTATATTTTCAGATGAGAAGTAAGCTATTCCGTTCTTTTCGTCAACATCATATGCTTTTACTTCTGTCCAGTTTTCCCAATTGCTGTCCATAAATGCAAGAACGGGTTCATCTCCTATAAATTCAACAGCAATATCTTTTCCTTCAATATCTTTCCATTTGATTATAGCATTTTGTGTACAGTTTCCATTTTCTATAGATGCATCAATCCTTGCGGGGCCTTTAATAAGAACTGTTCCCTTAGAAATATCTTCATGGTCATATTGAATGCCGTACTTTGTACTTCCCCACTTGATAGAATCATCAGCGAGTACTTTCATCATTGTATCAATAACCTGACCTGAATCTTCATACCATTCGAGAGTATCCCTGTTGAGATAATCATGGGCTTCTGATTGGTCTTCGTTTCCTCTTGCGTCGTTATCCCAGAGTACGCACGGAATGCCGTAACCTTTCATAAGGGTTATGTACTTTTCAGCCCATTCACAACGAGCCTCTGTGTTATTGTAGTTTGAAGCACTGAATTCACCGAGAACAACGGGAATATCCTTTTCAACAAACTGCTTGCGGATACCGTTTAAAATTGTTTCAAGTTCAGTAGCATATGCCTCTGAAAAAGTGCTATGGTCACTTTCTTTATCCATGGCGAAACCATAAGGTGAATAAGCGTGAATAGATACGGCTACATAATCGTCGTCAGGAACTTTAAGAGTTGACATCATAGTTGAATCACTTGATGCACAGTAAGGCGGACACATTAAAAGTCTTGTATCCTTGTAGGGAGATTCAACACTTCTTACAGTATCAACGAAATCCTGATTGAGTTTGTTTATAGTATCAACTTCATCCTGCTGAGGTCCCCACCATTCGTGGTCAGTACCTGCCGCACGTGGTTCGTTCATTCCTTCAAAAATAAGGTGCTGGTCATAGTCTTTAAATTCTTCTGCAATCTGTTTCCATATAGCTTTGAGTTTAACAGACATTTCGTCATAGGCTGTACCGAGGTCGGGTCTGTTAATCCATTCTTCATGGTGTACGTTAAGTATAACATACATATTATCATTGAATGCATAGTCAACTATTTCATGAACACGAGCCATCCATTCGGGGTCTATGTTATTATTTTCGTCAAGATGCTGATACCATGTTGTAGGTATTCTTATAGTATTGAATCCTTTAGCTTTTACAGCATCAATCATTTCCTGAGTAGCTTTCGGGTTGCCCCATGCTGTTTCAGTTTCAAGACCTGCGTGAGCTGATGATGTTGTGGAGTCAAGGGAGTTTCCGAGATTCCAGCCTATTTTCATATCTTCCGTAATTTCAAAAGCTGTCATTACGTCTTCAGCCGCATCAACAACTTGTCTGTCATTGAGCGGTGCAAAATTGAGTGCTGACATCATACATACTGCTGCTGCGGAAATGCTTACAATACGTCTGATGTTCTTTGATTTGTCAAACATTTTAAAAACCCTCCGTTTATAATTTTATTTTTTCCGAAAATCCAGTGCAGAAAATTTTCGGTTTTATGCTTATTTGAATTACTATAAACTAATATTACCATAATGTTTTAAAAAAGTCAATATAATTTGTAATATATATTATATTTTTTCTATTATTTTTTTGTTTTATCAAATTATGATGTTGAATAAAGTTTTATGGCATGATATAATATTTTAAAAGGAGGAACTTATAATGAATTATAAAAGACTTGAAAAAAATATAATTGATAATATCAAAGAAGCACAGATAAAACTCGGTTTTGAAAAAAGACCCATAAGTTTTAATTATATGCTGAACTCTCTGAACAGTCTTATCGGTGAAAATCTTGACTATGAGGAAATGAAAAAGGCACTTGAAAACTTTGCGGAAAATAGCCGTGAAATACCGGGTGAAATAACATTCCGCCCTGTAAAAGACGGTTTTTGTATAACTGTATCTGCCGAAGGTACGGCTTATGTGAACAGTCTTGACGGATTTGAATTTATCACAGAATTTATAAATACTGTCAGAAGCCATTCTGTTTCGTTTGATGATGTTATATCAGTGTTCAGGAAATATTCCGACAATGTAGTTTCTGAAATAAAAGAAAACGGTGAATTTGACCGTCTTGTATACTTTGCCGACGGGAACCCCGACGAATATTTATATTGTATTTCACTTGAAGAAGAAATAGACGGACATATTCATATTACTTATCATCGTTTCATAAAAGAGGATTATGAAAAATTAGGATTCTGAAATTTACAACATATTCCGTTACAAAATAAGGATATTTTCTTCACCTTTGATAATTGACATTGATTCTCCTACATGATATAATTAAACTATTGGCATATTATGTATATTCATGCATATAGAATTTATTGAACGCCTAAATTTAAACTTTGGAGATAACAAATGTACAAAACAGTAAATAATATCAAGATAAATTATGAACAGAAAGGCAGTGGCGATTTAATTGTACTGCTTCACGGCTGGGGCAGTAATATAAAACTTTTTGCAAATCTCATTGACCTGCTTTCAAAAAAATATACCGTTGTTGCAATGGATATGCCCGGTTTTGGTGAAAGTGAAGAACCGCCGTCGGCATGGTGTGTTGATGATTATGTTAATTTTGTCATTGACTTTCTGAAAGACTATGACAACAAGGAAATTATGTTTTTGGGGCATTCTTTCGGCGGTCGTGTAATTATAAAGCTGAACAGCCGTAAAAATATTCCGTTTAAGATAACTAAAGTAATACTCGTAGACAGTGCGGGAATACTTCCGCCAAAGTCAAATAAAAAGAGTTTCCGGACGTATTACTATAAAGCCGGAAAAGCATTTCTTTCTACAGGTATTATGCAGAAAATAGCCCCCGACGCATTGGAAAATTTCCGCAAAAAAATGGGTAGTGCCGACTATGCCGCCGCCTCTCCTCTTATGAGGCAGGTTCTTGTTAAAGTCGTCAATGAAGATTTAGAGCCTTTACTCCCGAATATAAAATGTCCTACTCTGCTTGTATGGGGTGTGAATGATACTGCTACACCGCTTTCAGACGGCGAAAAAATGGAAAAACTTATTCCCGATGCCGGTCTTGTAAAACTTGAAAATGCGGGTCATTACTCATTCCTTGAACAACAGTTCACTTTCAACCGTGTAATGTGTTCGTTTATGAAGATTGAAGAATAAGGAGATTATGTGATGGATATTTTAGTTTTTGTGTTATATGCTGTTATGGCACTTTTCGGAATTATCTTTTTCAGTCTGAGAGAATTTCATATGTTACAGCTTAACGGCTATAAAACCCCTGAACATTCACGGTGGATGAAGAAAAATTACAAGAGATATATTTTTCCTGCAATAATGTTAATATCCGGCGATTTGGTTCTTTTTTTGGTTAATGCGTGGACATATCTTTTGCCGATATACTGTATATCTTATATAATAATTGCCATACTCAACAAGCCCGGAAAAAAATTCAAGAAACCGCTTGTATATACAGCACGTGTAAAACGCATGATGACAACTTTTTTCATAATAGTTGCAATATGTTTTATATCAGCGTTTATTGTGGCTTATAACGGTGAAGCAGGCAGTGACAAACATATTCCTTTTGGTGTATATACGCCTTATTTTATTATAAATATTGTCGTGTGGCTTACTCCGTTGCTTGTGCCTTTGTCAAATCTTATAAACAAACCGCTTGAAACGTATATTCAACATTGGTATATAAATGACGCTAAAAGAATTTTATCTGAAATGCCTGACCTTCACAAAATCGGCATTACAGGCAGTTACGGAAAAACAAGCATGAAATTCTATCTTAGTGAATTATTGAGTTCACAATATAACACACTCAAAACACCTGAAAGTTTTAATACGCCTATGGGTGTTACAATTACAGTAAGACGTGATTTGAAACCGACTCATGAATATTTTATTTGTGAAATGGGTGCAAGGCGTGTACATGAAATAAAAGAACTCTGTGAAATTGCCCACCCTCACGACGGCATTATAACATCAGTCGGCGAACAGCATCTTGAAACATTCGGTTCAATAGAAAACATTGTCAATACAAAATTTGAACTTGCTGACAGCGTTCAGGCAGTCGGCGGAAAAATCTATCTGAATGGCGACAATGAACTTATACGCAAAAAAGCCCCTCAATATAAAAATGCTGTTATGTACGGTTTGCAGGAACATAACGACTATCGTGCAAAAGATATTTCCGTATCGGACAGGGGAACGGAATTTACAGTAATTGCCCCGAACGGTGAAAATTGTCGTTTTACAATGAAACTTTTAGGTGAACACAATGTACAGAACGTTCTCGGTGCTATTGCATATTGTCACGGCATCGGCATACCCTTTGAAAAGCTGATACTTCCCGTTAAACGCATTTCCCCTGTACCGCATAGACTTCAACTTCTTGACAAAGGCGGAAATCTTACTTATATTGACGATGCCTACAACTCAAATCCTAACGGTTGCCGTGCGGCTCTTAACGTTCTCGGACTGTTTGATGCGTGCCGTATTCTTGTAACTCCCGGTATGGTTGAACTTGGTGAAAAGCAGGAGGAACTTAATTTTGAGTTCGGACAGGAGGCGGCGAAAGCCTGCGATTATATTGTACTCGTCGGAAAAAATCAGACAGTGCCAATTTACAACGGCATAAAAGATGCCGGTTATGATATGAAAAATGTCTACGTTGCGGACGGTCTTAATGAAGCACTTGCAAAAGTTCAGGAATACAGGACTGACAAGAAAAAAATCGTTCTTCTTGAAAATGACCTTCCCGACAATTACTAATTTATATAAAAGGAGTAGATTTATTATGAAAATCAATCTTGCTGTTATTTTCGGAGGAAAAAGCGTTGAACATGAAGTATCTGTTATTTCAGCCGTTCAGGCTATGGCAAGCATGAACAAGGAAAAGTATAATATTATTCCCGTTTACATGACTAAACAAAATGAATTTTGGACAGGTGAAAAACTTTTTGACATAAACGCATTCAGGGATATTCCCGAACTCCTGAAAGAATGTACTTCATGTGTTTTTGTGAGAAGTGAGGGAAAAGTACAGCTTATTCGTCAGAAGATGAAAAAATTCGGTTCTAATCTTATTTCGGACGTTGATATAGCTTTTCCCATAGTTCATGGCACTAACGTTGAAGATGGTGCTTTACAGGGATATTTGCAGACACTTGACATTCCCTATGTCGGTTGTGATGTTCTTTCATCGGCTGTAGGTATGGATAAATTTGTCATGAAGATTTTACTCAAAGATGCAGGATTTCCTGTACTTGATTGTTGCAGATTCTCTTCATTTGAGATTGATAAAATTGAAGAATGTGCGGATAAAGTTGAATCAAAATTCGGTTATCCCGTAATTGTAAAGCCTATAAACCTCGGTTCAAGCGTTGGTATTTCAAAAGCATCAGACAGAGACAGTCTTATTAAATCAATGGAAAATGCCTTTGAATTTTCCGATAGAATACTCGTTGAACCTGCTGTTGTACAGCTTAAAGAAATAAATTGTTCCGTAGTCGGTGACAGTGAATCGGCAGAGGCTTCAATATGTGAAGAACCTGTTCAGGCAAGTGATGACGATATTTTAAGTTTTGAACAGAAGTATGTCGGAGGCGGTGGAAAGTCGGGTGGAAGTAAGGGAATGGCTACCCTTAAAAGAAAGATTCCTGCTGACATTACACCCGAACAGGACGAATTTATAAGAAAGACTGCTGTTGATGCTTTCAGATATTTAGGTTGTAACGGTGTTACACGTATAGATTTTATGCTTGATATGGCTGATAATAAAATTTATATAAATGAAATAAATACAATACCCGGTTCACTCGCATTCTATCTCTGGGAACCGAAAGGCGTTAAATATTCCGAACTTCTTGAAAAAATGATACAGCTTGCACTTAAACGTTACAGAATGGGCGAAAAAATAAATTATTCGTTTGATACAAATATACTTGCTATGGGCGGAAGTTTCGGAGCAAAGGGAAGTAAAAGATAAAAAGGAGGTTTTTTTATGACCGAAAAGGAAAAATTACAAGCAGGCGAACTCTATAACGGCAACGATAAGGAACTTGTTGCGGAAAGAATAAGTGTAAAAAAACTATGTGCGGAATATAATTCAGCCACATATAACGATTTTCAGAAAAGGGAAAGGCTTTTAAGCAGAATTATAGCTTTCAAGGGTGAAAACACATGGATTGAACCGAATTTTTTCTGTGACTATGGCTATAATATAATGATTGGCGACAATTTCTATTCTAACCATAATCTTGTAATTCTTGACTGTGCGGAAGTTACTTTCGGTGACAATGTTTTCATAGGCCCTAACTGCGGATTTTATGCAGCAGGTCATCCCCTTGACTATAAGGCACGCAATGCAGGTCTTGAATATGCAAAGCCGATAAAAGTCGGCAATAATGTATGGATTGGCGGAAATGTCAGTGTTATGCCGGGTGTTACTATCGGCGACAACGTTGTAATAGGTGGCGGAAGTGTCGTTGTAAATGACATTCCGTCAGGTGTTGTTGCAGTCGGAAATCCATGCAAACCTGTAAAAGATATTCCCGAAAGTACATTTGTTCCCGAAGAAGAACCGCAGGAGGAAGAACCTATTGTTGAAGAAGTAAAGAAACCTAAAATAAAACACTGGACGGTTGAAGAAATAACACCGGACAGCAAAAAATAAAAGATAATTAAGGAGGGCAAGCTGTGAATACACTTCATTTCAGGTATGCGGTTGAAATTGAAAAAACACGCTCCATAACTCAAGCTGCTGAAAATCTGTACATGGCTCAGCCTAATCTGAGCAAAGCTATAAAAGAACTGGAGAACACTCTCGGAATAACTATATTCCGACGTACTTCAAAGGGCGTTATTCCGACAGACCAGGGAATAAAGTTTCTCGGTTATGCAAAGCAGATTCTTATGCAGATAGATAACATGGAAGCTATACATTCACCCGGAAAATATAAAAATAACAAGCTCCGTATTTCTGTTCCCCGAACAGGTTATATTTCAAAAGCTTTTTCGGAATATATTGCTGAAATTGATAACCCCGACGATATGGAAGTATATTTTTGTGAAACAAATTCCCTGCGTACAATAGAAAACGTCCGTGAAAACAGTTATGATTTCGGCATAGTAAGGTTCAACACAGTACATGAAAAATATTTCATGGACTTTCTGGACGAAAAGAATCTCAGCAGTAAATTGTTGTGGGAATTTGAAATGCTTGCAGTCATGTCTGCCGAACACCCTGCCGCACATACTGAAAATCTGGAATATTCGGAACTTTCCTGTAAATATATTGAACTTACTCAGGGCGATGACGCTATACCATACGTTTCAGGAGCAGTTGAAAAGCTGTTTGCCGCAAATCGTCCTGCCGATATTCCTGTAAGGAAAGTATGTATGTATGATAGGGGAAGTGCTTTAGATTTTTTGCTGACCGTTCCAAATTCATTTATGCTTGATTCTCCTGTTCCGAAAAGTCTTTGCGGAAAGTATAATCTTGTTCAGAGAAGATGCGACTTTCACGACAACAGCTTTAAAGATATGTTGATATATTCTACCGGTCATAAACTCTCTGAAATGGAATTGCGGCTTGTGAATAAATTCTATGAAGTACGCAATGAAGCCGCATTTGCTGAATATCGTTAGTTTTATTTTTTGAAAATTATTTGCACTGATATTGATAACAGAATATATAAATATAAAATATTATATTTCCATGTTAAAAAATAATGTGATATAATAATCTTTGACACAGTCGTTTGTGTGGGGACGGTATATTTTTACGAAAGGAAGCGAAAATGATGTTTGAAATTGTGGAAAAAAGAAGTCTTAATCCTACTGTTACACTTATGAAAATAAACGCTCCGAAAGTTGCGAAAAAATGTGAACCCGGACAGTTCATAATTCTTAGGACAGACGAAAACGGTGAGCGTATTCCGCTTACTGTAGCCGACTTTGACCGTGAAATCGGTACAGTTACCATTATATTTCAAATTGTAGGTTCTACTACTGAAAAACTTAATCATATGAATGAGGGCGAATGTCTGCATGATTTTGCAGGGCCTCTCGGACGTGCGACAGAAACGGACGGTTTAAAAAAAGTCGCTGTAGTCGGCGGAGGTGTAGGCTGTGCAATAGCTTATCCTGTTGCAAAGAAACTTCATAGTCTTGGTGTTGAGGTACATTCAATAGTAGGTTTCAGAAATAAGGATTTAGTAATTTTAGAAAAAGAGTTCAAAGAATCAAGCACAAAATATGTTCTTATGTCTGATGACGGCTCAGCAGGTGAAAAAGGTCTTGTTACTGATGCTCTTAAAAGGCTTATGGAAAGCGGTGAAAAATACGACAGAGTTATTACAATAGGCCCTCTTATTATGATGAAATTTGTCTGTCAGCTTACAAAAGAATATAACATTCCTACTGTTGCATCAATGAATCCGATTATGATTGACGGCACGGGAATGTGCGGAGGTTGTCGCCTTACAGTCGGCGGAGAAACTAAATTTGCCTGTGTTGACGGCCCTGAATTTGACGGTCATCTTATAGACTTTGATGAAGCTATCGCAAGGGGCGGAATGTATAAACCGTTTGAACGTAAGGCACATGAAAATACCTGTAGTCTTTTCAGTCAGGAGGGAAAGTAAAATATTATGCCTAATATGTCATTGAAGAAAAACGAAATGCCTGTACAGAATCCGGACGAAAGAAATAAAAACTTTGAAGAAGTCGCACTTGGTTATACAGAGGAGCAGGCAATAGACGAAGCAAAAAGATGTCTGAATTGTAAGAATAAACCATGTATGACTGGCTGTCCAGTACAGATAGATATACCATCATTTATTAAGCAGGTTGCAGACGGAAATTTTGAAGAAGCTTATAAAATTATAACAAATTCAAGTTCTCTGCCGGCTATATGCGGAAGAGTATGTCCGCAGGAAACGCAATGCGAGAGCAAGTGTGTCAGAGGAATAAAGGGCGAACCCGTTGCAATAGGAAGGCTTGAAAGATTTGTTGCCGACCGTCACAACGCAATGCCCGAAACTCCCGTTGAAAAGCCTGTTTCAAATGGTCATAAAGTGGCTGTTATAGGTTCAGGCCCCGCAGGACTTGCCTGTGCAGGCGACCTTGCAAGAAAAGGCTATGATGTTACAATTTTTGAGGCTTTACACATTGCCGGGGGTGTTCTCTCTTACGGCATTCCGGAATTCAGACTTCCTAAAAGTATAGTACAGAAAGAAATTAACGGTCTTAAAGATATGGGCGTTAAGATAGAAACAAATACAATTGTCGGAAAAACTGTTTCAATAGACGAACTTATGAAAGAATACGGATTTGAAAGTGTGTTCATAGGTTCAGGTGCAGGGCTTCCGAGATTCATGAATATAAAGGGCGAAAACCTCAACGGTGTTTATTCTGCAAATGAATTTCTCACGAGAATAAACCTCATGAAAGCATACAGAACTGACAGTTCAACACCTGTTCAGGCTGGCAAAAGGGCTGTTATAGTCGGGGGCGGAAACGTTGCAATGGATTCCGCACGATGTGCTAAAAGAATGGGTGCTGATGTATATATAGTATACAGACGTACAGAAAATGAATTGCCTGCACGTGCCGAAGAAATTGAACACGCTAAGGAAGAGGGAATTATTTTTAAATTTCTCTCAAATCCCGTTGAAATAAAGTCCGATGGTAAAGGCTGGGTAAAAAGTGTAGTATGTCAGCAGATGAAACTTTCTGAACCCGATGCGTCAGGCAGGGCTAAGCCTGTACCGATTCCCGACGCATTTTTTGAAATAGAAACAGACAGTGTTATAATATCAATCGGTACTTCTCCCAATCCCCTTATTAAATCAACGACAGACGGTCTTGAAACGCAGAAGTGGGGCGGAATTATTGCTGATGAAAACGGTCTTACTTCAAAAGAAGGCGTTTATGCCGGCGGTGATGCCGTTACAGGTGCGGCAACAGTAATACTTGCTATGGGTGCAGGAAAAACAGCCGCCGCAGCTATGGACGAATATATTCAGAAATAATTTTTTTCGCCCGAACTATTGACTTTTAATGAAAAGTATAGTATAATGTCAGTATGATATGAATAATTAAAATCAATGACGAGGAAGGCTTTTTTCCGTCAGGTCGTTTTCAGAGAATCCGCTTTTTGCTGTGAGGCGGTAACGACAGGGAATAAAGCACACCGCCTCTGAGAGTGTTTAATAAACAACGCTGCTCCCGTTACAGAGCTAATAAGACATGGAATATTTTTCTGTGTGAATCAGGGTGGAATCACGGTTACAGTCGTCCCTTGTGCCTTTTTCGGGTATGAGGGACTTTTTAAATTTAAAAAGGTGGTGAATTTATGAATAAAATCCAATACAACGAAAAAGAAGAGGCTTATGAAATCAATTATAAGCTGTGGGACAATATGGTAACTGTACGTTTTTATGTTGAGGAACAACAGGAAATTATGGACAATTTCAGCGAGATAGCTCAGAAACTTGACAAGCTGAACCGCAACAAAAAGAAAATCGCTGAAATTATTTCAGATGAGGGTTATTATGGCGGTTTGTCCGAAACTTTGGAAGAATGCCTTCAGGTTACGAGTGCATATATTGATGTAGATGAAGACGGCGTTGTTTTATGTTTCAATGTTGACAGCACCGACGGCTATCTTACACCGCTTACTATGGAACTTGGTACAGATAACGGCATTGAAGTTACAGGCAGAGTTTGAAAATTTTTACAAAGGAGAGAAAAAATTATGATTAAATTAACCCTTAAAGACGGAAGTATCCGTGAAATTGAATCCGCTTTACCTGCAAGCGAAATAATAAAGGGTATCGGCATGGGGCTTTACAAGGCATCATGTTGTGTGAAAATCAATGGCGAAGTTAAAGACATGAGAACGATTGTAGAAAACGACTGCAATTTTGAAGTATGTACTTTTGACTCCGTAGACGGAAAAAAGACTTTTTGGCATACTGCTTCACACATTCTTGCACAAGCTGTTAAAAGACTTTACCCCGATGCAAAACTTGCTATAGGCCCTGCAATTGATAACGGCTTCTATTACGATTTTGACCTTGAAAAGCCTTTTACTCAGGAGGAACTTGAAAATATTGAAGAAGAAATGAAAAAAATTGTCAAGGAGGGTTTACCACTTGAACAGTTTGAACTTTCACCTGAAGATGCAATTGCTAAATTAAAGGAAATGGACGAACCATATAAAATTGAACTTTGTGAAGAACACGCAGGCAAAGGCGAACCTATTTCATTCTATAAACAGGGTGAGTTTGTTGACTTATGTGCAGGCCCTCACCTTATGACAACAGCACCAGTAAAGGCTTTCAAACTTCTTTCATGTACAGGTGCTTATTGGAGAGGTTCAGAAAAAAACAAGATGCTTTCAAGAGTATATGCTGTCGCTTATCCTAAGAGTGCAGAACTTGAAGCCGATATTAAACAGAGAGAAGAGGCTAAACTCCGTGACCATAATAAACTCGGACGTGAACTTGAATATTTCACAACTGTTGACTCTATCGGTCAGGGACTGCCCGTCATTCTGCCAAAGGGTGCAAGAGTTATTCAGACGCTCCAGAGGTGGGTTGAAGATGTTGAACAGAAACACGGCTATTTACTCACAAAAACACCTTATCTCGCTAAAAGGGAACTGTATAAAATTTCAGGTCATTGGGAGCATTACCTTGACGGAATGTTTGTACTCGGAGACCCTTACGACGAAACAAAGGAATGTTTTGCACTCCGTCCTATGACTTGCCCGTTTCAGTATCAGGTATTTTTGAACAGACAACGTTCATATCGTGATTTGCCAATGAGACTGGGCGAAACTTCTACACTTTTCCGCAAGGAAGATTCAGGTGAAATGCACGGTCTTATACGTGTAAGACAGTTTACAATATCTGAAGGACATCTTATACTCCGCCCTGACCAACTTGAAGAAGAATTTAAAGATTGTCTTGAACTTGCTAAATATATGCTCGGTACAGTAGGACTTCTTGAAGATTGTACTTTCAGGTTCTCACAATGGGATTCTGCAAATCCTAAAAATAAATATGAAGGTACTGCTGAACAGTGGGAAGAGGCACAGTCTGTTATGGCTAAAATTCTTGACCACCTCGGCGTTGAATATGAGATTGGAATTGATGAAGCTGCTTTCTATGGCCCTAAACTTGATATACAATATAAGAACGTATACGGCAAAGAAGATACTCTTGTTACAATTCAGATTGATATGCTCCTTGCCGAACGTTTCGGAATGGAATATGTAGACGTTGACGGCACTAAGAAACACCCCTATATTATTCACAGAACATCCCTCGGCTGTTATGAAAGAACACTTGCATATATGATTGAAAAATATGCCGGTGCAATGCCTTTGTGGCTTGCTCCCGAACAGGTGAGAATTATTCCCGTTGCAGACCGTCATCTTGATTACTGTAATGAAGTTCGTGTAAAACTTGAAAATGCCGGAATACGTGTGACTGTAGACGACAGGGCTGAAAAAGTCGGTTATAAAATCCGCTCTGCTACTGTTGAAAAAATTCCGATTATGCTTACAATGGGTGACAAAGAGGCTTTAAGCAATACTGTTTCAGTACGTTCAAGACGTGAAGGCGATTTAGGCTCAATGTCACAGAATGATTTACTTGTAAAACTTATTGACGATATTGCCAAAAAAGTAAGATAAAAAAACAGGGGACGGACATAAATTGCCCGTCCCTTTCAGTAGGAGTTAAAATATATATTGAAGCAAAAGTTATTGAAAAGAAAACAGGAAAAATTATCAGCAGGGATTATGATTTTCCCGATGATAACTACATTGAAATATGTTACTGGTGTTCATGGAATTTTGAATATATACGGAACGGTCTTGTTGAAATTGCAAACAAATATTCAGAAAACATTTACACAAGTAAAGACTTTCAAATACCACTACCGAAAAAATCATTACATGAAGTTTACAGATACCTGCTGAAAAATTCATTTGTTCCTGAAAGTGAATATAAATGGTCTGAAAGTATGTCACAGGAAATGTCTAATATTGAAAATGCTCATAAATTAAGGCGTTTCATATGGGCACTTGAATGTATAAAGCATACTAATATATTCGTTCTGAATGAAATGAAAAAGTATATTCCGGAAGAAAACGACTGGAAAAATCTTAAAGAAAACCCACAGGATTTTGAATGGAAATTCAGAATATTAAATTCATATTGATTAAAAAAATCCCCTGATTTACAGGGGATTCTCAATCATATTTTTTCGGAATTTATAAACATATCGTAAATTCTGCGGATAGCTTCTGAAAGGTCATGTTCGCTTACACCGATTATAACATTAAGTTCGCTTGAACCTTGGTCAATCATTTTTACATTTATTCTTGCGTGTGCCATTGATGCAAAAATTCTTGCAACAGTACCCCTTGTGTTTCTCATACGCCTGCCCACTATGGCGAGGAGTGCTATACCGTCTTCAATTTCAATGTTGTCAGGGGAAACTTCCTTTCGTATTCCTGCAATTACTTTATCACGCACAGGGTTAAGTTTTGAACTGTCAACAGTAATACTCATCGTGTCGATACCTGACGGCATATGTTCAAATGAAAGACCGTTTTCATAGAGAACTTTAAGAACTTTCATTCCGAAACCCGTTTCACTGTTCATCATAGCTTTTTCAATATTTATAGTGCTGAAACCTTTTCTTCCTGCAATACCTGTAATTGTATGATTAAGGCTTTCACGGCTGAAATCAAAATCATCTGAAACAATCATAGTACCTGCATCTGATGGACTGTTTGTATTTCTTATATTTATCGGAATACCTGCGGAACGTACGGGGAAAATAGCGTCCTCATGAAGAACGGACGCACCCATATATGCAAGTTCACGAAGTTCTCTATAAGTAATTACTTCAATAACATCAGGATTTTCAACTATTCTCGGGTCGGCAACAAGGAAACCTGAAACATCTGTCCAGTTTTCATAAATTTCTGCCCTTACGGCGTTTGCGATAATTGAACCCGTAACATCTGAACCGCCTCTTGAAAATGTCTTTATATACCCCTCTGTTGTACGTCCGTAGAATCCGGGAATTACTGCATTGTCAAGTCCTTTAAGCTTTTTACGGACAGCTTTTACAGTATCGTCAAGAAGTAAAACGCCCTTTGTGTCAAAAATAATAACGTCGGCAGCATCAATAAAATTAAAACCGAGATATTCGGCAAGGACTTTTCCGTTGAGGTATTCACCCCTGCTTGCTGCGAAATCCTTAGCCGGGCGAGCTGTCAGTTCTTTTACTATTGAATCAAATTCGTTTTCAAGTGACATATTGATACCGAGTTCGGAAATAATACCGTTGTATCTGTCTTTTATAAGCTGAAAATCTTCCGAGAAGTCCATACCGCTTCCTGCAAGTTCACAGCATTTATAAAGCATATCTGTAATTTTTATATCGTCCGAAAAACGTTTTCCCGGAGCAGACGGAACAACATATCTGCGTTTGCTGTCACTTGATATTATATCAGCAACTTTTCTGAACTGATTGGCATCTGCAAGACTGCTTCCGCCGAATTTAACAACTTTATTACCCATGAAAAATACCATTCCTTTATATAATAATTTTAGTATGTTTTTATGCATCAATAATTATTATATTCCTTTTTTCCGCCAAAATCAATTGATATAAAATCCAAATTTAAGACAGTAAAATTTGTGTTTTTGGTGAATACGCTTGTACGCCGTAGACGGACATATTTTTTTTGTTGACTTTAAAGAAATCATGTGGTATAATTATAACTGTGAGTTTTTTGAAATATGAAAAATCTGTAAATTTTTTTTGTGTAGAAACAATTCACGGAAAAAAACAAAGGAGCAAAACGAATAATGAAAAATTTCCTGAAATCAGC
The DNA here is from genome assembly GCA_947627175.1 of uncultured Ruminococcus sp. Classification (GTDB taxonomy): domain Bacteria; phylum Bacillota; class Clostridia; order Oscillospirales; family Ruminococcaceae; genus Ruminococcus. Next base: position 128,430 of record CANQVA010000006.1, read on the forward strand.
CTCATCTTTTGCAAGAGCGTTTCCCCGTTTTGTTGTTTTTGAACTTTTGTTAAAACTTTTTCTTGTGGCTATAGGTGCACCTGTACTTGCATATATTCTCAAATATACAATGAAAGTATCGGGTGTGACGTATCTCTCAGATGAAAACCTGCTTATTTATCTGAAAAATCCGACAACTATATTCGCATTTATAGTTCTTTTATTCTGTGTTGCATTTTTTACTTTTGTTGAACTTTCTGCACTTGTTGTCTGTTTTGCCTGCTGTAATAAGCATAAAAAAATTTCAGTGGGGGGAATGTTCGTTACAGGATTGAAAGCATTTGCAAAGGCTTTTAAATGGGGAGGAATACCGAGATTTCTTGTGTTTATGATGTTCATGCCCATAGTACAATTCACTTTTGCTTCAGGACAGTTTCTTGCTCCGCTTATGCCGATAGTGAGAACTATTTTCAAATCTGTAAGCAACACTTCTGCGGTTGTTGTCTATATTCTTATACAGATTCTTGTTGTTATACTGATAGTCGAACAGAGTTACAGCTTGCACTATCTTGTACTTACTGATACTAATTTCAGTGAATGCACTAAAAAAAGCCGTTCGGCTATAAGGGGCAATAAATTCAGAATGGCTGTTTCACTTCTTTTATGGAGTCTTTGTATGCTTGCATTAAGTGCCGTTCTTACTCTCGGAATCGGGTTTATTATAGTCTTTATTATAAAAGGTTTTTCAAAACCTGCCGATGCTTTCAGAAGTGCTTTAAAAGTCCTTAAATATGCAGTGCGTGTTTTTGGTATATTGTCGTCATTTCTTTCTGTTCCTGCCGTGATATGTTGGGTAACAAACCGTTTTTTTCAGGAAGTAAAAGACACGGAAGAAATAATATCACTCCCCGACTTTACGGCAAAAAAATTGAAACCTATGACGAAATGTATTATTTTTATTTCTCTTATCGTTTCGGGCGTACTCCTAAACATGACGTATATAAAAGCCCTTTACAAGGGAAATATAAATCTGAATATGGGAATTATTACAAGAACACAAGTAACTGCACACAGGGGATTTTCTGCTGTTGCTCCTGAAAATACATTGTATGCTTTTGAATCGGCTGTTGAAACGGGTTCAGACTATATAGAACTTGATGTTCAGCTTACCGCCGATGAACAGATTGTTGTTTTTCATGATGAAAAGATTGACCGCACAACAGACGGCAAAGGCGAACTGAAAAATTATACTTATGATGAACTACAGAAATTTTCTGCTGGGAGCTGGTTTAAAAAAGACGGTGAATTTGATGATGCAAAAATTGTACTTCTTTCCGATGTTATTGAAGATGTCGGTGATGATATAATGTTTAACATTGAAATAAAAAATCATGGTGATGTGAAGAAAACGGCAGAAAAGACTGTTGAAGTAATTGAAGAATACGATATTGAAAAATCATGCTATATTACATCATTTTCGTATACGGCACTAAAAGAAATTAAAAAACTTAACCCGAAAATAAAAACGGGTCTCATAGCTAATATCGCAAGTTCAACGTCATTTTCCCAACTAAGATATATTGATGCCGTAAGTCTTAATTATATTTTTATAAATCAGAGTATAGTTAATATGGCACATCAAAACGGAAAGCGTGTTTTTGTATGGACAGTTGACCGCCCGTCAGATATACATCATATGATTGCTATGGGCGTTGACAATATTATTACAAATCGACCCGACAAAGCCGCTGAAATTATTGATTCAGACAGCCTCGGCGAAACGGTTTTGACAATTCTTGAAAAAATCTTCGGTACACGATGAATATTTTTTTCACTACCTGCATATAATATAAATAATTATTACTTCTCTAATATTTTCGGGCAGATTTCACGGAATGGGTCTGCCTGCTTTTTTTTGCTGTGTTTTTGTAAATATAAGCCGTATAAAATACAAATGCAAATCCCTTGACAGGCTGTAAAAAAAGCTGTATAATAAAACTGTAAATCTTAACTTTTTTTGCCGATGGCAGAGGAGGACTATTTTTATGGATTATTACGAAAACAGAGAATTATCATGGTTAAAATTTAACGCCCGAGTAATTGAGGAAGCAACCGATACAAATAATCCCTTACTTGAAAGGCTTTCGTTTTCAGCTATCTATCAGAGCAATCTTGACGAATTTTTTATGGTTCGTGTCGGTTCACTGACAGATACCGAAAAAACAGATAAAAATAAAAAAGACAGCAAAACAGGCATGACACCTGCACAACAGTTAGATGCAATTTTTACAGCCGTCCGCCGTTTACAGCCTACTGTAGAAGAATCATTCAAAAAGACAATGAAAGAACTATCTGCATACGGTTATGAACACGTGAAAATTGAAAACGCTACAAAAGATGAACAGTCATTCCTTGAATTGTATTTCAGGCGTGAAATAAAACCCTTTATATCGGGGCTTGTTGTCAATGATTCACTGCCGTTTCCGTTTCTGAAAAATAAAGAATTATATGCAGTCGTTCAGCTTAATTCAAAAAAAGGCGTTGCTGTCGGAATTATTCCCGTGAAACATGAAAACAGTGAAAGAATAATTCCGCTCGATGCAGGCGGAAAAAGATTTATTCTTGAAGAAGAAGTAGTACTTCATTTTGCACACCTTATGTTCAAAGGATATAAAGTTCTCGACCGTGCTATTATAAGAGTTACAAGAAATGCCGATATAATGATTTCGGGAAAAGGTGCGGATTATCGTGAACGAATGGAAGAACTTGTTGCAAAGAGAAAAAAGCTTGCTCCGGTAAGGCTTGAAATATCCGACGATTTCAGCCGTGAGGCACTTGACTATATATGTAAAAAAATTAAAATAAAAAATGTACGTGTTTTCACTTCAAGAATACCGCTTGATTTGTCATATCTTTTTTCACTGAAAGAACTTTCAGATGACGAAAAACTTCATTACCCCGCTTTTCCGCCTAAAAAGCCGTCAGTACTTTCTGAAAGCAGGTCTGTATTCTCACAGGTTAAGTCAAAAGATATATTGTTAAGTTATCCTTTTGAATCAATAAATTCATCTTTTATAAGGCTTTTGCAGGAATGTGCGGTTGACCCTAAAGTAACATCAATAAAAATCACACTTTACCGTCTTGCAAAGGGAAGTAAAGTAATTGATGCTCTTTGTACTGCCGCCGAAAACGGAAAAGAAGTTCTTGTAATGATTGAATTGCGTGCAAGATTTGACGAGGCGAATAATATTGAATGGTCAAAAGTTTTGCAGAAAGCCGGAGTAAAAGTAATATATGGCCCTAAAGATTATAAGGCACATTCAAAACTTTTGCTTATAACAAGAAAAGCACAAGGCGGTAATTTTGACTATCTGACACAAGTCGGAACGGGAAATTACAATGAAAAAACTGCTACTTTATACACTGATATAATGTTGCTTACTACTGACAGAGATATTGCACAAGATGCCGAAAAAGTTTTCAATTGTCTGCAAAACGGAACTTTTGTTGAGGAAACAAAAAAACTTCTTGTTGCTCCTCTTTGCCTTAGAAACAAAATTCTTGCAATGATGGACGAGCAGATTCAGATTTCAAAAAATGGCGGTCAGGGTTATATAGGTGCAAAAGTAAATTCACTTTGCGATAAAACTATCATGAATAAACTTGTCGAGGCATCACAGGCAGGTGTAAAGATTGAACTTGTTGTCAGGGGAATATGTTGTCTTATTCCGAATGTTGACGGTTTCACGGAAAATATTACTGTCCGCAGTATAGTAGGGCGTTTTCTTGAACATAGCCGTATATATATATTCGGCAATGAGAAGAAAGAACAGAAAATATACATAAGTTCAGCGGACTATATGTCAAGAAATACAATCCGTAGAGTTGAAGTGGCTATTCCTGTTGAAGATGAAAAACTTAAAAAACGTCTTTGGGATATGTTTACCGTACTTATGAGTGATAATGTAAAAGCCCGTACTATGATGAGTGATGGAACATATCTCCATGTTGTACGGAAAGAGGGAGAAGAAGCCGTAAACTCTCAGGAAGTATTTTATAATGAGGCTTGCCGTCGCCTTGAAAATAAACAGAACAGACAGAATAAAACCGTTCAAAAAAAGGTTACAAAAAAAAGAACAGGGAAAAATGTGAAAAAGGCTGAAAACTCTTGAAAAATCATAAATTCTGTGTTATAATAGACAGGAACGCCGAAAAGATAGTTTATATTAAATTAAAATAAATTATTTTACGGTTTCAGAATATTTATGTTTTTGAGGTTTGATGATGATTGGTTACTATAACTATACTGTTATTCTTACATATATAAGCCTTATTTCGTCTGTTCTTGGAATGTTTTTTGCTATGGGTATAGGCGGAAGCGTTCACCCCGAATATGCTATAATATGTCTTATGGTGTCGGGGCTTTGCGATATGTTTGACGGAAAAGTTGCACGCACTAAAAAAGACCGCACCGAAAGTGAAAAGCAGTTCGGAATACAGATAGATTCACTTTGTGATTTAGTTTGTTTCGGTGTACTGCCATCAATTATAGGTTATTCTGTAGGCATGAAAAGCTGGTGTGACGTTCCTGTACTTGTAATATTTCCCTTGTGTGCAGTGATAAGACTTGCATATTTCAATGTTTCAGAAGAGGAACGGCAGAAAAAAACGCATGATGTCCGAAAAGTATATGAGGGTTTGCCCGTCACAAGTGTTTCGCTTATACTACCGCTTGTATACAGCTTTCATAAAGATATCGGAAGTGAGTGGTTTCCGACGGTGTACGGGTGTGCATTGTTTTTAACGGCAATTGCATTTATTACCCGATTTAAAGTAAAAAAGCCGAGTATGAAAACTATGTTTACATTTATTGGTGTAGGTTTTCTTGAATTGATATGGATGCTTTATAAGACAAAAATAAGATAAAAAGATGAACGAATAAATGCACATAGCACAAAATATAAAATTACTGTAAAGAAAAAGCCCTTGACTTATGTGGTCAGGGGCTTTGTTAGTCTTGTAAAGGTGATGAATAAAAATACTCACTGAATTATTATTTATTTTTCCACTTTATCAGAATCAATGCCGTTATTGAAGTAAGAACCGCCATAAGAGTCAGCGGAAACCATGTATAAGGTATAGGGAGGTCAACGGTGTTTATTCCGTAGAATGCAAATATAATATTAGGAATCTGGAGAATTACCGTTATAATAGTAAGTCTCCACATTACTATATTCTGATTGTTTGAGATGATTGAAGAAAATCCGTCCATCATACTTGAAAGAATACCTGTATATATGTTTGCCATTTCAATAGCCTGTTTCATTTCAATGAGAACATCTTCAAGTAAATCCTGGTCTTCTTCATACAGCTTTATAACCCTGCCACGGAAGATTTTTTCAATAGTAGCTTCATTTGCTTTCAGGGAAGTTGAAAAATATACAAGTGACTTTTCAAGTGCAAGTAATTGCATGAGAAGTTCATTTTTCATAGCGTCGTGAAGTTCCTGTTCAGCGGCAGATGAAATTTTATCTATCTGTTTAAGATATATAAGAAACAGTGCCGCAATTCTCAAAAGTATCTGCAACACGAATCTTGTTTTGAAATTCGGACGCAGATTTCTTATACTACCGTTTATTGCCTCTTGTAAAATTTGTGTTTCCTGCAATGATATTGTAAAGACGTTGTTTTCCGTTATAATAATGCCCAAAGGCTGGGTATAAAAAAGACGTGTTTCGTCGTCATCAACAGATGAAACAGGAGTGTCCACAATAATAAGTGTCTGATTGTCTTCACGTTCGATACGGGAAGATTCTTCTTCATCGACTGATGATTTTACAAATCCGCTGTCAAGTCCGTATATTTCAATAAGTTCTGTTATTTCCTCATGGGTAGGATTTACGACAGAAACCCAACAGCCGTCGGAAAAAGTATCACAGCGTGCGAGTGTGCCGTTTTCCGAAGTATAAAAGTTTATCATATCAATTTTTTTGCCTGAATATTCAGGCAATGCTCCTTTCGCCGTATTTACCCGGGCAGGAGCATGGAGAGCATTAACTTCTGTCCGAATATGGAATATGTTTCAAATTCCCGCAAGGGTCAGCGTTCATATTAAACCTCCGTAAAATAATTTTATACTCTAATTATAGCACATATTTCTTGCTTTTACAAGTATTTTTTTTCGATAAAAAAAGACCGCCCGGAGGCAGTCTTTATTTGTTATTATTTGCTTTCTTTTTTGTTTTCTTTTCGGGACATCCACCATGACCATGTTACAGGAGCAACAAAGAGTGATGAGTAAGTACCCGAAATAAGACCGAACATAAGCGGTACAGAGAATGTAAGAAGTGAATTATAACCGCTTACAGCAACAACTATAGTTACAATAAGCATTGTTGTTATAGTTGTAACTGACGTTCTTATTGAACGTGTAAGAGAGTGTGAACAGCCTGCATTGATAAGTTCATTAAGTGAGGCTTTAGGCATAAGTTTTTTGTTTTCACGTATTCTGTCATAAATAACGATAGTATTGTTAATTGAATATCCGAGAATAGTCAGGATAACGGCAACGGTATTTGAATTGAATTCAAAGCCGAACAGAATAGAAACTGCGAGTGCTACTATAAGGTCATGCAGAAGTGCAAGCACGGAGCAGACACCGGCAGACCAACCGCCGATTTTTCTGAATCTTACTGCAATATAGATAATTACGATAATTGCCGCAAAGATTACTGCAATAAGACATTTCAGAAGAAATTCACGTCCCGATGATGGGCTTACATCTGTTGAATCAAAGAGAGATACATTGCTGTCAGGGAATTTTGCCTGAAGTGCCTCTGTAAGTTCAACCTGCCTGTCAGCGTTAAGACCGTTTTCGGAAGTAAATGAAACAATAATTTGTGTACCGTTTGAATCTATGCTTTCGCCCTTTCTTACACTTACGGGAACATTTACAATATCCTTTACGGTATTAGCGGCTTCATTTGTATCAATTTCGCCTGTATAGTCATAAGTAATCATTGTACCGCCACTGAATTCAAGTGCAAAGTTTGCACCCCTTGCAATAATTCCGCCGGCAAAAAGTACAACAACGCCTACGAGAATACCGAGAATCATTTTTTTCTTTGAACAGAAATTATAAGTCTTGCGTTCTTTCTTCTTTTCATTGTATCCGTAAAATTTCTTATTCTGGAAACACTTGAATTTTGAAAGAGATGTTACCATAAGTCTTGACGCAAATACGCCCATTATGAAGTTAAGAATAACACCTGCAAGGAGAGTTATACCGAAAGAATAAACAACGCCCTCAGCAGTTGCACCGAACATAAAGAATATTGTCTTGTTCAGAATCTTTGAAAAGAAACTTGATGGAACACCGAATGCACCCATGAGTATAACTGCAATTATAACGTTTGTTATATTACCGTCAAGAATAGCGGAGAATGCTCTCTTGTATGCCACTTTTATAGCTGAATCAAGAGATTTTCCCGACTGAATTTCTTCCTTTATTCTTTCGCCGGTGATGATATTTGCATCAACGCCCATACCGACCGCAAGAATTATACCTGCAATACCGGGTATTGTGAGTGTAGAACCACTCATGAAACCGAACCAACCCGAAACAACTGCAATACTTCCTGCAACCTGTCCACAGAGTGCAATAACTGCAACAACGCCCGGGAGGCGGTAAAGAATAATCATATATATTGCAATGAATACAAATGCTATGAGTGCAGCAAGGAGAATTGCATCAAGAGAACCCTCTCCCATAGTCGGGTCAATCGTCTTGAAACTTGTTGTTTCAAGTTTGAACGGCAAAGCACCTGAATTTATTTGATTTGCCAGTTTATTGGCAGAAGCCTCTGTAAAACTACCCGTAATAACTGCATTTCCGTCAGTAATGGCACTGTTTACGGTCGGAGCCGAAATCATAGTATTATCCATCCATATTGATATAGGTGTGCCTGTTCCTGCGAGTTCTGCTGTAGCTTCTGAAAACTTTTTCGTTCCCGATGGGTTGAGTGAAAGCTCTATGAGGTTTTCATATTCGCCTGAAGTGTCATTTGGACGGTATACAGCTTTTGCCTCTGCAACATCTCCGCCCTCAAGAACTATTTCACCTGTCGGGATAGTGTTACCCTCTTCATCGGTAGTCGAATCTGTGCCTTTACGGAAAGTAAGGCTTGCCATTTCGCCGAGTTCCTTGACGGACGCTGAGGGGTCAAAATCGCTTTCGCCTGCCTGCCACGGAAAACGCACAATAATTCTGTCGCTTTTTTCGTCGCTGTAAACTTCGCTGTCTGTTATGCCGAGGGCTGAAAGTCTTGTATCAATAATTTCGGTAGCGGCTTTAAGCTGAGTTTCATTAGCGTCAGCACCGTCTGCCGGGGCAAATGTAACATCAACACCGCCCTTAATGTCAATACCGAGACGAATATCGTCAACGCCCTTTATGACGGCTTTAGTATTATCGCCGTAAAGATAGTCCAGACCGATAACAGATGATACAGAAAACAGCAAGATAAAAGCAACGACAATGAAGAAAGTAGATTTTCCAATTTTTTTCACAATCATGCCTCCTAAAATATTTTGTTCTGTCTGTCTGACAATTACTAATATTGTACTATATTTTTACAGGAATGTCAAGTATCTCTGAAAAATTTATGTACAAATGATTTTTTCATATCGTGATAAATTTTCCCTCGCCCATCAGGACGGGGGAAACGGTTTGTTATTTGAAATGTTTTTTTGATATTTTCATTCTGTTTATAGCCCTGTTGAGTGCCGCCTGTGTGTGGTAATATTCCATAATACTCTGTTTCTGACGGAGTTTTTCCTCTGCACGTTTTTTTGCCTCTTCTGCACGTTTTATATCAATTTCTTCGGGTAGTTCGCAGGAGTCGGCAAGGATTATTGAAGATTCGGGCATTACTTCTATAAAGCCCTCCGATATGGCTGCATAGTGCCATTTTCCGTCAACCATGTATTTCAGTTCCCCTGTAGGTAGTGACGTAACAAGAGGTTCATGACCGTGCATAATACCCAAAAGACCGTCTATAGCAGTAATAACAAGATGTTCGCATTCTCCCTGATAGAAAATTCTGTCTGAAGCGATAATTTCAAGATGAAAGGGTTCAGCCATTTAAAATTCTCCTTTAATCTTCAATTTGTTTTGCCTTAGCTATAACGTCGTCAATAGTTCCTGCCATAAGGAAAGCCGATTCGGGGTATTTATCCATATCGCCCTCTATAATTGCACTGAATCCCTTTATTGTTTCTTTAAGGGGTACATATTTTCCTTTAAGTCCCGTGAAATTTTCAGCAACGTTAAACGGCTGTGAAAGAAATTTCTGTATTTTTCTTGCACGGTAAACGGCAAGTTTGTCCGCTTCGTCAAGTTCTTCCATACCGAGAATACCTATTATATCCTGTAATTCCTTGTATTTCTGAAGAAGTTCCTGTGTACGTCTTGCGACGGAATAATGTTCTTCCCCTACAATTTCGGGTTCAAGAATACGTGAATTTGATTCAAGGGGGTCAACAGCGGGGTATATACCTTGTTCAACTATTTTACGTGAAAGAACTGTTGTAGCGTCAAGGTGTGCGAACGTAATAGCAGGTGCGGGGTCTGTGAGGTCATCTGCCGGAACATAAACTGCCTGAACAGAAGTTATAGAACCGTTTTTTGTAGAAGTTATACGTTCCTGAAGTTCGCCTACTTCTGTAGCAAGTGTAGGCTGATAGCCGACCGCAGAGGGCATACGTCCGAGAAGTGCTGACACTTCCGAACCTGCCTGAACGTATCTGAAAATATTATCAATAAAAAGAAGAACGTCTTTATGTTCACGGTCACGGAAATATTCCGCCATAGTCAGACCCGTCTGTGCAACTCTCATACGTGAACCGGGCGGTTCGTTCATCTGTCCGAAAACGAGGGCGGTTTTACTTATAACGCCTGATTCCTGCATTTCGTTCCATAGGTCATTACCTTCACGTGAACGCTCTCCGACACCTGTGAAAATAGAGTAACCGCCATGTTCTGTAGCGATATTTCTTATAAGTTCCTGAATGAGAACTGTCTTTCCTACGCCTGCACCGCCGAAAAGTCCGATTTTACCGCCCTTTGCATAAGGTGCTATAAGGTCAATAACTTTTATTCCCGTTTCGAGAACTTCAACAACTGGGCTTTGCTCCTGAAAAGTCGGGGCTTTACGGTGTATTTCCCATTCTTCTTCCGCACCTGTTTCGCCTTTGCCGTCAATCGGTTCGCCAAGTACATTAAACATTCTTCCGAGTGTTTTCTCACCGACGGGAACTTTTATACATGAACCTGTCGGCGTTACTTCCATATTTCTGCTAAGTCCCTCACTTGTTGCAAGCATAATACAGCGTACAACATGATTTCCCATATGTTGGGCGACTTCCATAACACGTTTTTTTCCGTCAATATCAACTGTAACAGCGTCCCTTATCATCGGGAGTTTACCAGCCGGAAATTCAACGTCTATAACAGGGCCTATAACCTGAGTAATTCTGCCTTTTTCCACTTATTTTATAACTCCTTTCATGATTCTTCCAGTCCGTTGGCTCCGCTTACAACTTCTGTGATTTCTTGTGTTATAGCGGCTTGTCTTGCTCTGTTGTAGAGTAGTGACAAATCTTTTATCATATCTTTTGCACTTGTAGTTGCTGCGTCCATAGCGGTCATACGTGACTGTTGCTCACAACAGAACGCCTCTACCATTGCACCATATATAAAGCCCTTTGCATAGTTCGGAATAAGATATGCCATAACTTCTTCGGGCGACGGAACGAAAGAGGCTTTCGGCAGTTTTTTCATAGTGCCGTCGGCTGATTTACCCATATGTCGCCTGCTGAATGGCAGTAACTGAACTTTTTTAGGTTCATACAAACCTGAATTTATCATATCAGTATATATAATATAAACTTCGTCAAGTTCCTTTTTCTCAAATTTTGTAAGGACAAGTTCAGCGATTTCCCTCGCCCTGTAAAGAGTGGGATTTTGTGTAGTATAGAGAAATTCACTGTCTACATAGGCTTTTTTTGCGTTTTTCATTCTGTTTTGAAAATATATTCTTCCGACGTGTCCCATGACAAAAAGATAACAGTTGTCAATATCAGAAGCCTTTGCAAGTTCCTGTTCCGTATATCTGAGAATATTATGATTGTAACTACCGCAAAGACCTTTGTCAGCTGTAATTACTATATATCCCTTTTTTCGTTTTTCGTCGGGAACATTTTGACGTTTGTCAAAATAGAATTGACGTGTATGCGGAGTATGTTCAAGAATGCTTCCGATAGTAGTCTGAAGTTTTTCAAAATACGGCATTGTTGCATCGAGTGACTTTCTTGCTTTTTTCAGTTTTGATGAAGAAATAAGGTACATGGCGTTAGTGATTTTCAGTATCTGCTGTATGCTTGCGATACGTTCACGTATTTCTCTTATATTAGCCAATACAAACCCCCCTTATTCCTCAAATGCTGTTATTATTTTTTCAATTCTTTCGGCAAGGTCATCTGTCAGAACTTTCTTTTCTTCAATTTCTTCAATTATGTCCTGACCGTAACTTCTGATATAATTCATAAGTTCCGAACGATATTCTTTTATTTCCTTTACGGGGATATCGTCCATGAAACCATGTTGTGCCGCATAGAGAAGTATAACTTGTTCATAATGGGGCAGGGGATTATATAACGGTTGTTTCAGTAATTCTGTAAGCATATGACCATGATTAAGGAGTTCTGTTGTTGACTGGTCAAGTTCTGATGAAAATTGTGTGAATATTTCCATTTCCTTGAATTGTGCTAAGTCTATACGGAGATTTCCCGACGCTTTTTTCATTGCTTTTGTCTGTGCCGCACCGCCTACACGTGACACTGAAAGTCCGTAGTTTACAGCAGGTCTTAAACCTGAATTGAACAATTCACTTTCAAGGAAAATCTGACCATCTGTTATAGATATAACATTCGTAGGTATATATGCAGATATATCGCCGGCGAGAGTTTCAATAATAGGCAATGCAGTCAGTGAACCTCCGCCGTGTTCATCGTCAAGACGGCTGGAGCGTTCAAGAAGTCTTGAATGAAGGTAGAAAACGTCACCCGGATATGCTTCACGTCCGGGCGGTCTGTGGAGCAACAGGGACATCGCACGGTAAGCAACAGCGTGTTTTGACAAATCGTCATAGACAATAAGAACATCTTTTCCCTTTGACATAAAATATTCTGCCATAGCCGTGCCGGAATACGGAGCTATATATTGAAAAGGTGCGGGTTCACTTGCTGATGCTGAAACGACTACGGAATATTCCATAGCACCATATTTTTTAAGAGTATTTACAACTTGTGCAACTGTAGATGACTTCTGACCTATTGCAACATAAATACAGATAACGCCCTGCCCTTTTTGATTTATAATAGTATCAACAGCAATTGAAGTTTTACCTGTCTGTCTGTCACCTATGATAAGTTCACGCTGTCCACGTCCTATAGGGAACATAGAGTCAATGGCGAGAATACCTGTCTGCAACGGAACATTTACAGATTTTCTCTGAATAACGCCCGGAGCATCACGTTCAATAGGGAAATAGTCGTCTGCCTTTATAGCACCAAGTCCGTCAATAGGTGAACCGAGAGCATCGACAACACGTCCGAGAAGTTCATCGCTTACGCCTACGCCTGCACGCTTTCCTGTACGGATTACGGAAGAACCCTCTGTAAGTCCGTGTTCCTCACCGAGAAGAACAACGCCTGAAGTTTTTTCTTCAAGACTTTGAACTATTCCCCTTACACCGTTTTCAAATTCCACAAGTTCACCATACATAACACCGCTCATACCCTGAACTTTTGCTATGCCGTCGCCGATTCTTGTTACAAAGCCTGTTTCAGTCGTTCCCGATTTTACGGTAAAATCTTTTACTTCTGTTTTGAGTACCGATATAATATCACTTGTACCGTTTTTTACTTCATCATTTTCTGACGATTCGACAAATTCCGAAACTTTGCTTTGCAGGCTTTCCTTCATTAGTTTAAGGCTTGTACGATAACTTTTATCATATTCAACATCTCCGGCATTGAGTATAAAACCGCCTATTATGTCGGGGTCGTGCCTGTATTCAATGGAAACGTCCTCTTTTATGAACTTTTCCATAATGAATTTACGCAAGTCTGCCTGTTGTGATTCAGTCAGGGGTGTAACGTATCTTACAACGGCTTTTATACTACCCTGTTTATCAAGAAGTATTTCGCCGTATTCTTCAAAAATTTCCGGCAGACTGTCGACTATGCCGTTTTTCACGGCATTCATCATGAATTTATTCATACTCTGCGGAAATATTCTTTTTATTATATTTCTTTTTTCGTCATATGTCACAAGGGGATTTGAAAGTGTGTCGGCAACGTCCTTGCATGAGGCGAAAACGTTCTTTGTTTCGTCAATATCCTCCTGAGCGATGTCAAGACGGACGAGTTCTTTTAAAAAATCTTTTTCAAGGTCTTTCATCAGTTCTTATCCTCCTCTGACGAAAGAAATTCGTCTACAAGACGGCGGTTTTTTTCGTCATCAACATTTTCGCCGATTATTTTTGATGCTGCTTCAATAGCAAGGTCGGCAATTTGTGACTGTGCCTGTTGAAGAATCCTTCTTCTTTCATTTTCGATAGTTTTGCCTGCGTCGCTGATAATCTGAGAAGCTTCTTCCTGTGATTTCTTCAGGATAGCCGCCTTTTCCGCCTCTGCATCATCATGTGCTTTCATAATAATTTTCTGTGCCTCTTCCTTTGCGTTGCTGAGGTCGTCGGTATACTGTTTTTTAAGTTCTTCTGCTTCCTTGCGTGATTTTTCAGCGGAATCAATATCATCCTGAATTGAACGGGTACGTTCGTTCATAATTTTATTGATAGGCTTGAACAGGAATATTTTCAACAGTATAAACAGTATAATTATATTTACTGCCGACCATATGAAATTCCAGATATTAACGTCAAGCATTGTACCTTTCAATGCATCCATGTCACTCTTCTTCCTTTCTTTGATTTACCTGCCGATACTGAATAATATTATTTAAGTATGAAGATAATCAGTATTGCAATAACAAAGCCGTAAATAGCCGTAGCTTCTGCGAGTGCACAACCGAGAAGAAGAGCCTTGTTTATATCGCCTTTTGCTTCAGGCTGACGGGCGATAGCGTCTGCCGCTTTAGAAGTTGCGATACCTATACCTATTCCTGCACCCATACCTGTAAGAACTGCAAGACCTGCACCAATTGCGATTAAACCCATAACAAATTACCTCCATAAAATTATTTAATCAAGAATATAATTGCAGACCGCAGGATAAACTGCGGTTTTCTGCCGTAAATTATTATTCACTTTCCATAGCCTCCGACATGAAAAGCGATGTAAGAAATACAAAGACGTATGCCTGAATACAGCCGTCGAAAATATCAAAATAGAAACTGAAAACAAGCGGAAGTCCGACAGGCAGAATCATTTTGATAAGTTCCATTACGACGAACGCACCGAGAACGTTTCCGAAAAGTCGCATACAGAGTGAAAGCGGTTTTATAACGAGTTCAAGAATATTCATCGGTATCATAAGAGGCATAGGCTCTTTAAAACTTTTCAGCCAGCCTTTAAAGCCTTTTTCCCTCATTCCGCTGAACTGAATCAACAGAATTGCGAAAAGTGCGAGTGTTGCGGTAACGCCGAGGTCTTTCGTAGGCGGTCTTAGTCCAAAAAGTCCGACTATATTTGAAATTCCTATATATATAAGGAAAGTTTCAAGAATAGGAAGATATTTTTTTCCTTTTGAACCGAGTATTTCAAGGAAGAAATTATTCATCCAATTTATACCGATTTCAAGCAGGCACTGTGCACCGGTAGGTACAGTTTTCAGCTTTCTGACCAGCAGAATTGAGGCAAGAACCACAACAGCCATTATAACCCATGTTATAACACACGATTCGGGAACGGGTATTCCGCCGAGAATCGGAATAGTAAAGGCAACACGGCATTCAAGCTCCTCCATAAGTTTTTCTGCAATATCCACGTATTACACCTTCTTTCTTACTGAAAATAAAGAAAAAACGGAGACAGCACGTGGCGTAAATCTCCGTTGATTTCGTCAAAACAAGCGATGCAAAAGCAGATGAAGAACTACTGCATCAGCTGTATTTACCGCCCTTAACTATAATATAACAAAATTTTCACAAAGTCAATACCAAAACAGAAAATTTCACAATACAAACAAAAATTTTATTTATTGCTTTTTCCTGCTGTGCTATTTTCTGCAATGGCAATGGCTTTGTTGAGACGGTCAATAGCACTTGTATTAAGTTTTGATGCAAGCCTTACACGGTCAAGTTCAGCTTTAAGTGCTTTAAGTTCAGCAGTAACAGCTTTCATTGCATCTGAATGTTCAGAATTTATTCTGTTTATCGTTTCAACTTGTTTTTCTGCAAGTCTGTGGAGAGTTTCAGTCATTTGAACTTGTTGGTCTTCAAGAAAGCATACTCTTTTTATAAGGTCATTGACATTAGCGGCAAGAATTGTATTTGCTGTATTCTGTTTTTTGCCAAAGTCCGTAAGCCTTGAAGCAGTCTGAAAAGCGGAAATTTTTTCTTCACTGTCAAAAGTTTTCATTTTTGCGTTTGTGAGTTTCATATCTGACATTGTTTCACCTTCTCTCTTATTTTTTACGCCAATATTCAAGCGTATCTGAAATAGTTTTTTCAATGGAAATTTCAGCTTTCCAGCCTGTATCCCTGAAAATTTCCGATACATCCGGTTCAATAACCGGAATGTCCGACGCTCTCAGGCGTTCAGGGTCTGTAACGTGTGTAATTTTTACTTCTGAAAGACTGATAGCTGTATTAAGTATATATTCTATACTGACGGCTTTCCCACGTCCGACGTTATAAATTTTTCCTGAAATGCCTTTTTCCCCTAAAAGCCTGTACGCACGTACAATATCATGTACATCTGTAAAATCTCTTTTTGCGGAGAGATTTCCCGTTGATATTTCAGGGGGTTTCAAGCCTTTTTCAATTTCCGCAATTTGTTTGCAGAAGTCCGAAATAACGAACATTTCAGCTTGACCTGCTCCCGAATGATTAAATGCTCTTACTATTATAATATCCTTATTATATGCACGGTGATATATTTTTCCTATCATTCCGGCACAGGCTTTTGAAACGGCATATATATTTGAAGGATTCAGATTTTCAGATTCTTTTATCGGACAAGCATTTTCATTTATAAATCCATATTCCTCTCCCGAACCTATAAGAATAAGCCTCATATCTTTTTCAGCTTCACGGAGTGCTTCAAGTACGTTTATTGAACCTATTATATTTATTTCAGCGGTAAGCTGTGGTTTTTTCCATGACAACGCAACAGAACTCTGTGCGGCAAGATGATATATTATATCAGGTCTGACTTCATTGAAAAGTTTAATTATATCGTCTTTTTTCATTATGTCAAGTACATGACGGCAACAGTTGTCTTTTATTGTTTCAGACGGCAAGTGTGTTGCATGGACTTCATAACCGTAATTATTCAGTTCTCTTATAAGATAACCGCCGACAAATCCGCCTGCACCTATAATAAGTGCTTTCATAAATTCACCTCATCAAGCATAATTCCGTAAAGATTTTTAATAATATGTTTTTCATCGAACTCTGAAAAAACTCTTTTTCTTGCGTTCTCTCCCAGTTTTTCACGGAGATTTTTATTTCTGCACAGTAATTCAACAGCTTGTGCAAGTTGTCTGTAATTTTTCGGCTGTACTGTAATACCTGTTTTTCCGTGAATGCTTACATAAGGCACTCCCGACGGCAGATTTGTATTTATTACGGGTTTTCCGTAAATCATGGCTTCAAGCTGTACAATTCCGAAAGCCTCACTTCTTTCAACAGACGGCAGAACGAATATATCACAATCCGCATACGCCTGTTTCAGCTGTTTTTCGGGCAGAAACCCTAAAAAATGGACTCTTTTTGTTATATTGTATTCACGGACTTTTTCTTTAAGTTCATTTTCAAGAATGCCTGTTCCCGATATAAAAAGTTCACAATTATAATTAACTCTGCTGAACGCCTTTATAAGTACGTCAACGCCCTTATAGTATACAAGCCGTCCTGTGAAGAATATTTTTATGCAATCGGGATTTGATGCTTTTTCCGTAAGAAACGGTATTTTTTCTATATTTATATATTCGTCTGTATTCAGACCGTAGGGGAGTATCTTGCATTTATAACGGTATTTCGGAAGCCATTCAGAGCCGTTTATATGTCCGTCCGTTGCAGTTAGTATACAGTCTGCACGGTTAAGGAGATATTTAAGAAACGGCTTGTACAGAATGAGGAGTTTTTTCTGTTTCACTATATCGCTATGCCATGATACTATAACTTTGCCTTTATATCCCGATAACATCAAAGCCGTATCTGCAAGCGGAAAAGGCACATTTATATGAACTATATCGGCATTTTTTGCCATTTTTCTGAAAAGTTCTATAAATGACAGAGACAGAGGACATGAAAAATATGTTCCGAAACTTCCTGCACGTGTAAGCCTGACACCGTTTATATTTTCGGAGTATGTTTTTCCACGACCGTCACGGCATACAAGTGTTCTGACTTCTGTATTATTATATTTTCCGAGTTCTTCCGAATACTGTTTTACAAGTGTTTCTATACCGCCGATATGCGGAAAATATGCCTTGTTTACTTCAAGAATTTTAATTTTCATTTAATAAAAGCTCCCTGTAGATTTCGTGAAGTTTTACGGCGGACTGTTCCCACGTAAAAAGTTTTGAACGTTCAAGTCCACGGCGACTTAAATCGCATCTTAAAGCAGGATTTTTATAAAGTCTGTAAAGCCCCCGTGCAATGCTTTTTACGGAGTATGCATCACATATAACGGCACAATCTCCCGTAACTTCAGGCAAAGACGCTTCACCTGACGTTAAAACAGGTACACCGCACGCCATAGCCTCAAGTGGCGGCATTCCGAAACCCTCATACAATGACGGAAAGACAAATGCTACAGCACCACACAACAGCGGTGTCATATCTTCTGACGGTACATATTTTGTAAAGATAACCTGCTTTTCAAGTTTTAGTTTTTTCACAAGTGAAAAAATATCATCATACAGCCAGCCCTTAGCACCTGCAAGAACGAGTTCAGGCGGATTTTGCACGTGTTTTTTAAAAATATTGTATGCTCTTATCAGACGGACTAAATTTTTTCTTGGTTCGATAGTACCGACATAAAGAAAATATTCACCGTTGATTTCAAGTGATTTTTTTACTTGTTCAATTCGTTGCGGATTATTGCACGGTCTGAATTTCTCACAATCCACACCACACGGCACTACACGTATTTTTTCTGAATATTCAGGAAAATATTTAATAATCTCACTTTTTGAAAATTCAGAATCTGTAACTATAATATCGGCACGTTTCATAGATTTTTTCAAACCTGTTTCAAGCATAAATTTTGTGCGTCCTCTTACAGTTTCGGGAAAAGTCTTGTATACCATGTCATGGACTGTTACAACTTTTTTTCCGTGAACAAACGGCGGTACTATATAATTGAAAAAATGCGTAATATCGGAGTGTTTCCCGAAAAAGAACGAATACGGCAGGGGAATGAAAGAAGAAACGGCTCTGTATAAATATCCCGAAAAATCCGAATAATTCAGAGATATATTATTTAAGGCAAAACTCTGTGCTTTTTCAATGCGTTCATTTTTTCTGCTTGTGAAAAAAGTGTATTCATATTTATTTTCAGGAAAAAGCCTTGCAATTGCCTGTGTCTGTCCGACTTCACACCAGCCTATGCCCGTTATTTTTTCGGCAATTATCGGGACTGCATCAAATGTTATATTCAATTAACCGCCTCCGTTTCCGGTTAGTATACATATAAGCGAGTAGAGAAAATAGCCTGCCATCAGAAATAAGCCGATATCAGTTAAAAATTCCAAACGCCAGAACGTATTTTCTCCTTTTTTTTCGCCTGTAATCAAATCTGATTTTTTAAGATAAACAAATGCCCTTATTGTAAATATCAGTCGTTTCAGTGCGTTCAGAAAAAGAATAACACTGCAAGCTGTAAAAGATATAATAAAAGGTATTTCACTTCCGTCAAAAACAAGAGCATATAAAAGCGAAGTTGTCACAATAAATATTGCAAGCAATACTTTCCATGTATCTTTTAAAAATTTTTTTAATTTTTTCATTTAATATTGGATTTTATTAAATCCATATCATTTTTTACCATACGTTCAACGAGTTCCGAGAATGAAATTTCACGTTTCCAGCCGAGATTTTTTTCAGCCTTTGCAGGATTTCCGAGAAGTATGTCAACTTCTGCCGGGCGGAAAAATTTCTTGTTTACTTTTACAACAGTTTTTCCGTTTGCCTTGTTTACACCTATTTCGTCAATGCCCTGACCGTGCCATTCTATTTCAATTCCGGCGTGACGGAAAGCTGTTTCCGCAAATTCACGGACTGTGCGTGTTTCGTTTGTGGCAATAACATAGTCGTCGGGTTTGTCCTGCTGTAACATAAGCCACATTGCTTTTACATAGTCCTTTGAATGTCCCCAATCACGTTTTGAATCGAGATTTCCGAGTTCAACACATTCTTTAAGTCCAAGACTTATTTCAACGGCAGACTTTGTAATTTTTCTTGTGACAAACTCTATTCCACGTCTTTCGCTTTCATGATTGAAAAGTATTCCCGAACAAGCAAAAAGACCATAGCTTTCACGGTAATTTTTTGTAATCCAATGACCGTACAATTTAGCAACGCCATAAGGACTGCGGGGATAAAAAGGCGTTTTTTCTGTCTGCGGTATTTCCTGAACAAGTCCGAACATTTCGGAAGTTGAAGCTTGATAGAATCTTGCGTCAGGTTTTACTATGCGGATAGCCTCAAGCATATTTGTAACGCCTAAAGCATCTATTTCAGCAGTACTTAAAGGAGTATCCCAACTTGTCGCAACAAATGACTGTGCAGCAAGGTTATAAACCTCATCAGCCTGTGATATTTTCATAGCAGATATTAAAGAAACGGGGTCAGTCATATCGGCATATATAAGATTTACTTTGTCTTTGAGATGTTCAATGTTTCCATAGTCAACGGTTGACTTGCGTCGCCATATACCGTAGACGTTATAACCTTTTTCAAGCAGGAGTTCAGCAAGATAAGAACCGTCCTGACCTGTTATACCTGTGATGAGTGCATTTTTCATAAAATAAATCTCCTTTATTTTTTTATATAAATTCTGTGCGGTTGTTTTCTTTAAGACGTGTTATAATTTTCTTTACGTCCTGAGCATTATTCTTTGAACATACAAGAACAGCATCGTCAGTATCTACAATAATAATATCTTCCGTTCCGACAACAGCAATAAGGCGTTTTCCTCCGCATATTGTCGTGCGTTTACAGTTTTCGGCGATAACGTCGCCTTCTATATAGTTGCGGTTATCGTCTGTTTCGTTTATTCTTTCGACGGCAAGCCAACTGCCGACATCGTCCCAGCCGAAACTTCCCGGAATAGTATAAATATCAGATGCTTTTTCCATTATGCCGAAATCTATTGATTCAGAGGGAAAAGCCTTGTATTCTTTTTCAAGAACTGTTTCAAAATTTTCCGTGCCGAAAGATTCGCCGATTTTCCGTGAACCTTCATATACTTCCGGCATGAATTTCCTGAAACATTCTTCAATTGCAGAAGTCTGCCATACAAACATACCGCTATTCCATAGATATTTTCCCGACGACAGATATTTTTTTGCCGTCCTCAAATCCGGTTTTTCGACAAATTTTTCTACTTTGTATGCATTGCCCGACTCTTCACCGAAATTTATATATCCGTAGCCGGTTTCCGCATAAGACGGTGTTATACCTATTGTTACAAGATTACTTCCTTCAGTAGCTTTTACAATGGCATTGCATAGAGTTCTTGTATAGATATTTTCGTATTTTATCAAATGGTCTGACGGAAGCACCAGCATGACGGCGTTTTCATACTTTCGTCTTATTACTGCCGATGCAAAAGCAATACACGGTGCGGTATTTCTCGCATAAGGTTCTGCAAGTATATTTTCCTGCGGAATTTCGGGGAGTTGTTCCCTTACAAGATTTTTGTATTCTGCATTTGTCACTATAAAAACGTCCTCCGCCTGAACAATAGGGCTTATTCGTTTTACTGTTTTCTGAATCATTGTTTCGCCGTCGCCCGTAAGCGAAAGAAATTGTTTAGGGTGTGAAGTTCTGCTTTTAGGCCAGAAACGTTCACCTTTTCCGCCTGCCATTATAACTGCTGTAATTTTCATTTGTTGTTCTCCTCTTTGTTTTCGTTTTGATTTACTGAAATAATGCTTTCTTCTGTTTCCGCATTGTTTTTTGCAGGAAAAAGCATGGTTTTTACAGTCATAAGAATTATCTGCAAATCCATGCGGAAAGAGTAGTTTTCTATATACATTAAATCCATTTTAAGTTTGTCATATGGTGAAGTGTCATAAACGCCCGTAACTTGTGCATAGCCTGTAAGACCTGCTTTTACTTTCAGGCGGAACTCAAATTCAGGCATCTGCTGTTTATATATTTCAGTGAGTTCGGGACGTTCGGGACGAGGACCCACTACAGACATATCACCTTTTAATATATTGAAAAGCTGTGGTAATTCATCTATTCGGAACTTTCTTAAAATTCTGCCTACAGGTGTTATGCGGTCATCATTTTCAGAAGCAAGCCTTATGCCGTTTTTTTCAGCATCGGCTATCATACTCCGAAACTTGTATACATAAAATTCTTTGCCGTTTATTGTAAGACGTTTTTGTTTATACAATACTGTACCGCCATCGCATATTTTGACGGCAAGTGCGGAAACAACCATTAAAGGCATAAGAAGTATAAGTGCGGTAACAGAAAATAATATATCAAAAATCCGCTTGAAAAACTGTTGTTCAAAATTAAGCCCGTAATTTCTGCAAAGCAACAGCGGAGTATCAAAAAGACGTATATCGTCACCGCCCCTTATAATAATATCGGAAATTTTCGGGGCTATATACGCACGGACTGATTTTTCAAAGCAGAATTTCAAATATCTGTTTCTCTGGTCTGCCGGAATATCGCATATTATAACGCCCTCATATTTCAGAATAAGTTCCCGTATTTTTTCAGGAGGTTCAGAAACACTTACTGATTCACATATCATATATTTATCGACACGTTGACTCATTTTCATAACAAGTGAAGCCGCCTGTTTGCTGCCGTAAAGTATAATCAGCTTTCTTGGCGGATATATCAAAAAATACAGCCTGCCTGTCAGTAAAGTCCATACAGCAATTACTCCGTAATTTGTAAAAGTCAAGTTAATAATCGGAACGAATGCCATAAAGTCACGACCTATAAGACTAATCATAAAATATGCAACAGTATTTACACACGTCATAGAAATCAGCTGTGAATACAGCATATCCGTCTTTTTGAGGTATCCGAGTTTAAAACCGCCATATGCCTTGAAAAAAAGTACGATAAGTATACAGTAAATACCTATCAGAACCCAGTTTCCACGGCGATAGAACGGTAATACTATTGATTCGCTGTAAAATTTGTACCACACAAAAGCAAACATTCCCGTAAGAATGCCTAAAAGAACAATTGCCGAGATAAACGAAATAATTCTTTTGTATCGGTCTTTTTTATTCATAATATTTTTATTCCGGTCTGAATGCCGGTATCTCCTTTATTTTTTGCATGATTTCATAAAGTAATTATATCAAATAGCGGACAGTGTGTCAATAGAATTTGCCGTATTTTACAATAATCTTTTCACATTTAGGACAATATGCACAAAAAACATTCATATAAAAGCCACTCTGAAAAAAGATAAAGTAATTTTTTAGTATATCATGTGAAAAACAGGAAATAAAAATAATTTGATATTTTAATTTTTATAAAATCCCTTGACAAATTATGAATTATATGATATAATAATAAAACAGGCTTGCGTAGCTCAGTTGGTAGAGCAGATCATTCGTAATGATCAGGTCGCAGGTTCAAGTCCTGTTGCAAGCTCCATAATAATAAAAACAAGCGTTCACTGTTTTAAGGAACGCCTGTTTTTTTGATTTATAAGGAGATAATGCAAATGAAAATACATACCGTAATAGGCGGTGTTGACGGAGTGGGAAAAGCAGTCTGTCGGGCGTTTTATCGGCTGAAAGTACAGATTTAGGCATTATAATTGATACTGACAAAATAACCGCCGAAAAAGGCGGAAATCGTATAGAGGGCGGAAAAATTGCTGTTGAACGCATTGAAAACTGTCTTAAAATTGGCGTTAATTTTACTCAGGAAACAACGCTTTCGGGGGTGCGTACACTTAAAACCATTTTGAAAGCACGTGAACTGAATTATTTTATTCGCCTGTATTATGTCGGTGTAAGTTCTTCTGCTGAAAGTATAAACCGCATAAAAAATCGTGTTTCAAAAGGCGGTCATGATATTCCTCAAAAAGATGTTGAACGGCGTTATAATAAACGTTTTGAGGATTTGGCAAGGGTTCTTCCATATTGTGATGAAGCGATTTTTTTCGATAATGAAAACGGTTTTGCAGAAAAAGCAGAGTATAAGAACGGTTCACTCATAACAAAAGGCGGAGATATTCCCGAATGGATAAATGAATTTAGTAAATATATAAAATAATATAAAACAAGCGTTCACTATTTTAAGGAACGCCTGTTTTTTTGTATTAAAATTTAATTTTAGCGGTAAATTCCGAATCAGTACACGAAAGAACAAGTTTAAAACCGTTTGCATATGCAGATTTTTCCGCTATTGCAAGCCCTAAACCACTTCCCGACCGGTTACTTCTTGCCTTATCACCTTTTGCAAAAGGTTTTTTCACCTTTTCAATATCTACTTTTTTGTCTGTAGTATTTGATATTGAAAGACATTCATTGCTTATTGATATATTTATTTTTCCGTTTTCGGACGCATATTTCACGGCATTTGAAACGAGATTTTCAACTGTTGTTTCGAGAAGATGCACATTTGAATATATTTCCGCCTGTCCGTCTGTACTCACTGTTATATTTTTTTCGTCAAGCGTTATGGAATACTTTTCAACAGACTTTTCAACAATACTGTTGATATTTGTGTTTTCTTTGTGTATACCATTCATTTTATTCATTCTGTTCAATTCAAGAGTACGTGTAATTATAGAATCTGTATATGATACGCTTTCCATAATTGATTTAAGGTATTTGTTTGTTTCGTCAGCCGAAAGACCGCCTGAAAGTATATTTTCCGCATATCCTCCGATTACGGTTAGAGGGGTTTTCAAGTCATGTGCAAGACTGTCAGTAAGATTTTTCTGATAGTCCTCAAACATATAGTCAGCCTGATTTTTCACATTTTTTCGCCATGCCGTGAGGAATGATATAAAAAGCATTATAAGCAGGAATATTATTACAATTTTTAAATAAAGAGGTTTTGTGACTTCATTCCATAAATCCATTTGTATAAGTACTGAAAGAACGTAATGCTTACCATCAATATATATGTTTGCATTCTGTTGAAATTCTGCTGTATTTCCGTCATATGAATAGAATTGAGTTAAACCTGAATTATAATCGCATTTTTCTTTAATATCATCAAACCATTTTTTATCTGTTCCAAAAAAATCTAATGCGAAATATCTCGGGTAAGTATCATTTTTTATTGTGTAACGGTCAATGCCTGACAAATCAAATTCAATAAGTTCATAATCTTCATAATTTTCGGGTATGTCAATTATATATGATTTTGTTTCAATAATTTTGTCAGGTTCAGCATCGTTGAAATATGACTTTATGATACTTATATCTGTTTCATGCGGAATGAATGTTTTTTCTTCTCTGTTTACATAGGCACTTTTCATAATTATTTTTGCTGAATAATCTTCCATAGAATTATTACCCTGAAGAGAACGTGCTTTTTTAAACATTGAAATATAATCTTCTTCAAACTGTTGAAGTGTCGGAATATCTTTGTTTTCTGTATCACAAGTCGTAATTATGGCAGTATAATCTTTTTCATGAAATTCCATATATGCTTCTAATGTCATACGGCTTGAATATACAATATTTCTGTCATCGTCTGTAATACACGACAGTTCATGGCAATTTTCGACATTATACGGGCTAATCTGATATTTTCTTTCTTCGTCTAAACATATAGTACAGCCTGAACCTGTTTTCATAAAATGAGAAATTTTTTTATAATCGGGATTTTCCGAATTTGTTTCTCTTTCAATACTATCACGAATATAATGCATAATTTCAGATACATTTAATTCAGCCTGATTGCATATTATCATTTTGCCGTACTGAAATAATCCTACAGCGAAAACAGCCGTAAGCAATAAGCCGATAATTACGTTTTTTGTGAAAAGTTGGGTAAATGTTTTTCTTTTTCTCTTATATATATGTGACTTCTTTCTGTTCTTTTTTAATATTTTTTTGATATTATTCATATTAAAAAAAGGTATGGTAAATTCTTTTTTCAATATACTTTTATCGGGAATTTTTTTCATATTATCACCTCTCAGTTATCTTATAGCCTCTTCCCACAAGTGTTTTTATCTGTCCGCCTGCACTGCCGAGGGCTTTGCGTAACTTTTTTATATGATTATCTACAACACGGTCATTTCCGAACCAGTCATAACCCCATATTCTGTCAAGCAATGTGTTTCTGTCAATAACACAGTTTTTATGTTCTATAAGATATTTAAGTATTTCAAACTCCTTGCGAGGAAGTTCTATTTCAATTCCGTCAGAGTAACAAGTCAGACTTCTTGTGTCAATAGTTATGCCCCCGCATTCTATAACACTTCTGAGCGTTTTGCCGGCATAACGCCTTGTAAGTGCATCGCATTTTGCATACAGTGCGGAAAGAAGAAACGGTTTTATAATATAGTCGTCACAGCCTGTGTCATATCCTTGAAGTATATCTTCTTCTCTTGCACGTGCTGTTATGAATATAACGGGAATATTGCTGTTTTTCCGTATTTTTCGGCATATTGTGAAACCGTCCGCATCGGGGAGCATTATGTCAAGAAGGACAAGTTCATAATTTCCTACGTCACCGCCTGCAATTTCAAGTGCATCAGAACCGTTATGAACTGAAAATATGTCAGTGCCTTTGTTGGAAAAGTACTTTTCTATAATTTCACATATTTGCAAATCGTCCTCTATCAGCAGTATTTTTTTCATAATCAATGAAGCTCCTTTGATTTTATGGCTTTATTATATCATACAAATATGTCTTTTTTATATCCTTTTCATATCTTTTTTACACATTATTTACAGTATTTGAAAGAATTGTGCAATAGTCACAAAAAACAACCGGTTTTTTTAACTTACAGACTATATAAAAATGATTGAAATTTTTTAATCTTTGTGGTATAATTGATGTAACCGGGGAGGTTGTTACAAAAATAATACCGCTCTGTTGACATAGATTACTTTTTTCAGAAACATAATATTAAAAAAAAGGGGACTTTTTTATGAACAAACTGGTCAAAAGGTCATTCAGCTTTGTTGTGGCAATGTTTATATTATTTATGTCGGTAAACATTTCAGATTCTTTTGCATCTGATTCAATTAAAAATGTTTCGGAAAATATTGAAATGGGTAATGTTATACTTCTTGCCAATGAAAATGACATTGCAACCGATGACGAAAATAAAGATAATTCAGATAATTCAACAAAGAATAACACTTCTCCCGAAACAGGCGTTGAAGATATGAGTACATTATTCTTTCTTTTGGCAATTGCGGCAACAATAGCATTTATTACGCATTCTAAAAAAGACTGAAACAAATTAGCGACATCCTCCCCTACCTAAGAGGTGGGAGTCTTCTTGCCAAAGAAGGATAAATTTGAGTGTTATTATGTTGTTATTTAGTTTTAAAAAAATTAAAAAAGTCTTGACATCAGAGAAATTTTGTGATATAATAATTTAAACGAGGAATTATATATTTTCTCGAATTTTAGAAAAGAGGTTTTTATCATGAAAAAATTAATTTCTGCACTTTCTGCATCAATCCTTGCATTATCTGCACTGCCAGTTGTTACAGCATCTGCTGTAAATGTTATTGATGAAGATATTCTTTCAGTTTCAGCTGAAACTCTTTCTGAATCGCTTACCATTGATGAAACTGTAATTCCTGTCGGAGCAGTTGCTGTTACTGTAAGTGTTTCAGATAACAGCGGTTTCATTTCAACAACCGCAAAACTTGATTATGGTTCTTTTGATGTAATCACAAATGAAAAGGGAATACCTGCCGTTGTTACAGGAAATGCTACAGAGGGTTCACTTGTTACAGGAAGTGTAAACGACGGAATCGGCGTATTTACTACAATTGGTGCAAAAGAATATGATGGTGACGGAAGTCTGTTTACTTTCTATGTAAATGGAGATATTGCTGACATATCTGATATTACTGTTTCAGATTTTGAAACCATTGGTTTTGATGATATTTCAAATTCTATCAGAACTGTCAGTGCGTTAAGTAATTATGGACAATATTACAGAATTGGTGACGTAAATAATGATGGTTATATTGATGCTGTTGATTCAACAATCACAGAAGTTGCGATAGGAGAAAATGGTGGCAATAAAATTCGTGTTGCTGATGCCAACGCTGATTTACGTCGTTTCTTTGTGGAAACCACAGTGTGTGCTCAAACCGCAGATGCTAATATTTCAGGTGAGATTACAGTAACAGATGCTAATGACATTTCGCTGTATTATGCTTGCATGGCAGCACATCAAGATGAAGAAGAAGCATTACAAAGTTATAGAAACCAGACTGATGGTGGTCACTGCGGAGAATACAAATTTTATAGGGGATAACTATTAAACTCAAATATCTAAAGGAGTGATTTTATGAAAAAATTGTTATCAACATTTATGGCACTTTCAATGCTGACATCATTCTCTGTATGTCCTGCATATGCAGAAAGCGATAATGAACTCAGCAAACTTGCTTCATCTCTCGGTGCTGATACCGATTATTTTGCTGTACCTAATCAGTTCTATAGCAGAAGTATAAACGCTGACTCTATTATAGGTTATGAATACATGAATTGCATTCCTACAGATACATATATACCTACAGTGACAGGTATGGGAGCTTATGCAGATACAAGTTTCAGTCTTTCCGTAATGGAAGTTCTTGCACATAACGGTCTTATATCCGCAAGCGATATAAAGGCAGGTACCGATTCTCTCAATCAGATAAATAACGTTTCTGATATACAAAATCTGATAATAGACTATCAGAATCTTTTCAACAAGCATGAATTTGAACTTTACAGAAATTATATTTTTAAAAGCACTTCTGCTGAAGAAAAAGTTGACATACTCTGTTCAACTGCCGAAAAGTGCATGAAAGAGGGAAAATATTTCCTTATCATGTATGGAAGTTGTTGCACAACTCCGTCTGAACTTAGTAAAGGAGATTCATCGGTTATAACTGTAAATGCCCGTAAGGAACATTCTGCCGTAGGAATGGGCATTACCGACGGTTCATGGACATACAACGGAAAAACATATGACAAGTGTATCCTTACTCTTGATTCTCTTAGTGCAGATGAAAACAGCAGTGCTTTTGCGGAAGATACCTGCATATATGTAAATTCAGAAACAAAAGAGTGCTATATTCCGAAAATTTCAGACTATGCAGAAAGTGATATGCATATAGCTGTAATTGACGACGACAAACTTCTTAATTTCGGTGGTGCTATAAATCCGACGGATAGTTTTGATACAGATTTGTCAGATGTTTATTTTATACAATGTATGAAAAAAAATCATATTCATCAATTTACATACACTGATGATAATGGAAATGAAACAGTTATAAACAAAGAAGTGGCTGTCGGCGATGAAGAAACTAAAGATAATTACCCGAATATCTCGGGTTTGTCTTTAAAGTCGGATAACTTCACAAGTCATATTTTAAGTTGTAATCAAATGGATTTTGTTGATATAAAAAGTATAAACAGTTGGATGTCGTTTTCATTTGCAGGTGCAGACAGTGAATTACACGTCAGCAATGATGAAGTTTACAAGTTTGTAAAAAAAGAACACGCCGCAGATGATACAACACATGACGAAAACGACCCCCTTGAATATTCTGCAATTTACAGTAAAGAATATACCGAAAGGGATGTCGTTTATGATTTCAAAGGTGAAACAATGGACGAGGCAGAATTTAAAGTCCTTGATGATGGAGTTATTTTCAGCGGAGGAAGTGTCATATTTTACGCTTATTCCGGAAACCCGTATGACGGTAATCTATTGTCAAGCATAGCTTTTACTTCATCAGGTGAAGTTTTCGTTCAGTATGATGAAACAAATGGTTTTAAGATTAAGACCGATTTGGACAATGACGGCGTATTTGAACATGAGGTTGAAAAAGGCGATGTAAATTGTGATGGTCTTATAGATTCTGTGGACGCTGCTGCCGTTCTTCAGACATATGCAGATTTATCAACTCAAAGGGAAATTCACCCCGATACAATTTATGCGGGAAATGAACTTTCTGATTTCAACAGTGACGGATTTATTGATTCAGTAGACGCTTCTAACATTCTTGAGAAATATGCTGAACTTTCTACAACATGATTTTTATAAAAAAG
>CANQVA010000007.1 GCA_947627175.1 uncultured Ruminococcus sp.
GATTGTCCATTTTTCATCACCATTACTATTTTATCACTCTTCTATTTATTTTTCAATGGTTTTAGAACAGGTCTATTGTAACACACAATATTTTTTCTGTCAATAAAAAGAAAAGAGATTCTGATTGTGTCACGGCAATCAATTTTTCGTAATTTTGCACAATAATTTCTTAACAAGGAAGTTATTTAAGTAATAAATAAAACTGATTTTCTCTAAAAACTCCATAATTTAAAAATCGAAAACAGATTTTTGAAAAAATCATTTATACAATATATACGAAGTTGATTTCCGTGCTTTTTTTTGCAATTTTATTGACTTTATCGGAATTTTATGTTATAATAAGACAATTGAAAACACTTTTAATATAGGAGAGTTTGATATGGAAAAATTTGAGGGACAAATGTCAATGTTAGCAGATGAAGAAGAAAAAAATGATTCAACAGAAGAAAATAAAAAATTGCAGGTTGTGCGATTTGAATTTTCAGAGGGATTGGAAATGAATTGGCAGGAACTTTTCTCAGGTTTTGATACTATTCACGCAATTACTTATTCTTCCGGTCTTGATTTTACAGCTAAACTCCTCAGTTTATTTGAAAATGCAGAAATTTTGTTTGGTTGTGAACAAGTAATGTCATATTCTTTACATGAAGTCATGGCATTTCAAATGAAACTTTCAGAACGAATATTCATGAATAAATCGGCAGAAATGCTTGCGGACAGAATTGAAGCCGGTACACTGAAAATGTATGTTGCAAGAGAAGAACTCTCCCATGAAAAAATTTATCTGCTTTCGGCAAAAGACGGCAGAAAACGTGTTGTTTTCGGTTCAGCAAATATGTCACTTCACGCCTTTTCAGCAATACAGCGTGAAAATATCGGTTTTGTTGACGGTGAACAGGCATATTCCTGGTATAAAAAAATATATCAGGACTTGAAAGAAAATTGTACAGATGAAATTACAAAAAGAGCAATTGCTGTAAAAATAGATGAAGATGCAACAGATGAACTTCCGATAATAAGAACGGTACGTGCAAAAAAGATTCTTGAAATAGTTGAGGGTAAACAAGCAGAATCAGAAGTTAAATTTGCAATGGATATTTCAGGATTAGCAGAAAAATATCGTGAAGTAGTACCAAAACCTGATAAAAACGGAAAGATTCTTTTATCATC
This sequence comes from uncultured Ruminococcus sp., assembly GCA_947627175.1. Classification (GTDB taxonomy): domain Bacteria; phylum Bacillota; class Clostridia; order Oscillospirales; family Ruminococcaceae; genus Ruminococcus. Next base: position 1,171 of record CANQVA010000007.1, read on the forward strand.
GGAACAAATCGAAACTATAAGTAAAAAAATTATTCATAAAAAAGAACAACAAATCAAAAACAAAAGAAAAATCGTATTGCCAAAATTTATTTTTGATATTGAAAGCCGTGAAGCGAATCTGAATGGTAATCCGTTTAATTTATCACTCGATAACGAATCAGTCCGTAACGATGCACAATTATTTATTCAATATATGAAAGGCTATGAAAGATTCCATGGCGACTATGAGGAAATGCAGAGAAATTATTTTAATTTTCTTAACTGGATGTTCTGTTCGCCATTTATGGCTGTTCTGCGTGATAAAGCAAGTCATTATGGTAAGGAATACAGTTTCAGTTATCCTGTTTTTGGATTGATATGCGGTAATAGTAAGGGCGGAAAAAGTAAATTTCTTGCTCTTTGTATGAAAATGATGTCGGGTATAAATGAAAATGAATCTTCTTTTCCAGTCAATCATTTTACAAAGACAATTGTCAACAGTCTGCGAAATGAAGTAAGAGGACTGCCAATTATTTTTAATGATATTGTTAAAAAACGTTTTGACGAACATGCTGTTGAAATGATAAAAAATGATATTTTCGGATTTGAAGAACATGATACAAACTATCCTGCGGTTGCAATCAGTGCCAATAGCGATTTAAAAGTTTTTTCAAGCGAAATCCGTAGAAGAATGATTATTTGCCGTATAAACGGTGCAATTACAAATATGGAAATAAGAAAAGACAATATCACTCAAAAAGTAATGAAAAATATTGGTACTGCTCTATATTGCGAATATTTTAGACGTATGCTTGATGCTGTTTTTCAAATTACAGAAAAAATACAGAACGATGACGACGAATCCCCCGATATTCTTCAAACATCTTCTGAAATTCTCTGTTCTGTACTGTATGAATTTTCAGGTTCGGAACTTCCTCAATATGTACGGAAAATTTCTCTTGCGGACTATTTCAGCGAAAAAGTCGTTGGCAAACATATCGTTGAATTTATTCGTATGGCTTGGAATACTGATAAGAGTAATTTTCAGATTGATAAAAAAAATAATCTTCTGACTTTCAATGCAGGAGAAACTTATGAAGCAAAAAGATTTGAAAAAGAACTTCCGGAGTCGCTTTTTCCAAAACAAGTAAGAGAATGTGTGATTATGAATCTTGACGCAGCAAGAGAATTTTTTGAACTTGATTTTAAAATCGGCGTCCTTGATAAATTAAAAAATAAAAAATAATAACTAAATAGAGGATAATTTCAATATTCAAAAATACTTGACATAGAAAAAATATTATGATATAATCAAAATGATTTCTTCACACAATTAACGAAGACATCAACAATTATTATCAAGGAGATGAATAGTCTATGGTACAAAAAAAATCAAAATTACAACAGCTGGTATCTGTATTTTTGGTGATTTTGACAATGATAACACTTGTGAATTATATTGAACCACAGCAGGCATTTGCCTACACACCCCGAAAAGAAGCACCAGCTAAAGACAATAAGTATTATTATAGCAAAATAAACCCTTTTTATCCGACTTATGGTCTTCCGAACTGTACTTGTTATGCCTATGGCAGAGCATATGAAATTTTGGGAACTGACCCGAAACTTCCCACAGGCAACGCCGGAACATGGTATGAAAAAGATACGAAACATAAGAAAGGCAGTACTCCGCAACTTGGTGCTATTGCTTGTTGGAAAGGAAGCGGACAGTATAACGGTCATGTGGCTGTAGTTGAAGAAATTAACGGCAGCAAAATTTCTTTTTCTGAATCCAACTATGGCGGCGACCTTTTCCGCTATCAGAAAAATATTGACCCTAATAAATACGCTTCCGGTGCACCTTATAATTATACTTTTCAGGGATATATCTACATCGGGGAAGCACCCGAACCTGTAAAGCCCGGAACAATTAGCGGTACTTACTTAATGAAAAACGTCGGTACAACTTCTTATGCTTATGTCAACGGTTCAGATGCGGATAAAACGGATATTGCACTCGGAACTAATAAGTCAAATGATTCCTATAAGATGAAATTCACTGATGCCGGTTCAGGTACACAGCCAAGTTGTTTTATTCAGCCGGTTATTTCCTCAACAAGAGTTGTAAATCCGTATGCAGATACACCTGCCAACGGCACAAATGTAAATCTCTATAAAAAGTCAAGTGACGGTACGCAACAATGGGTATTAGAGAGTGTCAGCGGCGGATATATCATCAGAAACTTTACAAATCAAAATCTTGTATTGACAGCAAACAGCAACACCGTTAAAGTGAATACATATTCTTCAGGAAATAAAAATCAAATATGGAGTTTAGAGTCACCCTCCGTTAGTGTGGATGCAGTATTCCACCGAAATCTAAATGCAAATGATACTACTACCGTCACCGAAACTTTCACTACTGGTGTAAGCAATCAGAAATTCGGCTATGATGCGAACGGAAACGGACGATACCCTACAATGAATGAGGCTTCAGTTGGTTTTGGTCAATGGATAAATACAGGATATAAATTGCTCGGTTGGAGCGAAAATAAAAATGCCACTACTGCATCATGGAAAACATATTCCGATGTTGTTGATTCATGGATTACAAAGCATTCACCGAAAATTGACTTGTATGCAGTCTGGGAACCTGTAACAACAGAGGGCGATGTAAACGAAGATGGTCAGTTTGATGAACTTGACGCTGTTATACTTCAAAAATGGTTAATTTCAGCACCCGGCTTGAATCTTGAAAACTGGGAAACTGCTGATTTGAACGAAGACGGCAGGCTTGATTCTTTTGACCTTGTTATGATGAAGCGTAAATTGATAAACAAGTAAATTTTTTATATTCATGTTCAAGGAGAAATTTGAACTGACTGCAAAAAATTCAGAATAGAAACTATGAAAAGCGACTAAGAACAATTTTAGTCGCTTTTTCTATTTATCATTTTTCAGTGATAACATCAAAATAAAGTTTACCATAGAAAAAGCTGTCAAAAAAACTCTGACAGCATTTTTTAAATCATAAATTAAAAGTAAGCCTTATTTCTAAAACATAATCTTTATATTCTGCTGAAATAGTACCGCCCATTTCTTCCGCAAGTGTACGTGCGATAGACAAGCCAAGACCTGTAGAATTTCTTGCTGTTTTTACAGTGTAAAATCTATCAAAAAGCCGTTCCACTTGTACAGATGATAATTCTTTTGCTGTATTTGCAAAAATCATTTCACCGCTGTCTGTCAGCGTAATCTGTAAATCACCATCACTATATTTTACGGCATTGTTAAGCAGATTTGAAATGATTCTTGCAAGATATTCCTTGTTTAATTTTGCAGTAATTTGTTTTTCTGTCATGTGTATTTCAGGCGAAATTCCTCTTCTTGTGAGAATTGAATAATAATCCATAATGCTGTCTTCAAGTATCTGATTGATAAGTATTTCTTCTGTTTTTGGTTCTTTGTTGTCTGAAAGAATTACAGAATATCGGAATAATTCTTCCGTGAGTTGTTTCATAAGTTCCGCACGTTCTTTCATGATAGAAATATATTCTTCTGTTTTTGCAATATCCGCATTATCCTGCAATAAATCAAGATAACCGCAGATTGCTGTCAATGGTGTGCGTATATCGTGGGAAATATTTGTAATTGCTGTTTTCAGTTCAAAATCGCCCTGCTTATACCGGAGATATTCTTTCCGCAAGATTTTCAATTGCTTGTTGATATTGTCAGCAAGTTTTTTCATTTCTCTGTCATTGCTTGAAATAGTAATGAGTCTGTTTGTATCGGTTTTAAGGATTTGTTCAAATTGTATATAGATTTCTTTTGCAGTTTTTTTCATCATCACAATTTTTACAATCAAAATTATTATCACAACAAAAAGAATCATACACAAATACAACATCACATTACCTCATTTAATAAATTTTTATTTCAAATCTTTTTTGCGGAAAATTAAAATTCCTGCCGTTGTAATTACAATACCTTCAATAATTGAATAAATAAATATTTTCTGAAAAGGATATTTCAAAATTTCAGATGAAATATAATTTTCTTTTTTATCATACATTGATTCTGATTCATAGTATGCCTGACCACACGGGTCAATCAGCAATATATTTTCATAAATATTTCTCATATTTCCGCTTTGATACATTTTATTCGGTAATGGTTCGTTTATTTTTTCAACGACCTCAAATTCATATGGCAGACGCATTTCAGGTTCTGCTAATTTATTGTGGGCATCTGTTCCGATTATACTAAAAATATAGAATACAACAAGCAAAGATATTAACGATAGAATTTTTGACTTGCTGTTCATGGAAACAATCAGACAAATTGCAATAATTAACAATAAAGTACACAAACACATTACATAACTTCTGAATAATATATCAAACGAAAAATTGTATTTCCAACGTCGGATTACACCTGAAATTATTACGGATATTACAGATATATTGAATAAAATGACAACTGCAAGATAGTTAAGAATAAGCTCTGCAAAATAAATTTTTATTCTTGAATGACCTATTATAATTTTATTCCGCATTGTGTCATAAGCGTATTCATCTCCTATAAACTGTGAAACAAAAAATAATGAAAAGAAACTTATTATTGTCATTATCCGAAATAAAAATCCGTCAATATCGGGAAGAATTGAATAATCATTTAACAATATCGGATATACCGCAAAAATAATTACAGCAATACATTCAAGCCAATATAATTTAAAATGCAATAGTCTATAAAATTCACTGCGAAAAATTTTACTCATATCAGCCCTCATTTCAAATCTTTTCTACGGAAAATAAAAATTCCTGCCCCGGTGACAATGGCAATAACACATATTGAATTTATAGGGAAATTTTTATCATTGTCGTTTTTCTGATAATATACTTGTACAATTTGGTCAACGGGGAGTGTGTCATGGAAAAATTGAAATACTTTTTTCTTTGTACCTGTAAGATATTTCGGGTTTTTCGTCAATGGTTGTTCAACTTCCTGTTCTGTTCCGTCCTCATTTGTCACTGTAAAAGTATATGGTTGAATATACTCTTTTGCAGAAAGTCTGTAATCTATTGTATTTGCAATGAAAATCAATAAAATTGAGAAAATCATTGCTGTAACAACACCTGCTGATTTTTTCGGAATAAGCATAGAAATAAACAAAATTATTGCAGTTATTGACAAAACAGAGAAAACAGTTATCAGGCACATACCTGCTATTTTTTCAGCGGACATTTTGCTTTTTCCAATAATTCCAAATACAGAACTTCCAATAATCACCACAATAAACGCAATATGCATAATAACAGATGCAGTTGAACAAGTAATAAGATTTGACAGATACATTGACATTCTTGAATGTCCCATGATGTGCTTATTGCGAATTGTACCGCTACTGTAATCTTCTCCGATGAAAATACTCACGAAAATAGCAATAACAATGCTGATATACATTGCTCCGACAAGAAAAATTTCATCTGCAAAACAGTAATAACCGGGGACTGTCCGCATAGCATTCCAACGTGTGAACACTATAAGCCCGGCAAGACCTGCCATGAAAAACACGCCTGCCCAAAAAATTTTGCTTTTGAACATTCTTACAAAATCAGCTCTTAAAAGTTTACTCATAATTTACACTTCATTTCAAATCAGCTTTTCTGAATATCGCATAGCCGAGTGTTATCAGCACAACCGAAAAAGCCGTTGAAAATAAAATATATTTCAGCGGTGAAAAATCAGATTCCGCTGAAAATTTCTCCATCAGAAATATCTGTGAAGACGGCAAAACATTATTGATAAATACAAATAATTTATTTTCAGGGAAAATTTCATCCAAAAGCGGTAATGAATTAAGTGTATACGCTGTAATTATAGTCACTCCACCGCCCAAACCGTTTTTTAGTGTCATCGAAATAAACACACCTAATGTTGTAAGTGAAGGCACTGCGACGAGGTAGACGGGCAAAGCTTTGAAAAAATTTTCTTTGTAAACCTTTAATACATCGGGGGCAGGCTGGTCTGTACGGAATACTTCTATGCAGGAAAACAATTTTCCGAACAAAATATATGCTCCGATAAAAACAGCCGTCATCAAAAAAGCGAGTACTGCAAAGGCAATCTGATAAGATAGATAGATATTAAACCTTGTATGTCCGACAATCAATTTGTTTCGCATCGTGTTGTTTGCAAAATCCTGACTTATAAAGACTCCTGTCATTCCACAGAAAATAAGTCCGAACATACAGGAAAATATGCTCACACCGATATAGACCGTACCGGTGGCTGACATCGAACCAAACGCTCCGGCAACAGAAAATGCGATAGTTGTAATAAGAATTGTGACGAATTTTCTAAGGAGTTTATAAAACTCTGTAGATAAAAGTTTACTCATGGTTTGCACCTCCCACAAGATTTACAAAAAAGCTCTCTAAATTTTCGTCATGCTCCTCCATGGAAATGACCTCACAATTTTCTTTGGAAAGTGCAATGGCAAGCTGTGAAAAATTCGGTTTTGCGTAAACATCAGCCGTTTTCTCATCGAGAATTTTGTATGTAATTTCCATACCGTCCAGTACTCTTGCAAGAATTTTTGTGTCTGTAACAGTCATGTGCATACATTTTCGGCAGGCTTGCTCCAATTCTTCAGCACTCATTTCTTTTATAATTCTTCCGCTGTCAATAAATCCATAATGCGTAGCAAGTTTTGAAAGTTCGTCAAGAATATGACTTGAAATTAAAACAGTGATTTGACGTTCACGGTTGAGTTTAAGAATAAGTTCACGTACTTCAATAATGCCTTGTGGGTCAAGACCGTTTATAGGTTCGTCCAGAATCAGAAAATCAGGATTTCCGCAAAGTGCAATTGCAATACCCAAACGCTGTTTCATACCTAAAGAAAAATTCTTTGCTTTTTTCTTTCCCGTATTTTCCAGACCGACCAGTTTCAATAATTCCTGTATGCCGTCAAAGCTCGGCATACCAAGAAGGCGGTACTGCATTTTCAGGTTGTCCTCTGCCGTCATAGAGGGGTAAATTGATGGTGTTTCCACAACTGCCCCCATTCTGCTGCGTGAATCTGAAATTGCCTTATCGGTATTTTTAACTCCGTACAATTCAAAATCTCCGCTTGTCGGATACTGTAATCCGCAGATTAAACGGATAAGTGTTGTTTTGCCTGCACCATTTCTTCCGACAAATCCATAAATTGCACCTTTCGGAATGTTCATTGTCACACCGTTAAGTGCTTTAAAATGGCGGTAATGCTTGCAAAGTGCGTTTGTTTTCAGAATATAGTCCATAGTAAGACCTCCTTTTGTTTTCTGAAAACATTATATCATACAAAAGTCAAGAAAGTAGTCAAGAAAATGTCAAGATTTCGTCAAGATTTCATTTTGAAACCGATTCCGTAAACTGCCTCAATATAGTCATTTCCGTCAACCGCCTGTAATTTGTGCCGAATATTGCTGATATGCTGTTTCAAAGAACGCTCCGTACAATCCGGTGTATCATAACTGATACTGTCAAGAATGGTAATTTTACCAATGGGCATATCGGGATTTTGCATAAGCAACTTCAAAATAGCACACTCTGTCCGTGTCAGACGAATTTCTGTTTTATCAAGCATAACTGTCAATTTATCAGGATATAGCGTTATATTCCGATAATTCAAAATACGGTTATCTGTATTTCTTTTCCGCAGTTGAACGGCAATTCTTGCAAGTAATTCATGTATATTGAACGGCTTTGTGACATAATCAGCCGCACCGCCAAGCAGAAGTCTGACTTTGTCCGTCACATCAGCTTTTGCACTTACCACAATAACGGGAATATCCTTTATTTTTGGTAATAACTCTTCACCACAAAGTCCCGGTAACATGAGGTCAAGCAAAATCAAATCAGGCTTATTTCCGGAAAGCATAAGCAATGCTTCTGTCCCTGAAAAAGCCTTATCTACTGTATAGCCCTCTCTTATCAGCGTTTCTGTCAAAAGATTGCTGATGTGTATATCATCATCTACAATAAGTATTCTGAACAACATTTTCACCTCTAAATTGATTTATGATATTTACATTGTGCTTTTTCTTTTATCATACCACAATATTCGTAAATTGTCCACTCCTTTTTTCTTTTTTGGTCATATCTATTGACAACGCAAATTTTTCACTAAAAAATTTCAAAAAAGTACTTGACAAATTTTTAATCTTGTGATATAATATTACTTGTTAAGTGCAAAGTATAAATTATTTATGCGGATATGGCGGAATAGGCAGACGCGTTGGCTTCAGGTGCCAATCGGGGCAACTCGGTGCAGGTTCAACTCCTGTTATCCGCACTATGAAAAGTTCGGTTTTGCCGAACTTTTTTGCATCTAAAAAAACGGCTGTATATTTTACAGCCGTAATTTTTTTAATATATCATCAGTTTGAATAAGAAGTCCGAATTTTTCGGCAGTTTCAAGCAAAACGTCATTGCCCTTGTTCATAGTCCCCCATTTGTTACAAGTATTTATTACAGCAGAACATTTTTTCATTATCTCCAGTGCTTTTTTTACAGATAAATCGCTTACAGGTTCAAAAGCCTTTTCTATAACTGTTTCGACTGCAAGTGACATAATTACAGGATATTCAATGTCATTTTCATGAACGACACCTGCGGAAAATGGTATTCCCATACGCTGTAAACGCCGATAAACAGATATACCGTCACCGCCTCCCGATATAACAAATATCTGCGGTTTTCCTTGTGGACGTTCCAGTTCTGCGGAGCAATAATAATGATTAAAATTTTTATTATTCATGTTATAAAGTCTGCTGATATAGTCACCTGAAAAAATTTCTTCAGGCGTGCCGTTTTTTTCTGCCATACCGTTATTTATGCAGATAATACGGTCAGAAACTTTCTGTGCAAGGTCAAGTTCATGCAGTGACATAATTACTGCAAGATTTTTTTCTTTCACAAGTTTTTTCAGTATATTCAGAAGTTCAAGTTTATGATGTATGTCAAGAAAAGATGTAGGCTCATCAAGTACAAGTATTTCAGGTTCTTGACATATCGCCCTTGCAAGCATTACACGCTGTCGCTGTCCGTCGCTTATACAGTTGAAATCAGTGTATTTCAAAGACTCTACACCGACAAGTTTCATCGCTTCATCAGTTTTTTTACTATCATTTTTTGAAAGTATTCCAAGTCTGTTTGTATACGGATAACGCCCCGATTCAACTACATCTCCGCAAGTCATAAGTTCAGGTTCAATGCGTTCCGTCATTACGGCAGACATACTTCTTGAAACTTCGTTACCGCTCATTTCACGGATATTTTTGCCATTTATAAAAACCGCTCCGCCCATGATTTCAAGCTGTTGCAATATGCTTTTAAGTATTGTAGACTTTCCCGAACCATTAGCACCTATAATAGTAAGTATTTCTCCGTGACGTACTTTAAAATCAATATCACCGACTATTATTTTTTTTCCATACCCTACTGAAAGATTTTCCGCACATATTACATTCATTTCACAATTTCCTCCGCTGTTTTTTAAGCATTATCCACATTACAACAGGTGAACCGAATACTGCTGTAACTGAACTTATACTCAATTCTACAGGTGAAAAAAGCGTCCTTGCTATCAAATCACAAAAAAGACAGAAAACTGCTCCGCCAAGAAAAGACGCAGGAATTATAATTATCGGTTTTGCCGTTCCGAAAAGGCTTTTGACAAGATGCGGTACAGCTATCCCCACGAATGAAACAGGCCCTGCAAAAGCCGTTACACAGGCAGAAAGCAAGCTGGACAAAAGAATAAGTTCCGCACGGAATAGTTTTATATTTACGCCCATATTTATAGCATATCCCTCCCCCATTTGATACGCACTCATAGGTTTTGACATAAGAAATGCACACACAAGCAAAACAAATGATATAATGGAAATTACTTTTATATCGTCCCAATCCGTTCCCGAAAAAGTTCCCATAGACCAGTTATGAAGATTGACAATGTTTGAATCATCCGCAAAGGTCACTATAATATCAGTCACAGCAGAACATATGTAACCAATCATTACACCGCTTATTATCAGAACTGACATTTTTTTTACTCTTCCCGAAATAATAAGAATAAATCCCATTGACATAATTGAACCGATAAACGCAGAAATTACAAGTGACGCTGAATTGAGAATAATTCCCCTGCTTAGAAAAAATATCATCACTGCCGCCGAAACAAGTTTTGCACCCGACGAAATTCCGAGTATAAAAGGCCCTGCAATGGGATTTGAAAAAAACGTCTGCAAAAGAAAGCCTGACAGCGATAACGCTCCGCCGAGAATCAAAGCCGATGTAATTCTTGGCAGTCTTATTTTGAATATTATATTATACTCTGAAATATCATTGCTTTTTCCGAAAAGTATGTCAATAACCTCATTCAGCGAAAATTTTACACTTCCTGATATAAGATTTAAAAAAAACAGTATACACATACAAGTAAGCAGAATAAGAAAGCCTGTGAAATAACGTGATTTTTTATTCATAATTCCTCCATTCAGTAAAGTCTGTGCATAAATTCAAGCTGTTTTTCAGTATCCGCTTTACCGGTGACTATAAGATAAATGTCATGTATCATTTCAGACGCTCCTGTTGTCTGCTGAAACATATTTTTTTCCGTACACCATACATTATTATTTTTTACGGCACGGAAATCCGCAAGCAGTTCATTTTTTTCAATAAGCTGTGAAACGTTTTCAAGCTCTCCGTCGATTGTACTATTATATATTATATAATCTGCGTCCTTTGCTTTCTGATAGAAAGATTCCATTTCCATATTCATTGTTGAAAGGGCATTGTCCTCAATATTCAGGTCATCTTCCGTAAAAATATATCGTCCTCCCGCAAGTTCTATCATTTTTGAAATATAGTCATCAGGCTTGCGGATATTAGCATATCCGTTAGATGTTATATAGAAAAATGCAACTGTTTTCCGTTCGTTTTCGGGAATATCTGTATCTTCTGATACTTCACCGAAAATTTTCATTTTTTCATTGAAAAATTCTTCTGCTTCTTTTTCACGTCCCATAATAAGACCGTAAAGTTTTATCCATTCAAGCCGCCCGAGGGGGTGAGTTTCATAGCTTGACCGCTCAACCATTACGGGCACATCAAGACTTTCAAGCTGTTCCTTTGTTTCGGGGCTATGATAAATCATTGTCGATTCAAGAGCAAGTCCGCAGTTTTCAGAAAGTATTGTTTCATAGTCAGGCGTGCTGTATTTCCCGACATACGTCATATTTCCGCTTTCAATGGCATTTTGTACAGACGGCAGACTCCAGTCACTTAATTTTGTAGAAGTCATTTTTACTTCATCAAGTGAACCTATACCGTCGAACAAATCCATTGATGACGATGCGGCAACATATATATTTTCTACAGGTTGATGTATTACTGTAATATCACTGTCTGTTTCGGGTTCAGGTACACCCTCCGGAACAAGCAGAAATTTCTGACCGTCAGCTATATTTATTTCATAACTTCCGTCGTCAAGAGAATACACCGAGAACTGTTCCGCATATTCAAGACTAATTTTGTTTTTTGAATGAACATTTTCTGTAGATGTCTTTGCCGTACCGCACGAACAGCAAAAAATATTAAATACTATCAGCGGAATTATAAATTTAATTTTACTAATCATAATTTTACAATCGTAGACGAATCGAAATAAAGTGTATATTCTATTTCATGAGGTGTACTCATTGCAGTAGTATCGGCTGATACAGGCATTTTAAAATCAAACGATGATACGGGAATTTCAAATGTTGAATTTTCTACTTCCGATATAGGCAGATATTTTTCACTATCAACAATCATATAATCATAATTACTACTGTTCCATATTATTTTTGCCGTTGCCACGCCGTCTGCAATAGTCAATTGAGTATGCGGTAATATGCTTGCTTTTCCCGAACCGCCCTCAAGTGATACTTCAATTGTGTAATCGCCGTCAGTAAGTCCCAATGATTCAACAGTATTTACTGTGCCGTCCGCAAAGGCATCTGATGGGAGAGAATCTGCACGGAAAAGTATTGTGCGGTCATACCATTTTTCTTTTTTGTCGCTGAATGCCGTGCAGTCTATTCCCATGTCAAGAGCCTCAACCGGCACTGTGAACTTATGAACGCCGTTATCTTCCACAAAATCTATATATTCACTTTCATCTGCCGTTTCAGCTTCCGCACCTGTTCCCATAAAAAGATACCTGTAGCCTGTTCCGCTCATAGTCATAACAGCAGACATTTTGCCTTCCTTGACAGTAAGTTCACACGCCGTTATTTTAAACATTGAAGAACTTGAATTTACTTCAATCGGATATATTCCGTCCTTTATTTCGTCTGCATAAACGGGTGTCATTCCCTCTTCCACTACTTCAACAGGTGCAACTGTTCCGCCCTGAAAATCAACATTTTCTTCACTTTCAGCAACTTCTTCCTGTTCCGTAACTAATGCTGAACTTTCTGTTTCTGATGACGTACTTTCACTGCATGACACAGACATTGATGCAAATACGCACATCATACATAATAATAAAATCTTTTTCATAAATACCTCACATTAAAACAGCGGAAAGAAAATTTCCCTCCGCTATATTTTTTTATTTTATTGAATCAATAGCAGTCTGTGCATGGTCAACATAAATCTGTCTTATATCCTCATTTTCGCCCAGACCCCTTAAAATACACTCTACTTCATAGCCTTCCGCCTCAAAAACAGACTTCCATGAATCTTCTTCATCGCCTGCCATATCGTTGTTTGCATGGTCACCACAAACTACCATAAGCGGTTCAAGGACAACCTTTTCATATTCACCATCTTTAACTTTTGCAAGTATGGTGTCAATTGAAGGTTCAGCCTCAACTGTTCCTATGAAATAATTTTCATATCCGTCGGCAATAAGTAAATCCTGCATTTTCTGATAAACGCCGTTTGACTCAGCCTCTGTACCGTGACCCATGAAACATATAGCTGTCTTTCCGTCATCATACTCGGCAGTCCAGTCAACTATTGCCTGCTCAACTCGCTTGAAATCGTCGTCACTTGTAAGAAGTGGTTCACCAAAAGCAACTTTTTCAAAAGCGTCTGAATACTGTGCAACTTCATCAATGATATCATTGTATTCAAGACCATTCATAAGGTGAGTTGGCTGTACAACAAGATTCTTTACTTCATTTGCAACAGCTCTGTCAAGTGATGCCTTTACATTATCTATAAGAACGTCATCACGCCTTTTAACGTGGTCAATGATTATATCAGCAGTAAATCCACGCCTTACAGAATAATCAGGGAACGCCGTTTCAAGTGCATTTTCAATTGCACCTATAGTAAGACGGCGACTATCGTTAAAGCTTGTACCAAAACTTACAACAAGCAATTCATTTTCACCGATTTCGTTCTGATTTCTTACATTATCCAGAGACGCATCACCGGTATCATAATTTTCTTCGTCCTCTGATGTTTCTGCATCTGATTCTTCGGCATTTTCCGTTTCAGATTCAGATTCAGTTTCAGCCACTGTTTCGGAAACTGATGATTCAGAAACAGAACCGCTTTCGGAAACTGATGAATTATTATCTCCGCAAGCTGTAAACAATGTGCTTGCCATAGCAAGACAAAGTATAGTTAATTTTTTCATAAGTAATTCAATCCTTTCTGTTATACAAAAAGGTAATCAATTGTAAAAAAAGCCTTCCGCACACGGCAGAAAGCATTGCAAAGCAGACCGTGTGTAAACACAGCCTAAAAAACAGTACAATCAATACCTCGTGACCTGAAAATAATAATATTTTCTGTACCAACATTCCGGCAGGTTTCCTGACTCAAGGTTCATCGTATACGGCAAGCCTTCCCGACTGAATATCAGTGACTTCACCATGAAAAATCACAGCAAAAAGCCGTACACTCCCCAATCACAGTGACGAGTTCGCACAGGATTCACACCTGTTTCCCTTTTACCTTTTGACCCCGCAGAAAGCGGACAAAAGCACCGGACTGCTATTTAATTTTTTGTGATATCACATATATTATTATAGCAGTATTCACAAACAAATGCAAGCATTTTTGTAATTTTGTACAATAAATCAATTTGAATTAACTTTATATACTTTTTTTGCCTATTTTGTCATATAAAGTAAGGCATTACAAATTGCCGCCGCAACGTTGCTACCACCTTTACGTCCTTTTGCGACTATGTACGGCACGCCCGTCCGCATTATCATTTCCTTTGACTGTATAACATTCACAAAACCAACAGGCACGCCTATAACAAGTTCCGGAATAAAAGTCTTATTTTCTATGTGTTCACAAAGTCTTATCAAGGCAGTTGGAGCATTTCCAACCGCATATATAATCGGTCTTTTAAGTTTGCTTGCCTTATCAACAGATGCAGACGCTCTTGTTGTGCCGTTTCTTTTCGCACATTCGGCAACGTCACTGTCAGCCATAAAACACATTGCCTCACAGCCAAGTCTTTCAAGTGCTTTTTTGTTTATTCCTGATTTTGTCATGTTCGTATCAGTGACAATTACTGCACCTTTTTTAAGCAAATTGACTGCATGGTCAATGACATTTTCCGAAAAACACATATTATTATAATAATCAAAATCGGCAGTTGTATGAATTACCCTCATAACAACAGGCTTTATATCGTCCGCAAGTTTTCTGTCACCGAGTTCACATTCTATTATTTCAAAACTTCTCTTTTCTATTTCGTCGGGCAATACATATTCAAGTTCCAAATTATTTCACTCCATTTTCAATAATTCTGTAAAGCATATCCATATTTATATTGTTTCTCACACTGTCAGCAAGTATGTCAAACTGCTTTTCCTTATATTCCCGACGGTCTGAATTTCCGCCCATATAATTTATGCCTTTTTCTTCAAAAAGTCTGCGTACTATTCTTTCGGAAACACTGTCAAAAATCCCGTGAACGTAACAACCGTAAACATTATTTTTATATGAACCTCCGCAGGACGTTAAAGTATTACCCATGTTTTCAGTAATTCCCATATGTATTTCATATCCCGAAAACTCAGCACCTGAAAGACACGAAAAAAAACCCTCTATATCAAGAAACTTTCCGCTCACTTGTGACTGATTTTTTTCTCTGCTGAAAACCGTTGTACAATCAAGAAGATTCATTCCGTCAATACTTCCGCCGTTTTCTGTTTCAAGGGGGTCTGAAATTTTTCTTCCGAGCATCTGATACCCTCCGCATATAGCAAAAATCGGCACACCCTTTTCCGCACGTTTTTTTATCATTGCTTCAATACCGTTTTCACGAATCCATTTCATATCGGAAATTGTGCTTTTAGTTCCCGGAATTATTATCATATCGGCTTTTTCAAGTTCTGTATATTTTGTCACATAGCGAACGCTTACACCGTCATATTGTGAAAATACGTCAAAGTCCGTAAAATTTGATATTCGTGGCAGTCTTATAACTACAATGTCAATAATTCCGTTGCTGTTGTTTTCAAGTTTATGCGAAAGGCTGTCCTCATCCTCAATATCACAGTTTATATACGGCACTACACCGAGAACGGCTTTATTGCTACGCTGACGCAGAATGTCCACACCGCTGTTAAACAGCGATTTGTCACCCCTGAATTTATTCACAACAAGCCCTTTAACAAGATTGCGTTCATCAGATTCAAGAAGATTAAGAGTGCCGATAAGCTGTGCAAAAATACCGCCCCTGTCAATATCGCCCACAAGAAGTACGGGAGATTCAGCAAGTTTTGCCATACCCATATTTACAATATCGTCTTGTTTCAGATTGAGTTCTACAGGACTTCCTGCACCCTCTATTACTATTATATCGCTATGTGCTGAAAGTTCATTGTACGCTTTCATAATATCAGGAATAAATTCTTTCTTTCTCCTGAAATATTCCCTTGCACTCATATTTCCTATTGGTCTGCCGTTTACTATAACTTGTGAGCCGGTATCAGTTGTAGGTTTAAGCAAAATAGGATTCATAAGCGGTGACGGTTCTGCACCTGCCGCTTCAGCCTGCATTGCCTGTGCCCGTCCTATTTCACTGCCGTTTCTTGTTATGTACGAATTAAGAGCCATATTTTGCGATTTGAACGGTACACACAAATAACCGTCCTGTCTGAATATTCTGCAAAGTGCGGCAGTAAAAAAACTTTTTCCGACGTTTGACATCGTCCCTTGAATCATTATAGATTTAGCCATTCAAAATCCTCCTCAGTGCTGATACAAGAATAATATTTTCCTCATGATTTCTGACAGCAGTCCTGAAAAAACCTTTTTCAAGTCCTCTGTAATTACTACAATTTCTTATCAGAATTTTATCCCTTTCAAGAAGTACATCAAGAGGTAAATCACTTTTGAAAAAAATAAAATTTGCCTCCGGTTGAAATACTTTCAGTCCCATTTCTGAAAATTCATTTATAAGAAACTCACGTTCTTTTCTGATAAGTTCAACAGTTTTCAATAAATAATCAGTTTCGCCAAGTGCAGAAATTCCTGCGGACTGTGCAGGCACGGAAACACTCCAATATTGCCCTGTATGCTGTACTTTTTCAGCTAATTCACTGCTTCCGAAAACAGCATATCCAAGTCTTAAACCTGCCATGGCATATATTTTTGTGAAAGCCTTCAGAATAATTATTTTACTGTTAAGAAAATTATGTGAACTTTTATTTTTTCCGTCACATACAAAGTCCATAAAGCACTCGTCACATACAAGTATAATATCATTTTTCAGGCATTTTTCAGCGATATTTTCAAGCAAAACGGAATTTACAGTTTTCCCTGTGGGATTGTTCGGACTGCAAAGAAAAACAATGTCAATATCATTTGTAAGCAGTTCGACAAAATCAGGCATGACATCAAAATTATTTTTTTCAGACAAAATATATTCTGTGATTTTACAATTGTTTTCTGTAAGTGCTTTTCCGTACTCTGCAAAAGACGGCGAACAGATAACAGCATTTTCAGGTTTCATAGCTGCAATAATTCTGTATATAAGGTCGTCCGCACCGTTTCCGCAGACAATACAGCCTGATGGAACATTTTCATAATCTGAAATTTTCCCGACAAGTTCAGTACAAAAAGGGTCAGGATATTTGTTACATAAATAAGCCGATTCAATAACGGCATTTCTTACACTCTCAGGCATTCCAAGAGGATTGATATTTGCCGAAAAATCAAGATAATTTTTATATTTATATATATTTCCTCCGTGTTCGTCCGTCATTTGAGTATTCCTCCGAAAACCGTCATTCTGAAAATTATTCCCAATAAAAGCACTATCACTGACGACATATACATAAGTTTATTTACACGTCGTATATCTTCATTTTCAATCTTTCTCACATCGTCGCCTATGAATTGTTTTTTATGGAGTTCACCGAAATAATAAGCATCGCCTGCAAGCTGTACATTCAATGCACCTGCACATACAGATTCTGTCTGTGCTGAATTTGGGCTTGCGTGATTTCGTCTGTCACGTTTCCATATTCTGTATGCATTTTTTCCGTCAAATCCTAATATATAGGCTGAAAAAATCATGACAACAGCCGTTATTCTTGACGGCAAAAAATTAGCAACATCGTCCAGCTTAGCGGAAAAACGCCCTATATCCGCATATTTTTCATTTTTATATCCAATCATTGAATCCATTGTGTTTACTGATTTGTAGAAAAATCCGCCAATTGCTCCGAAAAGTGACATATACATAACAGGTGCGGTTACGCCGTCGCAAGTATTTTCCGCAACAGTTTCAACAGTTGCCTTTATAATGCCTTTTTTATCAAGTACATCTGTATCACGTCCCACTATCATTGAAACAGCATATCTTGCCTTTTCAGTATCTCCCTCACTTACAGCATTGAAAACTTTCATACTTTCCGTTTTAAGGCACTTCGGGGCAATCATATAATAACACATTATCCCTTCAATGATAACGCCGATATTGAATTTATAACAGAAAATCAGAATTATAAGCGGTATTCCTACTGAAAACAAAATGACCGTCATTGCAAGAATTATTCCGCCTAAACGCAGTTTATTCGGCATTGATTTTCTGATATTTTTCTCCATAAATGAAATAAGTCTGCCTATTGCCCTTATAGGGTGCGGGAGTTTATAAGGGTCGCCGAGCAGGCAGTCAATTAAAAAACCGATAACAAGCGGTGCAGTTAAAATAATACTCTTCATATTTCCTCCGATATGGTTATTTTTCTGTCACTGTATTCAGTGACAAAACCATGACCGTTTTTTACCTGCCAATCATAATAATTTCTATGTGGAATTGCAAATTTTTCCATTATTGACATAATTGTTCCGCCATGAACAACAAATGAAAGTTTTTTGTCACTGTATTTTCTGACCGTCTTAATAAAAATATCAATGCACCTTTTACGAAAGTCATGCGGATTTTCACCATAAGGAAAAGTATCTATGCCGTTGCTATCAATCCATTTCTGATAGTCGGGATTTTCTGAAAGTTCAATATAATTTTTCCCCTCAAAGTTACCAAAATCACATTCACGCAAATCGTCGCATATAATAATTTTTTTATCAGGATATATAATTTCTGTCGTCTGAATACAACGTTTCATTGGACTTGAAATTACTATATCACAGTCAGGATATTTATTGTTTTTTATTTCTTCTTTTCCCTCTGTACACAATTGCTCATCAGTTCTGCCTATGTACCTTTTTTCAATATTTCCTACTGTTTTTCCGTGACGTATAAAATTTATAATCATACATTTTTCCCCTTTATATACGTCCCTATTCCGCATATTACCCTTACAACACTACAAGAATTTTCCGCAATGATACAACCGCACTTTCCGCACATCTCACGCCATATTCTTTCACCCTTTTCAATGGGAATTATTCCACAGCCGACTTCATTCATAATAACAGTAATATCATCGTTTTCTGAACATAGTCTGACAGTAAATTCAACAGGGTCAATATTTTCGTCCATTAACCTCCTGATAAGAATATGATAATTCTTTATACACTTTGTTGTAAAGACTTCTGATATATTACATTTTTCACCGTCTTTAATTTCTGATATGCCAAATTCTGAAACGGCAAATTTCGTTTTTCCCTGATAAACTCCCCCGATAATCATTTTCATTTTATAAGCACCTCCCATAAGCAAGCGGAAATTACAGCCGAAGCAAGTACAGATATTTCACACACCTGCAAAAACCAACCGCAAATATCCCCCGTAATTCCGCCGAAAGTCTTGTAAGAAAATTTTCTGTAGTAAATCATCACACATACAGCTGTAATTATACTTATAGTCCCTGAAAAACAGTCAGACAGAATCATTCCCGAAAAACACATCATAATAAAAAATACCATTACAGCCATAATTATTTTTTTGTGAGCAGGTTTCACAAAGTTTTTAAGACTGCTTTCCGATTTTGCAGGTTTAAAAAAAATTGCCGAAAGTCCGCTCATAGACCTTGAAAGCACAAAACCACAAGCAACAATAAAAGCTGTTTTCCATTTATCCAATTGCGAAAACAACGCAGTCTGAATAATAAAATACATACACAGATGAATTACTGCAAATGCTCCTATATGTGAATCTTTCATTATGGAAAGACGTTTTTCAATATCTACGTATGATGACTTTGCATCAGTAACATCACAGAAACCGTCAATATGAATACCGCCCGTTACAATAACCGGTATCATCGTCGAGCCTGCTCCAAACAGAAAAGAATTGATATTCAATTTTATACATATAAACCGCCAAAGCAGAA
Source organism: uncultured Ruminococcus sp. (assembly GCA_947627175.1). Taxonomy (GTDB): domain Bacteria; phylum Bacillota; class Clostridia; order Oscillospirales; family Ruminococcaceae; genus Ruminococcus. The sequence continues at coordinate 20,967 of CANQVA010000007.1, forward strand.
AAATTCCCCCGATAACTGCACCTATCAGCGGAAAAAAACAAAGGGCATAACGCCTGTTTTCCTCTTTCCATTCAACACGTGGCATTGGTATGCGTGAATACATAAGAAATGCAGAAAAAAATGATTTCAATAACATAATTCTCCTTTCAGAACAAAAGGTATTCCATAAACACATTCTATGACATTTTCAGCGGCTTCAGCAATTTTTCTGTTTATTTTACCCATACAGGCAATATATTCTTCCGTTCCTTTTTCATAGGAAATACCGTCGTTTCCAACCTCATTCGTGACTATAACAAGATGTTCTGCAATGCTGTCAAGATATTTAATATCTCTTATAATTTTTTCTGTAGGATTTATTATTCTGCCGTCAACAAACATCTCATTTGCACATAGATTTCCCATACATTCAAGCAAAACAACACACTTTTCAGGTAGAGTTATTTCACTCAGATTATTATATTTTCCTATTGTTTTAAAACCCTTTCCTTTACGCATTTCACGATGTCTTTCAATCGCCTGAAAAGCCTCATCACCGTATGGCTTCATAGTTGCAATGTAGAATTTTTTCCCCGAAAAACCGCATATTATCCTTTCAGCAAGTGAGGATTTCCCACATTTTGAACCGCCTGTTATAAGTGTAATCATTTAAGTTCAACATACCTTTCCATGCCGATTTCGTCAAACCTATGGGCATTTCTGTAAAGTGAAACAGCACCGTCCAACAACGGCAACAACATTATACCGCCTGTACCCTCACCAAGACGCAGACCGGCATTTATAACTGCTTTAAGCCCCATAGATTCAAGGAGTTTTATATCGGCAGGTTCGTCCGAAACGTGTCCGGCAAGCATATATTCAACACACAAAGCATTCATTCTATAAGCAATAAATGCCGCCACCGCAGAAATTACACCGTCTATTATTACAGGAATATTATAAACTGCTCCGCCTAAAAAAAGACCTACCATTCCGGCAATGTCAAATCCGCCGACTTTTGCAAGAACTTCAAGCGGATTATCTTTGTCAGGACGATTAAACGCAATAGCACGTTTTATTGCAGAAATCTTTCTTTCAAGTCCGTCAGTTGTAAGACCTGCTCCACGTCCTGTTACTTCCTCAACGGGCATATTAAGAAGTACCGACGAAACTGCACTTGACGTTGTAGTATTTCCTATACCCATTTCACCGGCAACAATAATTTTGAATCCCTTATTTTTCAGGTCTTGCACAATGTCAATTCCTGTACAGATTGCTTTTTCTGCCTGATTTATAGTCATTGCAGGTGAAACAGTTATATTATTTGTACCATAAGCAATTTTTCTGTTTATAATATTTCTGTTTTCTATATCGTGATTTATTCCTATATCAATTGATATAACGTCTGCACTGTAAACGTCTGCAAGGGCATTTATATTAGAATGTCCCTCTGCAATTGATACAGCACTTAACGCTGTAATTTCACTTCCCGTCTGCGTAACGCCCTCACATACAACGCCGTTGTCTGCACACATTATTACAACTGCTCTTTTTGAAATATCAATGTCATAAGTTCTCTGAACAGATGCTATTTTCTGAATAAATTCCTCCAGCATTCCGAAACTTCCGAGAGGTTTTGCAATGCTGTCCCACTGTTTTTTTGCCGAAACCGCTGACAATTTGTCAGTCGGTTTTATTCTGCTTATTCTATACATTTTTTTCCTCCGTATTCAGCACAAGCACGTGCAAAACGTTCTGCAATTTCAATGTCTGTATAAAAATAAATGTGCGGAAAACCTGCATACATTTTTTCACTGCATTTACAGCATTTCCATGACCTGCCGTCATGTTTTACAGCGGTAAGACTTTTTCCGCAGTCTGTACTGTCCCAATAATGAAACTCATGTGCATTTATTCTGTTGCCCTTTTTAAAAAGCAGACTGTCATTTTCAGAATTAAGAGTAACATAACCGAACCGCTGAAGTCTGTCTGTTCTGTAAACATATGATTCAAAAATCCCTGCCATATTATAAATTTCATTATTTTTCTCTATGTATTTATGAAGATACATAAATCCGCCACATTCCGCAATTATCGGAATACCGCCATTTATAAGTGTTTTTACAGACTCACGCATTGAAACGTTGTCCGAAAGTTGTTCGGCATAAAGTTCCGGATAGCCTCCACACAGAATAAGTCCGTCCGCACATTCGGGAACACGTTCGTCAGCAAGAGGAGAAAAATATATTATTTTACAGCCGATTTTTTCAAGCAGTTCAATGTTATCCTTATATAAAAAACAAAAAGCCTTGTCCTTTGCCACTGCCACAACAGGCGGACTGTCTGATATTTTTTTAATATCAATCTCTGAAAATTCCGGAAATTTCCTTTCAGAACAATTTATAATTCTGTCAAGCAGAATATTTTTTTCCGCAAGTTCTCCTAAAAATTTAATTCTGTCCTTTATATCTGAAATTTCGTCAGCCGTCACAAGTCCGAGGTGACGGCTTTCAACTGTGTATTTATGAACAGGCAGAAAACCGAAATAATTCGTATTAAATTCACTACATATTTTCTTTGCAGACGGAACAAGCTTTTCAGTAAGTCTGTTGAAAATAACTCCACATATATTATTAGGCACTCTGTACGTAAGAAAACCTTTTATTACTGCACCTATAGAATCACTCATACCCTTACAGTCAACAATAAGAATAACATTTGTATCAGTAATTTCAGAAACTGAATAAGCCGAGCCTTTGCCGTCTACTCCGTCATAAAAGCCCATAACCCCCTCAATTACTGAAATATCACTGTCTTTGCCGTTTTCATAAAGTATATATTTGATTGTATTTTCATCACAAAAAAAAGTGTCAAGATTATGTGAATCAGTTCCTGTTATTTTCTCATAGAACATAGGGTCTATATAATCAGCACCGCACTTGAAAGATGATACTTTCATTCCACGTCTGCACAATGCCTCCATAATCGCACAGGTTATTGTAGTTTTTCCGCAGCCACTCCCCGTTCCCGCAATTATTATTCTCTTCATTTTATTTTCCTCTTTATCACAAACACCGGATTTTCTGCCGAAAACATAGTATGACTACCGGCTTTCCGTGTTCTTGTAATGGCAATTTGAATAATTTCAGCATCAAAAACATTCATACACTCATTAAGCGTTTCAAGTGAAACAGCCGTTGCAACTATTTCGGCATACGGATTCAATCCGATAACATATTTTACTATATCCGCAATTTTTCCTGACGAACCACCTATGAAAACACAGTCCGGAACAGAAATATCTTTCGGAATATCATAAGGAAACGCACTGCCATACACATGGATATTGTCACAACTGAATTTTAAAGCGTTTTCAGTAGTAAGTTTCACGGCTTCTGAATTTTTGTCAAATGCATAAACACAACCTTCCGAACACTTCAACGCCATTTCAATCGATACCGAACCGGTACCGCAACCAATATCCCAGCAGATACTCTTTTTTCCGATATTAAGCCGTGAAACAACAACAGCACGAACTTCTGCTTTTGTCATCGGAATTTTAGTTCTTATAAAATCCCTATCATCAATCCCTGACGGAATAATATAATTTTTATTTTCGGCAATGACCGCACATAAATTTTCTGTCTTGACGTTTTTCAAATTTTCTGCCGTTCCTGATATAATGCGTTCATTTTCATAACCGAGATTTTCACCGATAAAAATATTGACTTCACTCAGACCATACCGACAAAGTGTTTCACATATTACAGCAGGTGTAATTTTTCCTCCGAGAAGAAAAAAACACATTTCGTTCTGCATGACATTTACGGCAATATTTCCGTTTTTTCCGTGTAGACTGACAAATTTCATATTTTCCCACTGTCTGCCAATCTTTGAACATAAATAGACAGGTGTTGAAATTCCGCTGATAATTTCACAGTCTGTACAATATTCGGAAAGTTTTTTTGCTCCGCTGTAAAATCCGCAATCTCCCGACATTAAAACCGCAATTTTATCACGTCCGCAGTTATTTATATAATCTTTTATTTTTTCTGCTGAATATTCACAAAACATATCTTTGTGAAGATGTTCAAACGGTTCAAGCATACGTTCTGCACCAATAAGAACATCAGCCGAATTTATAATTTCATATGCTTCACGGGTAATCGTTTTTATACCGTCCATACCCGTCCCGACTATGTAAACCATTTCAATCACCTGTTTCCATGATAATATTTTTCACTTCCTCAATGCTGTAACCATTTTCAGCCGGTCTTTTCAGAACAACCAAATCAATTCCGCATTTTTTGACTGCTGATACTTTTTCAGGATAACCACCCACTGCACCGCTGTCTTTTGTGACAAGAATTTCCGCACCACTCCGCTTTATATGAGAAATATTTTCCTCCTCTGTAAAAGGAGGTTTTTGAAATATCAGCCTGTTTTCGTCATAACCAAGATTCACACAAAGTTCCCTGATATTGTCCGACGGCAGTATTCTTGCCCATATCCTTTTACGGAAATTCCTTACTTCTGTTAGCTTTTCAATTTCTTTACTACCGAGAGTACTTAAAACAATCTTTTCATTTTGATTCAAAATGTCAATAATTTCATCCATATTTTCTGCAAAAGTTCCGCATGAAATTTCTGTATTCTCACGGACAAGCCGTATATATTCAACGTCTGCTTCTTCACACGCAAACTTTATATTTTCTGTTGCTTCAACTGCATAAGGGTGTGTAGCATCAATAACATATCCATATTTATTTTTAATAATTTCTCTCATCTGAATACTGTTCAGCCGTCCGCTGATTATTTTTATATTTCTGCTTTTCGGCAAAAGTCTTGCACCGTAGTCTGTAGTTACGCATATACTTACAGGTATATTTCTTTTGTCGCAAAATTCCGCAAGTTCTCTGCCTTCTGTCGTTCCGCCGAAAATAAGCAATTCAGACATTTCTGTACCCCCTCGGCGTTACCATTTTCCCGTTTATAACCATTGTTTCAGCGTTGCCGACAAAAACAGTTGTGAACATATCAACCGAAGTTTCACGTAATCGGTCAAGTGTCAAGATACAGCTTTTCTGCCCGTCCCTGCCTATATTCCGTACATATCCGCAGACCGTTTCAGGCGGTTTATATTCAAGCATTATGTCACAGACTTTACGTAGATATTCCGCACGATTTTTTGACGACGGATTATACAGAACTATCGTAAAATCAGCCTCAGACGCACAGCGGATTCTCTTAATTATTTTTTCAATGGGAGTAAGCAAATCCGAAAGACTTATAACAGCAAAGTCATTTGTAAGAGGTGAACCCAGCACCGCACCACCGCTAATTGCGGAAGTAACTCCGGCAACTATTTCAATATCAATATCGGGGTAATTTTTTGACATTTCAATTGCAAGTCCTGCCATGCCGTAAACTCCGCTGTCACCACTGCATACAAGTGAAACTGTTCTGTTTCGTGACTCTTTAAATGCAATTTCAACCCTTTCACATTCTTTTTTCATTCCGGTTGATATATATTCCTTTTCCGGAAAAATTTTTTTAATAAGGTCAATATATATAGTATATCCTACAATCAATTCACTTTTTCTTATAGCAATTTCCGCCTCTATTGTCATGCCCTCATAATTACCGCCACCGAATCCGACAACATAAAGTTTCATATTATTTTCCTTTCAAAATCAATAATAACAGGTTTTTCTGCAACGGCAACAGTTACACCACCACCTGCATTCTTCCTCATAACAAGCTGTCCACCACTTAAAATTACTGCACTTCTTTCACATACATTATCTGCACCTGTTATTTTCGTAACAAATTCAGATGTTGTAAAATCTCCCTGTACTTTCATAAGTTCGTCAGCTGTAAAGCATTTCAGGACAAAATTATTTTTTCTGCAATATTCATTAAGCCCTTTTTCACCTGCTTTTATATCAATAGTTGCAACTCCGCAAATTCTGTCCGCAGAAAGTCCCGCAGACAAAAAACTTTCCGAAATCCTCTTTTCAATCATCTCACATGAAATACCTTTTTTACAGCCTATTCCTATAATCAGATTTTTCGGTATAAGATTAAGTGTTACCGGAAAAGGCTTTAAATTTTCATTACCTATATATATACCGATACGGCAAGTATTTTCAAAAGTTATTTCTTCAGGAATATTCCGACAATTATAATCACTCACAAGACCGATTTTTTCGCCGTCCAGCACTGCCGCCGAAATTTCCTTTGCATTTTTCATATCTGAAATAATCAGATTATTCGCCACGGCAAAAGAATCAGGGGAAAATTTTCTGCCCATGTCCGTCGCTGTAGTGACAACGGGAACAGCGTTTATTTTTTCGGCTATTATTTCAGAAAGCCTGTTTGCACCGCCGATATGTCCCGAAAGTACAGGAATGACAAATTTTCCGCAGTCGTTGATGACAATAACCGCAGGGTCTGAAACTTTTGATACAATATGCGGTGAAATTGCCCTTACAGCAATACCTGACGCACATATAAAAACAAGTGCATCAGACTGTGTGAAAATCTTACTTGTAATCTGATAAATGCTGTCAAAAGTTTCAGCTGATTCGTCTGTGTGTTTTCTGAAACAATACCGTTTTACATTGTGACTATCTTTCAGAAGATATTCAAGTTCAACAGAAAGAATACGTCCGTTTTCTGTGAGGGAAATAACCGAAATATTCATTTTCTGTACTCCGTTGTGAATGATACGTCATAAAGTTTTGAAAGTGAATAATCGTCACCAAGAAAGTCACCTACAGTTATGAGAGCAGTTTTTTTAATATTATTTACACGTGCAGTTTCGGCAAGTGTCCTGACGGTACAACGCATGACTTTTTCATCTTTCCAGCTTGCTTTATATACTATTGCCGCAGGAGTATTTTCACTGTATCCGCCTGAAATAAGTTTTTCGGAAAGTTCATCAATCATACCGATACTGAGGAAAATAACCATAGTCGCATGATGTAAAGCAAGTTTTTCTATGCTTTCGCTTTCGGGTACAGGTGTACGCCCTGCCATTCGTGTTATAATAACAGTCTGTGAAACGTCGGGTAGAGTATATTCTGCTTTTAAAGCCGCCGCCGCTCCGCAGAAAGAACTTACCCCTGCACACACTTCATAATTTATTCCCAATTCTGAAAGTGCGTCCATTTGTTCACGTATCGCACCATAAATTGACGGGTCGCCCGTATGAAGTCTTACTGTATTTTTACTGTTTTTTTCGGCTTTTTCCATAATTGAAATTATTTCATCAAGTGTCATATAAGCACTGTTATATATTTCGCAGTCAGATTTTGCAAAATCAAGAAGTTCAGGATTCACAAGTGAACCTGCATAAATTATCACGTCTGCCTCTTCAATAAGTCTTTTTCCCCTGAGTGTTATCATATCAACTGCACCACAGCCTGCTCCTACAAAATTAACCATATTCATTCCTCCGAAATTGCTCTGATAAGTATATCAGCCTTACTTGTCTTTACAGTAATATTATGCTGATAAGAAAAAATTACTGCTGCTGTTTTTATTTCGTTCTTAACTTTTGCATTCAGATAATATTCAACTCTGTCTGTCAGAACGTCAAGAACCTTTTCCAAAACTCCTGCCTGACGAAATATGTCAAGTGCTGAATCAACAGTTACACATGACGGAATTTTTTTAAGTACATCAGTTTCTACATCTGCAAGTACCCCACACGTTACAAGAACGTCCATTCTGCCGTCTGCACAAGCTGAATGAGTATTCATTATTCCTGCACCGAGTTTTACCATTTTACCAATATGACCTATAATAAGTATACTTTCAAAACCTGTTTCAAGACCAATATCAATAGCATCACCTATGAAATTACTGCATTTTATACTTCTGTCCAAAGAAAAAGGCATTTCAGACTGCACAAAGCTGTCACTGTAATTTCCAAGAGTGAGGAGCATATTTTTATCACCGATTGAACGCCTTACTCTTGCTTCAGTGCGGATTGTTTCAATAAGTGCTGAATTACTCATAGGTTCAACAATTCCTGTAGTTCCGATAATAGAAATACCGCCATATATTCCCATTCTTGAATTATACGTTTTCACGGCGATTTTCTCCCCATCGGGTACAGAAATCACGACTTTAAAACCGCCTTTATATTCATAAAGTTCTGATATTTCCGCAAGTGCGGATTCAATCATTTTTCGGGGAACGGAATTTATTGCCCATTCCCCTATCGGCTGGTCAAGACCTGCTTTTGTAACTTTTCCTATGCCCTCACCGCCTGAAATTTCTATACCCTTTTCAATAAGCGAAACTTCCGCAAATACTTTTATTCCGTTTGTAACGTCGGGGTCGTCACCGCTGTCCTTAACAACACAGCATGATGCTTTATTACCGCTGATTTTTTGCTCGTCCGTTTCAAGAATAAGTTTTATGCCTTTTGGTGTCATAATCTCTGTACTATAAATAATACGTCTGTTAAGAACCATTTCGGCAGAAGCCTTTGACGCTCCGGCAGCACATGAACCTGTAGTATATCCGCACCTTAATTTCTGTTTTCCCTTATATATGTATTCTTTTAGCATTTCACACTTTCACCACAAACACAGTAAAATATCCGCACTGAACCATTTCACTTATATTATTATAAATCCTTTCATTAGGCAAACCGCAGTTTTCAACCGCATAAATACTTCCATCAAGTCCCTTTTCATACAGAATTTCTACAAGCTCATGTGTATTTTTTCCACACTTCATTATAACATAAGTACCGTCCGAAAAATCGGTACTTCTTATTTTTTCCGCACTGTACGGTATAATATGAAGTGATTCATTTTCTTTGACAAGAGGTTTTCCGACGATTGCAGACACTGCACAGAAACTTGTTACTCCTGCACATATTTCAGTCTCAAATCCTTTTTCTTCAACAAGTACAGCAATATAACTGAATGTCGAATATATGGAAACGTCGCCTATATTAAGCATTGCAACATCATCTTTTTCAAGTTCACGGCATATTATTTCAGAAATACGCCCGTAATTTTCCGCAAGAACTTTCCTGTCACGTACCATAGGAAAATCAATATATATTATTTTCTTATCCGACAAATCAACAGTTTTTTCAACAACTGACAATGCAAGTGTATTTTCGCCTTTTGTCCTCGGAACAGCTATAACACGACATCTTTCAATTATTCTGACCGCCTTTAAGGTAATAAGTTCGGGGTCGCCTGAACCGATACTGACACCATATAATTTACCTGACATTACTTTATTTTCCTCAAACTTTCAGAAAAATTTATCAATTGTTCCATGTTGAGAGATTCAATTCTTGCATTTTCGGAAAGTCCGTTTTCCTTTAGTGCCGTACAGATTTTTTCTTTGCTTATTCCAAGTTGTGACGAAACTGCATTTACAGCCGTTTTTCTTCTTTGTGAAAAACCTGATTTTACTACTCTGAAAAAAAATTTTTCCCCGTCCTCGTCAAGTCTGTAACGACAGTCAACATCAATTCTGATAACAGCAGAATCAACATTAGGCGACGGCATGAAATTCCCTCTTGAAACACTGAAAAGTTGTTTTGCCGTACCATAATAATTAACTCCGACAGTAATCGCCCCTGCATCTCTTGTACCTATTTCAGCACAAAGTCTTTGTGCTGCTTCTTTCTGCACCATGACCGTTACCGACTCAATCGGCAGACGGCTTTCAAGCAGTTTCATTATAACAGGTGACGTGATATAATATGGTAAATTCGCACATACTGCCACACGCAGACCGTCAAATTCCTCTTTGATTATTTGATTAAGGTCAGCCTTCATAATATCTTGATTGATAATTTTTATATTGTCGAACTCCGAAAGTGTTTCATTAAGAACAGGCATAAGCCTTGTATCAATTTCAATTGCTGTTACTTTGTCTGCACGCTTTGCAAGTTCAGCCGTAAGAACGCCTATTCCCGTACCTATTTCAAGTATTCCAAATCCCTCGCCGGCATTGCCTTCTTCCGCTATTTTCGGGCATATATTCGGATTTATTATAAAATTCTGTCCAAGTCCCTTTGAAAAACTGAATCCATGACGGGACATTATTTCCTTTATCGTTCCAATATCGGTTAAATTCATTTATCAATCTCCTTGAATGCCGTGACGTTCTTTTTGTGAAAACTCACATTTTTTAGCATCATTCAGCTTTTCCATATCATTAACAAGATAGTCGGCTGAACGATACGCATGCTGAAAATCAGTATCTTTAAAATGACATTTAAGGTCAATAAATTCGCCGTCAATAGTAATATCAAGTTGTTTTATCTGTCTGCCGGTATATTTTTCATTGACATATTTTATATATTCGTCAATTTCCTGCCTGCTCATTTCTCCGCCAATTACATTTACTTTCATAATTTTTCTCCTTTGTTGTTTATATTTTTGATTACAGCTTCCGCACATTTCATGCCATCAACCGCCGCTGAAATTATTCCCCCTGCATATCCTGCACCCTCTCCGCACGGAAAAAGCCCTTCCACGGAAACGGACTGTAAATTTTCGTTGCGGTCAATACGTACAGGCGAACTACTGCGACTTTCTATACCTGTAAGTACTGCTTCCGGGTCATCAAATCCGCTGATTTTCTTGCCCATTTCCTTTATGCCAAGCCGTAAACTTTCACATACAAAATCAGGCAGATAACTTTCAGGATTAGCAAATTTTACAGACGGACGGTATGAGGGTTTCACCTTTCCGAAACTCTCTGAAATTTTTCCGTCCATAAAATCACCAGAAAGTGTGACGGGTGCAGAATAGTCCGCACCTCCTGCAATAAAGGCTTTTTCTTCAAGTTCACGCTGAAAATGCATTCCTGCAAGGACATGACTACTTTTATAGTCGTCCGTATTTATTCCGACAAGTAACGCACTGTTTGAATTTTCTGCATCACGTGCAAAACAACTCATTCCATTAACAGCAAGGCGTTTTTCCTCTGATACTGCTGATATGACTTCACCGCCGGGACACATACAAAAAGTGTACAGTGTACGACCGTTAGGCAGATGAACGGCGAGCTTATAGTCAGCGGATTTCAATGCAGAGTGTTCGGCAAAATCTCCGTACATAGCCTTGTTTATATCTTTTCTAAGGTGTTCGATTCTGACACCCACTGAAAAATTTTTCTGCGAAAGTTTGACATTATGGCTGTAAAGCATTTCAAAAACGTCCCTTGCACTATGACCTGATGCAAGTATAAGATTATCTGTATTTATGACATGAACACCGTTTTTATCAGTATAATGAACTGCTGATATTCCATTTTCTCCTACGTCAAAATCACAAAGTTTTGAATTAAAGTGTATTTCTCCGCCATACTTTTTGACTTCTTCACGGATATTTTTTACTACTTTTCTTAAATTGTCCGTGCCGATGTGTGCCTTAGCAAGATAAATTATTTCTTCAGGTGAACCAAATTCAACGAGTTTTTCAAGAATCCAACTTATGCGTTTATCTTTTATGCCTGTTGTGAGTTTACCGTCAGAAAAAGTACCTGCTCCGCCCTCTCCGAACTGTACATTGCATTCAGGGTCAATTTTTCCGCCAAAACGGAAACTTTCAACAGCTTTACAGCGTGTATCAACGTCCGCACCTCTTTCAAGTACTATTGGACAAGCACCTGCCATAGCAAGAACAAGTGAAGCAAACATTCCGGCAGGTCCGAAACCGACAATTACAGGACGTTGTACATTTTTTGAAACTTTATCAATATGATAAACATATTTTTCAATACTTACGGAATTTTTTATCTTCTTTAAAAGCTGTTGTTCATTCTTTGCCTCAATGTCAAGAGAGATTATAAAATGTACGTCCGTTTTTTTGCGTGCGTCAACCGACTTTTTTGAAAGTCTCACACTTTTTATTCTTTCGTGGGAAATCCTAAACTTTTCGGCACAAAATTTTTTCAAATCCGAAAAATCAAATTCCAGCGGTACACGTATATTATTTATTCTTATCATTTTTTACCGCCTTTCAACGATTCTGCACAATGTTTGCCTGCCCATATTCCCGACGACCAAGCCCATTGAAGATTATAACCGCCGCAGTCGCCTACCGTATCGAGAATTTCTCCGCAGAAATAAATTCCCTTGTGAAGTTTTGATTCAAGATATTCCGTTACACACTCACTTAAAATTCCGCCGCAAGTTGCCTGTGCATTCTGCCAAGGTGAACAGCCTGTCACTTCAAATTCAAGACACTTTACAGCCCTTGCAAGCCTTTTTATTTCGTTTTCGTCAACATTATTTATTTTTTCTGTCATAGGTTTGCAAAGTGTATTTTTCACAAGATAAACTGAAAGATTTTTTGCAAATATACCTGTCAATAGTTCTTCAATACTGTATTCAGCACGTTTTTCCCGTATTCTTTCAAGATAGTATATCAAATCACTTTCGTTCATTTCAGGCAGTAAATCCGCACGAAGAATCATTTTCCCTTCATACTTCTGAAACAGATACGCAAGATTGAAAACACATATTCCGGAGATATTATTTTCATTGAACTGAATTTCACCTATTTCTGTTTTCAGAATTTTTCCGTCAGAAACCGCCGATACACTGCCCTTTGCACGAACACCTTTAAGACCTTTAAGCCTGTTAGGGCTTACTTTCAACGGTGCAACTGCGGGACATATTTTAGCGGTTTTATAACCCATATTTTTAAGTATACGGAGCATTGAACCGTCTGTGCCGAATGATGTACCGGCATACCCTCCGCACGCAATTATGACTTTTCGGCAGATAATTTCATCTTTTTCAGAACTTAAAATATATTTTCCGTTTTTCTGTGATATGGCTTTTACTTCAAAGCCGCATATTTCCTTTACACCGAGATACTTAAGTTTCAGGCGGAAAGCGTTGACAACTGTTGTTGAACTGTTGCTGTGCGGATATATTCCGCCCTCTCTTCCCTCACTTCCTGAAATACACATTATATCCATTCCCCTGACAAAAAAATCATTGTAATCAGGTGTTTTATCAATTATTTTCATTGCATCAACAGAACCGTGGTAATTTTCCGACTTTAATGACCTATTGCTTAAATTGCATTTTCCATTGCCTGTAGCAATCAATTTTTTTCCTGTTCTTGAAAGTCTTTCAACAATTACAATTTCAGCATTCGGGCATATTTCCGCCGACACGACCGCCGCCGCATATCCCGAAGCCCCTCCTCCTATTACAACTATATCTGCATACATTGTTTCACCTTTTTTCATTATTTATTCTGGTTCTATATCTATGACCGCTATTTCAGGACGATTATTAAATCTCACAGGTACAGGAGAAACTCCTATTCCGGACGTTATGAACATTGTACCGTTGGGATAGTCAAAAAGCCCCTTGTCATAGACCGTATTATTTCCGAATATTTCGGGGAACCACTCCATAGTTGACGAATCAATAAGACAACCAAGACCGAAAGGAAGTTGAACCATTCCGCCGTGAGTATCCGCACACACTGTCAAGTCTGCACCAAAATCTGAAAACTTTTCATAATTTGGTATATGTGCTAAAAGTATATTATAATAATTCTCATCAGGTGTAAAAACTGTTTTCAGGTCAAACGTCGGTGAATAGTATACATTGTCTATTCCGAAAATCTGTATATTGTTCCCATTTACGCTTATTTTTTCAGAATTATAATTCATTACGTTCGCACCCGTTTCAGCTATTGCCTTAATATATTCTTCATCTGTATCGTGGTCACCCGTGACAAAATAAACAGGGTAGCCGTCATCAATTATTGACTGCGTAAGTTCAATTGCTATTTCAATAATATCCCATGAACTGTTTCTTGTATACATATCGCCAAGCATAAAAACTATGTCAGGCTTTGACTTTTCGACTTTATTAAGTATTTTTTTAGCACTTATGCCGTGTTTCGTGAAATGGCAATCGCTTATTACCGCAATACGCAACGGATTTGTAATTTTCCCTGAAACAAGTTCCACATGATTTATTTTCAGCGTATAATTATTGAACCACCACACAAGAAACAATATCAAAATAACAGCACAAAAACGGCGAAAACGCAGTTTTGCATTTGATACTCTTTTCTTTCTGTATGAATGAAATTCGCCCTTATCGTCCATATAGCCTCCATGTTAATTTTTTATATGCACATCGAGTTGACTGAAAGGTATTTCCACGCCCTCTCTGTCAAATGCAGACTTTACATTTTCAATTATACTATATCTTACAGAATTATAATCTTCATTTTTCACCCATACAAGAGTATCAACCGCAACTGAACTGTCTTTGTGCATACTCATTCTTACAATCGGAGCAGGCTCATCAATAACAAAAGGGTCATTTTCCAGTATGTCAAGAATAATCAGCCGTGCCTTTTCATAATCGGAAGAATAGCTTATATCAAAAGCAAGGTCTATACGTCTTGTCGGACTTTCAGTATAATTTATTATTTTAGCATCTGAAATTTTACCGTTCGGAATAAAAACTGTCTTTCCGTCAAAAGTTTTTATTTTGGTATAAAGAACGCTTATTGTTTCAACCACTCCCACAACGCCGTCTAATTCAATTGTATCACCCGCAGTGAATGGTTTTGAAAAGAGTATTATAAACCCTCCGCAGAGATTTGAAAGACAATTCTGAAGTGCAAGGCTGACAGCAAGACCTGCCGCACCGAAAATTGTTATTATTGATGACATAGGGACATTCAAAAGCGACAATGACATAATTATAACAACAACATACAAAATTATCCGCACAAGTGATACAAGAAAATTTCTTGCCGCAATGTTTATATTTGACTTTTTCATTGCCTTTGCTGTAAAACGTGCAATAATCTTTGCAATCAATATACCGATAATAAGTACTATTACCGCCGTTATCAGTGACGGAAGCAGACCTGTAAAATATTGTGCCATTTCCGAAAATATACTTGATGCTTTGTTTACTTGTTCTTGTATTGTTTCAACCGCATTCACAACCGGTTCAGTTGTCGTTACCGTTTCAGATATGGCAGAGGTTACTGTTTCCTCCATTTTTTGAATCACTCCTTCTATATACTATTATATCAGAAAGACAGAAAATGTCAATCTCAGTGGAATTTGATAAAAAAATAAATTTTTTCAAAACTATTGAAATTCTTATTCGAATGTGATATAATATGTATTGTGTCCCGATAGCTCAGCAGGATAGAGCGGCTGCCTCCTAAGCAGCAGGCCGGAGGTTCAAATCCTCTTCGGGACGTTAATTAAAAACTGTCTTTATAAAGGCAGTTTTTTTGTTTTTAATTATGTTTGTATAAGATAACAACGTATTTTACAAAAAATTCCGTCTAACACTTGACGTTTTTTACAAAAAGGTGTAAAATATATTTTAGAATATCCGGTTTCAGCCGGACAATAAAAAAATATGGAGGTATTTTTAAAATGTCAAACAAATTCATCATCGAAACATCTGCAAGACACGTTCATGTTACACAGGAACATCTTGAAATCCTTTTCGGAAAGGGTTATGAACTTACAAAGAAAAAAGACCTTTCACAGCCCGGTCAGTTCGCTTGTGAAGAAAGAGTTACAGTGGTAGGTTCTAAGAAAGAACTCGCAGGAGTTTCAATTCTCGGTCCTGTCCGTCCCGAAACTCAAGTTGAACTCTCAGCAACAGATGCACGCTCAATCGGTATTACTGCACCTGTAAGAGAATCAGGCGATATTGCAGGTTCAGGAGCTTGCAAACTTATAGGACCCGCCGGAGAAGTAGAAATCTCAGAGGGCGTTATTGTTGCAAAAAGACATATTCATCTCACTCCTGCTGATGCTGAAGAACTCGGCGTTAAAGACAAGCAGGTTGTATGGGTAAAAGTTGAAACTCCTGAAAGAAGTGCAATTCTCGGTGACGTTGTATGCCGTGTTTCTGAAAAATATGCACGTGCAATGCACATTGATACAGACGAATCAAACGCTATCGGTGCCCCCCGTGAACTTTACGGTGAAATCGTTACAATTGATTAGTTGAAACAGGAGCGTACATATAAAGTACGCTCTTTTTTTTATAACTGTTCCTATTCGCTGTAATTTTCACGCAGGAAATTTATTTCTTTTATATAACCTTCCATATCGTTCGGAGTTTCAAGAATAACAGGCAGACCCTTTAATTCAGGACGATTTATAAATTTAACAATAGCGTCCGCACCTATATTTCCCTCACCGATTTTTGCGTGCCTGTCCTTATGTGAACCAAGTTTATTCATGCTGTCATTAAGATGAACGGCTTTAAGCCTGTCAAGACCGATAATTTTATCAAACTTTTCAAGAACGCCGTCAAGGTCATTCACTATATCATAACCGCCGTCCCATACATGGCAAGTATCAAAACATACACCGAGTTTTTCTTTCAATTCAACTCTGTCTATTATTGCACGCAGTTCTTCAAAACTCCTGCCGATTTCAGAACCCTTTCCCGCCATTGTTTCAAGAAGAACTATAGTTGACTGTTCCGTCGTAAGGACGCTGTTAAGCTGTTGTGCGATAAATTCTATACCGACATCAACACCCTGATTTACGTGTGAACCGGGGTGAAAATTATAGTAATTGTGCGGTATGTTCTCCATACGCTTCAAATCGTCTGCCATTGCCTGACATGAAAAATTCCTTATTTTTTCGTTGGCAGAACATGGGTTCATTGTATAGGGAGCATGAGCAACAAGTTTTCCGAAAGCGAGTTTTTCTGATAGTTTTTTAAATTCCGCAATATCGGAAAAATTTATCTCCTTTGCAGAACCGCCACGTGGATTTCTTGTAAAAAATGCAAATGTATTTGCACCAAGTTCCTCCGCCTGTTTGCCCATAGCCATATAACCTTTTGAAGCAGAAAGATGACAGCCTATATACAGCATAAAAAAATCATTCCTTTCATAAATATAATGCCGGAAAGAAAAAAATTCCGGCATTTTCTCATTATTCAATTGTAACCTTTTTCATTACCTGCGGGTTAAGGGGTTTATCGTTGTAATCTACATCAGTTTCTGCAATTTCGTCAACAACGTCCATTCCCTCAACTACTTTGCCGAAAGCAGCATACTGACCGTCAAGGTGCGGAGCATCTTTATGCATGATAAAGAACTGTGAACCTGCCGAATCAGGCATCATTGAACGAGCCATAGAAATTACGCCTCTTGTGTGTTTGAGGTCATTTTTAACTCCGTTTGAGGAAAATTCCCCTTTGATATTCCAGCCGGGATTTCCTGTGCCGTTGCCTTTAGGACAACCGCCCTGAATCATAAAACCTGAAATAACTCTGTGAAAAATAAGACCATCATAAAAACCGCTCTTTACGAGCTTTTCAAAGTTTTCGCAAGTAATCGGTGCAATTTCGGGATAAAGTTCAATCTTAATCTTCTTTCCGTTTTGCATTTCAATAGTAACCATTTTTTACCTCCGTAATTTAATTTATTGTTATTTTTATTTCAGACGGAATCTGATAATTTTCGTTCTTTTTTACTGAATTATTTGAATTTCCGTTCTGAACTTCATTCTGAATCTGATTATTCTGTTTTTGTTCATTGTACTCATCGAGAATAGATTTCCATTCAGTTGTCGTTTCTACCTGTGTTTCTTCTGAATATTCTCCGTTTTCATTAGTTGCAGGCTGTACAGCGGTCGTTGTAGGTTCAGCCGTTCCTACAATTTCGCCAATAAGATTTGTGACGTATTCAACCGACGGTTCTGTAACGACCTGTTCTTGAACGGCTTTTGTCTGAACCTGATTATTTTGTTGAGGAGCATTATTATAATTATTGTTGTAATTGTTATTATAATTGTTATTCTCCGGAACTGCTTGCGACGATGTAGTCGAAAATTGTACAGATTTCGCCTGTTTTTTCTTCATTGTGCTATCTGTGCAGGCTTTTCCAATCATCATTATAACCATAGCAACTATAAAAGCCGCAATAAATGCAACTTGCCTGTGTTTATCCACATTATCACCCGTTTTCACTAAAAAATCAATATAATAATTATATACAATTTTATCCGAAAAGTCAATACCCTAATGTCGTTTTAATAATAACTATTTCAGTTCTGAAACAAGCTTTTTGAAAGCGTCGCCACGTTCTTCAAAATTCTTAAAAATACCATAGCTTGCCGACGCAGGCGAAAGCACACAACTTGAACCTGACGGTGTTATTTCATAGGCAAGTTCAACAGCTTCGTCAAGATGCTGAACATAGTAAACACGTTCGGGCTTTACAAAATTCATATTTTTAATCATCTCAAAAATACGTTTTCCGGAAGTTTCCATACAGATTACATTTACTTCAGAATTATTCAAGAAGTCTATCAGAGGAGTATAATCAATACCTCTGTCCATACCGCCTATGAGAATAGTTTTTGCGTTGGGAATACTTTTCAATGCCTCAATTGCAGTTGCACAAGCGGTTGAAATGGAGTCATCATAATAACGTACTCCGTCAACGGTGTCAACGTATTCAAGACGATGTGCAAGCGGATTGAATGTATAAAGTGCCTTTATAACTTTCTCCTGCTCCACGTAGAAATAAGCAACGGCACACGCAACAGCAATATTATAATAATTGTGAACACCTAAAAGTCTTATACCATCAGTCGGGATATTACAAATATTATCATTGATAGTATGAATATGAATTTTGTCTTTAATTCCGCTGTAAACGTAAATATCGGCATTCGGATTATTCATTGAAACTGTATAAATATAATAGGGGTAGTCTTTAGGTGCTATGTCATAATTTATAAAAAGACAATCATGTTTTTTCTGATGCAGATATATATTTTTCTTTGCATTGTAATATTTTTCCATAGTGCCGTAATGGTCAAGGTGTTCTTCATAGAGATTAAGGAAAACCGCCATTTCAGGTGAAACGGTCATATATTCAAGCTGGTGACATGAAAGTTCACATACTATAACAGTATCTTTCTTAACGTTCTCTGCAATGTCAAAAACAGGAACACCTATATTTCCGACAAGATATGTATCTTTTCCACATTCTTTCAGTATATGGTAAATCAGCGACGAAACAGTGCTTTTGCCCTTAGTACCCGTAATGCCTATAATTTGTTCTCTGTAGACTGTAAAGAAAACCTGCGTTTCAGAAGTTATTTCACACATGAGTTCAGACGGCTGTTTTTTAAGAACAATTCCGGGTGACTTAAAAACAATGTCATAATCGTCAAGGCAATCCTGATAATTTTCGCCTGTAATAATTCTGACTTTTTCCGGCAGGTTATTTGAAATTCTGTCAACGGAATTTAAATCAGCTATTGTGACTGACTCAGGATTACAATATTTTTCTAAAAGCCTGTATGTAGACTTTCCCTCACGTCCGAATCCAAGTATGCAGACGGACTTATTTTCAGTATAATTTTTCAGATATTCCGTGAAATTATTCAAAGAAGTCTCTCCATTTCATTTAAAAGTATTTCCCTGAAATAATCGGGGAGAAGATTTTCCGTATTGAAATATTTGCAGTATTCATCATTTTTTTCGTCAAGTTTTTCGGGGCGGTAAAAACCACTTTTCCTGTATCTGTCAAACAAAAGCGGAAGTTTTTTATTTTCCTGTTCACGTTTCCTTACAGCAAGTGAAACAGCAAGATTAACTTCATCAATACTGCCCACGCACTCAAACGGCTTATGTGTAGAATTTCCGATAAGTTCATCAAAATATTCAGTCATTGAAATATCATCTAAAAGATTCTTTCCGAAAATTCCTGTAAGTTCATCATCTGTAAGAAACGGCGAAAGAATAAGACATACAAAAAGACATTTCGGACATTCGGCACACCATATATCAGGTGAAACTTTTCCGCCGAGATTACAACTTCTGAATACAGGTAAATATTTTCTATGGGAAGAAAACATCTTAGCTATCTGAAATTCCGAAAGCGGTCTCAGAAAACTGAAATAATAAATTCCGGTACAGAGATACTTTTCTTCATATAAGCGGAAATCCGTTTCAAACTCAAAACTCTTTGAATACTGGTGGTTTACACTCTGTCCGACAACAGTGCTTTCATTTGCACTTGATTCATTTGAAAGAACAATGTATTTAAGTCTGTTAAGATATGCAGTAATTTCGGCAGAAAATGCCACTATTGAAGAAAACGGCGTATGACCGTTAAGAAATCCCTGATTATTAAAATCTATAAGTGAACGGTCAAATTTCCGCTGTGCAGTAATGAGCGATTCAGGCGGAAGTCCTGCTGTTTCAACTGTTGCTGTTATTGAATTACGCTTGTTTATTGAATAGCATTTACATTCAACGCCTGCATTTGTCAGTGTTTCAAGAGTGAGAGCAGAATCTTTTCCGCCTCCGACCGTAACAAGACAACCGGAAAGTGACGGAAATTCAGCTTTTTCCGTAATATGTGACTTTCCCTCAGAAACGATATTCACGAAATTATTATAATCAGCGTTTATATTATTTACATAAAAAAATTCACCAAGGCCGTTGAAATAAAGTTTTTTCCACCATTGCACCTGCTCCGCTGAAAGATGCCCGCATTCAACACGCATTTCATGCGAACACACGGCTTTCCAGTAACTAACGGCTTCTGCCATTCCGAGAGAAAATACAAGTCTTTCAAGCGTCGGGTCAATGCTTATATTATGAGGTTTCGGAAAACTCCATGAAGGGCGAAAATCAGCAAGCGACGGTATGGAAAATTCATAGTTCACATCAATTGAATTTTCGTTTTCTGTTATTTTATATGACTTATATATAAATACGGGATATTTTTCCCTGAACGTTTCATATTTACCCATTATAGCCTCCGAACAAAAATTATTCAGCCTTTTTGTCTGATTTTCCTGCAAGTTCAAGATAATGTGCTTTCAGTAAAGAATATGTTTCGTCTGAAAGGTCATGTTCTATTTTACAGGCATCTTCAACTGCATTCTTTTTTGATGCACCGAGAAGCATAAAAAATTCTGAAAGTACATTGTGGCGGTCATAGATATGTTCAGCAACGTCACGCCCTTTTCCGGTCAGGGTAATATGGTTGAAACTGTCAACAAGAACGAGATTGTCTTTTTTCATTTTCTTCAGGACAATGGAAACTGTCGGACGTGAATATCCGAGATAAGAACATATATCAATTGCATGAACATCAGGCTGTTTCTTTGAAAGAATAAGTATTGTTTCAAGATAATTTTCAACTGCTTCTGTGATAGCCATTTTTTCATCTCCCTTATAATAATTTTTACAATAGAAATTATATCATATTCCGAATGAAATTACAAGTAAATTTTACAAAATTTATCAGAAAACAATGTCAGTCCTTAATTTCATAATTGAGATAGCCGATAATAGTATTATACAATTCAGGATACTTATTTTTTATGCGTAAAGGTTTTAAATTTCCGTCAGTAAAGCACTGTGAGGTACTGCCTGTAATGCAGACTGTTTCTGTTTTACGGCTTACTAATTTATAATTCATATCAAGCCTTACACCGTTAAATTTTGTAATCATACCATAAACGGCAAAAGGTTCATCAAAAACAAGTGCTTTCTTGTAATTCAAGTCTACTGAAAGAATAGGTACAAGCAGTCCATATGATTCAATTTTTGAATAGGGCATACCAATCTGTTCAAGAAAATTCATTCTTGCCTCTTCAAAAATTCTTACATAGTTTGAATGGTGGACTATACCCATTTTATCAGTTTCATAGTAATATACTTTACGTTCATACGGATAAATTTTTTTCATAAAAAAATCTTCTTTCTATCAATTTTATTCAGGGAAACTATAATTTTTTATAATCTCTGAATTATATCAGTTCTTGCTGTATGAGTTTCAAGGTCGGCGAGCCTCGTCGGCACGGGAATATGACTGTCTTTTCCGACTAAATTCATAGTAATTTCAGTTGCGGTATTGAGTGAAATAAAGTTTCCGACAGACACAAAAACAGGTTTTACGCCTGTATGTGTTCTCAATACTCTGCCGTACACTTCACTATCACAAACTATATCCGTGAAACTTCCCGCTGTCATGCCGGGTTCTGTATAGTCAAGACCTTCACGCACACGGTAATAACTTTTTGCGACACCTATAGTAGCCTTTTTAAGATAAAATGACGCATGAGTTGCGATACCCATATGACGGGGGTGAAGAAAACCGTTTCCGTCGAACATGAACAAATCAGGCTCTATATTCAGTTTTTTTACAGTTTCAAGAATTAATGGCAGTTCACGGAATGCAAGAAAACCTGCAATATACGGCACTTTTATTTTTCCGCTGTACTGCTGTTTTTCAATCACTTCATGCGTTTTATATTCAATTACCACTATACAACAGACGGCATATTCATGACCGTCTTTTGTCCAATACGCCAAATCAACACCGGCAACGTTTTTAATATTATCTTTTTCAAAACAGTCCGTAAGATTTATTTTTTCTCTTAAAGAATTTTGTATATCAAGAAATTCCTGTTCATTCATAACTTTCATCATCAACTGTGTATCTGTGAGGCAACAAGACCCTCTTTACAGTAAATTTCACGGAGTTTAGGCTTTTCGATTTTTCCTGTAGGATTTCGGGGAACGTCCGCAAAAATAATTTTATGCGGTCTTTTATAACGTGGGAGTTTCTGACAGAAAGTATTTATTTCATTTTCTGTACAGTTGCATTCCTCTTTTATGGAAATAACAGCCGCCGTTATTTCGCCGAGTCTTTTATCGGGTAAACCGATAACGGCAACATCTTTTATTGCAGGGTGACTTCTCAAAAAGTCCTCAATCTGAACAGGATAGATATTTTCACCACCGCTTATAATAACATCTTTCTTGCGGTCAACGAGATAAATAAAACCGTCCTCATCTTCCTGAGCCATATCTCCTGTAAATAACCAACCGTCACGGAGAGTTTCAGCAGTTGCTTTTTCGTCATGGTAATAACAAGTCATAACACCTGCACCCTTTACACAAAGTTCGCCAACTTCTCCACGTTTAACAGTAACGCCGTTTTCGTCAACTATCTTTATTTCCCAACCATAGCCCGCTTTGCCTATCGCACCGACTTTATGAATATTTTCAACACCGAGATGCACACAGCCGGGTCCTATTGATTCACTTAAACCGTAGTTTGTATCATATTTATGATTCGGAAAAATTTTTTTCCAACGTGCAATAAGCGACGGCGGAACAGGTTGTGCTCCTATGTGCATAAGTCGCCATTGTGAAAGACTGTAATCTTCAATTCTTACATCTCCCCTATCAACAGCATCAAGAATATCTTGTGCCCATGGCACTAAAAGCCATACAATTGTACAGCCTTCTTCTGAAACGGTACGAAGAATTGAATCAGGCTTTACACCTTTCAGAAGAACTGCCTTACTTCCTGAATAAAGACTTCCAAACCAGTGCATTTTTGCACCCGTATGATACAAAGGAGGAATACAGAGAAAAACATCGTCCCTTGTCTGCCCATGATGATTATATTCAACTTTTGCGGAATGCATAAGGCTTTCATGATTATGAAGTATTGCTTTCGGAAAACCTGTTGTACCTGAAGAAAAATAAATAGCCGCATCATCTGAATCTTTAAGTTCAATTTCAGGTGCAGAACTGCAACAATTAGCTGTAAGACTGTCATAATGTTCCGCAAATGAGGGGCAACCCTCACCCACATAGAAAAGCAGTCTGTTTCGGCTTATTTCCTCGGCTATTTCCTCTACACGTCCTATAAATTCAGAACCAAACATAAGCACGTCCACTTCTGCAAGGTCAAGGCAATATTTTATTTCGTCCGCAGTATATCTGAAATTAAGCGGTACAGCTAAAGCACCTGTTTTAAGTATTCCGAAATAAACGGGGAGCCATTCAAGGCAATTCATAAGGAGTATACCAACCTTATCCCCCTTGTGTACACCTCTTTCAAGGAGCAGGTTCGCAAAACGGTTTGCCTTTTCATCAAAGACTTTCCATGTAATTTCCCGTCTGTAATGACAAAGCGGGTTAGGTTCAATCAATTCATATTCTTTCCATGTAACACGTCTGACTTCTGTAATTGTCGGATTCACTTCAACAAGTGCAACATCATCGCCATATAGTTCAGCGTTTCTTTTTAATAAATCTGTAATTGGCATTATAAAAAATCCTTTCCAAAAGAGCTTTACAAATGTAAAGTTTAAAAGTGATAGTATTATTTTATCATAAAAAAGTATAAAAGTAAATACCTTTGATAAAAAAAATGCCGGATATTACAGTCCGGCATTTATTTTAATTAAAACTTCTTTCCGCAGTTTTCGCAGAATATCTGACTCATAGCAGCAGGCTTTCCGCACTCTGAACAAATCTTTACTTCTTCTGAAATTTCGGGTTTTGCGTCTGTATCAACAACAATTTCCTTTGCTTCCTCTGATTCTTTTTCCGCATCGCTGACAACAGGTTCAGCTTCAAGCGGTTCAGCAACTGCAATATTTTCAATCTTAGCACCGCACTTATCGCAGAATTTCTGTTCCTTTGAGATGCTTGCCCCGCAGTTTGGACAAGCCTGTTTGTCTTCAAGACTGTCAAGAATTTGACGGAGTTGTTCCACTCTTGCACCCTTGCTTACTATCGTTTCAACAGCGTTTGCACATTCCGGTTCAGGATTTTCGGAAATTCTTGAAAAATAGACTTTTCCTATGCTGATATATGCCGAAGTGATTTCGCTTTCAAGAGAAGAAATTTCTTTTTTAATTCTTGACTTTTCAGCCATTTTCTTAGAACCGTCAGAAACGCTCTTAGCACCTTTTTCAACGGTATTGCCGACTTTTTCGGCTAATCCCTTTACCTGATCAAGAAAACTCATAATAAAGTACCTCCATAGAGAATAAATATAACATACTCTCACCACTTTAAAAAGTGAGAGTTTCTCATTTGATAGTACATTTATATAATTCATAATTCGCAATTCATAATATGTAATTGATGTACGATAATTACGAATTAAGTATTACGCATTAACAGATGTACTAATCATAATCGAAACAGAACCCCATGTGTCCTGCTTTATTTATATTGTATCACATATTTCTGCAATAGTCAATAGAAAAAATAATATTATATACTACAAAATTTCAGAGAACTTACCGCCCTGAAAACTGCTTCCGAAAAGTCACTGCAAGTTGAGGAATAAAGCGTCATAATAGTATCTTCCGCAGAAATACAGTCACCGACTGAACAATTCATAACAATGCCTGCCGACATATCAATTGTATCTTCCTTTGTAAGTCTGCCTGCTCCGAGCATAAGGGAAGTCATTCCTATTTCCTCACTGTTTATTCCGAGAATTTTCATATCATGCACTGCACGCACTTCATAACTGTATTTCGGTTGCGGTAGGAGTGAAACGTCGTCACATATACGGCAGTCACCGCCATGCAATCTTATAGTTTCCCGTAGAACTTCAAGAGCTTTACCGGATGAAACAGCATTTTCTGAAAGCTTTAAACATTCTTCATATGTGCCTTTTCCGGCAAGTTCAAGCATATTTGCAGAAAGTTCCATACACAAATCATAAAGTTTACCCTTATATTTTCCCTGAAGAATTTCAACAACTTCTTTCACTTCAAGGGCGTTTCCGATATTATTGCCGAGGGGGTTGTCCATATCCGTTACAACCGCACGACACTTTTTCCCTGCTGATTTACCGACCTTTTCCATAAGTCCTGCAAGTTTTTCTGCATCACTGCGTGTTTTCATAAAAGCCCCTGAACCGCATTTCACATCAAGAAGGAGACAATCTGCATTGAGTGCAAGTTTTTTGCTCATTATACTTGAACATATCAGCGGAATACTATCAACAGTACCCGTTGCATTTCTCAGGGCATATATTTTTTTATCAGCAGGGCATAAATTTCCACTCTGTGAGATTATTGAAAATCCTGTTTTACGTACTATTTTCAAAAATTCGTCAAACGGTAATTCTGTTCTGTAACCGTTTATGCTTTCAAGTTTGTCAATAGTTCCCCCGGTATGACCGAGTCCCCTGCCCGACATTTTCGGAACGGCAACTCCGCAAGCCGCAACTGCCGACCCTATTATAAGACTTGTTTTGTCACCGACACCGCCCGTGCTGTGCTTGTCTGCCGTTACCATGCCTATTCCGCTAAGGTCAAGTATATCACCACTATCACGCATTGCTTCTGTGAGGCATATTGTTTCCCGTTCAGTAAGACCGTTAAGACATACAGCCATAAGCCACGCCGACATCTGATAGTCAGGAATTTCGCCGTCCGTATAATTTTTAACGAGCCATTTTATTTCTCCGTCTGTAAGTTCAGCAGATTTTTTTGTTTTGTTTATAATATCAACAATATTCATAAAGTTTCACCTCCTGTTACATTTATTTTAACATATCCACAACAGTTTTTCAAGTGCTTTTATAAAAAAAATGTCATAAATCTACAAATATTTCAATATTACAAGCCCTACCACAAACGGCACACCAAGAACTGTACTACCGCAGATGTTAAAAAGATTAAGAGGAATGTCCGCCCCTATAAAACCGCCATACTTATTAAGTATAAAGAGTGCAGCTGCTCCGGTAAACGCCCCGAAAATAAATGAAAGTACTTTTCTTTTACGTTTCATGTAATATATAAGCATTATCAGCACAACAACAATGCATATAAGTGCAAAAATTAAATCTGTCCTCATTTTTTCAGCCTTTCTCAAAATAGTATGTAGCCGAGAGCAAGAATAAGTTTCATGTCAGCACCTTCTTTTAAAAGAAGAAATATAAGTGCAATGACAAGAAGTTTATCGCTGTCAGGGCTTTTTCCGATAATATTTTCAATAATCTGTTTCAATGAATCCATTGTTGTTTTTTCCTTGTTCTGAAAGTCAGACAACAGAGGTTCACTGATATTATTCTGTTTGACCGGCGGTATATCCGCCCTGCGAAAATATTCATTGCTATATCTCCGGCTATTGTCAAATACCGACATCAGCTTTTCCTCCCTGTCTGCTATAGAATATCATTCAGCAATCCGCTTTCTTTGGCAATTTTCAAGACTGCCGCTAATTTAAGCAGTTTTATTGCCTTGTCAACTTTCTGTTGTCGTTCTTCTTTCAGATGCGGTTTAAGAGCAAGGAGAAGTTCTGTATTTTTATCGTTTTGTGAAAACGTCCCCATAAGTTCAGTAATTTTCATAATTGAACTTATATCGGGAAAACTGTTTCCCCCACTCTCACCGCATTCATTGTTTTCTGTAACGTTTTCACTTTCAGAAGATTTTGTTTCGTTCATAAGTAACTGTGCAAGTTCGGAAAGTTGTTTCATGCTTTCCTCATCTGAAAGCAACTTCCCTATTTTTTCCATTGTATCGTCCACATAAAAAACCCCTTTTTATTATTCACCTGAAAGTTTTTTATAGAGTGCCTTTGCCTGCGGAGTACTCATCATTTTTTCGATAAGTTTCGGATTGTTTACCGCCTGCTGAAACTTTGCCGCATCGTTCTTGTTCATTGAAGAAATGGCACTGTCAAACTTTCCTGCTTCAAGTTCTTTTTTGAGTTTTTCAGGCGGAACACCTATTTTTTTACTTACTGCCTCAAGAAGTCCGTTTATTTTTTTAGGGTCAATATTATTACTATTCATAATTACCTCCATAAATTCACTTTATATACTTGCAATTTCTGATTTTATGTGTTATAATTAAACAACAGATTTTTTTCTGATATTAAGGGGGTTTTCTTTCTATGCGTATAATAGTCATATCAGACACTCACGGAAATTATTCCGCTATTGAAAATGTTTTTCTCCGCAATACAGATGCGGACTGGTTTTTCCATCTCGGCGACGGTGAACGTGAACTCGACCGTTTCGCTGTATCATATCCTATGTTTGCACCAAAAATTATACACGTTGCAGGCAACTGCGATTACGGCAGTTTAAGTCACGATGTTTTCACACTTCCTGCTATGAACTGCAAAATCTTAGCAACACACGGTCATCAACTCGGCGTGAAAAGTTCACTCGAACCGCTTAAAAAACTCGCTATGGAAAACGGCTGTAACATCGCACTTTATGGACATACTCACTCACGTTTCATGAGTTTTGAAGACGGTATTTACATAATGAATCCGGGGAGTGCATCATGTCCCCGTGACGATAAGCCCGCATCTTTTGGTCATATAGACATATTGTCTACAGGTGTCATAATGAATATTGCTGATGTCCGCCCTCTTAAATAGTATATTCAAGATTCTGAAAGAATGTGACACTTATGGAAAATAATTATTTAAAAAATCTGAGAATGCTGAAAAGATGCAAAAAAATCTATACTCTTATTTTCTGGGCTTATTTTATATCATGCATTCCGCTTGCTTTTATGACGTTGATATATGGCACTATGGCTCTCGCAAATAGTATAGGCAGTGTTTTCTTATTCGCCGCAACAATGATTTTATTGCTTGCACTTTTCGTAACGGGGTTTTTAAGTGTCTACAGGAAAGAAAAAAAGTTCACATATCTGCCTTTGCCTATTGCGATTCTGATTTATTTTGTTAATTGTTTTGATGATATGTTTTTTCTGAACGCTCTCACACTTTATTCTATGGAAAGTATACATATTGTTATAGCAGTAGTTTCTTCGGTACTTCTCACATTTACACACAAAAATTACAGATACCTTGAACAACAGGAGGGCTTTCCATATTTCAACGAACGTTTCGAGAAAAATAAAAACGCTCTGAATGAATACAATAACAATAATCCATATCAACAGATAATGGAAAGATATAAAAATTCATCAAGCGGAAAAATGGACGATATATAATAAAAAACGGTCATATCAGATATGACCGCCTTTTTGTATATTGATTAGTTTATTGTTCTCTTTACGTATGATGTATGAAGAACTTCATGTGCCTTATGACTTCCGGGTTCACCGAAATAATTATCATAAATTTCCTTTATTGCAGGATTTTCATGCGACTTTCTGACCGGCATTGATTTGTCAATATCATAAAGAACTTTTGCCCTTTCAGCTCTTATGTCAACAAAGTTTCTGATACTTGCAGGCTGTTGAGGCTGTCCGCCACCGTTTACGCAACCACCGGGACAACCCATAATTTCAATAAACTGATAGTCTGCTTCGCCTTTTTGAACCTTTTCAAGAAGTTCCTTTGCATTTTTAAGACCGCTGACAACAGCAACCTTAATGTCCATATCGCAGACTTTGTAAACAGCTTCTTTAATACCTTTTGTTCCTCTGAGTTCAGGCAGGTCAACAACGTCCTCACCTGTAAGTGTATGAACAGCAGTTCTGAGAGCGGCTTCCATAACACCGCCTGTTGCACCGAATATAACGCCTGCACCTGAAGAAATTCCGAGAGGTTCGTCAAATTTTTCGTCGGGGAGTGCATGGAAATTTATACCTGCACGTTCAATCATTCTGCCGAGTTCACGTGTAGTAAGAGCATAATCAACGTCAGGAACACCTGCGGCATTCTGATTATCTCTGCCCGTTTCAAACTTCTTTGCAGTACACGGCATAATTGAAACCATTACTATATTTTTCGGGTCTATTCCCATTTTTTCGGCATAATAAGTCTTTGTGGCTGCTCCGAACATCTGTTGAGGAGATTTGCAAGTTGAAAGATTTTCTGTCATTTCAGGGAAATAATGTTCGCAGTACTTAACCCAGCCGGGAGAACATGATGTTATCATAGGCAAAACACCGCCGTTTTTTACACGGTCAATAAATTCATGTGCCTCTTCCATAATAGTAAGGTCTGCTCCAAAATCAGTATCAAATACTTTATCAAAACCGAGTTTTCTAAGGGCGGAAACCATTTTACCTTCAACGTTAGTTCCAATTGGCAAGCCGAAACACTCACCGAGTGCGGCACGCACTGCCGGAGCAGTTTGAACAATAACTGTCTTTTCAGGGTCTGCAATTGCATCAAATACTTCCTTTGTGAAGTCCTTTTCAGAAATTGCACCTACAGGACATACTGCGATACACTGTCCGCATGATACACAACTTGTTTCACCAAGTCCCATATCAAAAGCAGAGCCGATAAAGGTCTTGAAACCTCTTTCATTTGCACCTATTACGCCGATTCCCTGAACTTCTGAACAAACTGCCACACATCTTCTGCAAAGAACACATTTATTATTGTCACGGTACATATGAGCCGCAGAATTGTCAATTTCATAATTATTTCTGATACCGTCATAAACGCTTGCATCCTGAATATCATAGTCACGGCAAAGTTTCTGAAGTTCACAGTTTCCGCTTCTGACGCATGAGAGACATTTTCTGTCATGAGTTGAAAGAATGAGTTCAAGAGTTTTCTTCCTTGATTCAATTACTTTCGGCGAATTAGTACAGATTTCCATTTTATCTGAACAGGGATAAACGCAGGCGGCAACAAGTCTGAAACCTTTGCCCTCATTTACTTCCGTAACACATATACGGCACGCACCGATTGCGTTGATTTCTTTCATATAACAAAGTGTCGGAATCTCAATACCTGCTATGTGAGCCGCCTCAAGGACAGTAGTTCCTTTAGGTACAGAGAGTTCAGCACCATTGATTTTAACTGTAATATTTTCCATTATTGTTCCTCCGCTTATTTGTTGATAATTGCCTTGAACTTACAAGTACCGATACAAGCACCGCACTTTATACATTTTTCCTTGTCGATATGGTAAGCCGCTTTCTTCTTGCCCGGAGCAATATAATCCGTCTGGGTAATAGCATCAGCCGGGCAGTGTCTTGCACAAAGACCACAGCCGAAACATTTATCCTTGATAATTTCAAAGTGAAGTAAATCTTTGCAGACTCCTGCAGGACATCTCTTTTCAACAACATGGGCAATATATTCATCTCTGAAATAACGGAGCGTTGAAAGTACCGGGTTAGGAGCTGTTTGACCAAGACCGCAGAGAGAATTTGACTTGATATGATAACAGAGTTCTTCAAGTTTGTCAATATCTTCAAGAGTGCCTTTGCCCTTTGTGATTCTGTCAAGAATTTCATACATTCTCTTTGTACCGATACGACACGGCGTACACTTTCCGCATGATTCGTCAACAGTAAATTCAAGGAAAAACTTTGCAATATCAACCATACAATTATCTTCGTCCATGACTATAAGACCGCCTGAACCCATCATTGAACCGATTCCTATAAGGTTATCATAATCAATCGGAATATCAAAATGTTCAGCAGGAATACATCCGCCCGATGGACCTCCTGTCTGTGCGGCTTTAAACTTCTTTCCGTTCGGAATGCCTCCGCCGATTTCCTCAATTACTTCACGCAGAGTTGTACCCATAGGAACTTCAACAAGACCTGTATTATTTATCTTTCCGCCGAGAGCGAAAACCTTAGTACCCTTTGACTTTTCAGTACCCATTGATGCAAACCATTCAGCACCGTTGAGAATAATCTGCGGAATATTTGCATAAGTTTCAACATTGTTAAGTACGGAAGGTTTCTGATAAAGACCTTTTTCAGCCGGGAACGGAGGACGGGGACGGGGTTCGCCACGGTTGCCTTCAATTGAAGTCATGAGAGCCGTTTCCTCACCGCACACAAAAGCACCTGCACCAAGTCGCAAGTCAATATCGAAATTAAAACCTGTACCGAAAATATTTTTGCCGAGCATACCTGCTTCACGTGCCTGACCTATAGCAATATTAAGTCTTTCAACTGCAATAGGATATTCTGCACGGACATATATGAAACCTTGACTTGCTCCAACAGCATAGCCGGCAATTGCCATTGCTTCAATAACAACGTGCGGGTCACCTTCAAGTACAGAACGATCCATAAATGCACCGGGGTCGCCCTCATCGGCATTACAGCATACATATTTCATATCAGCGTCCGGAACGATAGTTCTTGCAAGTCTCCACTTCAGACCTGTCGGGAATCCTGCTCCGCCACGTCCTCTTATACCGCTGTCAAGGACTGTCTGAATAACTTCTTCAGGTGTCATTTCTGTAAGAACCTTTCCGAGAGCCTTATAACCGTCCCTGCCTATGTATTCGTTTATATCTTCAGGATTTATAACACCGCAGTTTCTGAGTGCTATACGCTTTTGTTTCTTATAGAAAGAAGTTTCATCAAGTGATTTTATATTATCACCGTCAACTGTTTCATCATAAAGAAATTCCTTAACAGGTTTTCCGCCGATAATATGTTCATCTATAATTCTTGGTATTTCGTCTATATCGACACGGGAATAAAAAGCACCCTCCGGATATACAATCATAATAGGGCCAAGTTCACAAAGTCCGAAACAACCCGTTTTTACAATCTGCACCTTATCTGTAAGACCCTTTTCAGCAAGTTCCTTTTCGAGTTTTTCTATAATTTTCGGAGAACCTGAAGATGTACAGCCTGTACCTCCGCAAACAAGAATATGTTTCTCATATTTTGAAGAAGCGTTGCCATGTGTTCTGAGAGCGACTTCACCCTTCATTTTTTCTCTGATGGTCTTGAGTTCCTCAAGATTTTTCATAAATCAACCTCCTGCATCAAACGTATTTTGCAATAATTTTATCAACATCGTCAACTGTAAGACGACCGTAAACGTCCTCATTTACCGTAAGGACGGGGGCAAGTCCGCACGCACCTATACAACGGCAGGCTTCAAGTGAGAATTTGCCGTCCTCTGTGCATTCTCCGCCTGAAATGCCGAGCATTTCCTGAAGTTTGTCAAAAATATCCCCCGAACCTTTGACATAGCAGGCTGTTCCAAGACAGACAGAAATTGTATATTCGCCCTTCGGATAAAGAGAAAACTGGGCGTAAAAAGTAACTACGCCATATATTTTTTCAAGCGGAATGCCCGTGTTGTCGGAAATAATCTTCTGAACCTCAACAGGCAGATAACCGTAAATTTCCTGAGCTTTTTGAAGAATAGGCATGAGAGCACCCTTGTCATTCTTTTTCTCCCTGATAAAATCAAGGAGTTCTGTTTCCTGTTCCGGAGTACCTTTGAACTGAACAGTTGATTTAGCTGTATTCATTAAATAAACCTCCTTAAAATTGCTGTATGTAATGTAATACACCATTTCTATTATAACATATTATAAATAAAAATTCTATTCCTAATTTAGACTAAATAAAGCGTTCATTTTAGTGCAGATTTCACAAACTGCAAGCAACAGTGAATGTATTTTCTAAATGTAATATTATATATCAAATTTACAAAAAATTCACCTATCAGTTTTTCTATATTTTATTGACAAAACAGAATAATTATTGTATAGTTATTTTAATGAATATACGAAAAGGAGTATATAAAAAAATGAATATCCCGAATGACCCTGCAATACTTTTAAGTTATATAAATACTATGCTGAGAGATAACTATAGTTCTCTTGAAGAACTCTGTAAAAGTCTTTGCGTTTCACAGGAAGAAATTGAAGAAAAACTTTCTTCAATCGGATATAATTACAATAAGAAACAAAATCGTTTTACTTAATTAACAGGAGGTAAATATGAAAAAATTATTAAACAAATTTACAGCCGTTGTATCGGTATGTGCAATTGCGATGTGCAGCAGCACAATGTTCCCCGTATCGGCAGAAGATGCAGACACTATTGAAGAAATAACAATATCATTTGACTATAAGTCAGACGGTGCAACAGTAAAAGATGAATCTGTCTTTGCACCGATAAAAGTAAAGCCAAATTCTTCAATAACAATCCCCGAAGGAACGCTTGAACGTGATGGCTATTTCTTTTCAGGCTGGACATATGATGACATTCACGCCTATTCATACGGCGATACATTCCGTTCACCCGATGGAAATGATGTTGTTCTGAAACCGATATGGGGCGAAAAAAATCAGGAAAAAACTTACACCGTTGAATATGTAGTAGAAATAGACGGCGAACTTGTAGATACATCAAAACTTCTCCCCCCGAAAAAATACTATTCAGGACAAGTCGCTGAAGTGTCTTTAATGTCTTTTGACCGTGCAGACGCTGCTCAGGTCGGCTGGACTGATGGAACTAATTCTTTTTTAGGTCAGGAAAGTTTTATAATTCATGACCATGATATTACACTTACTCCGGACTGGCACAATAAATATAAGATAACATATACAGTCGGAGATGTTGACCGTGTTGTAGGTGCTAAATTTATGGAATACGAACAGCCTGAAAAACTCCCTACAGGACTTCAGGCAGCAGACCGTTTTTCACGCAATGGTTTTAAAATTTCAGGCTGGCTCTGCGATGATGACAACAAAATTTATGCACCGCATACACCGACTTATATTATGCCAAGTCATGATGTAACTTTTACTGCCGTATGGGAACCGAAAGAATATACCGTACTTTTCAAACAAGATAAAGATTCAAAAAACAATATTAAAATAAAAGGTCTTACAGATACAGCTATTGTAACACCGGAGGCTACTATAACAGTTGACGGAAAATACCTTGCCGGCTGGAAATTTGAAGATACAGTATATCCTGTCGGAACAGAATTTGTAATTCCGGGAGCTATTGCCGGAGCAGGAATAAGTCTTGAAGCAGTATGGGAAGAAGGCACACCACCCGAAACTACAGCTACTACTACTACTACTACTACACAACAGACAACAACAACTACAACTACTACTGATAATATAGTAAATCCCGAAGTAGTATATGGTGATGTAAATGTAGATGGTGAAGTAAATATCTCCGATGCTGTACTTATCATGCAGTCTATTGCAAATCCCGATGAGTTCAATTTATCTGAACAAGGAAAATTAAATGCTGATGTTACAGGAAACGGAGACGGCGTAACAGCAAATGATGCTTATGTAATTCAGCTTATTGAAATAAAGACGATTACAGTCAATGACCTTCCCTATACATTAACAGAATAAATAAAAATACTGCCTGAATTTATCAGGCAGTTTTTTACAGTATACCCTCAAGAAACAGCTTTACCCCCAATATTATAAGGACAATTCCTCCGACAGCTTCGGCTTTTGTCCCTAAACGACCGCCGAAACGATTTCCTATTATAACACCTAAAAGGGAAAGCAGAAATGTTACAGTGCCTATTACTGAAACGGAAAATACAATATCTGACTGTTGTGCGGAAAAGACTATCCCAACCGCCATAGCGTCAATACTTGTCGCAACCGCAAGTAAAATAAGTTCTCTGATATTTATACGATAAACTTTTTCTTCTGTACTTTCCGTATGAAACGATTCAACAAACATTTTCCCTCCGATAATTCCAAGCAGTATAAATGCAATCCAGTGGTCAAACGCAGTAGTGACATCAGAAAAACGTTTTGCAAGAAAATATCCGATAAGTGGCATTACAGCCTGAAATACACCGAAAAATAACGCTGTAAGAAACGTGCCGAAACGGTCAGGCTTTTTCATTTTAAACCCCTCACAGACCGAAGCAGAAAAAGCGTCCGCCGAAAGTCCTGCTGAAAGCAGTAACAATTCTGTCATATTCATAAAAAAATTCCTCTCTGCAATTATTTTCTCAAATAATTATATTGCAGAGAGGATAAATATATTACAGTTTGTACTCCATAATATAATCGTCCATAACAAAACCGTTTCCAATATCTGTCACAACTGAATCAATAATTTCAAAACCTTTTTTTCTGTAAACGGCTATAGCGTGTTCATTATGCTTATTGACTGTAAGATATACAGATGTTTTCCCACTATTCAACGCTTCCGAAAAAACACGGTTAAGCATTTCAGAGGCAATACCCTGCCCCCGTTTATCACTTCTGAGATAAATCTTACTAAGGAAAAAACGGTTGTCCTTTTCAGGCTTTACAGCGAAATATCCGCATATGCCGTCATTATCACTGACTGAAAAATAACAGTAATCCTGATGCAGTGTCTGTTCTTTCATTGCGTCATAGGACTGAAATTTTTCAACCATGTAGTCAATTTGTTCTTCCGAAATAATACCCGGAAAAAACTCATGCCATATTTTTTCGGCAAGTTCCGCAATTTCACGGAGCTTTTCATCTGTTTCAACCCTGTCTGTTTTAATCATAAATCATTCCTCAGCAGGCATTTCCCAGTTGTGATACACATTTTGAACGTCGTCATTGTCCTCAAGATGTTCAAGAAGAAGATTCATTTTCTTTATGTGTTCTTCATCTGTAAGTGTTGTGTAATTTGCCGGAATCTGTTCAATTTCAGCGGACATTACATTGTAACCCTTTTCTGTAAGACCCTCACGGAGTGCGTGAAGATTTTCGGGAGCACACTCAATTTCAACGGTTTCTTCGTTAACGTCCAAATCGTCGCCACCGCATTCAAAAACATCTTCCATAACAGCATCTTCGTCAAGACCGTTATTTTCAATAATTACTATTCCTTTCTTACTGAACATGAACGACACACAACCCGTAGTTCCGAGATTTCCGCCGAATTTGTCGAAATAGTGGCGTATATCTCCGGCGGTTCTGTTTTTGTTGTCTGTAAGACATTCAACGATTACAGCAACACCGTCAGGACCATAACCCTCATATACCATATTTTCGTAATTGTTTTTATCTTCACCGCCTGCGGCTTTCTTGATAACTCTTTCAATATTGTCATTAGGAACATTATTTGCTTTTGCCTTAGCGATAAGGTCACGGAGTTTACTATTATTATTCGGGTCAGGTCCTCCCTCCCTTACAACAACTGTAATTTCACGTCCGATTTTCGTAAAGATTTTACCCTTCACCGCATCGGTAGCTTCTTTTTTACGCTTTATATTGTTCCACTTTGAATGACCAGACATTATTTCACTACTCCTTTATTTATAAAATAAAATGATTGTTAATCCGTTGTATAATAATAGTTTTCATTAGACGCTTTTTCAATGCGGCTCATTTCACTATGCTTTTCATCATAGTAATCAATAACGGCAACAATCAATGCACCAACCGCAAAACCTGCAACAAAACCTACTCCCGTACCTGCCCAGAAACTTTTCGGGCATTTTTTGATTGAGAGTTTTTTTACTTTTACAGGCTTTACTTTTTTAGCCGAAACTTTTTTCATATCTTTTATCCCCCTTTGCAGAAACATTATTAGTTGCTTGTGAAAGCGATTCAGACGACGTTATGGGCGACATTAAAACCTTTCCCGTTCCCCTGTAAACATTCACGAAACCTTCACCGCTTGCCGCTGAACCGATAAGCGACTTTGACGCTTTTTCAACAGTAAAACTAAGTCCGCCCGACCAGCATACAGCCATATTTCCGTCTATTCTCAATTCGTCATTTTCAAGTTCCACTTCAATAAGTTCATCTTCAGGCACATTGCTTTCCAGTGCGACAACGCCTTTTCCTCTGAGTAAAAGATTAAATAATCCCTCTCCGCCGAGAACAGCAGATGACACATTTTTTCTTGCGGAAACACTTTGATTCACAGTATCATCACTTGCAAGGAACATACCATCTTCAATTACAAGACCTGTTTCCCATTGACTAACGTCTTTAAGGATAATATGCTTGTAAGTAGGTTCAAGGACAAGTATACCGTTTCCGCTGTATTTCGGTTTTATTACCGATTCCTTTGTAACAGCACTTTTAAGCACCTTTCCCATAAAGTCACCTACGCCCTTTACATCGGTAGCGAGATTTATATTTCCTGCTGTCCACTGCATAGCACCAGCCTGTAAAATAGCTGAATTTGAACCGGTCATATTTATAACAACCTGTCTGCGACGTACTCCCATTTCTGCCATAAAATATTCTGTCACGGCATTATATGAAGAAACGCTTGCATCACGCTTATATTCAAGCACGCTGAAATTTCCAAGTGTCTTTACGATACTTCTTGTTTTGTTTTCAAGATTAAGAACGTTCATTTTTTCTTTCCTTTCAGATTATATTTTTATTGATATACTTATTTTACAACAAAATACATATATTGTCAAGTTTATTCTGAATTATTTTGTAGAAAATTATCTGAAATCAAAAAGTTATTTATAATAATATTGAACAATTCACTAATTCTGTCATATCTGCCAAGAAGAAACAAGTACCCGAAAAGACATTCAATAGCCGTTGCTCTGCGGTAATCGGCAGCATCGGCGTGTTTCGGTACAGTATTACCCGTTGCATTTCGTCCACGTTTAAGAACGGCAAGTTCCTTTTCAGAAAGATTTTTTGCTATTATATCATAAACTGATGACTGAAACTCCGCACATACAAGTTTTATCTTTGCGGAATGAAGTTTTGAAACAGGCATATTCGCCTGCTTTAGTAAAAAGTCTCTTACAAGCGTATCATAAACACTGTCACCAAGAAAAGCCAGAGATAGCGGACTGTACTGACTGACTTCACGTTCAGTTAAAATTTTTCTGTCCATATCAGTAAACAAAATCAAATTCAAAACCTTCAAGATTTACAGTATCACCCTCATGTATTCCCATTTCTTCAAGCCTTGCAATAATTCCGCTGTTAATAAGAACACGCTGAAAATACTGTAATGATGAATAGTCATCAGGGTCAACAGTACGCATAATAGGCTGAATCCATGGTGCTTCCACATAATAAATATCGTCCTCAACCGTGATTTCAAACTTCTTTCCTGCACCTGCCATATCATCAAGTTCAGCTTGCGGAATGAGTTCGGGTTCATACTCTTTAATAGGCGGAAGTGTTTCAAGAACTTCTGCAATCTTTTTTACAAGTTCTGCCGTACCTTTTGTTGTCGCTGCGGAAATGCAAAAGAAAGGTATTCCCTTTTCTTCAATATACTGACGAAATTCCGCTATCTGTTCTTCAGAAGCCATATCAGATTTATTTGCGGCGACAATTTGCGGACGTTCAGAAAGTTCCTGATTGAACTTTGCAAGTTCTGCATTTATCACTTCAAAATCTTTGCATGGGTTACGCCCTTCAATGCCTGAAACGTCCACAACGTGAACTATAAGACGGCATCTTTCAACGTGTCTTAAAAATTCATGTCCCAGTCCCACGCCATCGCCTGCACCTTCAATAAGTCCGGGAATATCAGCCATTACAAAAGATTTTTCTTCATCTGTTCTAACCACTCCCAGAACGGGCGTAAGAGTAGTGAAATGATAATTTGCTATTTTCGGCTTTGCCGCACTGACAACGGAAATGAGCGTTGATTTTCCGACATTCGGATAACCAACAAGTCCGACATCAGCAAGCAATTTAAGTTCAAGTGTGACTTCAAATTCCTCTCCCATAAAACCGGGTTTTGCAAATTTCGGAATTTGGCGTGTAGGCGTTGCAAAATGGACATTACCCTTTCCGCCTGCTCCGCCCTTTGCAAGAACTTTCGGCTCATCAGATGACATATCAGCCATAATTCTCCCCGTTTTTGCATCACGTATAATTGTACCTCTCGGTACTTTCACAATCAGCGGTGGGGCACTTTTTCCCGTACAATTGCGGGAAGAACCATTCTGACCACGTTCAGCCACATATTTTCTTTTATATCTGAAATCAATAAGAGTAGAAAAATTGTCATCTACCTGAAAGACAACATCTCCGCCCTTTCCGCCGTCACCGCCGTCAGGTCCGCCTGCTGCAACGTATTTTTCACGGTGAAACGATACAGCACCATCTCCGCCATCACCTGCTTTTATTTTAATTTTCGCCTTATCAACGAACATTGTATACCTCCGGAAATTTCTAAAGAAAAATCCCAAGCGAACCGCTCGGGATTTAATTATGTTACTTAACTATTCTGCATAAACAGAAACCTTCTTGCGGTCACGTCCATAACGTTCAAATTTTACTTTACCGCTTACTGTAGCGAATAATGTATCATCAGAACCGATACCTACGCCAACGCCCGGGTGAATGTGTGTTCCTCTCTGACGAACGATAATATTGCCTGCCTTAACAAACTGACCGTCTGCTCTCTTTACACCGAGTCTTTTAGCTTCTGAATCACGTCCGTTTTTAGTAGAACCAACACCCTTTTTATGAGCGAAGAACTGCATACTAATTTTAAACATACTTACACCTCCGAAATAGTAATTTTAATTGTTTTGGGAAATTCTTCAAGAACAGCCTCAAAATGAACTTTTAAAATATTCAACATACGTGAAGAATCTTTGCAGGATTTTTTCAACATACATTTTATTACATTATCACCGACTGAAACATCAGGTTCAAAAGCGAAACCGTCCAACATATTTACTGTAAGCTGAACCGCTGACGAAACTGCCGAACATACAACATCACTGCCTTTTTCAGCATAACCAGCGTGTCCGCTTATTTCAAAGCCTTTCAGAAATCCCTGTGACTTATAGAATTTTGCAAGAATCATGATTAAGCCTTAATAGCTTCAATCTTGACCTGAGTGTAAGGCTGTCTGTGACCCTGCTTTTTCTTTTCACCTTTCTTTGGCTTATAAGTGAAAACAGTAATTTTCTTAGCCTTGCCGTTCTTAATAACCTTAGCTTCAACTGTTGCACCGTCAACATAGGGAGTACCTATTTTGATACCGTCATCTGCTCCAAGAGCGATAACCTTGTCAAAAGTAACTGTTTCATCAGCTTCAACTGCAAGCTTTTCGATGAAAACAACGTCCCCTTCATTAACCTGATACTGTTTTCCGCCTGTTTCAATAACTGCGTACATATTCAGCACCTACCTTTTCAATAAACTCGCTGCAACAGGCGTGCAAACACAACTTAATATGCCCGTTCACAAGCGGCAATAATATTCTATCACATAACAGACGGCTTGTCAAGTATTTTTTTCAAATTTTTCCGAAAAAAATAAAAGGAACAGCCGATTATTACGACTGTCCCCATTTTTAGGCGTAATCAGAGTTTTACAAATCTTCTTACTTCTCCTGCTTTTCCGATAAACATTGACTTCGGTCTTGCCCATGTTTCGCCATTTTCAAGAGATTTATATATAACAAGTTCTTCATTTGTTTCGCTGTGATGAGCAACTGCTGTCACTTCATATTCTCCGCCTTTGAAATGACGGTATTTAGCACCGATAACAATTTCCGTGTCTTTGTCCTCCACTGTCTGCTGAGCGGAAATATTTTCAGGTTCAACATTGACAATATCATCTGAAACTATAATCATTGATGAGAACGGAGGCATTTTAACGCAGGCATTTCCGTTATCAACTTGAATCATTTTACCTGAAATTACATCAACAAGCCCGGGGAGATGAGTTCCGAAATTAACGTCATACTCATAATCAGCGAGATTGAGAGCAACATAAACTGTCTGGTCACCCTGAACTTTTCTAAAAAGT
Source organism: uncultured Ruminococcus sp. (assembly GCA_947627175.1). Classification (GTDB taxonomy): domain Bacteria; phylum Bacillota; class Clostridia; order Oscillospirales; family Ruminococcaceae; genus Ruminococcus. Next base: position 62,174 of record CANQVA010000007.1, read on the forward strand.
AACTGCTGATTAGTGATGTGCATTCTTTCATAAATGCCTGTACGGAGTGCAGGATATGCACGGTAAATTCTGCCGAGTTTGACAATATGGCGGTAAAGAGCCATGTTTTCCTTTTCCATATCAGGCAGATAAAGACATGGGCGAAGTCCGTCATCAGAATGATTTTCATGTTTGCCGTAAATACCGTATTCACTTCCATAATAGATTGACGGAATACCGGGCATTGTATAAAGAAGTGTATAGATAATGGGCAGATGCATCTGATTTACAACAGTACTTGCAAGACGGTTTACATCGTGATTATCAACGAAAGTATAAAGGTTAATATTTTTATAAATGCCACCGTTTGCACCTGACTGTCTGTTAATTGAATAATCAATTTCGTAATAGTTTTTATCATTGTGTGATGAATATATACCCTTGTAACACTCATAATTTGTAACACTATCGAACATTTCAGGATTTGCCCAACGGTTGTAATCGCCGTGAATAATTTCGCCCATAAGCCAGAAATCAGGCTTTTTTGATTTACAGAAATTACGTATTCTTCTGATAAAATCAAAATCGAGACAATCAGCGGCATCAAATCTTATACCATCAATTTTAAATTCTTCAATCCAATAGTTCACAGCATCTATAAGATGGTCACATACGCCGATATTTCTAAGATTGAGTTTTACAAGGTTGTAATGACCGTTCCAACCCTCATACCAGAAAGGGTCTCCGCAGGGACTTTGTCCGCCGAAATTGAGATTCTGAAACCAGTCACAATAACCCGAACCCTGACCTTTCTGTTGAATGTCAACGAATTGAGGGAATTTTCTGCCGACATGATTGAAAACACCATCAAGAATAATTCTGATACCGTTTTCATGAAGTTTTTCGCAGATATTTCTGAAAGAATTGTTATCACCAAGACGGCGGTCAATTGTTTTATAGTCTGTTGTATCATAACCATGTTCAACAGATTCAAAAACAGGGCCAAAATATACAGCGTCAACGTTCATTTCCTTAAAATGCGGAATCCATTCAAGAACTTTGTCAAGCCTGTAAACTACTTCCCCTCCGTCATTAAATTTTGGTGCTCCGCAGAAACCGAGCGGATAAATATGATAAATTATCGCATTATCATACCAGTTCATAAAAATTAACTCCTTTTTTATTATATTTTTATAATAGTCCTCAGACTTATTTATAACTTATTTTATACTGCCTTCCATAAAATATGAGGCTTCCATATCGGCAACATTCAACGCACAGGCAAGAGGATACATTTCTAACGCCCTGCCGATAGTATTTTTATCTTCAATTCCGGAAAATCCCATGTGATACCTTATAGCGAAAGCCTCTTCACGTGTAAGCCTGCCGTTTCCGTAAAGATATCCCGAAATTATGTATACAGATTTTTCACCATGACCATAAGGTAAAGTGTCATTTATGGTGTAGAATGGGACTTTTTCCCATTTTCCCGTTTCATCGTTCTTGCGGTTACGCATTTCTGTTGTATAGAAATTCACTTTGCACACATCATGCAACAGAGAAACTATTGCAATTGTTTCTTCCGAATAATTCATACCATAAAGTTCTTTTACTCTTGGGCGGGAAAGATAATCTTTAAGACAATGATAAACATTCACACTATGTTCAACAAGTCCGCCCTCATAACTTCCGTGATAGCGTGTACTGCTCGGAGCGGTAAAGAAATCGCTTTTTTTCAGAAATTCAAGAAGTTTGTCCGCACCCTCTCTTTTGATATTTTCGGTATAAATTGAAATAAATTCTTCTTTTGCCGTCATATTAACATCTCCTTTTTTAAGACATCGTATTATAATTATACCACATTATAAAAATATATTCAAGTCCCCAAAGAATTTTTTGGTATTTTTATTCAAAAAAAATCCCCGATATTGTAAACAATATACAGATAACGGAAATTTTTTATTAAGAAAAATTTATGAATTTTATTTTGATTTTGTTAAGAACTCCATGATAATATTAAAATATACTATTCAAAGGAGACTTAAATATGAAAAGGAAAAACAAAATCTTAAAATTTCTGATTATAGCAATTTTTATACTTGCAGGAATGGCAACACTTAAATTCATACAGCCCGAAAAAATTCCGAATGACTATACAATAATACTTGTGAACGAAAAACACGCTATTCCTGAAAATTACAATCCGAAACTCACACAACTTTCAAACGGTATATACATAGATTCAAAGATATATCCCGATTTGCAGAAAATGTTTGACGACGCACGAAATGACGGCGTATATCCTGTTGTCAGTGAGGGTTACAGAACGCATGAACAACAATATCAGATGATGAAAGATAAAATCAACAGTTTCATAAATGAGGGATATTCCGGAAATGAGGCTGAAAGACTTGCGAAAAATTGGGTGGCGGAAGTCGGAAAAAGTGAACATGAACTTGGTCTTGCAGTTGACATAAATGCAGACCTGTTATATTCATCTGATGAAGAAGTTTATAGTTGGCTTGCGGACAATGCCTATAAATACGGCTTTATACTGCGTTATCCGCCTGATAAGGAAGATATAACCGGTATTGACTATGAGCCGTGGCATTACCGATATGTAGGCATTGACACGGCTCTTGAAATTTACGAACAGCAGATTACACTTGAAGAATATCTTTCATAATTATTTATTTTTAATTCTTTCAATAGAAAGAATATAGTACTGCCAGTCAGGATCAACAGGAACTTCTACTGTTCTATATTCACAATCCGAGTTTTTCCATTTTTCAGGTACAAATCTATTAAATTTATTGTTCCATAGTCTTTTTACTGTCTGCATCTTTCCTTTTTTTGTGTTGACCAGCTTAGGCTTTACTTTGAATTTTTTGCCTTCATAGCCTTTGCTTCTCCACATTTCAATATCTTTTGTTGCAGTTACCCATGTTATATACTTCTTATCTTCATCATCATGTACTTTTAAATAATTAGGCTTGGTAACTCTCGGAAAAAGTTCAACAATAAACCAATCAAAATCCCATCTGTATTCTGAATCGCCCTCATCAGTGAAAATACGTTGACCACCACTTGAATCTACAACATCTATCCATTTGCCGTTTGTATTGATTGAACGTACTATATCACGTGTGATAAATACTATCGCTGAATCACCATGTTCAACATAGCTTATATATTCAGCACTGTATTTTTTTCTTTTACGTTTAGAACCGTTGTGTTTTGAATCTTTCACGTTTTCAGGTGAAGCAGAGATTTTTTCATCATTCTTTTTCATAGCATCCTCCTTAAATTATACATTGTAAATCATTGCCGAATAGTCCGGAATAGGCCACTGACCACACGGCATAATGCGTTCAATAGTGTCAGAAGTAGTACGCATTCTTTCCATTTCTAAAAGCACTTCATCATGAAAATATCTTGCCTGCGGAAGAATTTCCTTTATTTCACAGGCACTGTTGACCTGAATTTCAAGATTTTCTATTGAATCATAGAAAGCTTCTGAAAGGTCATTGAGCTTTGCAGCCATTTTTTCTTCAACAACGGACGAAAGCCCTACCTGCTTTTTTACTGCAATTGAGTCACATAGCTTGTGAATATATTCAAGAGTTGCAGGAAGTAATTGTTTTCTTGCCATCTGAATCATAGTCCGTGCCTCAATACGGATTGTTTTTGAATATGTTTCAAGCAAAACTTCAGTACGTGCTTTAAGTTCATTTTCCGTATAAATTCCGAATTTTTTGAAAATACGCATATTTTTTTCATCGGTATAGTGCGGGATACAGTCAACGGTTGACGGATAGTTTGGCAGACCTCTGCGTTCAGCCTCTTTAACCCATTCAAGGGAATAACCGTCACCATTAAAAATAATCCTGCGGTGTTCTTTCAGAACGGTTTTAAGGAGTTTTTTAACTTCTGATTCAAATCTGTCAGTATCTTTGAACGGTTTAAGAATTTCAGTGAATTGGCTGAGTTCCTCCGAAACAATAGTATTTAAAAGTGCGTTAGGGCAGGCTATATTATCGGAAGAACCTACCATGCGAAATTCAAAGCGGTTTCCGGTAAATGCAAATGGTGATGTACGGTTTCTGTCGGTTGAGTCTTTCGGAAATGACGGCAGAGCGTTTACGCCTATTTCAAACGCCTGTGTCTGTGTCTTGTAAACATAGTCCTCTTCAATTGCTTTAAGAACTGCATCAAGTTCTTCACCGAGGAACATTGAAACTATAGCCGGGGGGGCTTCATCAGCACCGAGTCGGTGGTCATTTCCTGCTGATGCCGCTGAAATTCTCATAAGGTCGGAATACTCATCAATACCCTTAATCAATGCACATAGAATAGTCAGGAATTGTAAATTTTCCATAGGCGTATCACCGGGGTCAAGAAGATTCTGACCGTCATCGGCAGCCATTGACCAGTTGTTATGCTTTCCCGAACCGTTTACACCCTCAAAAGGCTTTTCATGGAGCAGGCAGACAAGACCGTGTCTGAGTGCTACTTTTTCCATTACTTCCATAGCAAGTTCATTCTGGTCTGCACCAAGATTAGAAGTTGTAAATACAGGTGCCATTTCGTGTTGTGCGGGAGCAACCTCATTATGTTTTGTCTTTGAATAAATTCCGAGTTTCCATAATTCTTTATCAAGGTCTGCCATATATGCGGCTATTCTTGGGCGAAGATTTGCGAAATACTGGTCATCAAGTTCCTGACCCTTTGGGGGCTTTGCACCGAAAAGCGTTCTGCCGGTGAGAATAAGATCTTCACGTTTGTCATACATTTTTTTGTCAATTAAAAAATACTCCTGTTCTGCTCCTACTGTTGAAGTAACTCTTGTTACGTTTTCATTTCCGAAAAGTTTAAGAAACTCAACAGCCGTACTGCTTAAAGCGTCCATAGAACGCAGGAGCGGAGTTTTTTTGTCAAGTGTTTCACCTGTATACGAAAGAAAAACAGTAGGTATGTAAAGACTTCCTTCTTTTACAAAACATGAAGAAGTCGGATCCCATGCTGTATAACCTCGTGCACTGCTGGTCTGCCTGAGTCCGCCGGAGGGGAAAGATGAAGCATCAGGTTCACCTTTTACAAGAGCTTTTCCCGAAAATTCCATAATTGCCCTACCATTTGATGTCGGAGTAATGAAAGAATCATGTTTTTCAGCGGTTGAGCCTGTCAGTGGCTGAAACCAATGTGTATAATGTGTAGCACCCTTTTCAATAGCCCACTCTTTCATTGTATTTGCCACGAAATCAGCTGTAGTCATATCAAGCTGTCTGCCGTTTTGAATAGTATTCATAAGAGTTTTATATACATTCTTTGGCAGACGGGTTTTCATTACTTCATCGCTGAAAACGTTTTCAGCAAAAATCTCAGGCACATTTCTGGTCATAAAAAAATCCTCCTGTTGTATAATCTGTTTCCATGGTGGAAATCGGTAATTTTTATTATATTTATATTATATCACGAATTTCAAAATAGTCAAGTATTATATAATTTATAATTGATACACATAATAATTATGCATTATTAAATTAAACAATGTATGAAAAAATATGGAGAAAATCGAATTATAGATTTATTTTTCAGCATATTATACATTATAATTATAATGATTATGTACAAATTGACAATTTTTTTAAAATGTATTGAAATTGATTTCCAAATATTGTATAATGGTAGAGTATTTAACTGAATTGATATTCTTGTTAAGTTGTTCAGTTCAAAAAATGCGATATAAATATTTTAAGGAGGTTAATATGAAATATAAGCATTTTGTTTCTTTTATTTTGGCAATTTGCGTTTTTGGAGTGCCTGCTCAACAGGCTTATATGGTGAAAGATAAAAATATCATAACCGTAAAAGCCGAAGAACTTAGCTATGGCAATGTTAATTATGAAGTTATCAGTGGTGGCATTACAATTACTGGTTGTTCAAGTACAACATCTGCACTTGAAATACCTGATACAATTGATGAACTGCCGGTTATTTCAATCGCAAAAAATGCATTTAAGGATAACATTAGCCTTAAAACCGTTATAATCCCCGGAAGTGTAGTGACTATCAATGGTAGTGCTTTTGAAAATTGTACTGGCTTAAAAGAAATAACATTGGAAAATGGTATCGCACAAATTGGTGACTATGCTTTTAAAGGATGTAGTGGATTAAAGACGGTTAATATTCCAGATAGTATTACTGCAATTGGATATGAATCATTCCGTAATTGCTCCGGTTTAACAGAATTTATTATTGGTAATAGTGTTGCTTCTATTGGAGAAAATCAATTCCGTGGTTGCGATTTGCTTAAATCAATTACTATTCCTTCTAATGTAACAAAAATTGGTGCATCACTGTTTTACGGTAATACCGGACTAACTGAGGTAATCCTTGAAAGCGGTTTGAAAAATATACCTGAATATGCATTTTATGGTTGCTCCGGATTGAAATCAATTGTAATTCCGGAAAGTGTTGAAAGTATAGGAAAGTCTGCTTTTGAAGACTGTACAGGACTAAAAAGCATTACATTAAACGAAGGAATAACAAATATTAATAGCTATGCTTTCAAAAATTGTAGTGGTCTGAAAAACGTTACTATTCCAGATACTGTAACTACTATTGGATACGAATCATTCCGTGATTGCTCCGGTTTGACAGAATTTATTATTGGCAATGGTGTTACTTCTATCGGAGAAAATCAATTCTGTGGTTGTGAACTTCTTAAATCTATTACCATTCCATCAAATGTAACTGAAATTGGTGCGTCACTGTTTTATGGTAATACCGGAATTACTGAAATAATTATTGAGAATGGTTTGGAAAACATACCTGAATATACGTTTTATGGTTGTTCTGGACTGAAATCAATTATAATTCCGGAAAGTGTCACAAGCATCGGAAAATGTGCGTTTGAAGACTGCATTGCTTTGAAACAACTAACAATTGATGAAGGAACTACAAAAATTGGCGACTACGCTTTCAAAAACTGTAGTAGTCTAAAAAGTGTCACTATTCCGGACACTGTTATTACTATTGGCTATGAATCATTCCGTGATTGCTCCGGTTTAACAGAATTTATCATTGGTAATAGTGTTACTTCCATAGGAGAAAATCAATTCCGTGGTTGCGATTTCCTTACATCTATCATAATTCCTGATAGTGTAACAAAAATTGGTGCATCACTATTTTATGGTAACATCGGAATCACTGAAGTAGTTCTGGGAAACGGATTGACAAATATTCCTGAATATACATTTTATGGCTGTTCAAATTTAAAAGGAATTATAATCCCGGATAGTATTACAGATATTGGAAAAAGTGCTTTTGAAGACTGCACCTCTTTAAGTACTTTGAAAATAGGAGAAAGTGTAACAAAAATCAATAATTATGCCTTTAAAAGTTGCGTAAACCTAAAAAGTGTAGTAATTCCGGATAGCGTAACTACAATTGGTTATGAGGCTTTTCGTAATTGTAAATTAATGTCAGTTTTCCAAATCGGAAATGGTGTAGTTAGCATAGGAGAAAATCAGTTCATAGAATGTGACTCACTTAGTTCAATCACAATTCCGGATAATGTGACAGAAATTGGTGCATCACTGTTTTATGGTAATATTGGAATTACTGAAGTAGTTTTAGGAAACGGGTTGACAAAAATTCCTGAGTATGCATTTTATGGCTGTTCCGGATTAAAGTCTATAATTATCCCTGATAGTGTAACCGGAATAGAAAAATGTGCTTTTGAAGACTGTACCGGTCTACAATCTTTGAATTTGGGCGAAAATGTTATAACAATTGGTGATTATGCATTTGAATCTTGTTCTATGCTTAAATATGTTTTTCTTCCCGAAAATGTCAGAAAAATTGGACGTCAAGCTTTTGTTGAAAATAGCAGGCTTACAAGTTTTGTAATTTCAAATCCTGATTGTATTATCAACGATTCCGCTGATACAATTTCAAACGGTTATAGTGGCGGCTATTATTATAGTGGAACAATATATGGTTATGAAAATTCTACGGCACAGTCATATGCTGAAAAATATGATTACAAATTTAATGTATATGAGACAAATGCAAATGTTGCAGGCGACTGTAATGCAGATGGTTTCTTTAGTGTAGCAGATGCTGTTTTACTTCAAAGATGGCTTTTAGCAGACGGAACAAAACTTGCTGACTGGGAAGCTGCTGACCTTTGTAAAGATGGCAGACTTGATTCATTTGACCTCTGCTTGATGAAAGAAGCCTTGTTAAACTAAAAAAGATTTTCATCAATTTCAGGTACTTAAAAAACTTAATATATTATAAATTTCAAGGCTGTAAGTGCTGTACTTACAGCCTTATTTTTTCGATTCACTACTTAATTCTCAGTTTTTATTACAAATTATTAACAAAAACTAATTTCCATTAAACTTCTACAACATTATTGATTTTTTCAGCATCTTGTGCTAAAATATATATGTATTTTTATGAAAGGAAATATTTTTACATGAAGAAAAAAACAATTTACTATGTGCTGCTATGGCTTCAGTGATAGCTGTTTCAGCTGTGCCGTTTTCTGTTTATGCGGAAGACTCCGCCGATGTTGTGACGCTTTTTACAACTTATCTTTCAATGACGAAATAGAAACGGCTAAATCTGAAATTTCGGAACTTGCCGAAGAAACTGACGGTATTGTTATTGTTGGTCATCTCGGCGATAATGAAACAGCTGTACCATGCACTTCCGGTAAACTTCTTGACGCTCTCTCAGATGAGGAATTTAATGAAGTCGTTGCAGTTATTGACGCTGAAAAAGCATTATCCTATGAACTTACAGATGAGGGCAGGGCTAAATTTGATGAAGTAAATTCGGCAATAAATGAAATTCAAACCGCACAAAAAGATATTCTCGGTCAGGAAATATGTGAAAATTCTTCTCCTCTCTGGGGTGGATATATCTATTTTGACTATGCTGAACCACGTATTTCTGAAACAAATTACGGTGATTTTGTTACTGATGCATTTGTACGCTATGGAAAAGAATATGCAGAAAATCAGGGGATTTCTTTACCCGTTGTTGCATTTGAAAACGGCGGCGGTATTTCATTAGTTCTTCCTGCCGGAACTGTCACAAAAGGCGATGTTCTTAATGCTTTCAATCACGGAAATACTGTTGTTGTTTTAAAAGTTTCGCCTGCTGATATTTATAACGCTCTTGAAGTCGGTCTTACTATGTCAGGACAAGACCCCGAAACGGGTATGCTGATAAGAGAAAAAGTAAGCGGTAGTTTTATGCAAGTCGGCGGTATGTCATATTCATATTCACCTTCAGGCGATTCAGGTAATAAGGTTAAAGAAGTAAAACTTGCAGACGGTACTGTTCTTGACCGTGCTGACACCTCGTCTGAAATTCTCCTTGTAACAAATGAATATGTTGCTTCAGGATTCAGTGAAGATAAAAAATGCGGTAAACTTGGCGGTGAAGATTATATTATTGAAAGTTATCTTCTTGAACAGACAGAAAACGGTTCAAAAGCTCTTTATATGCCTGTATCGGGCGGACGTATTACTATTGCAGACGATGTTTCCCCCGAATCATATAATGTTTCCGTTCCCGTATACGATTCAGCAACACTCGGTTCTACTGCGGGTCAAATTATTGACAGCGAAAATTCAGTTGTTTTGAAAAATCGTGTCGTTCATATCAGTATTGACGGCGAACCCTCTGAAGAACTTGTCACCGATGAAAACGGATGTGTAAATCTTACTCTTGCAAAAGGTGCACACGTTATATCACTTGACGAATCAACCGACAATCTCCCTGTTTATTTTAACAACTATTCAGGTTCAGGCATTGAATATACTACTGAAGGATATTATAGACTCGGATTTGCTGCTCCGGCTGATTTGCCTGAATATGTCCCTGAAACTACTACTTCAAATAAAAACGACGGAAAAACTACTACAAACAACCCGAAAACAGGCGTTACATTGCCTCCTGTTGCTTTACTTATAACTGCTCTCGGAACTGCTTTTGCAACTTTCAATAAGAAAAAACTAAATAGTTTACAGAAATAATATTGTAAATATTGTTTTAAAACCGACTGAATTTATCCAAAATCAGTCGGTTTTTTTATTATTTGTATAAAAAGTTTATAATTATTGATTTCTCCCCTGCTATACCATTTAAGAAAATATTGGTTAAAGTAAACAATTATTAGTTCTGCTTTTTATTAAAAAATACCATTGAAAAATGAAGAAAAATATGATATTATATAGCAGATGTTTATGTAAAAACCTGATTATGAAAATGTTTTTGCATAAAACTCAAAACGGCAAACTGTCGAAATGTAGGTAATTCTGATGAGATATAAAAAAAATAATATCGGTTTCAGCGAATCGGATTTTTCAATATAACTAATCCAATTTATAAAAACAGCGGACAGTTATTCTTGATATGAAACACCGTCCGCTATGGTTTATAATTTATCAACAGACTTATGCCAATTTGAGCTTATTGATTGTCTACCGGTTTTTCTTGAAATCACGTTTAATTTTCATAATTTATCTCATATTAAAATTATTTTTTATTTATGTTATCTATTATTACTCCTCAAAGAGTATCAATAATTACTAATATCAGGATGATTTTTGAAAAATACACCGATATATCACTCAATCAAAAAAAACTGCCTGAACTCTGTCAGACAGCTAAATTTTTATGTTCTGTAGCGTGGAAATCAACATATTTTCGCCATTGTGGAACTTTATATTTATTGCACTAATCCATTTTCGGTAATATACTGCATAAACCTGTCAATAATATCATTGGTACGCATGATAATATCGTTTTCAATGTATTTTTATTGAGGTGCATTAAAATGTATTATGTGCTTTCAGGATAATTTTGCAATGAATAATTACTCAAGTAACAAACATTTTTATATTTACAAACTTTACATAACGGATCAAGTACATTTTTATAAACCATTTTTTCTCTCCTTTTCCAGGTTAATTATGTTTGGATAATTGTTAAACTTGCCTGTTACATTTATATTATACCACATTCGCCCCCTCCTGTCAACAAAATCCCCTCAATTTCTCACACCTCCCCCGACTTCTTCAAATTACAATCCCGGCACAGCATCTGCAAATTCTCCGGAACAGTCTTTCCGCCTGCGTGCCAGGGGGTAATGTGGTCAGCGTGCATTTTCTCAAAGTCAAAATATTTCCTGCAAATCGGACAAATACCCTGCTGTTGTTCATAGGCGGTTCTTTTGTCATCATCATCAAATTTACGGAGACTTAAAAATTTCTCCTTGCCACTTAACAAATATTCATACACACCGCTTTTTTTGGTGACTTCCTTGTCTGCCATAAGAGCGGTGATTTTTGTTTCCAGTCCGGCGGGGTCAAGTTTGTCATTTCCATATTGATTAAACAGCAAACCCCATTCCAAGCCTTTCATTTCCTTACGGTATTTCGGAAAAATCGTCTGCACCCAAGTTATCACACTATTGAAATACAGCCAAAGTTCTGCCGCATTGCTGTCGTGCTGATGTGCGGACATATAGTCCTCAATGCCGATACCTTCACGGGCGGAAATCCATTGTATTGCCCGTTCAAGGTATGCCTGCCGATTCACTTCACCATTTAAATATTTGTTGGCGATTTTGTACGCTGCACAGCCATTCTTGCTGAAATATCGCTTTGCATCTGTGAGCCATGTTCCTGTGTAAATCGCATTCCGCAATTCTTGTGCCGTCAGCACTGCTCCTGCAATATTGATAATTTTGAACCAGTCAAGTTTTTCCTTGTCGTTGCCCTTGCAGACGTAAATCATCAGCTTGTAGTCAAGAAATTTCTGCTGTTCAAAAGATGTCAGATTCCCGAATGTGCGTGGTTTTCCGTCGAACAGTATGGAAAAATCTCCACTGCAATATTGGCAAATGCTGATTGTCCGCTGTTGTCCGTCAAGCAATTCAAAATTGCCGTTTTCGTCCTCCACCCAGTACATCACATTCAGCGGAAAATTCTTGAAAACAGTATCAATAACGGCATTTCGTTCTTTTTCCTTATAGACAAATTCACGCTGAAAAGCAGGGCGGATATTGAGTTTTCCGCCAAATCCGACAACACCGCTTTCTTCATTATCCTCGTAGCCGTCAAATATTTCCCTGACCGTGTGTTCCTCAAGTCTGATTTCCATAATTATGACCTCTTTCTGATTATTATTCTAAAATACGGGCATTTTCCGTTTATACATAAATCTTTTTCATCATTCCCTTTTCGGAATTTGATTATATCAAACTGTTCAGGATTAAATTTGTCAAGAAATGTTATAGGTACTCCAATATAGCCACTATAATCGCATGGAATATCCGCTGTTTTATCCACATTTATCGCTTCATAATTATCATAGGTGGGATATTCTTCAGGGGTATAGTGCCGATATAAAATCAAATTTTCATGTCTTTGCGGATAGTCTACATTTGTAAACCAACGTATACCTTTAACACGAATATACTTTATATTGTTTTCGTCTATTCTGAATCCGGAAGCTTGCAAGGGGTAACTGTCCGGAACACGAAATTCTCTGTCACCACTATGTATACTTGCTCCAAGCCATATTTTATTATCCTTTATCAGTGGGAAAATTTCCTTGTAGGTAATGGCGTTCTGATTTCCGATGATAATAAATTTTTTATCATATTCAATCAACTGTGCAACATATTCCCGAAATAATGAAAACGGGGGATTTGTCACGACTACGTCCGCCTGTTTCAACAGTTCAATACATTCTTCGGAGCGAAAATCACCATCTCCTTGCAAAAGTTCTGGAGGGTGTTTTTTCAGCATAATTTCAAAATCATCAAGGTCAATTGCACCGTCACCATTTTCATCAAGTACTTCAGTAATTTCAATTTTGTAAGGCTTTTTTTCTCCACCCTCAGTGCCGACAATTTCAGATTCTCCAAAAAAGCTCAGTTGTGTATACAGTACCGGAGAAGTGGCATAACAGGTGGCAATCAGCTTTTTCAGTCCCAGTGCATTAAAATTCATTGCAAAATATTTCACAAAGTTACTTTCATATGGGTCATCACAATTGCAGAATATTGTTTTTCCCTTAAAAAAAGCCTTGTAGTGTTTCAGTTCTTTTTCAATATCAACAAGCTGTGTATAAAATTCATCCTTTTTAGCTTTGTTCGCATTACTTAGATTCTTATTATTTGCCATAATTTACCTCCATTGAAACTTGCATAATAGGCAATAATTTTTTTAATAATTATACCAATACAAGAATATTACAGCATAAATTCTCAATTTATGTAAGTATCTTCAATGTGTCTATTGATACTTTGTAGTACCATAAAAATCCCTGATTACAGGGATTTTCATGGGGCTGTTTATTATTCCCACTCCACAGTTCCCGGAGGTTTTGAAGTAATATCATAAACAACTCTGTTTACGTGTTCTACTTCATTACAGATACGATTTGAAACACGAGCAAGAATGTCATAAGGGATTTTTGCCCAGTCAGCAGTCATAAAGTCATCGGTAGTAATTGCACGTATAGCAATAAGATGGTCATAAGTTCTGTGGTCTCCCATAACGCCAACTGTTTTAACGTCCGGCAGGACTGCAAAGAACTGTTTCAGTTCACTTTCTATACCGCTTTTTTTGATTTCGTCACGGAGAACAGCGTCGGCTTCCTGTAAGACTTTAATTTTTTCTTTGGTAACTTCGCCTATAATGCGAACACCCAGACCCGGCCCCGGAAAAGGCTGTCTCCACACAAGTTCATGCGGAATACCGAGTTTTTCGCCTACCTGACGCACTTCATCTTTAAAGAGGTCACAAAGTGGTTCAATAACGCCGTCAAATTTTATGTCATCAGGCATACTCACCATATTATGATGAGTTTTTATTACGGCTGTACTGCCATGACCGGCAGAATTTCCTTTACCTGATTCAATGCGGTCGGGATAAATAGTACCTTGTGCAAAAAAACCGTCCGTACCTTCTTCACGTATTTTGTTCCAGAAAACATTATAAAATTCAGTACCGATAATTTTACGCTTACTTTCGGGGTCGGAAACGCCTTTCAGTTTTTCAAGAAACTGTTTCTGACAGTTTATGCGAACAAAATTCATATCGAAAAGTTTAGTAAAAGTTTCTTCAACAAAATTTCCCTCGTCCTTACGCATAAGTCCTTGGTCAACAAAAACGCAGGTTAATTGTTTACCAACTGCACGGCTTAAAAGTCCTGCCGCAACAGACGAATCAACACCGCCTGAAAGTCCGAGTATAACTTTTTTATTTCCGATTTGTTCACGGAGTTTTTCAACAGTGCTTTCGATAAAGTCGTCCATTACCCAATCGCCGTTAAATTCACAGACTTCATAAAGGAAATTACGCAAAATCTGTTTTCCGTACTCACTATGTGTAACTTCAGGGTGAAATTGTACAGCGTAAAGCCTTTTTTCAGGATTTTCAAAAGATGCACACGGGCAATCTTCAGATTTTGAAGTAACATAAAATCCCTCCGAAAGCTTACTAACATAGTCAGTATGGCTCATCCACACAATGCTTTTTTCGGGAACATCTTTAAAAATAAGGCTTTTATGGTTTGTTGAAATTTCAATTTTGCCGTACTCACTTTTTTCACAGCTTTCAACCCTACCGCCGAGAGTGTACGCCATAATCTGACAGCCGTAACAGATACCGAGAATCGGCACACCTATTTCAAAAATCTCCCTTGAAATATGGGGTGAAGTTTCATCATATACACTGTTAGGCCCTCCTGTAAAAATAATCCCCATAGGGTTAAGTGCCTTGATTTCTTCAATGGGTGTATCAAACTTCTTTATTTCACAATAAACCCCGCATTCACGCACTCTTCTTGCAATAAGCTGATTATATTGTCCTCCGAAGTCAAGCACGATACAAAGCTGATTTTTCATTTATTTCCCTCCTTTTATAATTACCTGAATTTATATATTGTCAATCTTCACAACGCCGTTTCTTTCAAGATTATGCATAAACATAAAATATGCCTCATCACGGTATTCGGGTTTTATCAGATAGTACATATAACTTTCAATAACTCTGAGTTTTCCTGCTCCCCTACCCTCAATTTTGAATTGATTGAAACCGGCAGGAATATATTCATTCCATATAGCGTCAGGGCTGATATGGTGCGGAAGTTTACGAGTTTCAAAAGGCAGACGGTGTGTAGCAGGACAACTGAAATATTCGTCAAGTTCTTCAGTCATTTTAAAAGGCTTGTCTGATTGTTCATGAAGATACTGATTATATTGAATATGATGCATACCGACTGTTCTGTATTCATTCACACGTTTCGGACAATTCGGAAAACAGCTTGAATTTAAAAGAAATTCACACTTTTCCTTATGAGGAAGATTTTTAAGAATGTCCCATTTGTTATTCAAATCATAGTCAACTACAACAAGGCTGTAATCCTTGTTAAGTTCGTCATGAAGTTTTTCGGGTTCTGTAATTCTTTTGCAGGTTGAACTTGTTATTTTATACATCGGATACATTTCACGTATATAATTTTCAAGAATATCCGAATTTACTATAACTTCATTCATACCGTTTCCGGCAAGTTGCATTACCATATTGCAGTAAGGGTCGGCAAGATGTTCTGTTTTTACAAGAGGGTTTGTAAAAGTAAAACGCAGAGGTATTCCACGCTCATTAAGTGCAAGAATTGTTGTTTTTATCTGGTCGGGACCATTCACACCGCCTATTAACGCTCTGCCGCCTGCCCATATTGACGGCGAAAATGCACCATAGCATGATGCTATTTCTACACCGTCACGGAAATAATGCGGACAGTTTTCAAGCATGGTAAGAAGTACCATATTCAGCTTGAAATTTTCGACAAGTCCCGGAAGATGAAATTTTACTTTAAGATTTTCCATAATCTTTCTCCTTGAATTTTACTCTAAAATTATAAAGCCCGTCCTGCCGTGAAATAATCAGGCAGGTACAGGCGTATTTTTTACCATACTTTATAGTCGTCGTTTCCTACTCTGTAAGATGTACCCGGAATAAAAAGGTCTTGAGGTTCATGACCCTGTTCATGTGCTTTTTTGAGTTCTCTGAAAGCAACACTGTTTGTGACGATTTTTGTGACACGTTCCTGTGCAGGCTTTTTGCTGAGATATTCAAGAACTACCTGCTGGAGATAAAAATAAGAGCGGAGTTGTGTTTTCTTAAATTCTATATTTGCCTCTCCTTCAATAAGGAAAAGGCTATCTCCCTCACGATATCCGAGAGTAAGCTTTGCAAAGATTTCAGGAATGAAAATTCTGATTTCTGAGGCAAGATTTTTATCGCCGACGATTTCTTCAAGTTTATTTACAAGTTCCATATATTCTTCACGTGAATTGCAGTTTTCCATCATTTCAATACACTGCTTTGCACAATCAACTATATGTTCCTTTTTATAAACTTCAGGGCATTTGTCGTCCTCACGCTGAACAAAAATTGCATACTGCTTTTCAGACATAAATGAATCATTGCTGTTCCATGCATCAACATAAGCCTGATAAAAACGTGAAAGTTCCATGCAGACTGAACCGTTCACACGTACTTCAACAATTTTTCTGTCTTTGTATTTTGAGAGATAAACTCTTATCCAATAATATTTTTTTGAACCGAGATATTTCGGAATTTCCGACTTAATGTAATTCATAAGCATTACAGGCTGTTTGTCCTTAATGCCTATTCTTACTACTGACTGTGAATACATATCAAAGTCATAATGCTGTCTGAGATAATTTACAGAAATATGGATAGGGTTTTTCTTTGAAAGAGATTGGTCAATCGGATGCCATACACCGCCATAGAAAATCTCAACTGCCATTTTTGCGGCATCATCATCTGTAGTGCCTTGTGCATCAACGGGGTCAAGAAGTGGTTCATCAAACTCATCGTTTCTGACGATAAACACAACCTGAAGAAGTTTTATACCGTCTTTTTCCTCACGTCTACCAATCTGAACATCAATAGTATAACCTCTGGGCATAATTACGCACTCGTCATAAAGATTACCGTTAAGTTTTTCATTAAGACATTCAAGGACTTTTGTTTTAATTTCCTTTACCGGATTTTTTTCTTCCGGTTCAGCCTGCTGGTTCTTTTTTTTAAAAAGTGCCACTTAAATCATTCTCCTTTTATAAATTCATTTTACACTCTCTTTACCGAGTGCCATATAAGTATATTTTATCACAAACTTTAATTTTTGTCAACAAAAACTGTAATAAACATTAGTAAAAATTCAGCCGGCAGAAAAACATATATTCTCCGCCGGCTTTTTTTAATTTTTTATGAACTTTACGGCTGTCCAGCCTTCTTTTGTACTGATTTCAAGTTTTTTAAATCCTGCTGATTCAATTGCATCAGCAACTTCGTCTGTACGCTCTGTAATTATTCCGGAAACGATAAGAATGCCGTTGTTCTTCATATAGCGTGCAAAATAATCTTTCATGGCTATAAGAACGTCAGCAACGATATTTGCGGTAATTATATCATACTTTGCATTTATTTCTTCTGCAAGTTTTTCGTCACTGAGAATATTTCCGAAATATGTTTTATACTTTTCATTCGGGATATGGTTTTTCACTGCATTTTCCGCCGCAGTCGCCGCAGAATTTTCGTCAATATCAACTGCAACGGCATTTTCAGCACCTAACAGCACAGCCCCTATTGAAAGTATACCGCTTCCGCAACCCATGTCAAGAATTTTGTCACCGTCTTTTATGCTTTTTTCAAGAAGTTCAAGGCAAAGACGGGTTGTATGGTGCTGACCTGTTCCGAAACTGGACGCAGGGTCTATTTCAAGAATTATTCTGTTTCCATCGCCGTTATATTCTTCCCATGACGGTTTTATAACAAGTTTTTCGCCGACATTTACAGGCTTGAAATATTTTTTCCAATTATTAGCCCAGTCCTCTTCACGGATACTTGAAAGTTCAGCCTCAAGTCGTCCATAAGCATTTTCACTGTCTGTAGACTTCAATTCCGCAAGCATTGAACGCACAGCGGAAAGCATATCCGAACCTTGATTATTTCCGGGCAGATAAATTGTAATACAAGTTTCGCAATCAGAAAGTCCCATGAGGTCATCGTCGATATAGTCCCACTGACCGTTTTTATTTTCGAGAAATTCCTTGAAATCCTCTGAATCACGTATAGCAAAACCTTTTATTCCAATATCTTCAAGCTTTGAACACAACAGCTCTATTGCAGGTGTTGATGTATAAATATTTACTTCTGTCCATTCCATTCAGGCAGAAACCTCCTAATTATTGGCATATGAGTGACAGATATTCAATAACATCTCCATTATCAACAACTCCGTCACCGTTTATGTCGGCTGTTTCAATTTCAGACTTGCTGAGAACTGAAACGCCCTCAGGAAGAAATTTCAGACTTTTAAGATATTCATTAAGGAGTGAAATATCATAAAGATTTATTTCTCCGTCATTGTTTATATCGCCCTTTGCAGGTTTAGAAAAATCTTCTGCAAGAGCCATTAAATCCATACAAATCCAACCGTCCTCACCGTTTATTGTTACAAGACCGTAACCGTCTTCAACCTTTTTGACTTCAACAATCTGACCGGAAGAAATTTCTGCAATTACCTCACCTGAAGAAGTGCAGATACAAGTTGTCTCTTCGCCTGAATAATAAAATTCTGTTGATATATCTGTTGTCTGAGAAACAGATAATGTACAATCTTTGTCTTCTGAAATAGCAATTGTTTCTTCAGGCGTTACAGGCTCTGTAACAGTCGTTGTTGTTGTCGTTTCAGTTGTTTCAGTCGTTTCGGGTTCTGTAGTATTTTCTGTTGTGATTTCGGTCGTTGTAGATTCTGTAGTATTTTCTGTCGTAGTTTCGGGTGTTGTTAATTCTGTAGTTGTCGTTTTTGTCGTCGTCGTAGTTGTCGTTGTGGTAGTTGTAGATTCTGTCGTAATTTCTGTTGTAGTTTCGTCTGTTGTCGTTTCAATAGTAATGTCTGTAACAATAGCAGTATCTATATCACTGCTGTTGCTTGTGTCAGCGAATAACGACGGAGGATTCTTTCCTTTTACAACTTCATATTCTGTAATATTATAATTGCTGTAAGTGTCAAACATAAGAACCTCGTCTTTGGCAGGGTCAATCATATAAACATCGTCGTCTGTAACATTCTCCACGAAAACCCAGTGATTACCGACATTGCATATAACGTAATAACCGTTTTCCATAATCGAACGAATTTCATCAGCTTTTCCGCTCTGGTCAGATGACTGAAAATAATTTACTTCCATTATGCTTACATCGGGAACTATAGCGGAAATTGTAGACCAACTTGCCACTGCCCCTCCGTAGGTAAAACCGTTTATTCCGTTAATAGCCTGAGCAAAAACTCCGGGATTGAAACTTTCGGGATTTACAGCACCTGAATGTGCAGCAAGAATTGCGATTGAAGTAACGAAACAACCCGATTCAGCCATATTTGAATAGCCCATAGGAATATCCGCCCATCTTTCGTCCATCTGACTCCATGAATGGTAATCTTCTACTGCGTACACATTATTACATCTGTACAAGCCATTAAAAGAACTCATGAAAACAAGAGCCGCAACTGCAATACCTGAAAGACCCTTCCTTTTTTTATTCAGCATAAATACCTCCATTAGACATTGTAAATCTGCACTGCCTCTACGCCGTCACGGAGCAAATTCTGCCAATATCTGTACTGCGGATTTTTTGTCGTGATATCAGTAGAACTTTACCCCAAAAACCGCTTTTTCTATGAATACAGATTTTTTATTTTCTTGTTCCTTTTCTTTTTTTTCTCTTTAAATGTTTCATAAGCTGCTATGTATTCCGACATAGCTTTTTCTCTTTCTATATCATTCAGCACAGCCTCTCCATAAACCGCTCTGTCAAACATTTCTGCGATATTATAAATATCTGCATTCCATTCGTTTAATATAATTTTTGCAGTTTCCTGAGATGTATACCCTTTTTCTATTCCGAAAATCCGGTATATTCTGCTCATAA
This sequence comes from uncultured Ruminococcus sp., assembly GCA_947627175.1. Classification (GTDB taxonomy): domain Bacteria; phylum Bacillota; class Clostridia; order Oscillospirales; family Ruminococcaceae; genus Ruminococcus. The sequence continues at coordinate 82,216 of CANQVA010000007.1, forward strand.
TAGCGGAAACAGATTCATTCGGGTTTTTTCTGCTGTATCTGAAAATGAACAACTTGTGTGAAACGGCAGGATAAAAGAAGATGCACACCATCAACAATAAAGCAAGTACAAGAATTATAAGACCTGCTCTTGCAAGAGAGTCAACAGCGGTGTTTCCCTGTTCTGTCATTTCGTCACTGCTTACAGTAGGTTCAAACGATAACCAGCCGAAACCTCTTATATAAAGTTCCGGAAAACCGTGTGCGTCATTGCCTGTAACAACAAAATTAGTGTCTATTGCCCTGTTATTGTAAGGTTGGGACATATTATATCCTTCGCAATACCTTGCAGGGATTCCCGCAGCACGTGCGAGAAGTACCATAGCAGTTGCATATTCATAGCAAACACCTCTTTTTGCAGTGAAAATAAAGTCTTCAACATTGTCGCCTTTTTCCTTTCGGTAATCAAGGTCATATATGTAATTATTATTACGGAAATATACCTCAATAGCCTTTGCTTTGTCATAATCTGAATTGTAGCCGGCAGTAATTTCCTGAGCGAGATTATAAATCATATCACTATTTCCATAGTCAAGAAGAACACCGTCATAATTATCGTAATCATCTATTTCATCATAAAGACGATTTATATACATCTCTGATTCTTCATTATAATCAGATTCATTTTCAATAATTTCAACGGCTTCTGAAAGAATTTCTTCATAATCATCGTCGGAAAATTTGTCTGTAACCGATTTATTCAGACTGTCTTTAAAAAATGTGTCAGGTGTATAACTGTATATAAATCTTTCGTCATATGCAAAACGTCTGTCCGATTCACTGTTATCCGCATAGATAAGTCCCGACTTTATAAGTGCCATTCTATTCCGATATGAAGTATACCAGAAATTCTGTACAAGCTGTGGAACAGGTGCGAATTGAGAATTACGTAAATTTGAAGTAATTGAAATCCATTTCGATTCGGGCACTGAAATCTGACTTTCGGAATATTCCTCAAAACCGTATTTTTCAGAAAATTCATTGTTAAGTTCAGCAGCATACAAAACGGCTTTTATAATACTTCCCGTTTTAGGAAATTCAAGAATACCGCTTCTCATACTTTCGGAAGTACTTTCAAATGTACTTTCAAAATTTTTGTCAAAGTCCTCAACCGACCATGAATCATTATCATAATGATATGTGGAAAAAGTTGTAGTTTTAAGACGCATGGGTTCGGGGGAATTTACATAATAAAGCGGTGTATTGCTGTTTGTGCGGAACTGTTCGCCCGAGGTGTCATCTCTGAAAACGTTCAGCATAGCTGTCAATCGGTCTGTAAACTGTTCAGCCGAAATAAGAGTATCGAGAAAATCTCTATTCGCCTCAATTTCGGGTTTAGGAATCAAAGATGCAGCAGCAGCGAATACAACCGCATAAGCCGCAACAGATTTCCATATTGTTTTTTTGCCTGTAACTTCTGTTTCTTCCGTGTCCTGCATCTGTCTGAAATTAACCATAATAAGAATATAAGAAACAGCAAGGAGAATTATGAAATAAGTCGGCATTTTTTCAAATTCCTTACCATAAATGGCAAAAGGAATAATAAAAATCAGAAATCCCATAAAAATCCTGTATCGGACTCTTGTGAAATAATAAATTACCGACATCATGAATATCATAAACAAAAGAAAAATGGCTATAGTATACCATTTACTGTAATCAAGCACATCCTGCGGAGTGAGAAACCATACTCCGAAATTAAGCGGATATGTCCTGCTTCCGACTTCGACTGAAAACCTGACTGCATACATGAATACTGAAAAAAGTGCGATATATCCAAGAGAGCCAATAAATTTATGTTTTGTCATATAGTCGAAAAGCCTGAAAGAAAGTCCTGCAATTACAAAAGAAACTATACCATAAATAACAGTATGTTCACTCTTATAATGGTACATTATTGACATCATGATAATTACGGTATATATCAGCACAGGGTCACAGGCAAGCCGAACAATAAAATCTTTGAATTTATTATTGATTTTCTGCATTTTTTATACCTGTTTAAAATTGTTATCCTCATCAAGATACCACAAGGGCAAATCTGTACTATTTTCAGAATCCTGCGATACTCCGAGAATACTTATGTTTTCATGATTTTCGATTTTATCAATTACGGAGGAAAAACCGTTTCCTGCGTTTGTTGTTGCGGCAACGCAAGCACATACAGATGCATTTTCAGGCGGCAGACTTATTCGTTTGTCAGCAACTACTTTTACAGAAAGCACTTTAAGTAAAAGCTGAACAGGATATTCAGGATTATCAACACTTTCCGTAACAACGCCCGACGAATCATAATAGACAAAACTGCACGCCATTCCCTGCTTTACCATAAGAGAGAGCAGACCAAAAACCGAAACAAGCAGTTTTTCTTCAGCAATAACGGCTTTTTCTTCTTGTTCTGAACTTTCCCTGAACAAATCAAGTATTATAAGAGGCTGAACCGATGCCGCCGCCTCATCAAGACGAACCATAAGTTTTGACCTTTTTGAAGAAAGTTTCCAATTGATACGTTTAAGAGGGTCGCCGGTGATATATTCACGATGTTCATAACCGGGGGTTGTATTAGCTGAAAACATCATAGCGGTATCGTTATCTTCATCTTCATCACTTGTCATAACTATATCTGCAATAGCCCTGAAAAGTTGTGATGATGCTTTTATATCGGGAATTTCAGGAATCACTCCCACACTTTTAGGCGGTGGGAGCTTCTGCTTTGCTTTAAGTCTTAAAAATCCGAGAAATCCGCAGGAATAAACGGAACAAACGGAAATTTCACCGTTTCCGCCCGTAACAGCTTCAACGTCGAATGTAAAACTTTTCTTTCGTTCATTCAGCATTGAAAAGCGGTAAACTTTAACATTTTTGCTGAAAACAGCAGATACAGACGGTTTTATTTCTATGAATGCACACGGCATACTTCCGTTTTTTTCAACAGTTACAGTTACGGGTAGTTTACTCCCCTTTTTAACGTAACCGTCACAGTCAAATGTAACTCTTATTTCATTTCTGCCGTAAATGGTAAAAACAAGGGAAATAAGCGGTGCAAAAATCAGAAATGCAAGAAGAATTACTCCCATTTCTCCGTCTATATAAAAAGTAAAAATATAAAGCAGAAACGCAACCGCCGAAACACTGATTAAATTTTTTATAATCTTCATCAGCGTATCCCCGGCACTTCACAGTTTTTCAACAGGCTTTTAACATATTCTTCATTAGTTCCAAAAGCTGTTTTTCCTTGCGGAGAAAGAATAATTCTATGTGAAAGCACTGAAACTGCGGCATTCTTCACGTCGTCGGGAGTTACATAATCCCTTTCATATATGTAAGCAAAAGCCTTTGATGCCTTGTATAGTGCTATACTTCCTCTCGGACTTATTCCAAGAGTTGCATTTCTGTCATTTCTCGTCGCTGAAACCATATTAACAATATAATTCTTGACTTGTCCCGTAACTTTGACATTACGTACTTCATTCTGCAACATTTCAATATCATCAACAGACATTGCAGGCTGTTCAATATTGACAATAGGGTTATGCATTTCAGTGCGTTCAAGAATTTTTATTTCCTCATCTTCTGAGGGGTAGCCCATTGACAACTTCATAAAAAATCTGTCCATCTGAGCTTCCGGCAAATGAAATGTACCGTAAGTTTCAACGGGATTCTGAGTTGCCATAACAAGAAAAGGTCTTGGTAGTTTATGAGTAACGCCGTCAAGACTTATCTGGTGTTCTTCCATAGCCTCAAGCAACGCCGACTGTACTTTAGGTGATGCTCTGTTAATTTCATCTGCAAGCAGGAAATTACACATAACCGCTCCTTCACGGTAAACAAAGTCATTTTTTTGCGGGTCAAGCATAGTAAAACCTGAAATATCAGAGGGCATAACGTCGGGGGTCAGCTGAATACGATTGAACTTTCCGCCTATTGAACGTGAAAGTGCCGTGATAAGCTGTGTCTTTCCTACTCCGGGAACATCTTCAAGAAGAACATGGCCTTCACAAAGCAAGGCGGCTATCAGTTTTACAATTGTATCATCTTTGCCGACAATGACTTTTCCTATTGAAGAAACAATTTCTTTTATATTTTTATTCATACATAATACCTCATAAATTGAGAATAATATTAAATTAAGTATATTATAGCACATTTTTCCTGTAACTTCAAGAAAAATATATACGAAAAATGTTTCTGATTTTTGTAAATTTTGTACAAAAATCAGAAACGTTATAATAAATGATAAAGAAACCGCAGATTTTACTGCGGTCTCCGAAAAATTACTTAATCATCTTTGCAACTTCGTCAGCAAGATTATCTTCTTTCTTTTCAACGCCCTCGCCACGCTCATAGCGTACAACTTCAGCCACACTGATTGAACCACCAAGCTTTTTAGCAGCGTCCTTGACATACTCGCCCACTGTACCCTTGAAAAGGTCATTCTTGACAAACATCTGTTCAAGTAAACAGTTTTCCTTGTAGTAACTTCCAACTTTACCCTCTGCAATCTTTACCTTAACCTGTTCAGGCTTGCTTGCCATTTTGGGGTCTTCTGCCATCTGTGCAAGAATAATTTCCTTTTCCTTTTCAAGAACATCAGCAGGAACGTCTTCACGGCAAAGATACGGAGCATTAAGTGCAGCGGACTGCATTGCAACATCTTTACCCACTTCAGCGACTTTCTCAGCGGGCAAATCAGTGTCGAGTTTAACCATAACACCAATACTTCCGCCATTGTGAATATATGATGCAAGTACGCCTTCCATTCTTACAAAACGACGGATAACAATATTTTCTCTGATTTTCATGCCGGCAAGTTCTGTGAGTACTTCGCCGACTGTAGCTGTACCGCCACTTATTGTTTCAGCCTTGAGTGCCTCAACATCAGCAGGATTCTTTTCTATAATTGTATTTGCAACTGCATTTACAAAGTTCTTTATATCATCTGTATTTGCGGCAAAATCTGTTTCAGTGTTTACTTCAAGAAGTACACCTGTATTGCCGTTTACAACTGCTGTAACGATACCTTCGGCAGCAGCCCTGTCTGCCTTTTTAGCCTGTGTAGCAAGTCCTTTTTCTCTAAGAAATTCGATAGCTTTGTCCATATCACCCTCATTTGCTTCGAGAGCCTTTTTGCAGTCCATCATGCCAACACCTGTTGACTTCATGAGTGACTTAATATCAGCAACGGAAATTTTTCCCATTGTAATTACCTCCTGTAATTTATTTTACTGTGAAAAACCCGAATAGTGAAATTCGGGTTTAATTTTTTTAAGATTATTCAGCTTCAGCAATTTCTTCTGCTGATGTTTCCTGAACTTCTTCAGCATCAACATTGTTGTCGTCGCCCTGTCTGCCCTCAATAACAGCGTTAGCAATTGTGCCGGCAATAAGTTTAACTGCTCTTATAGCATCATCGTTACCGGGAATTACATAATCTACTTCATCAGGGTCGCAGTTTGTGTCTACGATAGCAACAATCGGAATATTCAGCTTTTTAGCTTCAGCTACGGCAATTTTTTCTTTTCTTGGGTCAACAATGAAAAGTGCCGCAGGGAGTTTCTTCATATTCTTGATACCGCCGAGGAACTTTTCAAGTTTCTCTATTTCAAGATTGAGTTTAACGACTTCTTTCTTCGGGAGAAGAGCGAAAGTGCCGTCTTCTTCCATAGTATGAAGCTGTTCAAGTCTTTTGATTCTTGTCTGGATAGTCTTAAAGTTTGTAAGCATACCGCCGAGCCATCTTGCATTAACATAATGTGCACCTGCTCTTGCTGCTTCTTCCTTTACAGAATCGCCTGCTTGTTTCTTTGTACCTACAAAAAGAACTTCGCCGCCCTCTGATGAGATGTCACGGATAAACATATAAGCCTCTTCAAGTTTCTTTACAGTCTTCTGAAGGTCGATAATGTAAATTCCGTTTCTTTCTGTGAAAATGTACGGAGCCATTTTCGGGTTCCATCTTCTTGTCTGATGTCCAAAATGAACACCTGCTTCAAGAAGCTGTTTCATTGATACTACTCCCATTGTGTAGTCCTCCTTAATTGGTTTTAATATCCTCCACCGCACTTGACTTACGGACAACATTGAAAATAATAAAAACAATGCACCAATCCGTAAAAGCATCAGTGTGTGAACTGCTTTACTATTATACCATTTTCTTGAAAAAAAATCAAGAGTTATTTTTATGACTTTTTTGACGAATTTTCAGATATTTTTTCTTATATATTTGTGATATATGACGTTCCCGGACGTTTTATAAGCACAACATCATTTCCGACAACTTTTATTTCATTGCATGGTATAACAACATCGTCCTCTCTGCCGAGAAATCCGAAAAGACGTTCTCTCCCATAAATAACGAGTGATTTGACTTCTGATTTTTCAAGATTCAATTCAGCGTCATCTATATAGCCAAGTCTTTCACCCGTTGTTATGTCAATGACTTCTTTTTTACGTAAATCTTCAAGTCTGCAAATCATAAAAAGCCCTCCGCAGTAAATACTTATATAAATATATGCGGAGGGATAGCAATTTAATTATATTACTTCTTTTTCTTTTTTGCTAAAATCGTTGTCGCAACTGCTAAAGCAGCCGCAATGATACCTATTATAATAAGAATCTTTGCCGGGAAATTATCACCCGTAAGAGGTACGTTTTCAGCCATAAGCATAAATTCATACATTTTTTATTTCCTCCTATACTGACTATTTATTCTGACTGATATAACATATTTTAACACATATAATCGTTTTTGTCAATACATAATCAGTACAAAAAAATTAAAATCTGAAATCACGGCTTCCGTTTTTAATTGCCTCAAGATTAGCAATAGCCTTTTCCTTTACTTTCGGATTTGTAACGTTATGAATTTCACGTGCAATAAGTGCCTCACCGACAGCCTTTGTTTCAGGGCTTGCATAATCTTCAAGATATTCCTGTAAGGTCATCAGTGCATTCGGATGACAACAATTCTGAATTTGTCCAACCTTACACAATGACATAAACCTGTCGCCTGTTCTTCCTTCACGGTAACACGCCGTGCAGAATGATGGTATATAATCCATATCCATAAGCCACTTCACAACTTCGTCAAGAGAACGCTGGTCGGAAACGTCAAATTGTTCTGTATCATGTGGTCTTTCGTCAGCGGAATAACCTGCATAACCGCCTACAGACGTTCTTGAACCGCCCGAAATCTGTGAAATTCCAAGACCGAGTACTTTATTTCTGCACGTTTCATTTTCACGTGTTGAAATAATCATTCCCGTATAAGGAACAGCAATTCTTATGCAGGCAATTATTTTTGCAAATGTATCATCATCAATACTATTGTCAAAAACATTCGGGTCAATGTCAGATGCCCTTTTAACTCTGGGAACGCTTATTGTGTGAGGGCCTACACCGTGAACAGCTTCAAGGTGTTCAGCGTGCATAAGAAGTCCGGCAAATTCATATTTATACATATCAAGTCCGAAAAGCACACCAAGTCCGACATCATCTATACCGCCTTCCATTGCTCTGTCCATAGCTTCGGTATGATAAGCATAATTATGTTTAGGCCCTGCCGGGTGAAGTCTTTCATAGCTTTCCTTGTGGTACGTTTCCTGAAACAATATATATGTACCTATTCCCGCATCTTTTAGCTTTCTGTAGTTTTCAACGGTAGTAGCCGCAATATTTACATTAACACGTCTGATAGCACCATTTTTATGCTTGATAGAATAGATAGTGTTTATACACTCTAAAATGTATTCAATAGGATTGTTTACAGGGTCTTCGCCAGACTCAATTGCAAGACGTTTATGCCCCATATCCTGAAGTGCAGTAACTTCGGCAATAATTTCCTCCTGAGTAAGTTTCTTTCTCGGAATTTCCCTGTTCTGATAGTGATAAGGACAGTAAACGCATTGATTTACACAGTAGTTTGAGAGATAAAGCGGTGCGAACATTACAATTCTGTTTCCGTAAAAAGCCTTTTTTATCTCACGTGCGAGGTTGTACATTTTTTCGGTAACTTCGGGAATATCACACGCAAGGAGAACGCTCGCCTCACGGTGCGAAAGTCCTGCACATTCAACTCCCCTGCCTGTTTTTTTGGGAGATGCCTTTTCAAGAATCTGTTCTATAAGTTCCCTGTTGTGCTTGTTTTTTTCAGCATATTCAAGCGTATCAAGTATTTCTTCATCGCTGATAAATTCCTCAGCTTTAAGTGATTTTGGATTATACATTATAAATCCCTCCGTTTATTTTTTGAAATTGCAGCCTTTACGGATACGCCGTTTATTTGTCCCAGTCTGCCCGTAAGACTGCTGATACGGTCAGGTTCTTCATCAAGTGCAACGGAAATCATGGAAATGCCACGTTCACGATAAGGTATTCCCATTCTTCCTATTATAATTTCATTGTACTCATGCAATACGGCGTTTACTTCCTGTACCGCAGATAAATTGTCAATTACAACGGCTGTTACAGCAAGTTTTTTTTCTTTCATAATGCACCTTCCCGAAATAAAAAAATCCATCTGAAAAACAAACGGATAACATAATTTATATATCCATATCTGTTTTCCAACAAACCGGCTCACGCCCGAATGTCCGAAAACATACGTTTTCCAGCAGTCAGCAATGAAATAAATCTCATTGTTCACATATGTTATTATATCACAATAATTATCATTTGTCAACATATATATTCCATATTTTTGAACAAAAAACGCAACTATAAGTTAGTACAATAAAACTCGCTTTATTTTTCCGAATATCAGCGAATTTAATCAATGATGTAAAAAAAATCATATTTTTTTCAGAAAAACACTGGACAAATATGTTTTTATATGTTATAATAATATCAGAGATTTTAATTTTGAGGTGATTTTATGGGTTTATCGTCTTTGTTCACAAAGCCTAAATATTTTGACAAAGGTATTGAGCCAAAGTGTGATTACTGTCAGTATGGAAAACGTGCAAAGGACGGAAATAAAGTTGTGTGCGACAAAAACGGACTTGTTTCCCCTGACCATTCGTGCGGAAAATTTGTATATTCGCCCTTAAAGCGTATACCCGTTAAACAGCTTAACTTTGTCGGCAGTCTTGCAGATGAAGAAATTTATTCCGAATCCGTCAGCGACCGTGCTGAAGCTGAAAAAGAAAACAGTTCTGATTAAATAAAAATCTCCCTGAAAAATCAGGGAGACACACTTAATATGCACCTGTGGTGAAATTGGCAGACACGCAAGATTTAGGTTCTTGTGCCGAAAGGCGTGCAGGTTCGATTCCTGTCAGGTGCACTGACTTTTTTATTTACAGAAAAAAATTTCAAAAAACTATTGACTTTTACATTTTTTTGTGATACAATAATATGGCAACAGTTGAAATGATTTAATATCAATTATGCCGGAGTGGCGGAATGGCAGACGCAGTGGACTCAAAATCCACCGGTAGCAATATCGTACGGGTTCAAGTCCCGTCTCCGGCACTATAAAATGCAGGTTCTTTGATTAAGAGCCTGCATTTTTCATGAACATATAATATTTTATATGTATACTACAAATCGAATTTCAGAGGTGATAATTTGGAAGATAATAAAGTAGGAACTTGCGTAGAATGTGGTAGTGAATTTCTAAAGTCAAAATCGAAAATGAAAGAATTATGTCCTGAATGTGCTTACCAATTATATGGATATAAAAATTGCAAACATATTTTCAAAAATGGAAAATGTATAATATGTCTTTGGAATGGAAACAAAAGTAATTTTGTTTTATTACACTTTACGAAAGGAGCAAATATATGATTAAATTTTTCGGGCGTGGGTGTGCTTTTGCCGATGAACACAACTCTGCATTTTTTTATCATGACAAAGATTTAATTTTGATAGATTGTCCTGCCACGTCGTTTCAAAAAATCAAAAAGATGAATTTACATAAAATTCAAAATATTTATATTCTTGTAACACACACTCACGGCGACCATACCGGTTCTGTCGGGACAATGTTACAATATGCTTGGTTTATTCTCAAAAATCCTGTCACTATCGTTGCACCGTCCGACGAAGTAAAAAACGACTTGCAGACACTCTTAATTCAGATTGAAGGCTGTGAACCTGAGTGGTTCAATATCACAACGGCTGACAAAATCCGGCAAAATTGGCTTGTTTCTGCAATACCTACAACCCATTCAAAAACACTTGCCGGAAAATGTTTCGGCTATCACCTGAAAATTCAAGGGAATGACGTAATCTACACAGGCGATACTGCGACACTTTCGCCATATCTTCCATTTTTGCATGATGGTGCATATCTGTATACAGAAATTTCATTTTATAAAAGTGATGTTCATTTGCATATTGACGACGCACTGCCGATTTTAAAAAAATTATCTGAAAACGGTGTTAAAATTTATTTGATGCACCTTGACGATGAAAACGAAATATTGAAAATTATTTATGACACAAAATTAAAATTTGCTCCATTATCGGAATAAACATTCTTATAACGATATTGCATCGCTATCAGTTCAACAGGTTTATCAGCACCTGAAAGAATAAAAAAATCGTCTTTTTTATAGATATGACATTCTGAACGTACAAAGCATTACATCTCAGGTAATACTCTTTTTCTTTTCAGTGTATGTGTTAAAATGATATGAACCCAAAAAAATAGAAATTCCAACCGAGATATGGTATAATAAGTTTACCATAA
>CANQVA010000008.1 GCA_947627175.1 uncultured Ruminococcus sp.
AAAGGACTTCAACTTTTATTATTCCATATCTATCAAAATTTTTCTTTTTGGGTCATATCTATTGACAACGCAGAATTATAAATGACATAATATCTTCCTCCTTATCGTTTTAAAAAATATAAACTATTATATCATATTTTGTGAAAAATGTCAATAAAAAATTACTTGCTTATGCAAAAAAACGCCTGCCCCCATATTCGGGAACAGGCAATTTTATATAAATTAAGATTTGCTTTTATGGCATATTTCAGAATTAGGACAACAGCCACAGTTACAACCGCACGAAGATTTTCCATTCTTTTTATCATTTATCATTTTCCGTAAAATCATTAAAATTATTATTAGAAGTATCAATCCTACTATAATAGTACTTGTATTTTCTGCAAGGAATGAAAACATACATCATTCCCCCGTTCAGGCTTTTACTGCTTTTGTTCTGAAAGTACTGCTTTCTTTGTAAGGTTTGAAAAGCATATAGACAATAAATGCAGTAAATGCTATTGCAATTATAAGACCTATAGGGTGAACATTTCCGCTGAAAGCTGAACCGAACTGATAAATTATAAGTGAAATTGCATATGCAAATATACACTGATAGCCAATTGCAAACCATGTCCATTTTGCACTGTTCATTTCACGTCTTATTGCACCGATTGCGGCAAAACACGGTGCACAGAGAAGATTGAACACAAGGAATGAATATGCTGAAATTGCTGAAAAACTCGTTGCAAGCTGTCCCCATATTTCGTCGCCGTTTTCGGAAAGTTCTCCTCCGAAGTGGAAAAGTGTGCCATATGTTGCAACGACATTTTCTTTAGCGATAAGACCTGTAACGGCAGCAACAGCGGCTTTCCAGTTGCCCCAGCCGATAGGTGCGAATATCCACGCAAAAAGACTGCCTATTTTTGCAAGAATTGAATTATCAAGGTTTTCAATCATTCCGAATGAACCGTTTTCAATGCCGAATCCCTGTAAGAACCAAAGGAGAACAGTTGAAAGAAGAATAATTGTACCTGCTTTTTTGATAAACGACCAACCTCTTTCCCACATTGAACGGAGTACATTTCCGACTGTCGGGAGATGATATGCAGGAAGTTCCATTACAAAAGGTGCGGGGTCACCTGAAAAGATTTTTGTCTTTTTAAGCATGATGCCTGAAATTATTATTGCGGCAACGCCTATAAAATAAGCTGAAACTGCTACCCAGCCTGAATTATTGAAAAACGCTCCGGCAATAAGTCCGATAATAGGGAGTTTAGCACCGCACGGAATAAAAGTTGTTGTCATAATAGTCATACGCCTGTCACGTTCATTTTCAATTGTACGGCTTGCCATTACAGCAGGAACACCGCAACCCGTACCAACAAGCATAGGAATAAAAGACTTTCCTGAAAGACCGAATTTTCTGAAAATTCTGTCCATTACAAAAGCTATACGTGCCATATATCCGCATGATTCAAGGAATGCAAGGAAGATGAAAAGCACAAGCATCTGCGGAACGAAACCGAGAACTGCACCCACACCGCCTATTATACCATCAACAATAAGACTTTGTAACCAGCCGGCACAATTTATCTTTTCAAGAAAACCGTTTACAGCGTCGGGAATCCATTCGCCGAAAAGAACGTCATTTGTCCAATCGGTACACCATGCACCTACCGTTGTAATTGAAACATAATAAACAATAAACATTACAACTGCAAAAATCGGAAGTGCAAGAAATCTGTTTGTGACAATTTTATCTATCTTATCTGAAACAGTAAGACCGCCTTTATTTTTCTTTTTATAGCAATCCTTTATTACTGATGCTATGTAAATATATCTTTCATTTGTTATGATACTTTCGGAATCGTCGTCCATTTCGTCCTCAGCAGACTTTATGTCATTTTCAATATGCTCTTTTATGCTGTCCGAAATATTCAGCTTTTCAAGAACTTTTTCGTCACGCTCAAAAATCTTTACAGCATACCATCTTTGCTGTTCTTCGGGCATATCGTGAAGTACAGCTTCTTCAATGTGTGCAATAGCGTGTTCAACACAACCGCAGAAACTGTGTTGAGGTACAGAGGAAACACCGGACTTTGCGGCAGAAACAGCTTTCTGAACAGCTTCGTCAATGCCTGTACCTTTCAGTGCCGAAATTTCCGCAACCTGACAGCCGAGTTCCTTTTCAAGTTGTTCAGTATTTATTTTATCTCCGTTTTTCTTTACAACATCCATCATATTTACAGCAAGAACAACAGGTATTCCGAGTTCAATCAACTGAGTTGTAAGGTATAAATTTCTTTCAAGATTTGTTCCGTCGATTATATTCAGAATTGCATTCGGGCGTTCATCAATAAGATAATTTCTTGCAACTACTTCTTCAAGAGTATATGGCGAAAGTGAATATATACCCGGCAAGTCTGTTATAATAACGCTTTTGTCGGATTTGAGTTTTCCCTCTTTTTTCTCAACAGTAACCCCCGGCCAGTTTCCCACAAACTGATTAGAACCTGTAAGAGCATTAAAAAGCGTGGTTTTTCCGCAGTTTGGATTACCTGCAAGTGCAATTTTTATTCCCATACAAAAAATCCTTTCTTTATTAGTTTAGTCTAACTTTGATTGAAAAAAATTATTCGACTTCAATCATTTCAGCATCAGCTTTTCTGAGTGAAAGCTCATATCCCCTTACAGTGACTTCAATCGGGTCACCAAGAGGGGCAACTTTGCGTATATGTACTTCTGTACCCTTAGTCATTCCCATGTCCATTATACGCCTTTTCACTGCACCTTCACCTGAAAGTTTCTTTACCTTGACTGTCGAACCTATCTTTACATCTTTAAGTGTCATAAAAATATACTCCTTTATATCATTATTTTTACTGCCATTTCCTTGCTGACAGCAATTCTTGACTCTTTGACATTCACAATAAGGTTGCCGTTTATTTCGTTTATTATTGTAACAGTTCCCCCTGAAACAAAACCAAGACTTTCAAGAAATTTTTTTGTTTCGGAATTTCCGCCGACTTTTTTTATTATATTTTCCTCGCCGATATTTGCCATAGTCAAAGGCATATAAAAAACCTCCTTTTCAACGTTAGTATTTAATAACATAATTATATTAGCACTATCTAACTAAAATGTCAATAGAAAACAGATATTTTAAAGAAATTTAAATATAATTTCGGAATTATTTACAAATTCAAATATGTTTGTTTCCACTAACTTGTTTATTTTTGCCATTTATCAAGCGTAATAAAAACAAAAAAACCGCTGTAAATCGTTTTTTTCCGAATACAGCGGTTATTGCTTATGGTATGCCTGGCAGGAATCGAACCTGTGCACATGGCGTCGGAGGCCATTGCTCTATCCCCTGAGCTACAGGCACATAAACACCAAATTATCATAATATATGATTAACATCTGATTTTTACAACAAATATTATATCACAAAGCCTTGTAATTTGCAAGTGTTTATGATATAATTATATAAGAAAATTTTTAGGAGGCGACCTTTTGGAAGAATATATCTATTTGATAATGTCACAGACAGGCACACAACCGGCACGATTCTTCAGATTTTTCACAAGAAAGCCTTACAATCATGTTTCTCTTTCGGGAGATATAACACTTTCTGAAATGTATAGTTTCTGCCGTACATACACACCCTTTCCGCTGCCTGCCACATTCAACCAGGAAATAATCGGTGAGGGAACTTTTGGGCAATACGGCTTTATACCATGTGAAATATATCGTATTCCTGTAACGAAACAACAGAAAGAAATGTATAACCGTGTGATTCATCATTTTTCAGAGAATAGGAATATATATTCATATAATGTTCTCGGACTTCTTGCTGTTTACCTCAATATAGAGTGGAACAGGAAAAAAAGTTTTGTCTGTTCACAATTTGTTGCTTACACTATGGATAAAATCGGAATAAAACTTGAAAAGCCGTTCTGTCTTTACAAGCCTGATGATTTCCGCAGTTTTCCAAATGCAACTCTTATCTACTCCGGAGAACTCAACAGATTTTACTACAATATGCAGTCACATCTTATCGGACATAGAAATAAAGTATGCAATTAGTCTTACGTCGTCGGGGGCAATCAGATAAGCTGTATAATAAATTTTGCTTTCAGGTGATAAAATATCAGTGCTGAAACTGAATTTATGTTCCAGAACACTTACAGATGCTGTTTTTCCGTTTATAACAAGACTCGCCGGTGTAATTCTTTCGGTTGAAAGGCGATTGTACGAATTACAGCATGATTTTAAAAACATATAAGAACCCGCAGTCAGAAGAAGATAGGCAAATATTATTCTGACTGCTTTCTTTTTACTTTTTCCATTCATTTTCAATTCTCCTCTTTCATTGAATTAAGCAGTCTACCAAGAGAACTACCTATAAGCTGTCCGGCGTATTGTGACTGCTCCAATGTATTTCCGTGTGAACCTACTTCAATAAGCAAACTCCCTGTTGTCAAATCCTGATTATATTTTCTGTAGTCAAAAAGTATAGGTCTTGTAAGACCTGCATAATCATTTTCAAGCCGTTCCTGAAGTCTACAAGCAAAATGAAAGTTTTTCATGAAATTCGGCATACCGAGTGTTCCATCATCACACCCCGATATAATCATAATCTGAGATGCCTCTTTTCCGTCAATTTCCACAAAGGGCTGATAAATTACACCCTCTCCCGAAACTGCATCTCTGTGAATGTCAAGAACTACTTTTATACTTGGATATTCCTCAAGAATGGGAATAATAGTTTCCCTGCTCCTGTCATATGAACCATTATAAGAGGGATAATCATGGATTGTCCTTGAATGGATAACACTTATTCCCTGTGCCTCAAGTTCTGCTTGTATAGCGTCACCAACCATTACCATATTTTTTGTTTCGTCGGTAGTGCGGTAATTGAAATTTGCATCATAATATTCACGGACATATGGTTCAAAACTTTCCGTTGTATGAGTATGATATATAAGTACAAGGGGTTCGTCAGTATCTTCAACAGTAAAATCAGCACCGCATCTGCTTTCGGAGAGAAGAGTTTCATTTGGAATTGATGATTGATTATTAACCTGTCCGCCGTTGTCAAGATTAAAAAAAGAGTTTCCGCTGTACTCACCGTAAGTTGTGCGAACTACCGTTCCGCCTACTGTAAATGATTCTTCAGAAGGGTACGGCTTGTCACCTGCATTTTCGGAAACAGTTTCAAATGGGTTTTCCGTTTCTGTTAAAACTTCTGTACTTTCTTCTGATTCCTCACTTACGCCATAACCCTCAGATAAAATTACTTCATCTCTTAAATTTTCATTTTTTTCAGGTTCTGTAATACTGTATTCTGTATTGTTTTCAGAAAATGCCTGACTGTTTTCATCAATGCTTATACTTCCCATACGGTCAAAAAAACTTTTCAGCTTAGGTATCTGTTTTGCAGAAACTGCTGTTATCGCAGGAAGTGCAATAAGTACACATAATTTCAACGTTCCTGCTATTTTTCTTTTCTTATGACGTGTCATACGCTCACCTCAATATTATTTCCTTTTCAATAGATTATATTCTTTTAATATATAAAATATCTCTTTGTGAAAAAAATACTTCAACAGAATCCGTCATTTTTATACTGCCGTCCGCATATTATTCATTGAGGTGATTTATATGTATGAATGCCGAAACGCAAAACATTTTTTCGGTCTTATTCTTCTTGACATACTTGTATTTTCAATATGTTCAGCTTTTTTCTTTATAGGGAAAAATTTGTTCAATTCGTCCGCAGATGTGAACAGTGAAAAATCCGTATTTCTGCCTGTTATAATGTATCATAGTGTTTTCAGCGGTACACCCGAAGAATATATAGTAACTCCTGTTCAGTTTGAAAATGACCTTTCATGGCTTGCCGAAAATGGTTATACTTCAGTTACCGCACAACAACTCACAGACTATGTTGACAACAAGGGAAATCTTCCGAAAAAATCCGTCATGATTACATTTGATGATGGCTGTTACAATAATCTTTCGGACGTTCTCCCACTTCTTGAAAAATATGATATGCACGCCATAGTTTCAGTGGTAGGACAGTATACGGACGTAATCGCCGAAAATGACCCGCATATCCCCGCATACTCATATCTTACATGGGACGATATAAACCGTCTTATATGTTCGGGGCGTGTGGAAATCGGAAATCATACTTATAATATGCACTCTTTCAAAGGCGACCGCAAAGGCTGTTCAAAGAATACTAATGAAAATGAAGAAGAATACAACAGTATCCTGACGGCAGATTTAAGCAGACTACAATCAGAAATATATGAACATACAAATACACTCCCTGTTGTATTTGCCTATCCGTTCGGATTTATAAGCGATGAATCACTCCCTGTTATACGTGAACTCGGCTTTACAATAACATTGACGTGCAGTGAAAGACCAAACTATATAACAAGAAACCCTGAATGTCTTTATGGAATAAACCGTTATAACAGAAGCGGTTTTTATTCAACAGAGGAATTTATGAATAAAATTTTTAAGGAATAATAAAATTAAAACAATCCCCGAAAACCGTTTTTATACGGTAATTCCGGGGATTATGCCGATTTATGCAGTTTTAAGAAACTTTATACCTGAAATTGCTCCGATATAATTAAGGTCAACAAGTTCTTCCCTGTCCCTGTTGTTTTTCGGTGTTTCAGGAACAGACGACGGACTTTCAGAATTATCAGGAACAGACGGTGTTGTATAACCATATGCTTCTTTGTAAGAGTCAATCCACATTTTAAAGAATCCGTCAAAATCATTACAGCCCATTGCCTCCCAATACTTGTCATAATCGGAACTGCGATATTTTTCAAACTGTTCAGGAATTGTGCCGTCTGTCTCATATTCGGAAATAATTTCCGTGCTGTTTTCCTGAAAATACATAATGTCGGGACTGATTTTCATGAACACATAGAGGAACGCTCCGAATAAAAATGCAGAAATCACTGATATTATTATACCAAATATTGCAAAAACTTTTCCGCCCCTGTGTGTTGCAAGTGAAACGATACTGAGAATTATGGAAACGGGTACAGTAATGAAACTTAACATACTCGCACAAAAAATCAGATTTATAATACTGATTATGAATGAAGCCGTTGCAAATCCCGTTTTCAGGGAATTTGGAATAACGTTTACATTGTTTACATCGTTTTCATCTTTATAATAAAAATCACTATTCATTTTATCTCCTTAAAGACTTGCCTGCCAGTTCCAATTACGGACTGCCAGTTCATCAAGATTATATGGTGTTTTCTGATATACGCAGTAATTCAGCCAATTTGAAAACATAAGGTTTGCTGTGCATCTCCATGAAAAAACGGGTTTATTTTCGGGATTGTCATCAGGAAAATAATTATATGGAATCTGAATGTCAATACCCTTTTCTATATCACGGAAATACTCATTTGCTATAGTGTCTCTGTCATATTCTGAATGACCTGTAATAAAATACTGCCTGCCGTTCTTGTTTGCGACAATGTGAACGCCCGAAATTTCAGACGAAGTAAGTATTTCAAGCTGTGGGATTTTTTCAATATCCTCACGCCTTACTTCTGTATTCCTTGAATGAGGAACAAGAAAAACATCATCAAAACCACTTAAAATACGGCATCTTTCAACTTCCGCCCTGTGCGGAAAAATACCGAACATTTTTTTTTCAAGTGTATATTTCGGCACACCAAAATAATAATAAAGTCCTGCCTGTGCCGCCCAGCATATATAAAGCGATGAAAATACGTGGGTTTTTGACCACTCCATAATCTGCGTTATTTCTTTCCAGTAGTCAACCTGCTCAAATTCAAGAAGTTCAACGGGAGCACCCGTCACAATCATTCCGTCATAGCGGTTATTTCTTATTTCGTCAAAGGTCTTGTAAAATGTTTCAAGATGATTCTGTGAAGTATTTTTTGAAACGTGGGACGACATCTGAATAAGGTCAATATCAACCTGTATCGGCGTATTACTGAGCAATCTCATAAGCTGACTTTCTGTTTCGATTTTTTTAGGCATGATATTTATAATTACAACTTTAAGAGGTCGTATATCCTGATGTTCTGCCCTTTCCTTTGACATTACGAATATATTTTCTTTTCCAAGCGTTTTGAATGCCGGAAGCTCGGAAGAAATTCTTATAGGCATTTCAAATCGCTCCTTTCTATTATTTTTTGTGTTTGCAGTTTTCACAGCCATTCATGAACCGTTCAATATTTTCGGAAACTCTGCTGTCGTCGGAAATAAATTTAAGGCGTATGAGATTTTTATAACAGCTTTCGTCAGGCAATTCAAAAACAATACTGTCAATGCCTTTCATACAGCTTTTAAACATCACCGAACGCACAAGACCGTCACACAGCATAATATCACCGCCATCATACAAGCCGTATACAACGGTTTTTTCCTTTTCGTATAAATAAGCTATATAACCGAGTTTTTCATTACCGTTCAATGCTTCTGTAATATGAACGTCTTTTCCGTGTGATGATATTATATCCTCATATCCTTCATGAGAAAAATTTTCAAGTATCTCTAACATTTCAGTTCTCCTTGCCTATGGCGTTACGGATAGCACGGAGTTCTTCTGCTGTAAGTTCACGCCATGTTCCGGGTTTAAGCATACCAAGTTTCAGAGGTCC
The DNA here is from genome assembly GCA_947627175.1 of uncultured Ruminococcus sp. Taxonomy (GTDB): domain Bacteria; phylum Bacillota; class Clostridia; order Oscillospirales; family Ruminococcaceae; genus Ruminococcus. Next base: position 8,664 of record CANQVA010000008.1, read on the forward strand.
TATGCTTATACGGCGTAAACGTGCGACTTCAAGTCCCACTGCTTCACACATTTTTCTTATCTGTCTGTTTCTGCCCTCTTTAATAGTAATCAGCATAACAACTCTGCCGGGCTGTTTTTCTTTTACGATAACATTCGCAGGAAGTGTTTTTTTGCCGTCTATTTCAATTCCCTCAGAAAGCCGTACAAGCTGTTCATCCGAAATATCAGGGCGGACTGTTACACGGTATGTCTTTGAAATATGACGGCTCGGGTGCATTATGCTGTTTGCAAATTCTCCGTCATTTGTAAACAGAAGAAGTCCTTCCGAATTTCTGTCAAGTCTGCCGACGGGATATACACGTTCTTCAATATCGCTGATTAAATCCATAACACAACGTCTGTCAAGTTCGTCTGAAACTGTAGTGACATATCCTCTTGGTTTGTTGAGCATGATATAGATAAAATTTTTCTTTTTCGGCATATATATGCGTTCGCCGTCAATTGTTATTATATCCCTGAAATCGCACTTATCGCCAAGTTTTATGGGTCTGCCGTTAAGTTTTACCCTACCTTGTGAAATAAGTGTTTCAGCCTTACGGCGTGAACAGTAGCCACTGTCCGCAATCATCTTTTGTATTCTTAACTTTTCCACTTTATCTCCATTTTCTATCAGGAAAAAATATTCCCGAGTTTATGTGTTATTTTTTTGAAAATACTTGTTTTCTTTGTTGATTTTTTTATTATTTTAACAGGAGCGTCCTCCTCTGCAAAAAGCGGTATACGGCGGACTTCCCTACCGTTACAGCTTATACTTAATTGTGCCGTTTCCTCTCCTTCCTCAACAGGAGCATAAACAAACGGTGCGGATATTATCTGATATTCAAAATCTTCAGGCTTTGCTGTAAATGACGTAACATAAACAGGTTCTTCACCTGCTGTAAGAGATAGTCTGTCCTTTTCCGCACCTGCAATATTCATTGAAAGATTTTCAGGAATATCAAGTTCAATATTATGAACAGTTGCAAAGCCGTAATCATACATAGCCATATGGTCGTTCCAGTCGTTGCGGTCATTGAGAGTAACGCATATAAGGTTGACGCCGTCACGTTCACAAGCTGATACAAGGCATCGTCCCGCCTCATCTGTAAATCCCGTTTTTACACCGTAAACACCGTCATACATAGTCAACAGCTTGTTCGTGTTTTTTAGCCAGCGTGTATATGGAGGATTTCCAAATTCAAGTTTTATACTTGGTGAGGAACATATTTCACGAAAAATATCATTTTTGAGTGCCTCACGTGCAAGAATCGCCATGTCATAAGCCGATGAACCGTGTCCCTCTCCCTCAAGTCCCGACGGTGTGACAAACCATGTCCTTGACAAACCGAGTTCCTTTGCCTTTTCATTCATCATTACGGCAAAATTTTCAAGACTTCCGGCGAGCTTTACGGCAGTCGCATTTGCAGCGTCATTTCCTGACGGTAAAAGCATACCGCAACACAATGCATATTTAGTGACTATATCGCCCTTTTGCAAACCCATTGACGAGCCTTCAACCATTATAGCATCACCGTCAACTTCAAATTCTTCATACAAGTTACCGCTTTCAAGACAAAGCATGGTAGTCATTATTTTAGTTGTGCTTGCCATAGGCAGTTTCTGATTACAGTTAAGGGAATAAATAATTTCTCCTGTATCTGCCGAAATAAGAACAGCTGATTTTGCTGATATTTCAGGTTTTTCCGCCGCATATGCATTCAGTCCCGCATTACCTGCAATAAAAACAGCTGTACAGACCGACACAATAATTCTTTTCATTTTGCATACCTCCGAAACAAGTCCATTTATGTTACAGGATATGCAAAATAAATATTATATATTCCGTTTCTGCTTAATCTTTAAGAGTTACTTCCGCATTTTCGGAATTATCATTCTTTTTCTTTCTTTTTCCCATAAAATCAGAAACCTTATTAACAACAGTCGGAATTGAATTTATAGCGGTACTTATAGGGTCATTGCCTGAAGTAACAGATACCATTTTTGCCGTACCGTCGGGAGATATTACAAGAAATCCCTCCGGTTTGATTGAAACGCCTGCACCTGCTCCACCACCGAAAAGATTCTTTTCATAGCGTGACGGAAGGTCAGAACCGCCCGATGCAAAACCATATGAAACTTTTGAAATCGGTATAATAGTTGTACCGTCGTCAAGTTTTAAGGGTTCGCCGATAACTGAATTGACATCAGCCATTTCCTTAATTTTTTCCATTGAAATTCCCAAAATATCATTTATTGGTGTTTTTCCGTTATCCATATTACAACCTCACTTTTGCCTTTCGGCAGATTTTTTTGTTCTTTTCTTTTTTAACTTATCCGGTAAAAATATTTTAAAAAGATATGTTGCAAGAAACCACAGACCTGCTCCTGCAAGTGTATGCAGACGGAATTTTACAATGCATGATGCGTCCCACTGCGATTTTTTAAGTGAAAAGCCACAACGTATATCAACTGTTTTATAGCTGACAGTACAGGCTTCACCCAGCCACGCAAGACTATTCCAAACTGTACCGCTTACTAATCCGTAATTTACGGCACATTTATAAGCGTCCTCATCTGCAACGATAAAATCTATAAAGACATCATGAATATGAAAACCTTTGAAAACTTTAAGGAGCGGTCTATTTCCGCAATCCCAGACATCAAGCAAAAAATCTATCTTATCCATTATTGACTTTTCGCTGTCTGTTTCATCTTCATCTGTACAATTTTCTTCTTCGTCATCAAAAACATAATATTCATCGTCGCTGTAATCTTTATTATCATCTTCACTATCTTTATGATTTTTCTTGTTTTTTATCCTTTTAATTTTCTCTGCACGTACAGCGTTTTCGTCCTGTTCCCCGACAACTTCACTGTTTTCCGCATCATCTTCATAAAAATTCAGACTTATTTCATCATCATATTCATCATATTTTCCGGAAAATTCGTCATTATCTTTTTCATCAGGTTCAGGCTTTTTATTTTTCTTCCTGCGTTTTTTCAGAAGGTTAAGCAAACCTTTCCCATCAGACCCCATAAGCGGTATTACTGAAAACTTGACTTTATATTCAAGTTTACCGTCTATGAAACTTATCTTTACAACAGCAGGCATTGCAAGTGCAAGTATAAGAAGAAATACAGCAACACCCAGAACAGAAAGAATTATATACAGCAGTATTTTCAATACAATCAAATTTCACCGCTCCTTCTGTTGATTTTCGTCACTGTCAAAATTCATTTCTCCCTGACCTGCAAGAACAGGCAAATCAGAAACAGAACTCAATCCGAAACATCTCAAAAAGACTTCTGTTGTCTTGTATACAATAGGTTTTCCGGGGACATCAAGCCGTCCTGCCTCCTCAACAAGCCCCTTTTCCACAAGATTATTTATAACGGACGAACTGTCAATTCCCCTGACGTTTTCGACAAATCCCTTTGAAACAGGCTGATTATATGCAATTATTGTTAGTGCCTCCATAGCCGCATTAGATAGCGGAGAAGATTTTTTTGTTTCAAGAGCCTTGCGTATATATGGTGCAAATTCTTCACGTGTACACATTTGATAACTGTTTTCAAGTTTTTTTATACATATACCGCTTCCGCAGTCGTTGTAACGTTCATTAAGCAGTTTTATCATAGATGAAAGCGTTGCCGTGTCAACTCCGCTTGCCTCTGAAAGACGGTATATTTCCACGGGTTCACCGCTGGCAAACAGAATTGATTCTACTGCCCCAAGTTTTTCTTTGATTTCCAAAACTTTTTACCGTCCTTTCTTTCCTTTATGAAAATTTTTGTATTATCTTCGCTTATGCATATTCTGCCCGAACGTGTGAGTTCAAGCACTGCAAGAAAAGTTGCAACTCTTGCCGACCTGTCTGTGATGCCGTCATAAAGACTGTTCATATGAGTTTCACCCGTGCTGTAAAGTTCTCTGAGAACGTGAACTACCTTTGACATAACAGAAACTATATGCCTTTTTACAACGGAATTTATCTTGTTTTCAATTCTGTTTTCCTGAAATTCGTTTTTAAATTTCCTGCCTGAAATTCCCTGATATGCCATTACAAGGCGTTCCGGACTGTGGGCAAGGCTGTATACCGTATCAGACTTTATTTTCATGGGAGTGCGGACAAATATATCTGCTGTATATTTTTCCGCAAGTCTTTCAGCGGCAATTTTACATATTGAATACTCTATCAATGCACCTTCAAGTTCTTTTTTCATCTTCTCCGCCTCCTCCGGCTGAGGAAGCAGAGAAGCAGTCTTTATATATATGAGCCTTGCCGCCATTTCAAGAAATTCGCCTGCAAGTTCAAGATTTTGTTCATGGCATTCGTCCATAAAAATAAGATACTGTTCAAGCAGTTTTGAAATTTCAATATCACATATATCAAGCTTATGTTTGTTTATAAGATTTAACAGGACATCAAGAGGCCCTTCAAAGCTGTCAAGCCTGAATGACATTTTTTCCATTAAGCTATTCCCCACCTATGCATGGGAATCTGCCATACAAGATTTAACATTTTATCGCTTACGAAATTATTCACAATGGCAAGAATATTATATTGCGACGGAATATAATTCAACACAAGTATAACGATAAGAAATCCCAACTGCAACTGTTGCTGATGCATATAAAACCAGCGGTCAAATTTGTCATTCGTAAAATAACGTAATACATTAAATCCGTCAAGAGGCGGAAACGGTATCAGATTGAACAGTGCAAGACCAATATTTACGCTGAAAAGAAATTCCAACAAAAGAAGTACACTGGACATAGGGGTAATATCTCCCGACATATAAGCATTCATTCCCGATTCGGTGCAGAGAAGTAACGCCCATACAAGTATTGAAACAAATGCCGCCAAAAGATTTGAAACCGGACCCACAAGAGCCGTAAGTGCAAAACCGGCACGATATTTTTTCATTCGTGTAGGATTTACGGGTACAGGCTTAGCCCAACCGAATCCGGAAAGCACAATCAGTATTGAACCAAGAGGGTCAAGATGTGCAAACGGGTTGAGAGTAATTCTTCCTTCACGTTCTGCCGTATCGTCACCGAACCACTTTGCGACAAGACCGTGTGCCGCCTCATGAAGCGGCAAAACAAGGAAAAGAGTTATAACTCTCGAAAATACTCTGAGAAAAGAAGTAATTTCCATAGTTATCCTTTCTATAGTTATTTTTTTTAGCATTAAAGGAACATTTTCCCACAGCTAATTATTTTATTATACTACATTATAATTATTTTTTCAAGTAATCTGAGCAAATTTCATGAAACAAAAAATTTTTTTCACTTTTTTTCAAAAAACACTTGATTTTTTCTGTAAGATGTGGTAGAATAATCATGTTGACTTTTTATAAAAGATAAGGAGGTGCAGCCTAATGGCAAAATGTGAAATCTGCGGAAAGGGTGTAACTTTTGGTATAAAGGTTTCCCACTCACACAGACGCACTAACAGAACATGGAAGCCTAATGTAAAGCGTGTTAAGGCTATCGTCAAGGGTACTCCTTGTCATGTTTACGCTTGTTCAAGATGTCTGCGTTCAGGCAAAGTTGAAAGAGCATAATAGTTACATTATGGAAATAGGACATTCTTTCGGGAATGTCCCTTATTTTTTATAATTTTTAAGAATATATTAAGATTATTTTAATTGTATTTTAACTTGATTGATAAATATTTTCGTGTTATAATAGAAGAAGTTACATATCACTTGAAATTTCAAAAAAAAATTATATATAATATAGATGAGGTGATTTTCAATGGTTAGCATATGTGAATATTGCGGAGCCGCTGTCCACGGCGATGTATGCGAATATTGCAATATGCCTGTAAATAAAAACCCTGCTCCGCCCAAAATAACATATAAACACGAAAAATCCGCAAAAACAGCAAGTATGCCTGTAATAAAAAATAAGAAAAAATTCATACGTACAATATTAGCAGGTGCACTTTTAGTATGTACTGCCACTACTGTTACAATGGCTGTTATGGCAAACAGCAACCAAAGGCATATACAGGAAATACCCGTTGAATGTGTGATAGATTACAATGAAAACGGCAATAATAATAATAATAATAATAATAATAATGCCTATTACTATGATGATGATTTTTTTGATGACGACGATGACGACGATGATTTTGATGACTTTTTTGATGACGACGACGATGATGACCACGATGATGACGACGACGATGACGATGATGACGATGATGATGACCATCACAAAAAACGCCCGGAATATGACAAAAATCAGTCTTTCAAAGATAACGGCATTTTTCCGTCAGGTACATATCAGATAGGCGTTGACATTCCGGAGGGAATATATATCTTTGTTCCTGAACTTTCAGATAATCACGGTGTAGAGGGCGTTTATTCAGACCCTGAATGCGAAAATCAGATTTCTTCCGCATATGTGCATTTTGACGGCACAAGAATCGCAGAAATTTCAGGAAACGGCTATCTTAATTTTTCGTGGGCAACGGCTTATGACCTCGATATGCACCCCGAAATAGTCAACGACCCTCACAAAAAAGAGGGAATGTTTATTGTAGGGCGTGACATTCCGGCAGGCACATATAATCTTGAACCATATGGCGAATATGGAGACCTTGCCGAATGGTATATATATTCAGGTATAAATGCAGTCGGTGCGGTGCTTAAAGAGTCGGGACAGCTTTACAGCAACTATGACTACAATGAAAACATAACAGACGAAATAACCCTTAGTGACGGCGAATATTTTGAACTCCGTCATTGTATTATTACTGAATGACTTCTTCAAAAACAACTGCCTGCATACCCATTTCTTTATAACGGCGTTCAGCAAGACATTTCATATATTTTGTATTCTTTTTTACAAGAGGGTCATTGAAATAATAGTTTTCGTTGTCGTAGCCGGTGAGGACAAGACAGTGTTCGTTTGACTTCCATATATAACGCTCATCTGTTTTTTCAATAATCCAGCTGTTTTGCAGTTTTGTAAAAGTAGGTTTCATATTTATACTGCACCACACAATGACGGGTATTCCTTTGTCTATGTAATTATCACATATTTCTTCAAGTGATACATCAGAAAGATTTGTTACTTTATACTTTTTGTCGGTTTTCTGTTCATCTGATGCAAGATAACGTCTGAATGCAAGTGTAACCGCTCCGCTCATACAGCCGTAACCGCTGTTTTTGTTCGGACTGCCTATAAATACAAGATTTGGATTACCGCCGTATTTTATGCCGTTTTTAGTGTGAACTTCTACAAATTTCATATAGCCTTCTTTTATAATGTCGCCTGCTGCTATGTCAAATCCGTAAAATGAAAGAATCATTGACATACTGACAAGTTCACACCCGGTAGGATAATCTTTCTGCGAATAATACGGAACGTCCACAATTTTTGATTTTTCGGGAATAGATTTCTTTTCAATTGCAGTAGTCTGAATGACGGTTTTTTCAGTTGTTTTTGTGACTGTTTGTGAAACTGTTGCAGTCGTTTCTTTTTCTACACTTCCGAGAGGATTCACTTCAACATCAGGTTTTCCGCAGGCGGTAAGCATCATAACAGCAAGCAGACATAAAAATTTTTTCATATTATTACCTCAAAGAAAAAGGACAGTTTTTTTAAGCTGTCCTTTTATTATGTTAGTTTTCCAACGTTTCAGACGTTGTAATATTTGTAACGGCTCTTGTTTCGATTTCTGAACCGTCAGGAGCTTCCGAAACTGATATAATCACAACTTCAATATCTTTGAATGCGTCTATTATTTCCGAAAGATTAAGCACTGTGCGGTGAAGAATTTCAGTCTGATTTCCCATATATACACGGCTTTCCGGCATATCAGGGTTATTTTCAAGCAGTGAAAAAAGCATACTTATAACATCACTTGCATTTTTCGGTGATTCAACCGGTTCATCTGATTTAAATTTCAGGTTATATTTTCCATAATCTCCAATATGCAGTATTTCAGCAAGAGCAGGATTTTCAAATCTGATTTCTACACGATTTTTCATAAAATTCCCCCTTTAAGAAAGAGCCTTTTTAATAAGTTCAGCCTTGTCAGTCTTTTCCCATGCAACGCTGAGTTCTTCACGTCCCATGTGTCCATATGCGGCAAGCCGTCTGTACTGCGGTTTTCTAAGTTCAAGCATTTCAATAATTGCAGTCGGTCGGAGGTCAAAAACCTTTTCAACAGCTTCAGCAAGTTTTTCATCTGTAACTTTTCCTGTGCCGAAAGTATCAACAAGAATTGATACAGGATTTGCAACGCCTATCGCATATGAAAGCTGTACTTCACACTTTTCAGCAAGTCCTGCGGCTACTATATTCTTCGCAATATATCTTGCCGCATACGCTGCACTTCTGTCAACTTTCGTCGGGTCTTTGCCACTGAAAGCACCACCGCCATGACGTGAATATCCGCCGTATGTATCAACTATAATCTTTCTGCCGGTCAGACCGCTGTCACCCTGAGGCCCTCCTATTACAAAACGTCCTGTCGGATTTATGAAAATCTTTGTATTTTCATCAATAAGTTCTTCAGGTATAACTGCCCTTATAACAAATGCTTCAATATCTTTACGGAGTTGTCCGAGAGTAATATCGGCTGAATGCTGGGACGATACTACAACAGCATCTACTCTTGCGGGCTTTCCATCAACATACTCAATAGTAACTTGTGTTTTTCCGTCGGGACGAAGATAACGGAGAGTACCGTCTTTTCTTACTTCTGTAAGTTTAAGTGCGAGCTTGTGGGCGAGTGAAACAGGAAGCGGCATAAATTCGGGAGTTTCGTTGCAGGCAAAGCCAAACATAATCCCTTGGTCACCTGCTCCGTTTGAAAGACCGTCATTTTCATTGTTTTCCTCTCTATATTCAAAAGCCTCATTTACGCCCATTGCAATATCTGCCGATTGTTCATCAATGCTTGTTATAACAGAACAAGTATGTGCATCAAAACCGTATTTTGCACGGTCATAGCCTATATCAGCCACAACTTGACGGGCAATTTTCGGAATATCAACCTTTGCGGTTGTAGAAATTTCGCCCATACAAAATATCATACCGGTAGTTACTGCTGTTTCACAAGCAACACGTCCGTTTTTATCCTGTTCAAGGATAGCGTCAAGAATTGCGTCTGAAATCTGGTCACATATTTTGTCGGGATGACCCTCTGTAACCGATTCAGAAGTAAAAAAAAATCTGTTCATAATATTCCTCCTAAAAAATAAAAGCGTCCCTTTCCGGAACGCTCTGACTTCTGAAAAAAATCCTCATCTGCCGGATAAACCGCAGGAATTAGCACCTTTTCCGCCTAAGCAGAAGGTTGCCGGACATCATCGGACCTGTTTCCTCCGTCACTCTTGATAAGGTTATACAAGTATTATACATCATAAATCAGAAAATGTCAATAGTTTTCGGAATATTTTTTTAATTTTTCACTAAAAAAACAAATGGACTTCCGGTTAAGAAAGTCCATTTGCCATGATATAGGGATTATTGGGGATTTTGTAATGCAGTGCTGGGGTAAGCACTGCACCAACCATGAAAAAAACAACTTCAGGATTTCTCCTTCAGCGTTTATATGATACAATTTTTATGTGTTGATAATATGATATAAAAGTGAAAAATGTGTGAATCTTTTTCTGATGATATTTCATTTTTTGTTTATATCATTTATTTTGAACCAGAATACAGAACCTTTTCCGAGGGTACTTCTTACGCCGTAGTCATAACCATGAAGTTTCAGAACAGCTTTTACAATTGAAAGTCCGAGACCTGTTCCGACTACTTCCCTTTTATGATTTTCGGAACGGTAGTATTTGTCAAAAATAAGTTTTATTTTGCTTTCTTCAATGCCGTCGCCCGTATCTTCAACTTCAATCAGTACGCCGTCTGCCTTATTTATCTGACGCACATATACCTGTTTGTCTGCACCCGTATAATTTATAGCGTTGTTTATAAGATTATATATTACCTGTTCAATTTTGACAACATCACAGCAGACTGTTTTTTCAGTATCGGGAGTAAAATGAATATGGTATCCCATTTTTTCGGAAATTCCGCCGAAACGTCCTATAATCTCATTCAGTTTAGCACTTATTTCAAATTCAGACGGATTAAGTTTTTGTTTACCGCTTTCGAGTTTTGAAAGGTCGAGAATATCATTCACCATAGCAGAAAGTCGGTCTGTTTCGTTGATTATGACTTCAAGATGTTCATTTCTCTTTACCGGGTTATCTCCCGAAAGGTCACGTATCATTTCAGCATATGCTTTCAGCATAGTGAGAGGGGTTCTCAAATCATGCGAAACGTTTGCTATAAGGTCACGTTGCATTGTGTCAACTCTTGAAAGTTCTTTTTCTGCATACATAAGGGTATCAGCAAGTTTTTTTGATTCAAGATAACCTCTTCCGTCAAATTTTGTGTTAAGGTCGCCCTTTGCAAGATTTTCAGCAGATTTTGTTATACGGTCAATAGGCATTGATATTCTGTTTGCAAGAAAAACGGAAATAAATGCAGCTATTATAATGAGTATGACTGTTATTATTATAAGCTGTCTTTTTATGATTGAAACAGTTGAACTTACAGGAACAAGTTCAGAATTAAGAATAAGATATCCTTCGGGACGGCTGACTTTTCCGAGTACACATATATATACAAGCATATCACTCCGACTTTTCGGATTATTCACTTTATATAATACTTTCTGTTCTTTTGATTCTCTTATTTCATTCAGGAATATATATGTACTGTTTTCCCTGCCGTGAACAAGACAATCACCGAGTACGTCCTTTGAATATATTGACCTTCCGTATCTGTCAAGAATTTCAACGCATATGTCATTTTCCACGGCAATCTGTGAATAATTTTCAATAAATGCCGATTTATCGCCGTTTCTATAGTCATTTTCATATGAAAGAACTATTGATTCGGCATTTTTTGTGACATCACGTGTTTTCATTCTCTCATAGAAACTTTCAAGAAAAAATATCTGAAATATCCACATAAGAACGAAAACAAGTATTATAAATACAACAAAATGTACCCATACTTTCAGGCGTAGCGGAATACGGCTGTTAATGCTGTCTATACGCTTATACAAATTCAAACTTATATCCCAGCCCTCTTAAAGTAACAATAAACTTTCTGTATTCGCCGAGACTGTTTCTCAGCATTTTTATATGTGTGTCAACCGTTCTGTCATCGCCGAAAAAGTCATATCCCCAGACTTCTTCGAGGAGTTTATCTCTTGTAAGAGCAATATTTTTATTTTTAACAAGATAGAAAAGAAGGTCATATTCCTTTGGGGTCATTGAAGCCTTTACGCCGTTCACATATACTTCACGTCCGGAAATATCAACTTCCAGCCCCTCAAATACATATTTGTCAATAGCAGATGATTCTTCATGAGTTGTATTTCTTTTCAGTACAACTTTCACCCTTGCCATAAGTTCCTTTGGAGAAAACGGCTTTACAACGTAGTCATCAACACCAATTTCAAAGCCGAAAAGTTTGTCATATTCTTCTCCCCTTGCCGAAAGCATTATGACGGGTATATTTTTTGTCTTATGAATTTCCTTGCAAGCGGAATATCCGTCAAGTCTCGGCATCATAATGTCCATTATAATAAGGTCATAATCATTTTCATGACAGAGTTTAACTGCTTCCATGCCGTTTCCGGCTTCAGCGACTTCATAGCCCTCAAATTCAGCATACTCACGCACCACCTTCCTTATATTTGTTTCATCGTCCACAACTAAAATGCGTGCCATAAAAACACCCCTTGCTTTAAAATTTCCGTCGGACTGCCTGCCCGACTTTTTTTATTATAGCATTATAATATATAAAAGTGTGCATTATGTGATAATTTTCTGTAATTTTTCGGCAACTTTATTTATTTTGTCACGAATTGCAAATTTATTATTGACATTTTCAGTAAATTTTGCTATAATAATATTTGGTTCATTATCATTCATGAAGGAGATAATTATTATGAAAATTAACAATCCGCTTATAGCCGCACTTATAATCACCATGGCAACAGGTCTTGTTGTTGCGTATACGCACGTTTTCCCTGAAATGGCGGTTCCGATAATAATCACGTACATTTCTACTATAATTTTTCTGTCAATTATTCTTGCCATTTCGGCGTGGATTTACAGAAAAAGCAAGTCATCTGTTGATGCAGGCGATATTGCAGGCATTTCGGAGAACCTCAATACTGAAATGATTATTTGGACTGATGATTTTTCCGCCGTATACATGAATAAGCATATGCGTGAACTTCTCGGTATAGAAAGTATGAACTTTGACCATAAGGCTGAAATAATGAGGGCTTTCGGAATTGACAGCCTTGAAAAAGAGAATATACAGAAAATTATAGGAAATACTTCACATGAAGCACGTTTCACTAATGCCGAAAATTCAGTTACAACTATAGCATGGAGTACTTCTCTTATCAAAAAGAAAAAAAATATCTCTCTGTATCTCAGTACCGGTTTCAATCTTACTGAAATAAAGAAAATGCGTCTGAATCTCGCAAATACAAACGATATTTTCAATTATTCAATGAGCCTTGCGGAAATTGGAATTATAATGTCAAGTGATATGGTGAATTATATTGCATCGTCCGAAACAGTCCGTATGCTCGGACTTAAAGGCAACAACATAAATATAAAGACATTCCGTTCACTTATCCACGCAAACGACCGTTTACAATTTGACAGTGCAATAAAGTCAGCCGGAACAGAAACGGGAAATGAAGTAAAAAGTGTTGAATTACGTATAAGGTCAGCCGATGGTTTTTATCACTGGTATTCATACAGGTATAAGCCTATAAACAGTGCCGGAAATAAACTCCCTATGTTCAGCAGTGCCCTTATAGACAATACAAAGGAACACGAAAAAGATTATATTATTGAACGTCTTGCTTACACCGATGACGTTACGGAAATAGCAAACAGAAATAAACTCATGGACATAGGACAGGAAACATATGAACAGTGTAGTTTGCTGAATTACTCATATTGGATTATAGTTATTGATATTGACCGATTCCATATAATAAACGACAGTTACGGATACCAGAACGGAAATCAGATTCTTAAAAGTTTTGCAGGCATATTATATAAATTCGTTGCTCCCGGCGGTCTTGCCGCAAGAATAAGCGGAGATAACTTTGCAATTGTTTTGCGTGACTACGGCGACGACGATTTACCATTACGCACAGCCAAATCTATTCAGGAAGAATTTGCAAAACTCGCAAAAGGAGATTTTTCTTCCATAAGTCTCAGCTGTTCCGCAGGATATTCAAAAATGCCGGAGGACGGAAACTCTTTCCTTGAAGTATTTGAACACGCTGAATTTGCCCTTAAATCAGGCGGAAACGAAAATAATACCATATGCGGATATGAAGCACGTATGCATGATTCAATCATAGGAAGAACAGAACTTGAAAAAGAACTTTCAACAGCTATTGACAACAACGAACTGCAATTATTCTATCAGCCTAAAATAAATCTCTCAACAGGCAAAATAATGGGCGTTGAGGCTCTGATACGCTGGATAAAACCCGACGGAACTGTAGTACGCCCCGATGCGTTCGTTCCCGTTGCGGAAAGTTCACATCTTATCGGAAGAATAAGTGAATTTGTACTTAATGAGGGTTGCAGGCAAAACAAATTATGGCAGAAAATGGGATACCCCGAAATAGTTATGTCAATAAATTTCACTTCTACAGACTTCTATCAGAAAGACCTTAAAGACAAAGTCTTTGAAGCCCTTGTGAAAACGGGTCTTGACTCAAAGTGGCTTGAAGTTGAATTGACTGAAACTCTCGCCCTGAGTGATATAGATTATGCTGTTTCTCAAATGAAAAAACTGCGTGAACTCGGTGTAAAACTTGCTATGGACGATTTCGGCACGGGCTATTCATCACTTAGCTATCTGCAAATTCTGCCGATTACACTGCTTAAACTTGACCGTTCCTTCATTATTGATATAGAACACGACAATATAGCTTATGAGATAGTTTCTTCTGTAATAAGAATTGCAAAATCAAAGAAAATAGAAACTATTGCAGAGGGTATTGAAAATCTCAATCAGGAAGATATTCTGAGAAAAGCAGGCTGTGATTTCGGGCAGGGTTATCTTTACGGAAAGCCTATGCCCGCTGAAAAAATACAGGAGTTCTTTGAGGAAAATATGAAACAAACTCAAAACAAATAATTTTTAAAACGGAGGTACTCTAAATGAAAAGAAGAATAGGCATTCTGACAAGTGGGGGAGATTGTCCCGGACTTAACGCAACAATAAGAGGCGTTGCAAAGGCGTGTTACGAAAAATTCGGCGTTGACAACGTTGAAATCGTCGGAATTTCCAACGGCTACTACGGTCTTATAAACAATCTCTGCAAAGACATGGCACCGTCAGCATTTTCAGGAATCCTGACACAAGGCGGAACGATTTTCGGAACGAAACGCCAGCCGTTCAAGATGATGCAGGTTATCGGTGAGGACAATATCGACAAGGTTAAGAACATGAAAGAAACATACAAGAAACAAAAGCTTGATTGTCTGCTTACTCTTGGCGGAAACGGCACTCATAAAACTTCAAAGCTGCTTGCTGATGAGGGTCTTAATGTTATCGGTCTTCCGAAAACTATTGACAATGATATTTACGGAACTGATGTAACATTCGGTTTTCACACTGCCGTTGATATTGCAACGGACGTTATTGACCGTCTCCACACAACAGCCGCAAGTCATTCAAGAATACTTGTATGTGAAATCATGGGCAACAAAGCCGGCTGGCTTACACTTAACGCAGGTATTGCAGGCGGTGCGGATGTTATTATTATACCGGAAATTCCGTATGATATTGATAAAGTATGTGATTCAGTAATGGCGAGAAGTGCATCGGGAAAAGCATTCTCAATACTTGCCGTTGCGGAAGGTGCTTTTGATATTTCAGAGGCTAAAATGAAGAGAAAAGAACGTGCAAAGAAACGTGCAGAGGCAGGCATAACTACCGCTACTTCAAGAATAGCCGCACAGATTCAGAATAACACGGGTATTGAAGCACGTGTATGTGTTCCGGGACATATGCTCAGAGGAGGAGCTCCAAGTGCTTATGACCGTGTACTTTCAACACAGTTTGGTGTTCATGCCGCCCACCTCATCGCAAATGAAAAGTACGGAAGAACAGTTGCCAAAATCGGAAACAAAATCACTTCAAACAAACTTGAAGATATAGCAGGAAAAACAAAATTCGTCGATACAGACAATCATCTTGTTATTGCCGCCCGTGATATCGGGGTATCTTTCGGCGACTGATTCAGAAATATAATGCTGTCTTTCCGACAGCATTTATATTTAAAACAGTTTATAAACTTTTATGATTTTGAACAATATAATTCCGATTTTTTTCATATATATAGTAAAAATGCAGGAAATATTATTTTTCAGCGAAAAAGCACTTTCCAAATGTGGAAAAATGTGTTATAATATCTTATATTTCTTTTAGGAGGTATCTTAAATGACGGAAACAGAACTTTATGGTCTTTGGCTTGAAAATGCCACAGAAGATTCTGATTTGCAGGTTGAACTTAAAAGCATTAAAGATGATGCCGATGCAATCAGTGATAGATTTTACCGTGACCTTGAGTTCGGCACAGGCGGACTTAGGGGAGTTATAGGTGCAGGCACTAACCGTATGAATATCTATACGGTAAGACGTGCGACACAGGGTTTCGCCGATTATCTCAATCAGGAATACAATAACCCGACTGTTGCTATTTCTTTTGACAGCAGAATTAAATCAGACGTATTTTCAAAGGCAGCCGCAGAAGTTCTTGCGGCAAACGGCATAAAAGTCCATATATACCCGGAACTCATGCCGACACCATGCCTTTCATTTGCTGTTCGTGAACTTAAATGTCAGGGCGGTATCATGGTAACGGCAAGCCACAATCCTGCAAAATACAACGGCTACAAAGTTTACGGAGAAGACGGCTGTCAGATTACTTTAAGGGGTGCTGAAATTATTCTCAGCAAAATAAATTCCCTTGACGTATTCAATGATGTTAAAACTTCATCTTTTGATGAAGAAGTTGAAAAAGGAAATATTTCCTTTATCGGTCAGGAAGTTATTGACGCTTTCTATGAACACGTTCTTGCAGAGGGTATAAATAAAAATCTCTGTGCATCAAGCGGTCTGAAAGTGGTATATACTCCCCTTAACGGCACGGGAAACAAGCCTGTCCGTGAAATCCTCCGCAGAATAGGTATTTCCGATGTTACCATTGTAAAAGAACAAGAAAATCCGGACGGCAATTTTACAACTTGTCCATATCCTAACCCGGAAATACGTGAGGCTCTTGAAGTAGGTCTTAAATACTGCAATGAAGTCAAGCCCGATTTACTTCTTGCAACTGACCCCGACTGTGACCGTGTAGGTATAGCTGTTCCCGACGGAAACGGCGGTTACGCTCTGTTTTCAGGTAATGAAGTAGGTGCGATGCTCCTTGAATACATATGTCAGCAGAGAATAAAGAATGGTACTATGCCTGAAAATCCCGTTACCGTCAAGACTATTGTTACTACTGATATGATTAACCTTATCGCTGAGGAATACGGCGTTGAAGTAATTGATGTTCTTACAGGATTTAAATTTATAGGCGAACAAATTAAACTCCTTGAAGACAAAAATCAGGAAAACCGCTATATATTCGGCTTTGAAGAAAGTTATGGTTATCTTTCGGGTACTTATGTACGTGACAAAGATGCTGTAAACGCCTCTATGCTTATATGCGAAATGGCTGCATATTACAGAACACAAGGTATAACTTTATTGCAGGCACGTGAAAATATGTATAAAAAGTATGGCGTTTTCCATCAGACAATGCACAGCTTCACTTTTGAGGGCGAAAGCGGTATGAATAAGATGAATGACATAATGAACACTTTAAGAAAAAATCACCCCTCAACAATAGCAGGAATGAAAGTGGTTAAATTTGATGACTATAAAACGAGTGTTTCAAAAGATATAATTTCAGGAACAGAAACGGAAATATCCCTTCCGAAATCAAATGTTCTTGCTTTCTTCCTTGAAGGCGGTTCAAAGGTTATTGTCCGCCCGTCAGGTACTGAACCTAAGATAAAGACATATTTCACTTCAAAAATGCCTACTCATGAAGAAGCTGAAAATCTTGAAATTCAGCTTGCAAGTGACTTTACTAAAATTTTTGAATAAATTTCAGGCGGGCTTCATAAGTCTGCCCCTTTAATTAAATAAAAAAAATATATCTGTACCACTTGACATATGATGAAAAATATGATAAAATAAATCAATGTAATGTGATTTGACACTACTGTCTAAAGTAATTGATGGGCTGTCGTCTGCAAATAGTATCTGAAAGAGGTGACAATCGTGAAAGAGGGAATACATCCTAATTTTGTAAAAACTACAATTACCTGCCACTGTGGCAACGTAATTGAAACTATGTCCACAAAGGAAAATATTAAGGTTGAAATTTGCTCCAAGTGCCACCCGTTCTATACCGGCAAGCAAAAGCTCGTTGATACAGGCGGACGTGTTGACAGATTCAAGAAACGTTTCAATATGGACAAGTAAAGTCATACAGCCGGTCTTTCCTGACCGGCTTTTTGCGTATAAAAAAGGACAAATATATAATGAATTATTTTACTGTTTCTGAACCCGTCAGGGCTTCTTTCATCGAAAAACGTTCAGAATTTATATGCTTTCTTTCTCCGGTGAAAACAAATGACGAGGCTGTTGATTTTATAAATTCCGTCCGTTCGGAACACCGCAAAGCAAAACATAATGTCTATGCCTATATTCTGCGGAATGACAATATTTCCCGATATTCCGACGACGGTGAACCACAAGGAACAGCAGGCATTCCTGTGCTTGACGTTCTTAAAAAAAGAGGTCTGACGGACGTGTGTGCCGTTGTGACAAGATACTTTGGCGGTATTCTTCTTGGGGGCGGTGGTCTTGTACGTGCCTATTCGCACGCCGTTTCAATCGCCTGTGATTCTGCAAAAATAATGAATATGTGTGTATGCCATCGCCTGAAAATAAGGACAGACTACGGTATGTACGGGAAAATTTCTCATGTACTGCCATCATTCAATACAATAACAGTATCGTCCGATTTCGGCAGTGATGTTATGCTGGAAATTCTTGTGCTGAACGAAAAACTTGACATACTCCGCAAAGAACTTATTGAAATAACAAACGGTGCTGTTTCGGTAGAAGACTGCGGTGAAATGTATCAGGACTTTTCATCAGTCACAATATGAAATAAGAGGTGATTTTTTATGACTGTACGTGAACAGACAGAAAATACAGAAACTTCTATTCTGAACGAATACGCCTGTAAAAGCACTGATAAAAAAATGACAAAACGTTCAAAGGCAGAGGAAAAATGCCCGTACCGCACGGATTTTCAGCGTGACCGTGACAGAATTATTCACTGTAAGGCATTCCGCCGTCTTAAACGTAAAACGCAGGTTTTTCTTTCGCCTGAGGGTGACCACTACAGAACACGCCTTACTCATACTCTCGAAGTTTCACAAATCGCAAGGACTATTTCCCGCTGTATGTCTATGAATGAAGATTTGACAGAAGCTATTGCCCTCGGTCATGATTTGGGACACTCCCCTTTCGGACACTGTGGAGAAAAAATACTGAATGAAATATGTCCGTATGGTTTCAGGCACTATCTGCAAAGTGTGAGAGTTGCCGAAATAATAGAAAATGACGGTGAGGGGCTTAATCTTACGTTTGCAGTCAAAAACGGAATAGCCTGCCACACAAACGGCATATCATCTACAGGTGAGGGAAATATTGTACGCCTTTCCGATACTATCACATATATAAATCATGATATTGAAGACGCTGTACGTGCAGGAGTTCTGAACGAAAGTGACTTGCCGTCAGACTGCGTTGAAATTCTCGGCAAAAGCAAATCAGAAAGAATTACAAGTCTTATTTCCTCCGTAATCAGAAACGGATATGAAAAAATAGATTTTGAACCGGAAGTAAGAAAAATGCACGACAAACTGAAAAATTTCATGTTTGAAAAAGTCTACACGGGAAGCAGTGCAAAACAGGAAAATCAGAAAGCTGAAATGCTTATAGAAAAACTGTATTCATATTTCAGAAAAAATACAGACAGACTGCCTGAAGAATACCGAAAAATAATGAACAAAACCGATGCCGACCGTGCAGTATGTGATTACATTTCAGGAATGAGCGATAAATATGCAGTTGATATATATACGGAAATCTTTATACCAAAATTCTGGAAATAACGGAGGAACTACCATATGCTCCGAAATGACGAATTTATTTATAATCTGCGGAATGCAAATCCGATTGAAAATGTAATAGGCTCTTATGTAAGCATTCAGAAACGGGGAAGAAATTATTTATGCCTCTGTCCGTTTCATTCAGAAAAAACACCGTCATGTACTGTTTTTACAGATACACAGACTTTTCACTGTTTCGGATGTGGTTCAGGCGGTGATGTTATAACTTTTATAATGAAAATTGAAAATCTCGATTTTCGGGAAGCATTGAAACTGCTTGCTCAACGTTCGGGAATTGAAATGCCGCAAGATTTCTCAAAAGACAGCCGTAACACTCAGAAAAAAACACGAATATATGAAATGAACCGTATATCTGCAAATTTCTTTTATCAGAATTTAGTGCAGGGCAGTGACAAATCGGGACTTAAATATTTTGCAAACCGCCGTCTTTCACCGGCAACTATAAAAAAATACGGGCTCGGTTATGCTTCCGATTCATGGAATGAACTTGTCAATCTGCTTAATTCAAAGGGATATTCAGATGATGAAATAACTGAGGCATGGCTCGGCGGACGTTCGCAAAAAACAGGAAATATATATGATATGTTCAGAAAAAGAGTTATGTTTCCGATTTCAGACCTTAAAGGGAATATAATAGGATTCGGCGGACGTGTTCTTGACAATTCACTCCCGAAATACCTGAATACAGCAAAAACTCCCGTGTTTGACAAAGGTGCTAATCTGTTTTCACTGAATTTTGCTAAAAATTCCGACACGAAAAATATAATTCTCTGTGAGGGATATATGGACGTTATAGCCCTGAATCAAGCAGGTTTTGAAAATGCCGTTGCCACTCTCGGTACTGCAATAACTCCTGAACAGGCAAGGCTTATAAGCCATTATGCAGACCATGTTATTATTGCATACGACAGCGACAATGCAGGTCAGAATGCCGCACAAAAGGCTATAAACCACTTTTCAGAAGTCGGCGTGCGGACAACGGTTATCCGCATGGAAGGTGCTAAAGACCCCGACGAATATATAAAAAAATTCGGTCATGACCGTTTTAAAATGCTTTTAGACGGCTCTGCTGATGCTACAAACTTCATGCTTGACAAATGCGAAAACGGTCTTGACCTTTCGTCAGAAAGCGGACGCTTTGAACTCTTGAAAAGAGTTTCATCGGTGCTTGCCGGAATAGAAAACAGGCTTGAACGTGAAGTATATATTTCCCGTACAGCACAAAAATGCGGTATTTCCGCCGATACGCTTAAAATTCATATAAATGATATTCTGCGTAAATCAAAGAATACCGAAAAGAAAAAAGAATGGAATTCAACAGTGACAGGTGTAATAAGAAAAAATGTCAATCTGAATCCAGAAGAAATAAATTCCAGAAAAGAAACAAACGCCGAAAAAAGTATAATATACTTTCTGCTGAAACGTCCTGAAGAATATAAGGACATTGAAAAGGAAATTCCACCTGAATTTTTTGTGACACTTTTTCATAAAAGACTTTACAAGACTATACTTGAATATCTTAAAGCAGATTGTAAATTTTCTGTTTCACTTCTCAACAATGAATTTTCTGTGGACGAAATGGAAAGAATAAGCGGAATAATAGCTTATTACAGTGACAAAGGAATAGACAGACAGTATTTTTCGGACTGTGTGAAAATACTCAAAAACAAGGACAGTTCCGCTAAAAACAACGAAAATTTAAGTGATGACGATATAATTAAACTTTTCACATCAAAGAAAAAATGATTTCGTCCGATTATACGGCTTAATCTTATACATTACGGATAAACAAAAAACAGGAGGTATTTTTTATGGAAAACAAAAAAACTACCATTGACGCTCTTATGGAAAAGGGCAAGACAACCGGAAAACTCACAACAAAAGAAATCACTGACGCTCTTGAAGAACTTGATTTCGACGTTGACCAGCTTAATACTTTCTATGATACCTGCGAAAACCTCAATATTGAAATTGTAGAAGATATGAACGTTGACGCAGACCTTAAAATCGGTATGGACTCAAATATAACCGATGATTTGGAAATGGCTCTTTCAACTGAAGGCATAGCAATTGATGACCCCGTTAAAATCTATCTGAAAGAAATCGGACGTGTTCCTCTCCTCACTACGGAAGAAGAAATAGAACTTGCACAGAGAATGAACAAGGGCGACCCCTACGCAAAGAAAAGACTTTCTGAAGCAAATCTGCGTCTTGTTGTTTCAATCGCAAAAAAGTATGTCGGCAGGGGTATGCAGTTTCTTGACCTTATACAAGAGGGAAACCTCGGACTTATAAAAGCTGTTGAAAAATTTGACTATACAAAAGGATTCAAATTTTCAACATATGCTACATGGTGGATAAGACAAGCAATAACACGTGCCATTGCTGACCAGGCAAGAACTATCAGAATACCTGTTCATATGGTTGAAACAATTACTAAAGTTAAAAAGATTTCAAGCCAGCTACTCCATGAAAACGGTCATGACCCCAGCCCTGAAGAAATAGCTGAAAAACTCAATATGCAAGTTGAAAAGGTACGTGAAATAATGCGTGTTGCACAAGACCCTGTTTCTCTTGAAACTCCTATAGGTGAGGAAGAAGACAGCCACCTCGGCGATTTTATCCCCGATGATGATGCACCGGCTCCCGCAGAAGCAGCCTCTCATACTCTCCTTAAAGAACAACTTAACGAAGTTCTTGCAACTCTTACAGACCGTGAAGCAAAAGTACTCAAACTCCGTTTCGGTCTTGATGACGGAAAATCACGTACTCTTGAAGAAGTCGGACAGCGTTTTGACGTTACACGGGAGCGTATAAGACAGATTGAAGCAAAGGCTTTAAGAAAACTCCGTCACCCCAGCAGAAGTAAAAAAGTCAAGGACTTCCTTGACTGATATTCTTACATACAGCCGTTCCTTGTGGGACGGCTTTTTCAATTTTATCCCTGTTTACACGTGTATTACACGCCCTTGTTTCACAATACTTTTGCCTATATATAGGTGAGTACACAGGTACACGCCATTTTTCAGAGTTGTATTATATTTATTACATACACGTGTATTACACACCCTTGTTGCACGCCACTTTTGCCTATATATAGGTGAATACACAGGTACACGCTATTTTTCTTATTTTATAAACACTAAAAAAAAGCCCTTAAAAATGCTTACAGAGCGTCTCCGACTTATATGGAACGGAAAACAGGTGTGCCAATAGGCTATACTTTCTAACCTTATCTGAAATCTGTGAAATAATAATGGTTATTATATTCATAAACTGTGCAGCTACTTATATCATCATTCTTAACAAAGTCTTCATAATAAACTTCGGTATTAACCGTTCTTCCGTCACTTAGCTGAACGTGATACCTATAATTATATGTTGCTCCGGGAGTTCGACTTAAAACCTTAATGTTTATTGTGTCTGTTATTATGCCTTCAATTACATTACCATGTTCCATTATATTTTGTTTTTTATTGTTATAAATAACAGATTTTATAATTAAAAATATAATATGAAGCAGAATAAAAACTATTAAAGCAGATATCGGATTTATTGATATAAGTTTTGACAATTCATCAGAAATATTCGCCTTTTGCTTAACGTCAAAACTCACTTCCACCAAAAAAATGATTATTAGTATGCCTACATCAACCCATATTCTCGAAAGAGAACTTTCATTTTTGCTTTTATAATGTTTAGGTTGCTTCATACATTAACCTTTGCTCCGTCATAATTTGGCTCGCAAATAAGTATTTTTCCATATCTGTTTGCTATGCCCTTAACTACCTCATAGGTATTACAATATGGACATTTCACTTTTACCCCTGCCATTGTTTTCCTCCCCTTTCTCCATATTGGATATTATACACCACCCTATTGAAAAAGTCAACAGCTTTTGAAAGAAAAAAGACAAGCACTCCACAAAATGAGAAGTGCTTGTTTAGCTTACTGTATCGGTCTATCGTTGTTACTTGAAACTTCTATATGCCTACTGTCCTAATACATTATCATTTAAGATGTACACTGCACAGCAAGGAGAAGCAAGAACTTTTTCCGGCAACTTGTGACCAGTTTCTACAGGAACTTCCTGATTACCGTTATCATAAAATCTAACATTCAGAATGGTGTAGTTAGGTTGATAAATCAGATGACTTCTTCTGCCATGTGATACGTGTATTCTACGATAAGAAATCACTTCACCTTCTGTTTTTTTCCCGTTTGCCATGATTTTTTCACACGCCTGATACTGAATGTCCGGCTCAGACCGAGAATGAACAACGGAAACGAACAGAGTATCGGAATATAGATGTTTTCACGGAGAACATTCCAACCGCTATCGTTCTCTGCCAAGCAGACGAATAATACACAGATAAGTATGAAGATGATAAGTCCGATTCCATATGCACCGCTCTATGCTGCGTGGCATCGAAAAAAGCTGAAATCATAATCGTCCAATGGGTTTCTTATGACTGTATATCCGTTTTTCTTCATGGTATCTCTCCACTTCAATAATTACGCTTTTAAACCGGTTTTTGCCTCAAATTCGGCAACGGTCATATTTGCTCTTTTCGCTGCATCAACTATTGTCAAAATACCGTCCTTAACAAGACCAATCAGTGTAGCAAGTATACCTTCTTCTCTTCCTTCTCTTCTTCCCTCTTCTCTTCCCTCTTCTCGTCCTTCTTCCCTCTGCTCTGCAAAGGTTTTTGCTTCATCATATTCAGTAATACACATACGCTTCACTTCCGCTTTATTTGCCACAAGAAACATAAGCAAATGAAATACTTTTTAATCATGGTCAATCACGCTTTTAAACCGGTTTTTGCCTCAAATTCAGCAACAGTCATATGAGCTTCTTCAGCTGCCTGTGCAAGCGTAAGAATACCCTTTTTAACAAGACCAATCAACATACGCAGTCCGCCTATTTCAATACCTTCTTCTCTGCCTTCTTCCCTCTGCTCTGCAAAGGTTTTTGCTTCATCATATTCAGTAATACACATACGCTTCACCTCCGCTTTATTTGCCACAAGGAACGGCTTAATGAGCGAATCATCGGGCAATTCCTCTAATGCGGCATCTACTGCTTCTTCTAATGTTTCCATTGTCTGCTGATTGGAACGGACTTTTTCTACAAACCACGCATATTCTTTCAGAGGCTTGCAGGCATCAAGCAATGCCTTATTATGTCCGAAGTTAATGTTTATCATTGTGACCTTGACTTCAATGTCAGATTCTCCGTCAAATGAATCCGACAAACTAAGTATAAGCTTATCTTCTTTATTGGCTATACCGTTATAAAAGCAAACACATTTCGGTGTCGGGGCTTTTTGCTGTGCAGAACTATATCTGTGATAGTGTCTGCTCTCCTCAATATACTTGCTGTATATCATTCCTGCATAAATCAGAAAACGCATAGGCATATTGGGATTGAATGTGGACTGCTGTTCATAGAAATTCATCGTATTTTCAATCAGAAATGATACATCATTTTTCATACTCATGTAAACAACGTTTTCTATAGTGTTCAGTCTGATAGCACTTGCATCTGTATAATGTGAGCCGTTCATGGCATTATAGAGACTTAATGTCCATTCTTTATTTTGGGGATTGCCGAATATAAATTTAAAAAGTCTGTCACGATATTCACTGTTCACGCCTTTTTCAATCATCGGTATCACACTCCTTTGCTCAATTGTATTATACCATTTATTCGTCATACTGTCAAGGAAAAAATCATTTTTCTTAAACTTCTGTTAATGTTATGCTGTCATTAAAACTTGTCTTGTATACAAAATATATTATAATACAACTAAGAAAAATGGCGTGTACCCGTGTACTTACCTGAATATAGCCAAAAAAGGCGTATTTTCATGGCGTGTACATATACGTGTACACACGTTCATTCAGAAAAGAATTGGCTGTTTTTCAGCTTGTTTTTGGTGTCTGTCCTTACTTATGCAAGAGCATTAATTTTGTTTTTCAAAAGGATAAATTTTCATGCATATGGCTCTGTATACTCTTTAAATTATTGTTGACAAAATAATCCTATTGGTATATAATTATTATATAATATTATGAAAATGGAGTGAGGATATATGAATTTAAAAAGAAGTATTGCATTGATTCTCTGTTTTTCTGCAATTATGTCTGTTTCGTCATGCGGGCAGTTTAGACTGAAAGAAGACGACGATGATGATAACAAATCTTCTTTTCAGGAAGATGCAAAAAAATCGGAAGATTCGGTTTCTGTGGGATACATTGTACTTAAAAGCGGTGAAAAATCAGCGGATTTGTATGATGATATAGACGGAGATGTAATTGTTAAAATGTTTGACGGTGATATGGTTACGGTATATTCAATTGATTCTGAGTGGGCAAAAATTAACTACGGCGGCAAAGACGGATATGTGAAAATTGAATATATTTCATTCAGTGAACCACAAAAAGAAAAAACTGAAAATGAAGCAAATGAAAATGAAGATGATGCAGTTTCAGTTAAAGTGTCCAGCAAAACACCTGAAGTATCAGAGGAAGAAAACAAATCTGAAGAAGATGAAAATAAATCTGAATTAAATTTGTCTGAAAAAATTGAAGTGAATAATACGGTTGAGATATTTTATATTAACGATATAGACGGTTTTCAGGTTGCAGACCCCGTGCGTTCATATCCGAAATATGTGCAAGAACCGTCTTATATAGATGGTTATTGCAGTGTATATGCGGCATATATTTATTCAATTCCGGATGTAAACAGCGTTAAACGTGAAACTGATATGCTTTACAGCGGAGACCCTGTAAAAATTCTCGGTTCTGTAAATGGCTGGTATTATATCGCTACTGACAACGGAAGCAACGGTGAACTTCATGGTTATGTAAGTCAAAGTTACGTAAGCGTAGGAAAAAATGAAGTGCAAAAGATAGATTACAGTGCAACTCAAGGACAAGTAAAGAACGGTATGACTGCATGGGTGAATTATACCCCCAGTAAAACTGATAATATCGAAACACTTTCAGGTGGTACAACTTTTACAATTATAGGAAATGCAAATGACTATTGGTATCAGATAAGTTATGGCGGTGGTAAAACAGGCTGGATAAGCTACAAAATGGTTGATGTATGGTAAAACTGATATGCAAATAAAAAACAAAACTGGTCATTGACATTTTTCTCCTTTTTGTCTAAAATAATAGGTGTAAAATAAATAAGGAGAGAATTATTATGAAAAAAGTAGTTACTATTCAGGATATTTCCTGTTTCGGAAAATGTTCACTTACGGTTGCACTTCCGATTATATCAGCAATGGGAATTGAAACGGCTGTTATTCCTACAGCTGTTTTGTCAACACATACAGGCGGATTCAAGGGTTATACATTTCGTGACCTGACGAACGATATTCCCGACATTGCAAATCATTGGAAAAACCTTGATTTAAAATTCGATGCGGTTTACACCGGATACCTCGGTTCTGAAAAACAGATTAACATAGTATCGGAATTTTTTGACAGTTTCAGGACGGATAATAATTTTATAGTCATTGACCCCGTTCTCGGTGACAACGGCAAATTTTATACAGGATTTACAGATGAGTTTGCAGTAAAAATGGCAGAACTCTGTTCAAAAGCCGACTATATTATTCCGAACATGACAGAAGCATCTTTTATGCTTGGTATTCCGTATACCGAAAATTATGACAAAGCTTATGTTGAGGACGTACTCCGCAGACTTGTCGGACTTGGCTGTAAAACTCCTGTTCTTACGGGTGTACATTTTGACGACAAAGAACAGGGAGCAGCCGCCTATGATTCTGTTAATGATAAATTTTATTATTCTCTTAATGAGAATATAGACTGTTCAGTTCACGGAACAGGTGATATTTTCGCAAGTGTTTTCACAGGTGCTTTGACTCTCGGAAAAAATATTCAGCAGACGCTTGATATTTCGGTTGATTTTACTCTTGAATGCATAAAAACCACTTTTCCGCACCTTAAAGAAATGTGGTATGGAAGTTGTTTTGAGCCTTGTCTCGGAAAACTTATTGAAATGATTAAATAAATAAAAAAATCAGCTCCGGTATATGCCGGAGCTTCAATTTTAATGACTAAAAATTTCTTCTTCAAGAATATTATAGTTTGCATTCAAATCAACTTGCAATACAGACTGAACTGTTCCGTCATCAAACCATATGTCCTCGGGATAGAAAGTATTTTCGGCAGGTATCTGCAATTGTTTTATATCATATCTTATTGCCATAGGGATTCTCAATGAAAGCAGATACATTTCAAGCGTTGACATATTGGTATTTATTTTTGGTATTACACTTTTTGCAATACGTCCTATTGCAATCGGATTTATTGCTTTTGGTATAATTTTTTCAAAGACTTCACGCTGTCGCATTGTACGTTCAAAATCACTGTTTCCCACATATCTTATACGTGCAAATGAAAGAGCCTGTTTGCCGTTAAGGTGAAGTTTTCCGCCACCGTTGAGGAAGTCCGCCTGCTGGTCATCTCCCATAAGTTGATTTACTTCGGAGAAAAGAATATTATTTATTTCCTGTGCTTCTTCGTCTGTAACATCAATATCAATTCCGCCTACAGCGTCGATAATTCCGGCGAATGAAACAAAGTTTACTGTTATATAGTCATCAATTTTAACCATGAAATTATTTTCTATTGTGTCCATAAGAAGTTCTGCACCGCCATATGAATATGAAGCATTAAGTTTGTCCATGCCGTAACCCTGAATATTTACATAGCTGTCACGCATAAAAGAAGTAAGAATAATTTCATTTGTACGGCTGTTTAGTGACATCAGAATCATTGAATCGGAACGACCCTGTTCTTCGTCGGAGCGTCCGTCCGTGCCTATAATAAGGACATTTCTTACATATGTTCTTGATATTGCATTACTTGTGCGGTTGCGGTTGCCTGTTTCTTCTTTTCCGACTTTATTTATTACAACAAGTGCAGTACATGAGTATATACCGAAAAGCATAACAAGAATTATAAATAAAGTTATTACTATTCTTTTTACTATTCTGCTGAAAAAACTTTTATGCTTTTTCTTTTTACGATGCTGAACAGGCGGAGGGGCTTGTCTTTGTTGTCTTTGCTGTGGGTAATTCTGAGTCTGATAATTTGCATTACGGTATCCTGAATTATAGCGTTGATAATTTTGATTCATATATTCATTGGACTGCTGATAATTCGGTCGGTACTGATTTTGATTTTGATAATTATAATTATAATTGTTCTGTGGTTGTCTTGTATTTTGTTGACGTCCTGTATTCTGTGTCTGTCTGTTTTGTCGCTGATAATTCATTCGTTTTTGTGAAGACTGTCTGTTTGTATTTGGTCTTCTGTAATTCTGTGGATTTTGGGGAATGGGGATATTCATTGTATTTTGGTTATCTGTGTTATCATCGTTTTGAAGTCTGCCTGTCATTTTTTACTCCTTTCAAAAAAACATTTTTTAAATCAGAACCTGCTCCCGTACTTTATTTCGCAACGTTAGCAGGTTCTTTTTTTATATCTTTTTTGAACTTACCGCAAAATACGTCAGTATAGTGCAGGCGAGATTATAAATCACAAGTGCTGATGCTGACATATAGATATAATTAAATTCAAATGCCTTTGAAATAATCAGCATTATGCTTATTCCGAAACCGAGTATAATTGAAACTGTCTGAAAAATAAGTCCCAATATTGCGGCTGAATGGATTACTTTAGTACCGATAATAAGTTGAGCGAAAGAGGAAAATTTTCCCGAGCAAGCCATTGATGCACTGAGGCGTACTGTTTTTCTTGTTTCTTCGTCAAAATCTTCATGCAGTTTTTTCGGGAGAATCCTGAACATACTTTTAGGAACACCAAAAAGCGAGGAAATTTTTCCGAGTGTCAGACAAGGGTCAACGCTTTTGAGAATCATAAATATTTTATGTTTTGCAAGCTGTTTAGCCCAGCGTTTAACTTCTCTGTCTGCACGTATTTCAACTGTAAAAAGTGCGGCGACGTTTCCGGAAATTGAAAGATACATAGCTTCCTGATTATCTCCTGTATATTCTGCTTCTTTTGTTTTGGTAGGTAGTCCTTCAATATTATGATTTATCATAAGTTCACGGTTTCCGAAAAGTACACGTCTGTTGTGAATCCAACCACAAAGACCCATAGATTCCTCAAATGAAAAATTTTCTATATGATAGAGAATATCTTGATTTTCTTCTACAACATCGCTGAACAGATGACGCATTATACTTCCGGCGTGGTTTGTAAGGCTTGCGGCTTCAAGAAGAGCTTCATTTACTTTTGTATTTGAAAAGACCTTTACACCGCCGAGTTGAATAGAGTGTTCCGGAAAAAGAGAATCAGTATTTACAAGAATTGAGTTTGTGTCATAAAAGTCGTCAACACTCTGATAACCGAGCATAATGCCCTTTTTAATTATTGTTCTGTTTGAAATTTTTTCAAGGGGAACATTGGCAACAAATGGCATTGAAACACATGAAACTGCACATATAAGCATACTGAAAATTGAAAGACCAAAGGAAAAAGCCTCAACCGAGAAAAAATTCTCCTTACAGAAAAAAGTCAGTATTACTGAAATTATAAATGATATAATCAGACAGACGGGTGACGCTTTTTTACAATATTTGTCCGTGATGTCCGAAGAATATGTGTATTTAAGAAAATCTGTAAGAAAATCGGTTTTACGCATTGATGCCAGAATAGGAAAATCCCCGAGAGTACCCCTTGTAAGGCGTTCAGCACGTTCTTCATCACGAACATAAACTATACCGTGGCGGTCGAAATAATCTTTTGAAACGAGTTTGAAATTCCGTTGTGCCCTGTTAAGAATGAGAAGTTTTCCGATAGCGTTTGTACAGAGTGCGAATATTCCGACGGGCATATAAATACGTTCTGCCATAATATAGTCGGGATTTATAAAACCCGGAAGAATTGAAATAAAACAGGTAATTGCAGTAATTGAAGTAAGAGAATCGCTGTCCGCCTTGAATGTAAAAAGTTTTTTCAGACCTTTTGTAATTACCGCCAATGAAGAAACGATAGCCGCCATTCCCATAAACAAGTGTGTAATAAGATAAACGCTGAAATGGCTTTTGCTTAATACACTTATAATCGGCAAGTCAAATTGATTTGCCATAGTAACATAAATGCTGAATATTGAAAGCATAAGAAGAAATACGGCTCTTGCTTTTATAGTGCTTTTGAGTTCTTTTATATCTCGTCCGACGTCCTCAACATCGCCATAATAATTAAAGTCAACTATGCGTTTTGTACGTTTCTTTTTTGATGTTTCATCCGTTCTGTCATCTGTATCTATATGTACATCTATAGCTTCTGACGGCTGTCTGTTATATGTCATTCCTGAATCTGTCTTTGTATTTCTGCTGTTTTGACGTGAATATTTTGCCGCCGCAATAATTTCAGGTGAAGGCACAATGTCCGTAATCAATTTGAGGTTTTCGGGGTCTTCAGCTTCCGCAAGAATTGCCGCACGGCTGCGTTTTTTCTTTTTGAATACAGGTGGTGTATACATATATTCACCGTCGGGTGATTCTTTTTTATATGTATAATCCACTTCTTTTTTTCTGTGATTTTTTCCGGCTTTCTGACGTTCAGCCGCTTCCCTCGCCCTTGTCGATTCAGTCATACGGCGTATTTTTGAAATATCGTCGGCACTCATATGTGTATTCAATATTGAACTGCTGTAAACAATCGGTTCAGGGTTTCCGTCGGCATCAGTTCCGCCATTCAGTACAGTTATTTTACGCCTTTTAGGTGGTGGCGGTTCATTCATAGGCTGTTTAAGCGGGCTGTCGTCCCACGGTGATTTTTCATGGGAAGACGGTTTCGGTGCAGTGGCAACAGGTGAAGGGGCTTTTCGGTTTGTGCCGGAAAGAGGGTCATTTTTATCGGGGGAGTATTCGTCAAGAATATCCTCCAGAGATAATTTTTCATCAGACATAAAAATTTCTCCTTATGATTAACATCGTTGTCTTAGAACTTCATACATGAAAATTCCTGCGGCAACTGATGCATTGAGTGAATTTATTTTTCCGAGCATTGGCAATTTCACCATAAAGTCACATTTTTTCTGAATCAGTCTGCTTATGCCAAAGCCTTCCGAACCGATAACAAGAGCCACACTACCCGTGAAATCAGTTTTGCAGTAATCACTTCCTGATGCGTCTGTGCCGTAAATCCATATGCCGTTTTCTTTTAGCGTATCAATACATGATGCAAGATTTGAAACTCTTGCAACAGGTACATAGCTTGCAGCTCCTGCGGAAGTTTTAAATACAGTTGCATTCAGTGATGCACTGCGTCGTTTTGGAATAATAATTCCGTCTGCACCTGCTGTTTCGGCAGTACGGATAATAGCACCGAGGTTGTGAGGGTCTTCAATTTCGTCACATATTATAATAAAAGGCTTTGTGCCTTTATTTCTTGATATATCTAAAATATCTTCAACTGATACATATTTTCCGCACGCTCCTACTGCAACTACTCCCTGATGTGAAGCACCGCCGGCAAGCTGAGAAAGTTTTTTGTCCTGAGCGTCCTTTACAACAATGTCTTTTTCTTTAGCAAGACGGCGTATAAGACTTAAACTTCCGCCGTTTCCGTCAATATATATAGTGTCAATTTGTGTGCCGGACTTAATAGCCTCAATAACCGGGTTACGTCCGACAATATTTTTAGATTTTTCATTGATTTCAGTATTCATATTATCTATAGAGAGAAAAAAACTCTCCGCTCCTTTTTCTTTTGTCCTGACGGACTGTCTATATTATATCATCAAAACAGAAAAAATACAAGACTTTTCTGTTAATTTGCCCGTCGGTATCTGCATAAATTTTTCGTCATGAAATGTCAATTAAAGACAATTCCGGACGGTTGAAAATTCTCGGAATAAAAATCATACGCAGTGGTTTTGCAAGTCCACGGCTTATAATATGTGTGCAGTTTCCATACTGATATTTTCCTGTTGTATATCCGGGAAAAATTCCTTGGTCGGGGGCATACAGACCCTGTTCAAGAATGAACGGAATACGCCACTGTCCGCCATGGGCATGACCTGAAAGAATAAGGTCAAATTTTTTTAAATTCGGGTTATAAGGTTCAAATTGTTCGGGCTGGTGCATAAGAAGAATGTTATAATAATCCGAATCAAGTTCATCTTCCTTATGATAATTATTATAATCAATAATACCGTATACACGTATTTTCTGATTATTTATATTAAATTCCGTGAAATCATCGTTTATAACGGGAATATTAAGTTTTCTGACTTCCTCAAAAAATTCATCTTCATCTTCACGCATTTCTTCGTGATTTCCTGCGGTATAGGCACAGTTATATTTTTCACTGACCATTTTCATAAGTTTCAGTGAATATTTTGTACCGCCTTTATAGTCAATAACATCACCGCCGAAAAGTACTAAATCGGGCTTGAATTTTTCAATCTTTTCAAATATTCCCGACTGGTCTGTACCACCGAAAAAGCAGTTATGCAAATCCGAAATAAATACTATTTTCAGATTGTTTATTTTTTCTGATTCAACACTGTAATTTATCGGTTTAAGTGCAAATCCCCACGCATAAAGCAACACGACAATAACAAGCACAACGGCAGTTATTTTAAATTTTTTCATTATTTTCCTCTTTTGGAAATAATGTCAATCATTTCGCCGACGTTTTTCATGCCTGAAACTTCACGCATCTTGAAACGCATACCAAATTCATCTTCAACTGCACCGATGAGGTTTATATGTTCAATACTGTCCCAGTCGTCAATGTCGTTGGCGGTAGTTTTTTCAGTGATAACGATTGAATCATCATCAAAAATATCTCTGAAAACTTCTGTAAGTCTTTTAATTATTTCATTCTTATTCATGACTGAACTCCTTTTTATTTACTTTTATTACATGATTTTTATTTTCATATGATGTTATATCAAGACTCCACACGGAATCGCCGTTTTCGTCCCTGCTTTCAAGTGTAAAACCGAATGAGCCGAAAAGTTCTGAAACCATATTATTTTTAGGTGTCTTGTAATAATAAC
This sequence comes from uncultured Ruminococcus sp., assembly GCA_947627175.1. Taxonomy (GTDB): domain Bacteria; phylum Bacillota; class Clostridia; order Oscillospirales; family Ruminococcaceae; genus Ruminococcus. The sequence goes on from CANQVA010000008.1 coordinate 42,132, forward strand.
CTATGATTTTATCAATGCCACGTTCACGGCATTTTTTTACAAGTTCATCAAGCATTGCAAGTTCCATATCTCTTTTGAGAACACGACAACTCATAAGCCATAGTTCTATATGAAGTGTTTTTTCTTCACAACGTCCTATTACAACAGAAACAACGCCATTGTCACCGAACTTGTCCGAAAGTTGTCCGCAAAGTCTTATATGGTCAGGACTTTTTGTAACTTCCTCCATTTCACTGCCGGAATAACGCCTTGTAGTAACATTGAACTGATTACTTTTGTTTGTAAGCTGAGTAATCCTTTGAAGATAAACGGGCAGAAAATCGGTTATTTGTGCATTCATGTCAAGGCTTAGCAGATAGTCCTGATAATTGTCAAAACTTTTAAGTTGTGCTGTTCGCTTTGCATTTGCGGCATACATTTCACTGCGATGCAGGTCATCTTTTGAAACGGACGTTACCTCAAAAAATCCGCTCCTTGAAAGCTGATACATAGCATCACTTACTGAAGTAAGATTCACAACTGAAATATTCGGAATTTGTGCCTCAACTATGGCACATTCAGCGGGATTGTCGTCCACAAAAACAAAACTCTCCGCAAGTAACCCTGTTTCATTTGCAGACTGTTCAATATTACGGTCTTTGCTGTCCCAGTTTGCTTTTATTGAAATAAAGTCATCAGGTTTTAATACACTGCTTGGGTGATTAAGCCCAAGAAGTGCGTTTTCTTCGTCGTTTTTGGAACATACGGCAAGCAGTACGCCATAATTTTTATAGCCTTTCAGAAAAGTCTGAAATTCGCTGTATGACTGCCCGACAGCAGTTTCAACACCTATTTCAATACCCTCCTGTCCGTCGTCACCTATTACACCGCCCCATAACGTATTGTCAAGGTCAAGGTCGATTACTTTCTGATTTTTTCCGTAAACAGATTTTATTATACACGCCACACTGTAAGCCAATTCCGGAATTACCTCCGCACGTACAGCATATTTATATAGAAACCATGCGTCAGGGTCATGCCATTTTGTAAGACCTACAACCGATGAAAGATAGTTTATATCATTTATATAAAAGCCGTTGTTTTTGCGTGCATAGTCCGAAAAAAGTACATTCATACGGTTTATAAAAGCCGATATGCCACACCAGCCCCAGCCGTCATAATTTCCTGAATGACGGAATAAAGGCAATTCAAAGTTGTTTTGAATTATGGGACATGAAAATTTTTCAACAAGTTTAATCCACATATTCTTGAAATATTCAAACTGTCCGTCAAGGCGTTCCTGAATCTGTTCGGGAGTTTCCGAAGGACTTTCGGGCAACATTGTCAAATTGCGTGATGTAGTGTGTATGTAAATTATGTCAGGTGAAAAGCTGTCAAGTTCAGGTGAACCGAAAACAGCATCTTCATAAAATTTGTTGTATTCAGACTGATAAAACTCCGGTTCTATGCCGAAATTCAGCAAGAAAAGTTCCATAGCAGAAACAACGTCATCTGTTGTAGAACCGCCGAGAACGGCAATTTTCTTTTTTATGCGGACTGAACCGTCAGCAAGAAGTTGTTTTTTTATTGACCGTCTTCTTCGGAGAATGGTTTTTGCATCAAATGGGAAAATAAGTTCTTTCAAGGAAAAACCTCCTTATTTATTAAGATTTTCTGACAGATGTTCACGGTTTATGCCGACTGCCGAATATGTACACATTGCAAATAAAACATCAGTAGCCTTGACTGACCTTATGAAACTTGCGGCATTTAAATCAAAATATCTTATATCGCAAAGATAGATATTTTCAAATGAACTTGTCAGGAAAGGCAAAAGTGCGTTTCCGTAGCTGTCCTTGAAGATAACAAGATTACGTCCGTTTTTACACTTTGTTTTAACGTGGCGGATATTATCGTCCATGCCGAAAATGAGATAATAACTTGAATTATCAAGATAATCGGGATTAACAAAGAGTTCTGTTTCAACGGGGTTAGTGAAAGATGTTGAATACTGTTCAACTTCAACACTTGTTTCAGGTTCATAATATATGAATGATTCAGGATTTTCAAGGAGAGTGGAACTTTTTGTGTAGCCGTACATAGTGCCGACGTAACCTGAAAGCACGTGTTTTTTATATTTTGAAATATCTGCAAAATCAACGCCTGCTTCCTTTGCAAATTCCTCTGCCGCATAGTAAGCACCTAAAGGTTGCCAATGGTGGTCTGTACGTGAATATATAGGTTCTTTCTTATGGCGTAATAAAGCGGTATAAGCATCAACATTAGTTACATTTTTCAGATGTTTTTCTATTGAATCAATATCATCTTTTTCGCTTTCAACGAGGTCAAGATAATTTTCGGGCAGATAGTATGAAACACTGGTAGGAAGTACCATTGAATAAACGTTTATATCTTTTCCGAGGGCTTCCTTGTATGCATTTATATCTTCAGCATAATTTATTTCATTTCCCCATGCACCGCCATAAAGCATAATCGCACGCTTATTTACGACAAGAATATTATTTGAAACTTCACCATTAGCCGCCGCCTCATTTGCTTTAGGGAGAGTTGTTGCGGTAGTGGTAGTAGTTTTTGTTGATTCTTCTTCATTATTATTAGTAGTAGTCTGTGTATTTTTCGTAACAGGTTCTTCGGGTTGTTCTTTTTCCTTGTTGTCGTTGGCAGTATTATATAATTCAACGCCTCCGCCGTCATCATCAGCACCATATTTAACGCCTTTCATGGGTATAAGGTACTTTGAAATCATTGTTTTGAAAAAACTCCTGTTCGGGACAGTATCATCATAATAATTAGCTATTCCCTCTGTATATTCGCCCTTTAAATAGCTTTCAACGGTAAATTCCGGAAATTTGGAAAGGTTTCTGTTTTCCTCATGTGAAACAGTGTCACGTTTCAGGAAAAGCAGATAGCAGAATCCGGCAATAAGTATCAACATAATTACCATGATATTGAGAAGGGCAAAAGAGTTATCAACAAAAGTATTATGTTTTTTTGAATTGTGTTTTTTTGAAGATTTCGACATATTTTCCCTCCAATCAGAAACGGAAATAAAGGAATGGATTTGTAGTTGCATCAACAAGCATTACACTTGTCAGCAGAAGAAGTACAGCAGAAACAAATGTTGTTACAAGTGAAGCAGTATGTCTTGTGAAAGCGGACTTGTCCGAAATTTTTTTAATTCCTTCAATAATCGGGAAACAGCATATTACAGATACAATAATGAGGAAAATATTGTTCATGAAAGTAATTTTATCCTGAAGTCCGAGAATGCCGTTGTTGCCGAATCCGAAAGCAGTTTTAAAGAAAGTGCCGAGTTTGTTCAAGTCCTCAAAATAGAAAATGCCGAAACCGATAACAATTACAATTTTGTTATATATATGACGTATTACAACAGGAATTTTTTTCATTCTCTTTTTGCCTATGAGCATTTCAAGAAATACGAATATTCCGTAATAGATACCCCATAAAATGAAATTCCAGTTTGCACCGTGCCATATGCCCGTACAAAGCCATACAAGGAAAAGTCCGCCGTATTTTCGGCGTTTTCCGAAAATTGGAACGTATAGCAAGTAGTCACGGAAAAATGTGCTGAGTGAAATATGCCATCTCTGCCAAAATTCAGTAATATCCTTGCATATGAACGGGTGGCGGAAATTTTCGTCAAAGTGGAATCCGAAAACACGTCCAAGACCTATAGCAATATCAGAATATCCCGAAAAATCAAAATATACCTGTAGTGAATAGGCAATTGCACCGAACCACGCACCGACAACAGAGGCATCGTCTATATTTTTAAGAAAATTGTCTGCTATTATGCTTAACTGATTTGACAGCAGAACTTTTTTTGAAAGACCAAGCACAACACGGTTAAGACCGTATGAAATATCAGTGAGATAAATTTTTCTTGAATCAATCTCTTTTTCGATAGTGCTGTATCTTACAATAGGCCCTGCTATAAGCTGTGGGAAAAGTGTGAGATAGAGTAGAAATTTTGAAAATTTTTTCTGTACTTTTACAGTTTCCCAATGACAGTCTATTATATATGAAACAGTCTGAAAGGTATAAAAGCTTATACCTATAGGCAGTTTGATGTCGGGAACGGGAATATTGACATAAGACAATGAATTTATATGAGAACATAGTGCATTTATATTTTCTACTATAAAGCCACTGTATTTAAATATGCCGAGCATGGCAAAATCATATATAACCGCAAGAGCAGTTGCAAGTGTATCAATTTTTGTATCTTTATGTTTGTCTATAACAATTCCGGCTATGTAGTTGACAAACGCACTCAACAGCATAAGGAACACATATACAGGTTCGCCCCATGCATAAAAAATCAGTGAAAAAATAATAAGTACAATATTTTTAGCTTTTGTTCCTTTGGCGAGTGCATAGGCAAACAGGCACAAAGGCAGAAAAAAGTAAATAAAGAATAGTTTTGAAAATACCATATATTACCGCCTTTTGTTATTATATTTATCAAATTTTAAAATAAAAAAGTCTGTATAATAATTATACAACATGATTTATTTAAATGCAATAGGAAAAAACAAGGATTTTCAAAAAAACTGCCAAATCGTCCCAAACTACAAAAAAATTCACAAACAACCGTATTTTTTAGAGATTTTCGTTGCAAAAAAAAGAACGGCATTATTTCAGCCGTTCTATGTTTATTTTTCGTAGTAGTCACGTTCGATATTTTCACCATCGAAAGATACAAAAGCACTTTCCCATTCATTACAGTCAATTAAATGGTCAAGTACAACGCCGTCCTGTTTCCATGTAATGCTGTAATATTCACCGTCACTGAAAACATTGTTTCCTTCCTCATCAACAGACCATTCACCTTTATCGCTGAAAGGCTGACAACCGTCATCGGTAGAAAGATATGTAAGATAGGTGAAAGAACCGTCCGGATTCTTTAAATAAAGGTTTATATCTCCTGCAAAAAGGAAAGATTGCTGAGTGATATATAATTCTTTTTCACCGTCGGGTGATGTGTAGGAATATGATGTCCTATCGGGTTCAAAAAATTCTGAAGGCAAACAGCTGACTACATCATCTGTACTGCACTGTGATTTTGGTATGGTAACCTGTGCAACCATGGAGGTATTTGTAATCGGATAAAGCCCCATGTCTTGTTTATATTCTGAACATAACCCTAAAAGTACTACGTCGGAAATGTTTTCATCATCAATCTTTACATCATTGAATTTTCCTATACCTGTGATATTATAAAAAATGCCGTTTCCACGTTCCTGTGTTAAAGGCTGAATAATAAGGTCGTTTTCCTCAAAGAATTGTTCATCATACTGATTTTTTTCCAATACTTCCGCTAAATTCTTACATCCAAAAGCATTGAAAATTTCAATTGCTCTTTGATAGTCAGCATAAGTGGTAAAAATCTCTCCGTATTTACTAAGCGAGAACCCCTCATTTTCAAGCTCATCTGTTTTAATTGTATCTATTGACCATTTCTGAACGGGAGCGGTTTCGGGGTGAATTACAAACTGCCTCATCAGTGTTATGTCGAAAACGTCAAAAAAACCGTCAAAATTGATATCAAGTTTTGCTCGGTCAAGTTCAGAATCGTCATCGGTAGTATAGTTATTAGTGATGCACTGCTGAAATATTACAGCGTCAGCAATGTTCAATTTTCCGTCGTCGTTTATATCTCCGGAAATGACTGTTTCAGACCAGCTATCAGCACCGTTTTCAATGTATATCGGTTCTGAAACTGCCGAAGAATTCAGCGGAATAATGCCTGTTATTGCAGAAAGGCATAAAAGAGTGCTTAATAATTTTTTCATATTTACCTCCATTATTTGTTGATATGGTTTATATCTTTTCCAATATTATACAACATATATGATTATTTGTCAATAGTCATTTTGACCGAAATCGGGGGGGTGATTTGTGAAAAATTCACAAAAAAATAAAAGAACGCACATAAGCACGTTCTTTTATTATATTATTTAACATTATCTGATTTGGTCGGGGTCTGTCTGCGGTTCAAGGAGTAGAGAGACTTTATCCATTACGCCCTCATTTATTTCATACTCAATAATAACACTGTCGTCAAACCATGTAATGTTATAATGCAAACCGTCACCGAAAACGTCGTTTCCGTCATCATCTTTGTACCAGTTTCCGTTATCGTTAAAAGGTGTACCGCCATTTTCTACTGTCAGACTGGTAAGAGGTGAATAAGAGATAGATGAATCTTTAAGATATACCCGTATGTCACTTACATTCATGAAAGATTCCTGAGTTATAAGAATTTCATTTGCACCGTCAGGTGAAGAATATTTATGTGATGAAACATCGGGATAATTTCTTGTTGTATCGAGTAAAAAAGGAACGTCATTTTCACTGCTTTGTGACTTTGGAACAGCCGTTTGTATAAGCAGATATGTATTTGTGACCGGGTAAAGTCCTCTGTATTCTTCATAGTTTGATGAAATAACAGTACGTATTTTATTATCAGGTGTTTTTCCACAGCCTGAAACGGTATAGAAAATTCCCCTTCCCCTTTCCTGTAGGAAAGCCTGAAGAATGAGATTATTTTCTTTAAAAAATTCGTCATTATATTTTTCGGAATAAGATTCAATTTCCGTTTCATCTTCAATAAAAGAAGAAAGATATGAAGTCATGGCAGTTTTGTCTGAAAAAATTTTGCCGTCGGGAACGGGTGAAGACGGTGTTATAATATCAACTGCACATTCTGCTGTCATTGCAGAATCAGGGTCAAGAACAAGTTGTTTCATATAAGCTAAATCAAATGAATCAATATAACCATCGGAATTTACATCAAAACGAACAATATCAAAATATTCTGAATAACTGTTTACAATGTACTCATTAAGTATAACAGCATCACCTATACTTACAGAACCGTCTTTGTTAATGTCTCCTGTAACAAAAGTATCTGACCACGGCGGCAGACCATTGTGAACATAAAAAGTTTTTGCAGAAGAATAAAGAGGAATAATTCCTGAAAGTATTGAAAGACTTAAAACAGTAGTTATTAACTTTTTCAATTTTTTGACCTCCTTGTATAATTATATAGTCATATATATTATAAGTTATATATGATTTTTTTATAAATTTTTTTAAAAAACTAATTTTTATCCGATACAGCCCCAAAACCTGCTGCAAGACCTGCAAGCCCCTGAATTTCACTCGGAATTATTATTTTTGTAGCTTTTCCGTCGGCAGCCTTTGCAAATGATTCAAGTGCTTTCAGTTGTAAAACTTTCTGACTGGGAGCGGCATTATTTAATTTAATAAGGCTTTCAGCAAGTGCCTCCTGAACAAGGTTTATAGCCTCCGCCTCGCCGGTAGCCTCAAGAATCTGTCTTTCACGCTCTGCGTCCGCACGTAGAATTGTAGCCTGTTTTTCGGCTTCCGCCTCAAGAATAGCAGCTTCTTTTTTTGCCTGTGCCCTTAATATCTGTGATTCCTTTTCACCTTCTGCAACAAGAATCTGTGATTTTTTGTCACCCTCTGCCTGTAGAATTTTTTCACGTCTTTCACGTTCGGCTTTCATCTGTTTTTCCATAGCGTCCTGAATTTCACGGGGCGGAAGAATGTTTTTAAGTTCAACACGGTTTACTTTAATTCCCCAACGGTCAGTAGCCTGGTCAAGAGTAGCTGTAATTTTTTTATTTATTACATCACGTGAAGTAAGTGTAGCATCAAGTTCAAGTTCACCGATAATATTACGGAGAGTTGTTGCGGAAAAATTTTCAATAGCCTGCAATGGCTTTTCAACACCGTAAACATACTGTTTTGCATCTGTAATCTGATAGAAAATAACTGAATCTATCTGCATTGTAACATTATCTTTTGTAATAACAGACTGTGGTGCAAAGTCAACGACTTTTTCTTTGAGTGAAATTTTTCCTGCTATTCTGTCAATGAACGGCATAAGAATATGTATACCCGTTTGCCATTCTGAATGGAATGAACCTAAACGTTCTATTACAAATACGTGTGCCTGTGGGACAATTCGGAAACACCTTATAAGTAATATAATTAAAAAAATAAGGATTACCGCAACAATAATACTAACACTCATAAATATTATCCTCCATAAGTTCAACGATTAGTTTCGCACCGTCAACAGATATTACTCTGACAATGCTGTCTGCCGGAATGATTGAATCAGAAACGGCTTTCCAGTCAACGCCTTCAAGAGTTGCCCTGCCTGTTCCTTTAGCTGTATTTATTTCTTCAATAACAACAGCCTGTTTACCTTCATTAAGTTCTGAATTAGTGGGAATATAGCCTTTTCTGCGGTGCTTTTTAATCAATGGAAATGTAATGGCAAGCAGTAAAGACGATACAATAATAAATAAAAACAACTGTACTGTAAAAGATATATCATTTTTGAAATAAGTAACAATCATAGTCACAAACGCACCGACCGCAAGCCATATTGATACAAGCTGTACTGTTATTATTTCCACTATGATGAAAACTATAAATACACCTGCCCAGAATAAGACCGACATATAATCACTCCTTTCATGATTTGCTAAATATATATTATCATATTATACTGAAAATGTCAATGATATTATATGAAAACTTATTTTTTCTGTTTCAATAAATGCCGTAATTAAGGGAAGTATCAGCATTTTTGGTAGATGAATATATTGTTGAAAAGCGTTTTTTATCTACCAAATTTTCTACCAAAATCACTCTTTTTCTGTTCTCTTTTTCTCACAATTCATTTCTCGAAATTATATTTTATAATGTTGACAATTAAAATTCACCTATAACTTTGGGTGTATTGCTTTTCTTTTTTTCTACCACCTATTCTTTCAGCGGTAGATTCAGTTGTTGTCTTTACAGAAGTTTCCGACTACTCTGCTTCACCGTCAAGTACCTTTGCAATCGTTTCCGCAGAGATAACCTTTGCATTGTATTCAAGGTGGCTGTAGAGGTTCGCTGTAATTGAGTAGTTTGAATGTCCGAGCCATTCCTGAATAGCTTTCATCGGAACATCATTCGCAAGCAAAAGGCTTGCACACGAATGTCTCAGATCATGAAAACGCAGAGGACGAAGTCCATTTTTAGTGATAACATAATGGAAGTGAACCGTCACATATTCAGGTGCAAACAGCTCTCCAAAATTGTCACGGCAGATGAAACCCTCAAATTCATGGCTGTAAGATTTTCCCGCAATCTTTTTGAAATGTGTCTACTGTTCTTTCTTTTCCAGAAGCATCTTCTCAATGTGCGGTATCAGCGGAAGGGTTCTCCTTGTGGAATTGGTTTTCAGTCTTGTTTCCACAAATAATTTCTTATCACCATTTTCGTCATAATCGCTCACAACTTTACGCTGAATGGTGATTGTCTTGTTGACAAAGTCAATCGCATCCCATTTCAGACCAAGCACTTCACAGCGTCTCAAGCCATAATAGGCAGCAATATGCACAATCAGTTCCAGTTTATCACCTTTGAACGCCTCAAACAAACAATTCAGTTCGTCACTGTTGTAAAAAGTAGCCTCGTACTTATCTGCTCTCGGAACAACAAGTTTGTCCATAGGGTGTGTCGGAATATATTCCATTTTGACCGCATAGGCAAGACCAGAGTGAATTGCAAGGTAGTACTGTTTCACCGCACTGCCTTTACAGCCCTCTGCCAGTTTCTGATTGAGAAACTCCTGAACGTGATTATACCTGAGTTCACCAAGCGTGATGTTTGGATAATTGATGTCAAGATAATTCACAAAACGTTCATTGATTCTGCTGTATGTCGAATAAGTTGTACGAGCGATATTTGGTCTGACCGCTGTCAGCCACTTGCTGACGTACTCTCTCATCGTCATTCCCGATTCAGGAGTACCTGCCGTTGCAGGGAACTGTTCCGTCATCATGGGTGTAGCCGTGGGTGCTGATACTGTCGCAGAACTTCTGAACTGTGCATCAAACTCCGAAACAATCTCGTCAATCGCCTCATTCAGAGCCTTTTTCGTGCATTTTTCAGGAAGTCCCGTTGTGACCCACTTACGCTTGCGTTTTCCTGTGCCGTCCTTGTAATCAAAGACAACATACTGCTTTCCGTTTTTCACGGAAGTGATGTATTTGTAAGGCAGACTTGTTTTCATTGTATTTTCCTCCTTTGATGAAAACGGCAGAAGTCTGCTACTCCATCATTATATCACAGAACCAAATATAATGCAAGACTTTTTGCCGCAATTTCCGTAATTTCAGCAATATGACCGGGAATCAGTCATCGTTTTTATGCGCAATCAGCAAACCGATCACATCTTCTTTCAATACCCTGATATGCCGACCGCAATGCTCAATTTTCGGAATTTCACCTTTTTGAATCATGCCGTAGACACGGGTAGGTTTCAATCCTAAAATTTCACAGACTTGCTTTACTGTCAGCACGGGCGGATATTTCCTGAAATCACTCCTGAGCGATTTTCGTAAATCGTTCTTCATAAATTTACTCCTCTCCGGAGAAAAAGAAAACATAGCGTTTTGATGTTTCATATTCAATTTTCAAGATGCTGTACATCGCCTGTCGGTTATTTTTATGCCCTGATTTGATGTACTGTTGGCAGTTTCCTCTCAAAAAGAAGAAACTCCCGACAGCATATCAGCCGTCGTTTTGCCCGATAATCGGCAGAATGCCATTTTCTTTCAGCAATTCGTAAATGAAAAGCCTGCCCTTTTGTGTCCAATAGGTATGTATCGCACTGGATGTGCCGTTTTCGTCGGTCACTGTGTAAGTTCTTGATTTTACATAGCCTTTGTCAGCGAATTTCTGGTAGAGAAACCAGACTTTGCCCTGTTTGTACTGCACGCCGTGTTCATAAAGCCATCTGTTCAGCCATCTTGCCGATTTTCCGTAATCTTTGGCAATTGCACTGATTGGCAGAAGTCCTTTTGAATTAAGGACGATTTCATAATAGCTGATTTTCGGCTGCATTTCGGAAAGTTGTTCTGCCTGAGCGTTGTTTTCCTCGATAAGTTGTACATTCTGGAGAGTAAGCTGAACGAGTTTCTTGTTGGCAAGCTTTAATGCTCTCGCAATTACCGCCTCCGGGCTGTTCCACTGTTCCTCCACAGAAATAAAATACTGTCTGAAAAATTTTCCCTTTTCACTACGCTGAATCATGCAGATTTCTTTCGCCATTGGAATTGTGAGTTGGTGATCAATCTGATAGCCCATTGCGGACATTTTTTGAGAACTTCCGTTGAAGTCGACAGCGTTTCCATTTTTGGAATCGCTCCAGAAAGTCACAAAATCTTTGCCCTCTGTGAAACCGTACCCGCACATTCTATTGAACCAAGTGGAATAATTACTGTTAATTTCCAGTGCCTTGTGGAGTTCCCGACCGCTTACAGTGGGATTCTCGTTTCCAAAATCAATTTTAATCATTTCATTCATAGCTTATTTCCTTTCTTGTATCAAGTTAATCTGAGTTTCGGAAATGGTCGGTTGTAAATGGATAAAAAACCAACCGAACCATTCCCTACACCCATATGGAACTTCCCGAAGGAAGAGGAGGATGGTGAGGGGAAAACAGTCTGCCGTGCAAACCCCTCTATATATCAACCGAGGAATTTGCGTTTTTGTTAAATATTTTGAGAAATTTTTTCAAAAAAATGGAAATTTCAGAGATTTGCACAAAAATTAACCGCTATTTTCATATGTAATTATGAATTTTTTTAGCATTTTTCTTGCAAGTTTCAATCTGTATCTCACTACATTTGCTGTCAGTCCATACTTTTCTGTCAAATATTGAACAGATATTTTTTCACCGCTGAGGTAATAATCGTGAATCAGCACATATCCCTCCGGAAAATCACAGCGGAGCATTTCAAGTGCTATGGGGAGAAAATCAAGCCTTTTTTCGTGTATTTTTTGATTTTCCGATTCAATTTCATTTTCAGGCAGGCTTTTCGGATCTGGAATACTTTCCTGTATTTCTTCAAAATCAACTCTTTGCAATATAAATTCCTTGTCCCTTTCTTCAAGATATTTTTCTTTCCGAAGAAGTTTGTTATATTCTCTTTCAATATGGTTGGGAACGTCATCATTGAAATGTTTGTAAAATAAACGATTCATTTTGACTGTTTCTCCTTTTCAGGCAACAACAAAGAAAGAAGAGGTTCTTTATTTTTGCTTAAACGATTATTGCAATTTGCTACAGTACATTCCAGTAAAAAATAACAAGCATCCATATAAAATCTGATAATCGATTCTCGTTCATTAAATTTTCCTTTTTCTCTTGGCATAACTTCTTTTGCAATATTAAACAGATACCTCTGCTGATCCGGGGAAAGTCTGAGTGCAATACATATCAGGCAAAGATGGTCATTGCTAATTTTTCTTTCACCATTCAGATAACGTGAAATTTCTCCTTTTTCAATACCTGTCATTTTAGAAAGCTGATTGTTTCCGATATTTTTTTCTTTCATACAATCAAGTAAAAAAGAAATGACTGTATCATCATCACTTTTCTTTACATCTTTGCAGATTGTTTTTTCAAAATCAGGCTCAATAGGAATTGTGTAAATATCATCCATATGTATTTCTGTCCTTTCATTCCTGTCGGACAGAAATACACAAACGAACATAGTTCAACTGCCATTCGGTAAAACCGTCCGACAACCAAACATTACTCGTTCATTCGATTGGAACATATTCAGTTACCATACAGTGAGCGAGTAACCCTCTTTGCGCAAAGGTTCACTATACGGTTAAGTCAAATAAAGTACCTAATATAATTATGAACTATAATGCCGAAAAAATCAAGACTTTAGGGTGTTGCAGTTTAGCAACACCTGATATTTCAGATATGGCTATATTACGTGATTTTAAGATTTATCAATTTTGTCTGCATTTTTGTAAAATGGTGCGTAAAATGCCGTGTTTACGTGGAGATTTATGTTTTTGTAACTGTTGCAAATTTGCAACTTTTTTGAAATTTTTTGAAAAAAATGTATAAAAAAAGGTGGTCTGAACCGCTCAGACCACCTTTTCTGCATCGTGAGCAGAACCGGATTGACAATGCTTCCAACATGGACGAAGTGAATGCTTGTCTGTTTTCAATTTTGAAAAAAGACTGTTGTTTAACAGTCCTGCCATTTAGTGATTTAATTTTTAGCTTGCGTTTTTCATGATTCATGCTCCTTTTCAAAGTGATTTTCAGACAAGTTTTAAGACCTGCCTGCAAAATAAATTATACCACATTTCCCGAAAAAAAGCAATAGATTTTCCTATTTCAGAACTTTTCATGTTTTTGTTTTACTCGCAATTGATAAATTAAATTGAGAATTTGCAAAATCTGAAAATCATTTTCTGTTAAATATGCTGTATCAGTATTCTAACGATTCAATTGTAAATTTTTTGTGAATATTTGGCGATTTCTTTGTCCAAAAGCCGAATTTGTCGGTAGATATATAGAGGGGTATTTTGTTTCAACACAATAGCTTTACGATTATAACGAAAACATTGAAAATAAGGCAACTGAAATGCCTCGAAATGAAAACCGCCCGAACAGGGCGGTGCAAGAGTAGCAAGCACGGCATCTCCGCATTACAGTTTTGAAAAACTGAATGCTCCGATGCAGTCTGCTTGTCAGGGGAAAATTTCCCCTAAAACCCCGTTGAAGGAAGTGATGAAATGAACACAAAAAAACAAGAAAATACGCATAATCGCTATATGCAAATTCGCCTGACACAAGAGGAGTACGATGCGATTGAACGCAAATTCAAAAACAGCGGATTGAAGTCAAGGAGTGACTTTATCAGGACGATGATTTTTGAGGGGCATATTGTCCATTTGAATGAAACTGAATTGCAAGAAATTTATTGGCTTGTGAGTACGATTGCAAACAACGTCAATCAGATTGCTGTCAGGGTGAACAGCACGGGCAAAATCTACGCCGAAGATATTGCACAAATTCAGGAGGGAATCAATCAGATTTGGCAACGACTAAACTTTTTCCAATCAAAGCTACTGAAGCTAAAGCGTTAGCCTATATTGCTAACCCCGAAAAGACCGACAACGGCAAGCTGATTTTCACATACGGGTGCAGTCAGAATCCGTTGCAAGCAAGCCGTGATTTTTCGGAAATACGAAAGTCCGGAACGGGCTTGAATACTGTTCTATCTCAACACTTTATTCAGAGTTTCGCTCCGAATGAAATCACGCCGGAAAGAGCTTTAGAAATCGGCAAGGAATTATGTGAGAAATTTCTCAAGGGTGAGTATCAATATTTTCTTGCCGTCCACACCGACAAAAATCACATTCATCTGCACTGTATTTTCAACAATGTGAATATGCGAAATGGGCGAACTTTTGAGACAAATGAAAACCGCCGGACAACACAAAAAGACCGTTCATTCCAGAAACTCCGTGATTTGTCGGACGAGGTTTGCAGACGACATCATCTTTCTGTAATCAAAAATCCTGAACAGACAAAGGGCAAAAGCTATTTTGAGTGGGATATGAACCGTCAAGGTTTGTCGTGGAAAGCAAAGCTGAAATACGCCATTGACCAAGTAATTATGGAAAGCGAAAATTTCGAGGATTTTCTCCGAAAATGTGCCGATTTTGGCGTACTTGTGGACTACAATCCAGACCACAAAATTGACCTGAAATTTATGCTTGCAGAGCAGAAAGAACGCAATCCAAGAGCAAAAATGACAAGGGCAAAAACGTTGGGCTGGTTTTATGAAACGGAGCAAATCAAAAACCGCATCGCTCAATATCAGGGCGTGATGACTTACGTTCCACGGACGAAAATTCGCCAGAATATGCAACAATCTGAAAATAGATTCATTCAGGACGCTATCGACCGTGGAAATATGAAACTTGCGAGTATTGCGAAAAATATCATTTCCGAATACGACATAGAGCCTGAAAATGTCCGGAATGCTGCCGTTTCCACCTATGCCCACAGCCGTCATTTGCTATCCGAATTAAACTCCATAAATACGGAAATTGAGGACTTGAAAGTCAAACTGAAAATTCTGAAAAAGTACCGCAAATTGAAAGTGTACGGTGAGGAGTTGAAAACTCTGGACGGCAAGTAAGCGAAGAAGTACCGCAAAGAACACAGTGCGGAATTGAGTGAATACGGGGAAATTCGTAAACAGGTTCTTGAATTGTACCCGTCCGGGCATATTCCGAAATTCGAAAATCTGGAGAAAAAAATTAACGCCCTGATTGCAGAGCGTTCGGAGAAAAATATGCAGTTCCACGAATTTGACAAGAAAGCCCGTGACCTTGCCGATGCACAGCGTACCATTGAGGAATTTCTCCGTCAGGAACGCAATGAACAAGAACAAAACCGCAAGCGTAAGAAAAATGGGGATTTGGAGTAAAATCAATTTCCATGATTAGACTTGTATTCCTCCAAAGCCGCAAGCATTAAATTCTTGACCGTCATGCCGTGTTCCTGTGCATAAGCCTTGATTTTATCGCCCTCACCTTTGGGTACATTAAAGCGGATATAGTCGTATTTTTCTTTGATATATTCGGCTGTCGGCTGTTGCTTTTTGGCGTTTGTCTGTTTCTTTGCACAGGCTTTACAGCACTTTTGCGAACCTGATACGACTGTGTAAGTTTCACCGCAAATCAGGCAAATTTGCTTTACTGCCGAGCGTGACGGACAAGCCTGCCTGCTTCTTCTCCTTATAAGCCTTATTTCGTATGGATTGTGCCTTGTCACGACAATAAACGCAGTATTTCGCCCTGTTTGACGGGCTTTCAAATTCCGTTCCACAGATTTGGCAAGTATGTCTGAACATCAAAATCACCTCGTTATTATTCTACTACAAAATAGGCATAATGTCAAGTATCATTTGAAATTTGTGCAGTTTGCACTGGGAATATTGTTGATTTTATGGCAACCCGACAAAATTCATTTCTATTCAAAAATTATACTATTATGCTTAATGTTTAGTATAATATAATCACAGGGCAACACAAAAGCCCCGAATCAAGAAAGGTAGGTAATCCCTATGTTGAACAAATTCATAGTGTCCGGCAGACTTACTGCTGACCCGAAAATGCAGACCGTGGGCGAAAATCACTGCTGCAAATTCTCCATCGCCTGCAACTGCCATAAACGTAAAGATGCGGAAAATGCCGAAGTCGATTTCTTCAACTGTGTCGCTTGGAATCGCAATGCTGACGTGATTTTCGACTGGTTCGGCAAGGGCGATATGGTTACGATTGTCGGCGAAGTCCACATCATCCGCTACGAAAAAGATGGTCAGAAACGCAACGCCATCGAAGTGAAAGTGGAGGGAATTCACTTCTCAGGTGTCAGGAAAAATCACGCAGAAAATAGCGATGATAATGACAATTTGCCGTTTTGAAAGGAGAAAACATTATGCTGAAAATTCCCGAATTGGCAATGAATCCGAACCGCAAAGTTACGATCATCTGCAATGGCGAAAAAATGTTTAATGAAATAAATCAAAATTCTTAGTATTAAAGGTGACAGAGCATGATATACTCTTCCTCATTTTCATCCACAATTTCAAATCCCGTTTTTTTATACATTTTTACAGCATAATTTGCTTTCTGCACAGCAAGTGATGCTTGTTTATACCCTTTGTCTTTAAGAATATGGAGCATTTCTTTCATCAATGCAGTACCTATTCCCATTCCACGATAATCTTTGTACAATGATATCGCAAACGAGGGGGTATCATCATCTATGTGTCCGTAATCGTCCATAATACGCACCCAGACAGCACCAATAGGCTTATTATCGATTTCCGCAATCAGACCGATATCATCTTTTTTCGTCCCAAAGCCGGATACATACACTTGCAACTCCGGCTGATTGATAATTGATTTTGGTGGTGGAGAAATTCCCGGTGGCACAAAAATAGCTTCATATAAAAAGTCGTTCAATAAGATATATTCTCCCTCTGATATACTTCTGATTTTATACTCCATAACTGTCTCCTTCAAATCAATTTATATAAAAAATTACAGCATTATTATATCAAAATTTTTCAATAGTGTCAATAAAAATTTTTCAAAAAAATATTTTGTGATAAATTTCAAAATATCGAATTAAAAGCAAAAAGAAACTCCATGAAAGTACTGACAGCAACGGAAAAATTGACCGTGATACTGTTCGCAAAATCATTTTCGGTGAGGACACAATGCCGAAAGCCAAGCCGGAAAACGTGAAAATCAGCAATGACACATACACGAGATATTTCAGCGAAAATGTCAAAGCGAAAGAAGTCACAGAAACAATTGAAAAGGCTCTCGCATACTATTTTGCGAATGTGGAGAATGAATGAAAATCGGTTTAATTGACGTAGATTCGCACAATTATCCCAATTTGCCTTTGATGAAATTGTCCGCATGGCACAAGGCAAAAGGAGACAACGTGGAGTGGTATTCTCCAATAACAAGCGGTTATTGCGACATTGTGTATATGTCGAAAGTGTTCAGTTTTTCGCCCGATTATCCTTATTCAATCAATGCGGACAAAATCGTCAGAGGCGGCAGCGGGTACGCAATAAAATTAGTTGACGGTGTGGAAGTTTACGACAAATCAGCGGATATTGATTTGCCTGACGGAGTTGAACACATCTATCCGGACTATTCGCTCTACCCTGAAATGACGAAAGACACGGCGTATGGTTTCCTGACGAGGGGCTGTCCGAGAGGGTGCAATTTTTGTCATGTGGCAAGCAAAGAAGGGCAATGTTCCGTGAAAGTTGCTGATTTGTCCAAATTTTGGAGAGGTCAAAAAAATATTGTCCTTTGCGACCCGAATATTTTAGCCTGTTCCGAATGGAAAAATCTGCTCCAACAGCTAATTGACAGCAAGGCATATATTGATGTAAATCAGGGGCTTGATATTCGTCTGATGACCGTTGAAAAGGCAGAAATGATTCGCAAACTCAAAGTCAAAGCGGTTCATTTTGCGTGGAACAGGTACGAGGACAAGGATATAATTTTGCCGAAATTTCAGATGTTTAAGGAAGTCACGGGTTGGGGCTACAGAAAAATGTCCGTCTTTGTGCTTGTCAATTTTGACACCACTTTTGAACAGGATTTGGAACGAGTTTACACACTTCGGGATATTGGCTATAATCCGTATGTCATGATTTACGACAAAGAACATACGACAGGACGTGACGATGTGCGAAAATTGCAGAGGTGGGTGAATAACCGCAGGATTTTTCGCACCGTCAATACGTTTGAAGAATACAGAACAGGAGAATTAAGATGAAAAAGCTAATTACAGCGGTATTTTGCACCGCACTGGCATTTAATTCGGGGTTGATTGCCTATGCCGAAAATCTCGACCGTGACTACATTGAAACCGAAATCTGGGAGGAAATTTGGCACGGAAAAGGCGATGACGGGACTGTTTATCCGGAGGCATCGTACAAGCACCATTTGCTTGAGGAATGGCTCGACGAAAATTATGGTTCTGACAAATATGACTGGGCAGAAATCGGTGAGCTGAAATATGCCTACAAAGATTATTACCGTGATTATATCGAGAATTTCGACTTTGAGGACGATAATAACGGCAACTGGACGATTACCACGCCGGAACATTCCTACAGTTTCACGATGTTTCAGGGCGAATGGAATATGCTTGATGAAAATGGCGATACTGTTGATATATTCCCGATATTCAGCACTCTAAAAGAAGATTCTCCCGAATCCGAAATCACAGACGGCTATAAAATTCAGGACGATGGTGCAGATTCTCCGAGGGTAGTCGGCAAGGTCACAGAAGGCTCACAAACGGCTTCTGAGAGCCTTTCAGACACAGACAGCAATGATACCACCGAAAGCGTTACAAGCCATTCTGAGGGCAATTTTGGAGTATCTCCACTATGGATATTTGCAGGAGTTGCTGTTGCAGGAATCGGCGGTGTAGCTTATTACATAGTGAAAAGAAAGAGGTAATTTTATGATTTTCAAGAGCAAACAGACAGTGAACGGCAACCCTATTTGGATGGTCGATACCGACACTCAAACGGTACAGCACATCAATCCCAGAACAGGTGAAACAGAGAGCCACACTTTCCACACTGACCAAATCAAATATTATCTGCATCACATCGAGGAAAAACGTCCTGAACTTTTGCAGGAAATCGTTGACAAAGGCGAAATTTACAAGCACCTTGACGAACTTGACATCAAAGTCACGGACACTGTAAACCGCCAGACTGAATTGCTTATGGAATCAAGCCGTGATTTCCAGATTGCCAACGAAATGGGCGACTTGAAAAAAGTCGGTGAAATCGGCAATATGCTCCGTATGCAAGCGAAAAATATGGTGTTTGACACAATGGTCTACCTTTGGAGGAACGAATAATGTTTTGTGGAAATTGCTACAAAGAAATCCCCGTAGGACAGGATTATTTCAGGCATCACGATTCCCACCAGTGCTATTGTTCCGTGAAATGCCTTGTGGAGTGGCTGATTAACAGAAACGCTGTCACTTTGATTGTTGGTACAGAGCAGAAAAACAAATAAAATGAAACTCTCCATGTAGGAAATTTAACTGCATGGAGAACTTTTCACATTATTTGCATGAAAATACAAGCTATTTCCAAAAAATCGACAAATTGTATACAAAATTAAACCCTAAAATGTGCATTATGCCGATTCAAACTTCAAGATACTATTTTATTTTTCTTATGATTGCAACAGATGTGGCAGTCAATGATTTTCAAAAAATTTCAATCACTTTGAATCCAATGGCATCAAAGTTGAAATTTCTTGTTATCCTGACTTAAAACAGAACTCTCCATGCAGTTGAATTTTCTGCATGGAGAGTATTTTTGTAAAAACTTTGAATTAACGTAACGGCTGTTCTTCCTTTTTACGCAGTACGGACAGCGGGTCGTCATATGGGATATTTCTCGATTTTTTGCCGCCTGATGCGAACCAGAAGGCAATTAAGCCAATTACAAGCGGTGCAGCAATCACCGGAACAACAAGCATCGGGTCA
Source organism: uncultured Ruminococcus sp. (assembly GCA_947627175.1). Taxonomy (GTDB): domain Bacteria; phylum Bacillota; class Clostridia; order Oscillospirales; family Ruminococcaceae; genus Ruminococcus. The sequence goes on from CANQVA010000008.1 coordinate 62,128, forward strand.
AGCTGTATGGCATCCGCCGAAACAAGCACCGTGCGGGCGTAAATTGTTTCGATTCGGTGTGCCCTGATCAAAAGCCTGTGTGTGTTAATGCCGTAGGGTGTGCAGGTCATCAGCGTGACGTAGTCTTTTTGCGGAACTATCGCCAATTTGTCGACCTCTTCCGGCAACACAATCAGAATTTCTTCCACTTCATAAGTGAAAATCTGGTCAAGCACTGTCACCGTGAACACATCACCCGTGACTAACTGGTCTAAATCGGTGAACAAACGTGCAGACGGCAGACCTCTGTGTGCGGAAATGACAGCGTGCGTATTTTCGCCGCCTACCGGAAAACTCGAACCCTTCAAGTGTCCGGCGGCGATGTTCAAAACGCCCTCACTCGTGCCGTGATATATCGGCAACTCCACCTGAATCACGGGAATCGTGATATAGCCCATAATTCCGGTTCCTGTAATGTCAAGGATTTTGTCGTAATTCGGGACTTCGTCGGGATTTGACAGCGGTGCATATACATCTGCCAGTTTTGCGTTATAGTCGTGAGCCTCTGCAAGTAATTCCTCCGCTTTGCCGTCATCGAGTTCGGCAACAACCTTGTCATAGCTTGCCACCGCACGGCTCTGCGTGTGAGAATTCCACCAATCGCTGACAGTGGGGTAAAGCATAATGCCCAACCCCACCATCAGAACCGCCGTCAGAAAGAACGTCGAAAACGAGAACTTACGTTTCTTCATTCATAGTCATCTGCGAATTATTCTTTTGTCATTCTCTTCTTTGTGATGAGCATCACGCCTGCGACTGCAACCAACGCACCACCGCCGAGATAGAACAGTGTAGTACCGATACCACCGGTGCTGGGGAGTGTTGCACCCTTGTTGTTGATTACTACTACTGTACCCAACTGATCAGTTGCTGAGTGTCCATCTTCATAGTAACCGTCAGCTTTACCATCAATTTTATCAGTGCTTCCTGTTATTGTGTCGTCTTTCTTATACTCAAAGCTACCAGCTTTATCAGTTACATCTCCCTGTTCGTTAGCAACTGTTAATGCTGTCAATGCTTTCTGTGCCTCAGTTTCAGTTTCACCAAATGTCCATGCCTGTCTGTCATCTGCCATAGTAGCTGTAACTGTTACCTTGATTGTCTTGTTCAGTTTATTATAAGTAGCAGGTGCTTCAAGTTCCTCAATGAAGTAATCTCCAGCATCAAGACCAGCAATTACGATGTTTACATCACCTGTTGCAGAAGTGAACAAGCCGGTTTCTGTGGTTCCACTTTCTGTATCAGGTGCTGTAGGAGTAGTACCTGTATACTTGCCGTCTTTAGCTTTTATATACTGCTTTTCGCCGTCTACCAGTTTATAAACAGCAAACTTTGCATTTTCAAGCTTTGTTCCTCCTGCAGTTTCTTCACGTTTATCAATGTCGATACCATAAGTGAACACGATAACGCCATCTTCAGGAGTTTCGCCAGTATCAGTATCTTCAGGCGTATTTGAACCGTCCCATTCACTGTTCGGGTTGTTAGAATAGGTCAGCTTAACTTTGTTTCTCTGTCCAGGGATACCAATTTTAGCATCACTACTAAGTTTAGCAGAATACTTAACAGTTACAATAGAATCTTTGGTGAGTGTTTCTGATGCGAGTGTCAATGCCCTAATATCAGTAAATTCTACTGTAATAGTATGATCATCAACCTTAATAGTTGCTTGGTTAGTAACATCTTCCGAACCAATATAAACCTTGATTGCAGACTGTGCAGGAGCAGTAAACTCTGTACCAAGAGTATCAGTGAACTTGTAGTAGTAGTGTTCATAATCGTTCAAAGTTTCAGGCATAGAACCGTAGAGTTGGAACGGAACATCATCGCCAATGTCATAGTCAGCAATATCATTGTAGCCGTCACCGACTTCATAACTGTCATCGCCAGCAAAAGAAGCTGTTTCAGTAGCATCACCCACCAGTGATTCTTCTTTAACCTTTTTCATAACCTCAGGTGCAGAAGTTTTTGCTTCAGCTTTTTCTCCATCAGCATCATCACCAATTACTTCCAACATATAGCGTGTTTTTGCACCACTGTTCTTTTCTCCTGCACCACTTGGGGATGAGGAAGTATCTTGAATCAAATAGTAACCGTCCTCTAATCCTTTAATTTGTTTAGCTGTACTGTCCCAAGTTCCTGAAGTTCCCTCTGTAGCTTTCAAATGCTTAGAAATAACATCAGCGAACTTTTTGGTAATCTCCAAATCTTTTGTGGGCTGTTCAGCATCTGATGCCGTTTTAGCAGCGTCAGAAAGAACCTTGGCAATTTCAGAAGCTGTTGTCTTTCCTGAAAAAGGTGTAGTGGGAGCTTCACTAACTGTTATGCCCTGAATATCAGATAAGAGATTTGCACTCGTCTGATCTACACCAGAACCCCACTGTATTTCTGTAAGAGTACCGCCAGAAAGAACACCAGTGAAAATCTGATATGCTTCATAGCTATATGTTACTCCATCATTTGGAACAGTGATTGTAACATCAGTAGCGGCGAAAGAGGTCATTGTTGCCACGGGTGCTACCATGCAGGCAGCGAGCGAGAGGGCAGCGATTGCGGATGCGATTTTCTTGAAGTTTTTCATAATAATTCTCCTTTTTTAAT